>JAAYFJ010000018.1 GCA_012728295.1 Tissierellia bacterium | reverse complement strand
GGAAATACCTTGTCTACAAGTCTGCCCATTTCAAGATGCTCTCTACCAAGTCGTGATAGGTCTCTTATTATAATACAATTTATAAGACCACTTCTCACATCATTCATCATTTCAATATATCCAGGCCTGTCAAAATTTGTTCCAGAATACTCATAGTCTGTATAAACCTTGACTAAATTCATATTTTCCCTGTTGGCATATTCCTGACAGATTTCTATTTGGGTTTCAATAGAAGATGATTTATTCCTCCATTCCTCTGTTCTTTCTTGTGAAAGCCTAGTATAAATTCCCGCTCTAAATGAACAAATAGTTTTCTTTTCTTCTGTCTTTATAAGATTCCTTCTAGATATTCTAGCCATTAACAACTAAGTTATAGTTTCCATAGGATATTGTACTTATATAGCCTGCTATATTCAGAACTGGATTGGTTATAATAAAACATGCGGCAGATCCTAGCCACACTGCTTTTAGATTTTTATTAAATCTAAACAAATCAACTCCCATTACGGCACCTGCCATCCAACTGCCTACTAAAGCAGTAACCCCTGCTCCTAAGCTTAATCCTGTTCGTTGATTAGCAATTCCCATAAAAGCTTCCCTACCTCCTGCTTGACCAATCATAACAAATCCCATTACTATTGCTATAATCAATATGGTAGGTCCAACGGCAGATGATACTTTTTCTATTGCTGTAATTCCTTTTGCTGCTGTATAAGTAAATACTAGTCCCCAGAATACTGTTGCTAACATAGCTTCCAGGGTAATAGGAGGAATATTATGTCCAAAATCGCTAGGATTCATGACAATTACACCCGATGGATTGCCTAAAAATGTACCCCAAATTTCACCTACCATACCTGTAATATTAGAGAACCAGCCCAATGTCATTAGAGCCATAACAATCATAGGAATTACCATGCCTTTAGAACCATAAGTATATTTAGAAAGAAGGGATAGATTTAAGCCAGTTCTTTGAGATATAATTCCTAAAAATGATGTAAGAAAGAACAAAAATCCCATTCCTAAAACTAATGCTAGAAAGGCCTTTGAAGGTGTTAATCCAGGATTATCTCCAACTCCTGCTAAAATTCCACCAACATATAATCCAGTAACTACATAACCAAATCCAACCCATACCCATACCTGGGCTAGGTCGATCTTCTCTTATTTTGAGGTACTGGTGAAAGCATAAAATCATTTTTCTCATCTTCAATCAAAAATTCCTTATCAAGTAATGGATTTAATGGTTCTTTATTTTTATTTCCCATTTATTTCTCCTTCCAAATAATATTCTCATAATACTTTAGCAGAACTTTGATCAATCAAGCTTAGTAGCAGCATGATCTGTAGTATTATAATTCCAGTCCCTTTCATTTAAGTAATCGATTGCTTCTGTCATAGCTTGGAGTAAAACTTCATTCATCTTCTTGCCCTTTTCACCTGTTGCTTTGGTAGCATCTCCTGTTTGACCAGTATCTGTAATCTCTGAGAAATCCCATTTTAAATCTAGATAGGGTGGTAGATTATCTGGCACTACGGAGGTTGCTAACTCTGGTTGGCACAACTCAGGATACAAGTAGTACATAATAGAGCTCTCCCCTTCCCCTCCATGTCCTAAGCCATCCCATACCTCAAAGGTATCTTCTGGTAATAATTCTCCCGCAGTAACCCACCATTGTGTTAGGGCTGCTATTCTGGCATTGGAATATTTTTCTTTTATTTTTCTACTTGCAATTTCAATTGGGGCAATATTTCCATCATGTCCATTAATAATTATAATCCTTTATATACCATTCCTAAGGACAGACTCAATAATATCGTATAGCACTTGTGTTGTAGTATCGTAACTCAATGTCAATGAAAATGGAAATGTATCATAATGTCCACTATAACCAATCATGTTAGCATGATCAAGATACAGTTGATTTGATAGAGCATATACTAAATATTTATTGAAAGCAAAAATATTAGGTTTTAATATGCATACATCTACAGAAGTAATCATTCTTACATCCATTTTGGGCGCCAAACATGCTCTACCTACAGGCTCAGCTAGTCTACAAATTAATATATCATTTTCAAACACCTCAGTACAATTTAGTGTTTTAAATGTTCTATCAGAAATATACCTATAACCTTGCTCTCTATATTTTCCTACTCTTATATTTCCTGTCTGTATTAACCTAATGCCATCTTCAGTAATAAAATTACTTTCAATCCAATCACCATCTACAAAGCTCTTATATCTATTTGATGCGGTATCCTTTATCCGCGATACTTCCCACTCCTTAGGCACCTTGCCCAACCATTCAATTCCACATTCCTTCATCTCATCTTCACTTCTATATTTTATTTCATAAGTCATTTTCTCACCTCTTCTCGGGATGGCACAGGGACCATCCTCTACAGTTAGTCATTAATCTTCTCTATCTCTTCTTGTATCTCTTTTTCTAGTTCTGCTACTTCAGCCATTATGTCTTTAAACGGTCTTAGTTCTTCATATTTATAGAAGTATCTTGTAAATGGTATCTCATAGCCTATCCTTGTTTTAGTGTGATCTATCCAGAATTCATTTACATGAGGTGCTACTTCTTGATTTACATAGTCTAGGATGTTTTGTTTTTCTTTCTTTATATGTTTATCTGTATCTAGACTATAACCATCTACATCTATGGACAGTGGTATGGTTTCTGTATCTCTAAGGCTTGTATCAGCTTCCTTTTTCTTGCCTTTCATGCAATAATCTGCACTTTCATCTCTTTCTGATAATCCCATTAGTATGGCTTTAGATAGGGCATTTGTTAGTTTTATATCATTAAATAGTTCCTTTAATATTCCTTCAAACTCTTCTCTATTTTTATAGATCTTGTCCGATATATTTTGTCTTAAAATATTTACGATACTATCTTGTAAGTCTTTTCCTTTGTACATCTTCTCTAAAGTAGTTAAGTCTCTTTTCTTGATTGTCTTCTTTTCCTTTTCTAGTTCCAGTTCTTCAACCTTGTCCTCATCATAGAGTTTAGAAAAAGCTGATTCTGTATATAGGTTTTCTATTCTTTCTTCTGTTATTTCAAAATTAAGTCTAAGAGGTCTTTCTATTGTCACTTTAAGATATCCAAAGTCTTTATTATCAAATATCTTACAGTATTCTCCTTCTTTGAAGTCCCCGTATATCCTTGAGATTTCCCTTATATGTTCTTCAGATATTTCATTTCGTTTTGAACCTAGTGATTTTCTCATCTTTTTAGAGAATGAAGATGCATCAACTAATTGGATTTTCCCCTTCCTTATTGGTCCCTTTAGAATATTATCATTTTTTCTATTGGATAAAATCCAAATATATGTAGCTATTCCAGTGTTATAGAAGAGATCATTGGGCAAGGCTATAATGCCTTCAAGGAAATCATTTTCTATAATCCATCGTCTTATTTCTGATTCACAACTGCCTGCATCTCCTGTAAATAATGGAGAACCATTGAAGATAATTGCCATTCTAGAACCATTTTCATCTTCTATTCTTTTAGATAACATATGTTGTAGGAAGAGTAGTGAACCATCAGAAGTCCTAGGCAGTCCTGCTCCAAACCTACCATCAAATCCTAATTGTGATACTTCATTATCTATAAAGCTTTTATTTCTCTTCCAATCAACTCCAAAAGGCGGGTTCATAAGGGCAAATCGCACCTTTAAGTCCTTGTGCCCATCTTCTGTGAATGAATTTCCAAAGATTATGTTTTTCTCTTCCTGCCCCTTAATTAGTATGTCTGATTTACAGATTGCATAGGATTGATTATTTATCTCTTGTCCAAATACTTCTACCTGTGCATCTGGGTTGAGTTCTTTAATATAATTAGTTGCAACAGACATCATACCCCCTGTCCCACATGCAAAATCTCCTACTGTAAATATCTTTCCTGGTATGGTTAGTTCATCTTCTACTCCATTGAATATAAGGTTAACCATAAGCTGGATTACTTCCCTAGGGGTATAGTGGTCCCCTGCCTCTGCATTTTCCGAAAACCTTCTAATTAATTCTTCAAATATGTATCCCATCTCTTGATTGGAGACTGCCTCTGGATGTAAATCTATGTTTGCAAATTCCTTAATTACTAAAAATAATAAATTGTTATCATCAAGTTTTTTTATTTGATTAACAAATTCAAAGTTCTCTACTATTTCTCTAATATTGGATGAAAATCCTAGTATGTATGACTCAAAGTTTGCTTTGATATTATCCGGATCGTCTAAAAGCTTTTCAAAATCAAACTTGGATTTATTATAAAACCTATGTCCTGAGATACTTTCTAATATAGCTGGTGGTACATCATTAGCAGCCATTTCTAATACAATTTCCTTTGTATCAGCCAATAGGCAATCAAATCTCCTTAATACAGCCATGGGTAGTACTACATCACCATATTTTTCAGGTTTATATGGTCCACGAAGTAGTTCTGCTATTTTCCAAATAAAATTTATCTTATCATTAAAATTAACCAATTATGTCCCTCCTCTAAGCTTCTTATTAAATACATTATAGCATTATTTCTTTAAATTGCTAACTATTGTCTCTTACTTTACAGGCTTTTGCATGCTTACTGGTTAAATTTTTATTAAATCTTTAGTTGTGTTCCCCAAGATCAGAGTTTACTCCTTAAATATTCAAATATCCAATAGTAATTTACCTCTCCTATTTGTATATCAATCAAGAGAATGGGATGCCAGCTAGGGTGTAATAATTTGTGTTTATTATTATATATGTTGACAATGTGGTCTATTATTTGTTATAATTTTATCATCAACATAATAAATGGGGAGGTTTGCATAATGGCTAGATTAAAAGATAAAGTCGCATTGGTAACAGGCTCAACTAGCGGTATTGGAGTGGGAATTGCAAAGATATTTGCAAAAGAAGGTGCTAAGGTTGTTGTAACTGGAAGAAAAGAAGAAAAAGGGCAAGTTGTGGTTGATGCCATTGTCAAAGATGGTGGAGAGGCATCATACATCTATAGTGACGTAACTAAACCCGAAACAATAAGAGATTTGATTCAAAATGTTGTGGATAAATATGGCAAGCTGGATGTTTTGGTAAACAATGCTGCAAATGTTGCGCTTCCTGACGGAACTATTGAAGAGCTAACTATTGAAATGTGGGATGATATAATGGAGAGCGATTTGAGAAGCGTATTTATCGCAACTAAGGAAGCAATTCCACATATGAGGCAAAATGGAAAGGGCTCAATTGTAAATATTGGATCAATGGCTTCCCATGCTGGTGACTTAGGTAGCGCAGCATATGCTTCAGCAAAAGCAGGGGTAAATCTGTTGACTCAATCTACTGCTGTTCAGTATGGAAAAGAAAATATTCGTTGCAACTGCATTCGTCCTGGACTTATTGTCACACCAGAGAATAAGGAGCATCTTCCTAAGTTGTTGACTGATGTTTTCATGAGCAATATTCTTGTGAACAGATATGGTGCTCCAGAAGATATTGGTTATCTAGCTCTGTATTTAGCATCTGATGAAAGTGAATATGTGACTGGTCAGATTATGGATGTTGATGGTGGAACTAATGCTCATGCAACAACTGTAGCTCAGTTTAGGGAAACAGGTTCAAGAACCTGGTAAGTAGAAATAAATTACTCTATATGAATTAACAAAACTGAGGCCAATCAAAAGGCCT
>JAAYFJ010000057.1 GCA_012728295.1 Tissierellia bacterium | reverse complement strand
TTCAGTTTAATAACCATAAGTAATTACACTACTCTCAAACTGGGAAACAACTAGACGAGTTGATGATTCAGTTTAATAACCATAAGTAATTACACTACTCTCAAACAAAGCCTTTAGCTGAACTTTTAGAAAAAGAAGTTTAATAACCATAAGTAATTACACTACTCTCAAACTATTCAACGGTTGGAGATAATACATCATAGTTTAATAACCATAAGTAATTACACTACTCTCAAACCTCAAATCTCAAAACATCATCGTTCTTAATTATTCTGAAGTTTCTTTGAAAGCGCTAAAAGCATGCCCACTACAAACATTGGTAATCCTTTTGGTTATTTGGATAATTAATATATTTCGCAATAATCCATATCTATAGTATATATCTTTTCTCCTTCTTTTTCACCATATGTATGATGATTTTCAAATAATAATAGATTTACCCTGTTAATTCTCAGCTCTTTAATAAAATCTTCCCATTCATCTTCCATAAACATTCCCTTAATATTAGTATACGACTGGGCTGTAGGGTTGATAAACTGTTGCATGATTATAGCATATTGTGCCATTTTATCAATAATATCTACATTTCCAATTTCTTCTCTAAATTTAACTCCTGCTATTTTTAGTAAATCTACAATTTCTATGCTGTTTCCGATTTCTAACTCAATACTATTATTAAAGGTCATTTCATCGGCAAATTTCAGTATTTCTGACTCTAACTGCCTGAACTTTTCAAATTCTCCTGACAATATGTCATTTTTTATTTCCTCATGTAATTTGCCAATTATCTTTCGTTCGTTAATCGACGCAATATAGGGTGATTGAATTAGTATTATCTCTTTTTTTATAGACTTTTCCTTTAAATCCTCATACAAAGAAAAACCTCCCTCCCACCCGGAAGTTTGCGCGTTAAGGTCGTTTAAGATAGTTCTAAATAGTTTCGGGTTCTCAACTACTATAGTATTTATTCCTTCTAAATCTATTTCAAAATTCCAAGCTTCATGTTGCAGGATCACAAAATCACCATCCTGTCATCTGTGTCCAATGTTTCAGACTTCACCTCTCCAACTAGTGTTTCCATATTATTATACTGTTTTTCAGTGATTGATAGTACTTGAACTAATCCTTTTTCGGGTTTTATCTTACGCAATTTATCAATCATCGCTTTTTCTACTGTTGCATTTAATGCTAATCGAACATATACCGACTCTTGAAGCATCATAAAACCAAGCTTTATTAGTTCTTTTCTAAATATTCTATATTCTCTCAAATCCTCCGACGATACAGTCGGTAGGTCAAAAAACACCATTATTCTCATATATCTATAGCTCATATTGCAACCACTTAATATAGTTTAAGTCGTTAGTTAACAGTGCGTCCATTACTGATTTTGTGTAAATTCCAATAGCATTGGTTAATACTTGGCTTCTATTACTAATATTTACACTTTTGTGAAGCAAAGTTTGTATTATCCTTTTTTCTTCTTTACCAAAGCTATCAGCAATGTTCTCATATACTATTTCATCAACTAAGGGTCTAAAAGGTTCCATTAAATCTGACGCCAGATTAAAATGGTTGTGTTGGCTTTGGTGATGTATTCCTATTTCTATCAAATAGCCACAAATTTTTATCTCTCTATTAAAACAAGATAATAATATTTGATATCCATAATTCAATGCTGCATTAGTTGCCGTTTCCATCCCTCTGACAAAATCTTGCGAAAATAGTCCTGCAAAAAACACTTTTGCAGCTAAGCCTTCCCTGTTTGTGGTGTCTCCAGGCTCTATTTCTTTTAAGTACCCCGTCAATAAATCTATATAGTATTTTTCACATCCTTTTTTTATCAATAGAGCCCTCTGGTTGTTAATCTTCTGAAATATAATTCTTCTCCATAGCTCATCCATAAATTCCTCATCCCAATCAAATTGATACCTTATTTTTTTGCTACTATCGTGGCAGCCATAATATGGTAATACCTCTGATACTGGATTGTGCTTTTCATCGCATAAAACAACTCGAATTTTCTGTTTGGATAATTCTGATAAAAGCGCTGTGGTCACCTATATTTGAGTGCTCTCAAGCATTAATAATCCTATTTCACTTAGGTGAATCTTGGTGGTTTGATCTTCTGATCTTACCACCAAGTAGTTCATTCTTAAATCTAATTTCGACCTTCTAGTGATATGAACTGATCTCCAAGTCATGCCTTATTCAGCACCTTCCTATTTACATAAAGCCCCGTTGGTGATTCGTTAATAAGAACGACAGAGTGTTTTGTAATATTTTTCCCTAGTTTAATGGTTCCCATTTGCCCTCTACCTTTTATTAACTTTAAATCTACTCCATGCGATCCATTTTTCGAGAAAAGTTTGTGAATTTCTGTAACTAATTTTATCTTTTCTTCGAAGCATAAATCTTTAAATATATCTCTTCCCTCCTCTAGAGTCTTAACTGGGTTATTTGGTCTTTCTTTATACTCTCCATGTTTTAATAAAGAAATGTATTCGTCATAGAGAGATATAAGTTCCGACTCTTTTATTAAAGACTCCCTTAACTCTCCATTATTTTTTATTACACTATATTCTTTGAATACTGTTCTTAAAGTTTCGGCATTCTTTCCACATATATTTATTTCTTTTGCTACTGTGAAGAAAAGATTGTTATCGGATCTTCCCTGTAAATATAATGGAAATCCATTCCATAATATTTTGCTTTTCATTTTTATTTTTTCTAATACTATTATGGCATCTTTTAATCCCAAAATATTCTTACAGTAATCCAAGAGATCTCTCTCTGTTTTTATTTGATTATCATATATTAAATAAACCTGCTCTATAGTTATTACTCTTTTGCTTTTTACAGTATGCTCTACTGCAAAAAAATATGCTCCAGATACATTATTATAACTTCCATATTTGCTGAAATCTGCATATCTATTATCATTCCCTTTTATTGGAGCACGCAAGACTTTTTCATCTGTTTTTTTCCCTAATAACTTTATGTCAAACAGCTTTCCTTTTTGTACCATTGGCATTCTTGCAACATTAACAGTAGTTCTTCCCAATGTTTTCTTAACAAATGGCAGGTGTAAGTCTGTATTCCAAGCAACATACCCCTTTCTTTCAACCTTATTATCAAAAAACTTTTCAAGGTTATACGCTCTTCTCTTTCCTCCCTCTCGTTCCTCTTTAATGTAATTGTAAGGATTTGCTGTAAACTTAGTATAGTAAGCATTTCCCGCTACTATATTTAAAAACGCATCGTGTGCATGGTGAAAATTATTTAGCTCTCGACATTTATACAATTTAAATTTATGCCTAAAATCACTAACCGTTTTTGCTTTTGTATAAATGATTTCTGTTTCAGGATATAGTTTTTTCAAAATATCAGCTGTTGCTTTGGTGGACTGCCCAGTTTCAACTAGCTGTCTATTAATAAATCCTGCTAATTCTTCTGTTGTTAAATATTGATCCCTAATTAATCTATAGAATTTTTTACTTGATATAAATCCTTGTTCCTTAAGGACAGCCCAGAATCCTCTCATTTTCTGTCTTGTATCAGCATCAATAGGATACACGTCTGATTTTCTAAGGTTATAATCTTTTTTAACTAAAACCAAGTTATCAAAACTGTCATCTTTTGTTAGAGATCTCGGATATATATGATCTATATCATATAGGGACAACGCATTATCCTTAGCATTCAAAATTAAACTCAAATCGATTTTTTCTCCTGTATACATGCACCTTCCCTTTTGCGTATAGTATAGATATAGTGCTTTGGCTCTAAGTTTTCTATCATCATAACTTTCTAGTTCACCTATAAATTCAGATACATCCTCTTTGCAACTCTTATACAGTTTAATTAAATCGTTTCTTCGCGAATCTTTTCTCTCTTTTTTAAGCTCAGGATTTCTTGTCATCTCCAAAAATATTTTCTTTGGTGCTGATTTCCTGATTTTTCTTATCTCTTCGCAAATAGTAATAGCTTGCCAAACCGTTCTTTTCACTGCAGGGGAAAGATATACATCCTGCATTACATTATCGTATGTTACTTTGTCTATTTTCTCATCTGTCGCATTTACCTCTTCCAACTTCTCTTTGAAGGTGTACTTAGAGCTTAATAATTCCATTAAATTATCGTTTGTATTCTCTAGCGCTTCCATTAAGTTCTCAAAAAATTCTCCAGTTTCATTGCTTACGCCCTCTATATCCTTTAGAAATTGTTGAGAAAACCTCCCCCAGCCTGAGAAGTTCTTATTATGAATTTTCTTTATCTCTTCCTTTGTAAAAATATCTGAAAATTCTGCTGATATTTTTTCTTTAACTATTTTGCCTCCAGATTCAAATATACATTTCCACAAAATAATTTTTTCAACATGAGATTTTGTAGGTTCAAAATTGATTTTATCTCCTAATATTCCCTTGAAAATGTGATAAGAAGTTAAAGATGATTTGAAATCACCGTCAACTCCGGAGATTATTGTGTCTTCAGCTCCTGGCATTCCTCTTTTCTTTAGGTATGTTCTAAGCATTTTCTGAGTAACTTTTTTCTTTTCTTTAAACAAATCATTATATATTTCTTTTTTCAGGTCTACCGTTATTTGTTTACCATCTAATTTTAAGTTGTTTAGCTCATTTAAAACCTTAAATTTCTCGTATAATAGAGAATTATTGGGAATAACATCTGCTCCAAGCACATAAGTACACTTGTTAGTCATTCTTCTTATAAATCGTTCCGCAGACTGCTCCTCATCTACTACTTCTTCAAAATTCCAAGGCAATATTGCCATATCTTTCCTTTTGACCATCCATGCATTTCCATGCCCACCATTGTATTCAGAGTGATAAGTATTTAAGGGTCCAATATAGTAAGGAATTTTAAATACCATTGTTTTTTGTATTTTCTCTATTATTGTCAATCCAGTTTCATCGATTTTATTTAAAAATGGATAATGTTTCGATGCGTTGTTCAGAATCATATCAAGTTCCATTTTATGAACTTGATATGGAATAACACTGTTGTCTGATGTCCTTAGCTTTGGCAAAGCTATTTTCCTTTCTAGTCTCTTTATTATCCTTTCATAGACCTCGCAATCACTTTCATCAACCTTATAATTTTGTAACTTTTTATTGAAAAAATCATTTACTTCTTCTTGGTTGCACGACTTATCTGCCTTGTTTTTTCCGTTTGACAATGTTGTTCTAATATATGATACATAGTTATTCTTAACATCTATATCGTTAAAAGATTCTTTATAGTCTCCCTTTGTGGATACTTTACCATTTTTATCAATTAATGATTCTTTACCATATTTTCTAATCAAGTACTTTAAATCTTGCAAATCTACACCATGTTGATCATATGCTGATATTTTGGCATCAGAAATAAGCTTATGTGACTCTAAAATACCTGATAATATCATCCAGTCATATACAGCCTTTAGCAAATCTAGCAGTAGTATATCCTCATTCAACACTTGCTCGTATAGATCATGCTCTTCGTCAAAAGATGATGTCGTAAAATCAACTTCTTTTTTTTCTGCTTCATCCAGCTCTGGATTGTTGAAAATTGCCGATAGTTTTCGTTTTCCTCCTATCATTACGCTCAATATATCTTTGAACTGTTTATCTTTGGTCTCGCATACAGCCGATAGGGCATTGGACTTATCCCTCAAATTTAAATCTCTATCTAGCAGAATTTTTTCAATTTCCGCATACTTATCTACGGGTACTTCCATTTGAAACTGGTCAAACAAAAAGTCAGCTAGTTTTGAAAATATTCCACCAAAAGCTTCTTCTACGGAAAAGTCTTGTCCTTCAAACAAAAAATGTCCACGATATTTGATTATATGGTGTAGAGCAAGATAAATAAGTCTTATATCTTTTTTGCTTTGATCATATATCAAGTCTTTTCTTAAATGATATGCTGTAGGGTATTTATTGTTATATTCTTTGTCAGTAAAATTGTCATCATTAAACAAAGTGTATTTCTGATTAACTTTTTTATCTTCCAAGTGGAACTTGCTTTCTTTTAATCGCATAAAAAACGTAGGGTCAACTTTTTCAATTTCTTTTGCAAATAACTCTTGTAATATTCTAACTCTTTTCTTTTTTCTTTCATTTCTTCGCCTGGAGCTTCTATGTGTTCTGGTTTCTTGAGCTGTGCTAGCCTCATCAAACAATCTCGCGCCCCACATGTCTTTTTTATTAAACCTTTGCAGTTTATATCTGCTATCAGTTACTGCCCACCCTACGGAACTCGTTCCTAAATCCAAACCTAAATAGTATTCTTTCTTTTCCACTTGCTTTCCCCTTTCATATCATATATACTTAAATTAGCTTAATAACCATAAGCAATTACACTACAAGTTCAAACAAAAATTTATTCACATCGCCCCTAGGGGCCTACAATAAGTAGACAAAAAACTCGAAAGAGTTTTTTTGTGTCTTTTTTTAATATCTTTCTCACAACATTACTATCAGTTTTTTTATCTACTGGATGTGGCTGATAGTACTACGGCATGTACTTCTGTAGCTCCCATTTCCTTCAATGCTTTTGCACATTCGGACAATGTACTTCCTGTGGTAATGATGTCATCTACTAATAGTATTGGAACTGGTGGAATTGGTCTCGTGGCTTTTATCGCTCCTCTTAAATTTTCTCTGCGCTTTTCAGATGAAAGTTCTATTTGATCCTGCGTGTTTTTGGTCTTAATTAAGTAATCTCCCACCATAGCATTTATTTTTGTTGCCAGCTCTCTTGCCAACAATTCCGATTGATTGAAGCCCCTTTGCTTCAGTCTTTTTTTATGTATAGGAACTGGTATTATCAATGGATCTTCAGACCAAATATCATTCTCTAATATAGCTTTTCTCATCAGCTCCACAAAAATACCAGTCCATGCCTTCTCTCTTTTAAATTTATATCTGTGTATCCACTCATCAATGGGTTTCGTATATGCCGTTGCTGCTATGACCCTTCCTACTGAGTCAGCATTGTGGCTAATTCCCTTGGATATCATATAGATTGAGTGATAGCACGTTTCACACAATCCATAATAATTCGCTTCATGCTGGCCGCATCCCGGGCACCTTTCAAACCATGCCATGTACTTCTCTCCATTGTTCAAGTTTTTCCGTAAGCAACGTATATCTAGGCTCCACATGCTCATTATTTACCATTAATTCCAACGCACTTGAAGAGCCTATTAGCACTACCAATGACTTGGCTCTAGTTATCCCCGTATATAGTAAATTTCTAGTCATCAGCATTGGTGGACCATAGTAAATAGGCATAACGATTACAGGGAACTCACTTCCCTGTGACTTGTGAATTGTCGTAGCATACGCCAAGGTAAATTCATCGGCATCCGCATATTCATACTCTACATTTCTGCCGTCATCCATTAACATTATAAGGGTTTCATTTTCAGCATCTATGCTGTGAACATATCCCATATCTCCGTTAAATACTCCCTCTCCCTCTATTAGTCCTAATTCTTCATCTACCATTTCCCACTTTCTCTGGTAATTGTTTTTTAGGGCCATAACTTTATCTCCAACGCGATAATCCACTCCCTGGAGATGACAAAACGCTCTATTATCGTCTTTAGGGTTTAGGCTAGCCTGAAGCAGTTCATTGAGCCTTGTTACTCCCACTTCCCTTTTATGCATAGGTGTGAGTACTTGTATGTCTTTTATGGAATCTACTCCATAGTAGTTCGGAAGTCTCTTGGAGACTAATTCCACTATCGTTTTTGCCATCTCCACTTGATTACTACAGTTCATAAAGAAAAAATCTCCAGTTGAACCTCCATCTAAAGGCATTTCTCCTTTGTTAATCCTATGGGCGTTGGTAATAATCAGACTTTCTTGGGCCTGTCGGAATATGTGTTTTAATCTTATTCCCGGAATATAAGGGCTATTTATTATATCGGCTAATACGTGTCCTGCTCCAACGCTTGGCAGTTGATCCACATCTCCAACTAATATCAATCTAGATCCATCTGGAATAGCTCTCAATAAGTTGTCCATTAATATAATATCTATCATTGACGCTTCATCTATTATTAATAAATCTGCCGTTAATGGATTGTTTTCATCTCTCATAAACATCATCTGTTCAGCACTATAACTATATTCTAAAAGCCTGTGTATCGTGGAGGCAGGTTGCCCTGTCGCTTCACTCATTCGCTTAGCTGCCCTTCCCGTAGGAGCTGCTAAAACACAGGACATACCCAGTTGGTGTGCTATTTTTATTATGGCGTTGAGAGCAGTTGTTTTTCCCGTTCCAGGTCCCCCTGTAATCACAAACACTCCATGCTTGAAGCTCTCCTCTATAGATTCTCGCTGTTCTTCGGCAAAATCCAGCCCGTCTTCTCTTTCTAATTCATCTATGCTTTCCCTTAGGGAATCCCATGTTTCCTCTACCTTTTGGTTGCTTAGTTCCATCAACCTCTGTGCAACCCTATTTTCAGCTTGAAAATATATAGATGGGAAACAGCATATTTCATCGTTATATGGTCTTATTACAATCCTTGAATCCATTTGGAAATCTGTAAATACCGCTTCTAGTTCTTCGATTCCAACATTTAATAAAGAAGCCCCCTTAGTAAGCCACAGTTCTTTTGGCAAATAGCAATGCCCTTGTCCAATTGCATCCCACAATACATAGTATAATCCTGCTTTATATCTTATGGGATTATTCTCTTCTATTCCCATTTTTCTCGCCAAGTCATCTGCTGTTTTAAAACCTATTCCGGGCACATCTTCTGCCATTCTATATGGATTAGCCGTAATTATATTAACAACTTCTTCTCCATAAAATCTGAATAACTTCATCGCCATATTAGTCGAAACCCCTAATTCGCTAAGCTCCAAATAAATTCTTCTTATTCCATAGTGCCTAGCAAGGGCTTCGCTCATCTTCGCGAAGGTTTTAGTTCCAATACCCTCTACTTTTAATAATTTTTCTGGACTTTTTTCTAATACTTCCAGAGTCTCCTCGCCAAAGGTTTCAACAATTCTCTTAGCCATGACTTTACCAATTCCTGGAATTAACCCCGAACTTAAATAAGCCTCCACCCCTTCAGGGGATGTTGGCATTGTTTTTTCGGCATGAGTGAATTGGAATTGTTCTCCATAACTGTTGTGAAAACCCCACTCCCCTTCCATGGTAACTTCTTCGCCAACCTCAATGGAAGTAATATTTCCCACAGCTACAAAGCTATCTTCTTCTGCTTTAACCACCATTACCGTAAATCCATTTATACTATTATGAAATGTTATTCGCTCCACTATACCATTTATGACCATATGATTCCTCCTTTTAACATCATATCATATATTAATAAAAGCTACAGTAGAGCTGCCCTTTATTGCATAAAAAAAGATGGATAATTATCCATCTTTTCTCTATATCGGCTATTCAACAGTTATGCTTCCCAATTCTGTTTTTACTTCTAGAAAATCGCTTCCTAAACCCTTTATTGTAATGCCAGTATTATGGTTTTCCCCAAATACTTTGACTCTTCCCAGTTCAGTATTCAATTTCATACTTAGCTTATCATCATTGCTATTTTTAACATTGTCTATTTCTACTGCACCTATTTCTGCTTGTACAGACACCTTATTAATAATAGTTATATTTTCAAGATCTATTTTGCCTACAGACGAACTAAACTGTACATCTTCCAGAGAACTTCTCTCGCAAGAAATATCACCCATCTCATTATTTATACTCGTATCTATTATCTCTGAATTGTCAATTTCGACCTTTCCTAGATCATTGTTTATTTGAAAAGAACTAAGTTTAGAGTTTTTTATTTTAATTTTGCCCAGATCTGAATTAATATCTCCTTTTTCTACAACTATGTTTTTTATATATTGTTTACCTAAATCAAGAGATGTTTCTAAAGTTTTCAATTCTCCATTTGGAACAAACAGTACCAGTTTTGGGCTATATTTTAATTTTCTAATCACTTCTTCTAAATTGCTACTACCAGTAATATGAATACTAGTTTCATCTGTCTGTTCAATAATAATTGGATTTTTTTGGTTTTCGCCACTAATTATAGTTTCATATACTAATATAGGCTTATTTCCTGATATTCCAACTATTTCCACTGAATATAAAGGTATCTCTAAAACTACATCTTCTATTTTGTCAAACTCCATCTTTTCTGTCTTAACCTTATTGGATTGAACCATTCGAGTCTCTTCGCTTATCCAATGTCTTTTGTCCATCTCTATATCTAGAGTTTGCAATTTGATATCGTCGATATCGTCTATATCCTCGATATCCTCGTAATAATCGTCCTCATCAAATTCCCAATCTTCACTATAATAGTCATCAGAAATATTGTCATCTAATCTATTAATGCCAAAGGCCCCTTTGCCGGGTAAATCGTATCTCAATTTTGCTCCAGCAAATAGCCCTGATACTATTAATATTATTCCAACTAGAATAAGAATCAACGCTGTTTTAGTCAATTTATTCATGGTTTGCACCTGACCTTCCGTTGGCGCGATGGCTTATCCATCTAGCTAGCGCTTCTACAATAATAATTATTATTCTAATTAACAATAGGCAAAACCCAATACCTAGTAGAATAAAACCTGATAAAAATGCGATTGATGCTATGCCTAACCCACTTCCGTTTATGATTATAATAGCTGGAAAAAATATCAGAGAGATACCTGTCAATATCAATGCAAATACTATAGCAACAATGCCTATTAGTCCGCCTAATAAGGTTCCTAATAGAGGAATTCCCAAAGGCAATGCCATTATTCCCAAAGCTATTATTATCCATTTATTCTTTATTAGCGGCTCTTCAGTGCTTGGCCCTTCTCTATTAATATCATCTTTTGCATTTTGGGATAATATTTCCAAAGCAATTCGTTTAGGATCTCCAAAGTGTGCTGGAACCTGGTCGTATCTGCCCACTCCAGCTTCTTCAAACATCTCATGATAATATACTCTAACTTGCTCCAGCTCATCTTCAGGTAATTTTTTTAAATACCGTCCTAAGGCTGTCATAAACTCTTCTCTAGTCATTTTCCCCACCTCCTATCATGGTGTCTATTTTGTTCTTAAATATAGCCCACTCATATTCATATCTATTTAGTGCCTCCAAACCCCTTGGAGTTATAGAATAGTATCTGCGATTTCTTCCGTCAAAAGCTCTATCATAGGTTGTTAACTCTCCATCTTTGCTAAGTCTTCTAAGTACCGGATAGAAAGTAGATTCAGATAAGTTAAACAAGCTCATCAATTTTTGAGTCAACTCATATCCATATGTGTCTCCATTTTTTATTATGCTTAATACGCAAAAGTCCAACCACGTGCCCTGTACTGGAAATGCCATGACTTCACCTCCTTATTTTTTATACTATGTTTATAACAATATTATATATCGTATAATATGGTATGTCAACCTATATTATTTGTTCAAAAGCTAAGGTAAATCAAAGATATATTTTCCTTTTTCAAATAGAATAAGCCTTACAAAAACCATATAGTTTTTGTAAGGCTTTATTTGGTATAGATTATTCCTGTTCTTTTTTAACCTTTTTATTAAATTCATTCATTGTAACTTCTGTTCCATGCTTAACCCATGTAACAGTAGCTTTCGCAGCTTGATCAATTGCAGAGTCTATCTCATCTATTTCCTCTTTAGAAAACTTAGATAGTACAAAATCTGCTAAATCTTTACCGTGGCTAGGGTTTCCCACTCCAATTTTTATTCTAGAAAAATTTCCATGCCCCAAGTGTTTTATTACGGATTTCATACCATTATGAGTTCCTGCGCTGCCTTTTGATTTAATCTTTATGGTTCCCTTTGATATATCTATATCGTCTTGGATGACAATTAAATCCTTTGCTTCTACTTTATAGTAATCCATAATCTGTCTTACGGCCATTCCACTTAGATTCATATAGGTCATAGGCTTAACCAATATCAATTGTTCTCCATCTATCCTACCTTGGCCATAAAGAGCCTGAAACCCAGCTTTAGTCAATGATATACCATAATCTTCTGCAATTTTTTCCACAGTGATAAACCCGACGTTATGCCTAGTTCCTTTATACTCGTTGCCTGGATTTCCCAGTCCTACTATTATCTTCATTATGCGTCAAACACCTGGCTAATGGAGCAGTTAGTATTAATTCTTCGAATACTTTCAGCAAATAGATCCGCAACTGTAACAACTTTTATTTTATCGCAGATTGAAGTATCAAATGGAATCGTATCTGTAATTACAAATTGATCCATAACTGATTCTCTTATTCTCTCTACTGCTGGTCCTGACAGCACTCCGTGGGTTGCACAACCAAAAACTCTTTTCGCTCCACGTTCTTTAAGTACAGCAGCTGCTTTACAGATAGTACCTGCAGTATCAACAATATCGTCTACTATGATACAGTCTTTACCTTCAATATCTCCAATTAAATTCATAACCTCGGAAACATTTGCCTTAGGTCTTCTTTTTTCAATTATTGCAATGGGAAGGTCTAATCTCGTAGCAAAGTTTCTAGCTCTAGTAACTCCTCCTAGATCTGGTGATACTACACAAGCATCCTCTTTATTTACAATATCTTTAAAGTGAGTTGCCAGTCTAGAAATTGCTGACAAGTGGTCTACTGGAATATTAAAATATCCTTGAATCTGACCTGCGTGCAAATCCATTGTCACAACTCTATCTGCTCCAGCTACTGTTAAAATGTCAGCTACCAATTTAGCTGTAATCGGCTCACGAGCCTTAGTTTTTCTATCTTGTCTAGCATATCCATAATATGGGACAACTGCATTTATTCTACCAGCAGAAGCTCTCATTAAAGCATCGATAATAATTAGCAATTCCATTAAATGGTCATTAACAGGTGAGCAAGTAGGTTGAACTACAAATACATCCTTACCTCTCACAGTTTCACCGATATTTACATTTAATTCTCCATCGCTAAACTGAGTTACTTCGCATTGGCCTAAAGGTATGCCCAATTCTGCACACACAGCCTTAGAAAATTCCAGATTTGCATTTCCTGATAAAACTATCATATCCCCTACGCAACTATTCACGATTATCCTCCTTCGACTTTTCCTTTAGCGCACTGCGTTTACTCCAACCTTCTTTTACTACTTCTTTTGCCCTTGCAATTACCAATGTATCTTCGTTGACATCGCAAGTAACTGTAGAACCTGCTGCAATAAATGCCCCTTTACCAACATGAACTGGAGCTACCACGTTGCTATTGCTGCCGACAAAAGCGTCATCTTCTATGACACTTTTAAATTTATTTTTACCGTCATAATTTACAAATATGACGCCACAGCCAATATTTACTCTTTCTCCTACACTGGCATCTCCCACATATGATAGATGAGATGCTTTTGATCCTGATTTCATAGTAGCATTTTTAACTTCTACAAAATTTCCTATTTTTACATTGTCTTCAAGGACCGCATTTGGTCGCAAATGTGCAAATGGCCCTATGGTAACATCATTTCCTACCACCGAGTTTTCAATAAGCGAAGACTCCACCGTCACACCATTTCCTATGGAGCTGTCTACAATTCTAGTGGTACCTCTTATGATAGTAGCTTCACCTATTTTGGTATCACCTTCTAATACGGCGCCTGGCCAAATAATAGAATCTTTACCCACTTCTACATTTGGTCCAATCCAAGTGTTTTCTGGATCAATTATAGTCACACCTTCATTCATAAGGTGTTCGTTTATTCTCATTTTCATCGCATTATTTGCTTGCGCTAACTGCGCCCTGGAGTTTATTCCATCAAGTTCCTGGGTCACTCCCATATTATACGCCCCTACCCTGTAGCCTTTATTGCTTAATACTTCCACTACATCTGTAAGATAGTATTCTCCTTGAGCATTATCATCATCAATTGATGCCAATCCTTCTCGAAGGCATTTCCCAGAAAAAAGATATATGCCACCATTGATTTCAGTAATCTTTTTCTCTTTTGGATTGCAATCTCTATCTTCCCTAATGGCTGTAAATTCTCCCGAAATATCTCTTATGATTCTACCATATCCCACTAAATCGTCAGTGGTTGCACTTAGAATTACCCCAGAATATCCACCTTCAATATAGTAGTTTTCTAAATCTTTTAATGTTTTTTCAGTTATCAAGGGAGTATCTCCACTTAGAATCAGCACTTTGTCTTCATCCTCTACATATGGAAGAGCTTGCATTGCTGCATAGCCAGTTCCATACGGCTCGCCTTCTCCAATAGGTTGAAGTGCGAAAGCGATATTAGGATAAGCTTCAAACTTTTTCTCAACTGCTTCTGTTCCATGCCCTGTAATCAAAATGGTCTTTCCTGGATTAAATCCCTTAGATGCCTCTATTACATAGTGTAGCATGGGCTTATTTAATATTTCATGCAATACCTTGGGCTGATTGGACTTCATTCTAGTACCGGCTCCAGCTGCTAATATTATACATTTATTCATATTATACCTCTTTATAAGGTTCACATTGAAATTGGTGTGCCAAGTCTAAAATATAATCTCTGCACAAGATTTCTTTTTTATCTTTCGTATATACTCTTGGCAACCGTTTTGTGAACATGCTCATCAAGCTATGTGGAATCTGTCCTGGTAACAACGCTGATACGTTGTAGAGGTTTATTTCTTCCTTACCCTCTTTACCTACTAATGTCACTACATCTCCAATATTAACCTCAATACCTGATACATCTGCCATTAAGTGATCCATACAGATTTTCCCCACTATTGGTCTACGTTTCCCATGGACCAGCACGTTGGACTTATTGCCCAATGCCCTATTATATCCGTCTGCATAGCCTATGGGTATTGTAGCTAATTCCATTTCTCTGGTAGCTTCAAATGTCAATCCATAGCTAACCTTATCTCCAGGAGCCAATGTTTTTAAATGAACTATCTCGGCTTTTACTGCCAGCACTGGTATAAGATTTATTATCGCCCTCTCTTCCGGAGAGTTATTTGGATATATTCCATAGTTAATCAAGCCAGGCCTTACCATATTATAATGGAATTTTGGATATGCAATTGTTGCGGCAGAATTAGATGCATGGATATATCTAAAAGTCATGCCTTCTTCTTGTAACCACTCAACCATTTGCTCAAACAACCTTGCCTGCCGACAAGTATATGCTTCATCCTCATCTGCTGCTGCAAAATGAGTGAACACCCCTTCTGCTTCCACTCCAGGTAAGTCCTTGATTTTCAATATCTCTGCAATATTTTCTTTAACTGGATCGAACCCTAATCGGTTTAATCCAGTCTCTATTTTAACGTGCAATACAGCCTTTCTGCCCATGCTCAAGGCAATATCACTTATTCGCTTAGCTTGTTCATAGGTATATACAGTCATTGCCACATCATAATTCAAAGATGATTCAATTAAATATGGCGGAGTATAACCTAATACTAATATCTTAATCGGTACTTCACCCATTCCATATCTTAGCATTATAGCTTCAGACAAAGTGGCTACGGCAACCTGTTTTATTCCCATATTTCTATAAGTTTTTGCAATTTCAACGCAACCATGACCATAGGCATCTGCCTTTACCACCGGCATCACTTCAACACCCTCGCCTACATGTCTGATGATTTCATTCATATTATGCTCAATAGCATCTAAATCTATTTCCAACCAAGCAGGCCTTGATACGTCTCTTCCCATATTCGTCATCTCCTAGGACTGCAACTTACCAATTAGTCGCTCTCCAATTTCATATACATCTCCTGCACCCATGGTAAGCACCATATCTCCGGGCTTAACAATGGGGGCTAAATACTCAACTATCTCATCAAAACCAGCCCTATAAACTACTGAAGGATGATTTTTACTTATTGCTTCTACAAGTGTTAGGGAGTGAATATCTCCATAGTCTTTCTCTCTAGCTGCATAAATGTCTGTGATAATAACACTATCTGCATCGGTAAAGCTAGTAGAAAAACGATTTAATAATATCTTCGTCCTAGTAAAAGTGTGAGGCTGGAATATGCAATAAAGTTTTCCTTCAACGGCTGGTTTCAAAGCTCTAAGAGATGCCTCTATCTCAGTCGGATGGTGGGCATAGTCATCTACAACTGAAACCCCATCCACCATAGCCTTGAATTCTAATCTACGATGAACTCCACTATATCGCTCTATTCCCGAAATAACTTCCGAAGGCTCAAGTCCATATTCCCAAGATGCCGCTATGGCAGCCAACGCATTAATAACGTTGTGCTCTCCCATCACTTGTAAATTCACATCTCCAATTTCTTCCCCGTAGACGAACAGTTTAAATGACACACCTTTAGGATTATGGATAATGTTTTTCGCCTGAAAATCAGAATCGTTGGTAATACCTATAGTTATTTCTTTTCTAAGCTTTTCATCAGAAATTTTCTTTAAATATGGGTCATCAATGTTAATAATCAGTGTAGCATCTTCTCTAAGGCCAACAACATAGTCTCTAAAAGTCTTGGCAATATGCTCAATGTTGTCAAAGAAGTCTAAATGATCTTCATCTACATTTAACAGTACTGCCATAGTTGGTCTATATTTTAATATATTTGCTTTGTACTCACAGGCTTCTGTAAGCAGCAGGTTTCTCTCTCCCAATAATACATTTCCATGAATATTATCCAAAACACCCCCTAATAAAACAGTAGGGGTAGGCTTTGTCTGGTGTATTATTTCTGTCAGCATGGAGGTTGTAGAAGTCTTGCCATGAGTTCCAGATACGGCTATGGATGCGTCATAATTTTCCATAAGAGCTCCCAAAAAAGTTGCTCGATCAACCAAATCTACCTTTGAACTGATTGCAGCCTTCAATTCCTCATTGCCCATAGAAATCGCATCGGTATATACAACTAAATCTGCACCTTTGATGTTAATAGCTTTATGCTCATTAAAAACTTCTATTCCCATTTCATTTAAACGTTTAGTCACAGCACCAGGCTTAGAATCAGAACCGGTGACATGATAACCAGCAGTCTTAGCAATTTCCGCTAAACCGCTCATACTAATGCCGCCTATCCCAATAAAATGAATATGGCGGTACCCCGCTCCATCAATACTAAATCTATACATATATTTAAACCATCCTCTTTTTACAAATAATTCAATTATATTATACCATTATTTTATCATAAGTCTAAACCTATTGATAATATTGAAAATAATAAAGAAATAAATAATACTTTTACAATCATAATCTTCATCATTTTTTTCTGCCCATTCCTTGTTACTTGTTTAATATTTAGTATATATTTGTTATTAATTGAATTTTTCTTTAGACATTTACTTTATTATAGTTTATAATAATTATAGCAATACATATCATCAATCTAAAAGGCGGTGAATTTATGAACATTACTGATGTTAGAGTGCGTTATATTGCTAATCAGAATAAGATGAAGGCAGTGGTTTCAGTAACTTTTGACGACATGTTTGTGGTACATGATATTAAGGTTATTGAAGGGCAAAATGGTGTATTTATAGCTATGCCTAGCAGGAGAGTTGGAGAGGGAGACTTTAGAGACATAGCACATCCTATTAACGCAGCAGCTCGTGCAATTCTTCAAGATGCAATTCTAAAAGCATACGAAGAGTCTAAGCCAGAAGAATTTGAGGCTACGGAAGAAGCAGAAGCTACAGAAGAGGTTGTTGAAGAAGAATAATAATACATCACAAAAAAGACAAGTTGAGTTTAAGACGGCTCAATTTGTCTTTTTATTTGCCTTAATTTGTTATTTGCTATTTTGTTCTAGTACCCCATGCATATAGTGTGTTTTTATAATTCAAACTAAGTTAAATGATGATTCAAGCATATCACTTAGCAAATGTTTAAATAACCTAAAGTGTAAATCTTCACTTCTTCCCCATCGTTCATAATAAAAATTTCTTAACATTATATTATTATATCTTTGTAAACCGAACCATGGACTTCCCATCTCTTTCTATGATTTCATTCCACATTTTAGCAGGCCTTACCCACAGGCCTCTATCTCCGTATTCCGCTCTATAGATTACCATATCTTCCAGTGTCTCAGAATCCTTAGCTATATCTATAACCGTGTACTCATTGCCTTTAAAGTGTCTATATCTACCTTTCTCTACCATAGTAACCCCTCCTTAGTTCACATTGATTTCTTGGATAAAAAGAGATGCGATACCTCGCATCTCTTTAGCTATATTTTTTAGCCAATTCCTCCAAATATTATTCCCAAAACAAATATTACTACAGCAAGAGGGACATATAGAAATTTACCCATTGCGAAATACCTTTCGCTGATAGGTTTTTCCCTTCCACTTTCTAGTTCTGCTTTAAATTTATTTTTATCCCATATGAAAAACCATGTGAATGCCCCTAATAAAGCTCCAAAAGGAATGATGTAAATACTTACTATATCCATCCAAGGGCCAACTTTCGGTTCCGCTTCAATGAATATACCAATAACTAATGAAATAATTGCTAATATTATGATTCCAACTATTCTACTTAATCCAAATCTGTTTTGTATGGATTCTGCCACAGCTTCAAACATATTTTGTAACGAGCTGACCGCAGCAAATACAACGGAAAGGAAAAAGAATACCGCAATTATTCGGCCCATGGGCATTTGTTCTAATACTTTAGGGATAGTAATAAACATAAGCGGCGGTCCAGCCCCGGGCTCCATGCCAAATGCGAAGCACGCTGGAATAACTACTAGAGCTGAAATAATAGCGGCTATTGTATCAAATATTCCGGTATATCTCGATACGGAAATAATATCTTCACCTTTACCTAAGTAAGTGCCATATACTATCATTCCGCTACCTGTAATAGAGAGTGAGAAAAACGCTTGTCCCATTGCATTTACCCATGTCATTGGTTTAGCCAGATAACTCCAATCTGGCACAAAAAGATATTTGTACCCCATCATAGCTCCAGGTAAAAATGCAACTCTTATAGCAATAAGTATAAATAATATAAAAAATACCGGCATAAGAATCTTATTGCTCTTCTCGATACTCTTAGCTCCCATTATTAATGTCATTAAAGTTCCGACAACTATAATAATGTGCCAAGGTAAGCTCCCAAATGCACCCGTTGCTTGTGCAAAGAACTCTGCTGATTCTACTTTGAATAAATCTCCAGTCACCGTACCCACAAAGGTTCTTAATACCCAAGCCGAGATAATAGCATAGCCTATGGCTATTCCCATTGATCCAGCTAAAGGAATGGTCCCCAACCCCAGTCCAATTTTTCCTTTCTTCTTATCAGACCACGCTTTTTCATAAGCTCCTAACGTTCCAGTACCGCTAAATCTTCCAACAGCAAACTCTGCTGACAACCCTACATTGGAAAACAGTGCAATAAAAAACAAATACACTATTAAAAAAGCCGCTCCCCCATTTTGTCCTAATCTATATGGAAACATCCATATATTAGCCATACCTACTGCAGATCCAACTGATGCAAGAATGAAACCTACACGGTTTTGAAATCCGCCCGTTGAATTTGTCAAATCATTTTTCATAGCAAACCTCTTTTCTATATTATATATACAAAAACAAAAAACTCTGCCTTGAAAGGACGAGTTTACCCGTGGTACCACCTTTCTTCGACAAAGCCTCAACGCTGATATAAGTCACAGCTCACTTCCAAGCTCCGGTACTGTAATTCCATTAGAGCATTTCAGCCCACCTGTACTATTACCTTCATCGCTCAGTATCAATTAAAAACTATTATATCAACTGTATAAATAAAGTCAACTACTTTTTGTTATTAACGCTGACAAGTGCAAAAGTAAAATCCTAAATATGATAATTCGCTGTTGCAAACACTTGCAATCAATAGTTTTCTATGATTTTATTATTAATACATAATATATGAAGTCTCTTATTACCCTTGCTTCTCACTCTTTTTGATTATTTATTATTTCTATATCAACCCAATATCTTTCTAAATATATATTTTCATCAGGCTCATATACTGTACATTCATATTTCCCACCATTTGAGATGATTACTTTTCTACTTGCTATATTATGCTCTTCACAGGTAATCAATACTCTATCTAATCCATATCTTCTGCAATGCTTCAAACATTCTCTTAGCATAGCAGATCCATATCCCTTGCCCCTTTCTGAAGGTCTTATGGAATAACCTATATTTCCACCATATACTTGGAGGTAGTCATTGAAATAATGCCTTATTTGAATAGTGCCTACAATTTTGGAATCTCTACATCTTACAAAAATAAATTGAGTAGCTGGAACAACATTTAGTGAAAGTTTATCCTTATCTTCCATAAGCTTTGTCAGCTTAATCCACATAATTGGATCGTCAATAGTTCTTAAAGCGCCGCTTCCCCCAAGCTCATCTAAGTTGTTTGCAAACTCATCCCTATATGAGGCTATCTCATCAGCGTAGGAATCATCAGGTTTAATTAATATATAATCCTTCATAGTCTCCTCAATTCATTGCCTTATTATCGGGGCATTTTATTTTAGACAAATATTTCACTATCTAAAACAAACTGCCTTTCGGCAGTTCTTCTTTCGCTTATCAACATAATGAATAATTTCTATTTTTTTAATACTGTATTCCTGAAATAGCTACCATTCCCCATGGAGTTATCATCGTTTCCACATGCCATTTTTCACCATTGCTAAACTTGCAGCTCATTTTATTTTCTGAATAGTGAATGTCTTTTAGTGGAAAATCTTGTTGATGGGCCATCCATCCACCACCTGTGCTTTTAGAAAGAGCTTCCTTCGCTACCCAAAGCGCTGTAGCACCTGTGTTTCTTTCCTCTGTCATTTCCGGGCCCATGCTTTCCACAAACTTTTTCTCTTCTGGTGTCAGTAGTGGTTCTAGTTGTCTATCAAACATTTCTGCAACTTTTTCAATATCCACTCCTACTTTTACACTCTCAGGAGCAAGAGCAATCACAGTTACTTCACCGTGATGTGCAATGGAAAATGATAGATTCGTAGGTTTATCTCCGCCCCAATAGGATTTTCCTTGCTCGTCCATAACCACCGGTGTTCCTACTACATCATCGAAGCCATTTCTTCTTAAAGCTTCTTGAATTCCCAGTCTACCTAAGCAATAACGATGGCGTCTACGGGGATGGTTTCTATGTGCTAATAAAGCCCATTCATCTGGAAGCAAGGCCTCAGGTTCTGCATCTCCACCTACTATCATATATATGATTTCATCGTCTCCCCATCTTAACTTGCCATCTAATAGAATATCCATATTACCTCCTTATTAAAATAACTTACACATTTTATCGATTGCTTCTTCTAATACGGATCTAGGACATGCCAAATTTATCCTCATTGACCCTAGTCCTTCATCGCCAAACCATTGTCCGTCAACTAAAGCCAACTTAGCTTCATTAATAAATCTAGATGCCAACTCCTCATCTATACCATAGGCTTCGAAGTTAATCCATGCAAGATATGTTCCCTGTAACGGTGCCACCCATGCCTTTGGTAAGCGTTTTTCCAATTCATTGACTAAATATTTATAATTATCCCATATATACTTCTTAACATTGTTAAGCCATGGTGCACCATGAGTATATGCTGCCTCTACAGCGGCATATGTCAATACGTTATCCACTCCAATACGAGATGCCATTAAATAATTTCCCAACATTTTTCTTTTTTCTCTATCTGGAATTATTACTGTAGTAAAAGGTAGACCAGCTAAACTAAATGTTTTACTAGGAGAGTATATAATCGCAAAACCATCTTTTGCTGCATTCTCTACACGTCCCCAACTATAGTGCCTATGATTGTTAAAGGTAAGGTCTCCATGGATTTCGTCGGACACCAAAAACACATTATATTTATTTAATATGCTTGCTAGTTGTTCCAACTCCCCCTTCTTCCATACCCTTGATAGAGGATTGTGGGGGTTACATAGCAGCATCATCTTTGGCCTGTGCTTGGAAATTACGTTTTCCAGGGATTCAAAATCTATGGAAACGCTGTCTTGAGAAATAATAAGTGGCGATTTTATTACTTGCCTATTATTTAGCTCTATGCTGCTTCTGAATGGAAAGTATACAGGTGGTTGAATTAATATGCTATCTCCAGGCTCAGTAAATACCTGTATCAGCTGAGTAATTGCCATAACAGCGCCTGAAGTGAACAACATGGACTCTGGGCTAACGTCTAAATCCCATCTGTTTTTTAGCCAAGATATTATTGCTTCATCCATAGTTTGACTATGAATAGTATATCCATATAAGCCATGCTCAACTCGCTTTCTAAGTGCTTCAATCACCTCTTCAGGAGCTTGAAAGTCCATATCTGCAGTCCATAAGGGTAACAACTCTCCGTATCCAAAGCGCTCTTTTAAAGATAAAGGATTCCACTTGGCGCTATCAGAACTTCGTCTATTAATCACTTTATCGAAATCGTATTTTTTCATAATTCCCCCTAAAACAAATAATAATAAATTCCCATAATAACTACCATTGGGCAGCCAAATGCACCCGTCAAGACTGCTGTTATTGGAGTAATAGGTAAGCTAAGTCCTACTAGCCCTCCTAATATATTGGCCATCCATAGTAAAACTGCTCCAAATATCCCATTTTTGACCAGTCTTAACACTATAGTCAGCGATAATCTAAACAATAGAGTAATAACTATAATAGCACCCAAACCACCTAGAAAAAACAATCCTTCCATAATTGCAAGTCTCCTATTTTAAACAATACTTAAAATCTACTTAATAAGTTCTCGTGTCGAACTTCATTATATGGCAAAAACAATAAATATACCGTTGCCAGAGTTCTAATAATCTGCCATATATTAAAAACCACTACAGAACCTCCCCATAGTGTATTAATAAAACTTGTAATAATTATTATAATAAGTGCGATGGACATCTTCATCAACATCGCATCTCTTTTACTCTTCCCATTGGAATAAAAGATAAGCGCCAATAATCCATATATGATTATCATCGGTAATAGGCGTAAAAAACCTATGCCCTTAGGCGGAAAAAGTGCGTCCCACTGATTGAACCTGAATAAGGAAATCACAATTCCAAATAACGCCAGTGCATATATTAATTTATCTAAATTACCATTGGGTCTGCTCTTACTTCTGCTCTTAACCATTTCATATAGCAAGACGCCTACGATAAAAATTCCAATCCACATCCATTTTCTGCCCAAACCAATAGGGCTTAAGCTGTCTACAATCCCCTTAGTCATCAAACTGAAAATTCTACTAACCATTTCAGCTCCTTGACTCAATGTAATAGCTAAGCCTGATAAACCCAGTAATTTAGTGGACAATCGCCCTTTAGAATTATTTATTATATAATAAGCCATGCCCATCATTAATACTATATATATTGAAAAGCCTATGCTTTCTACAAACTTCTGCGCCATACCTTCTCCTTAATAACATCTTGTCCTTTATAGCCCTTTATGGTATCATTATTCCATTAGGGCGGTTAGCTCAGTTGGTTAGAGTGCCACGTTGACATCGTGGAGGTCGTTGGTTCGACTCCAATACCGCGCACCATTTTTTATTATATCACATGATGTACACGATTAACAATCTTACAAATAAAGCTACTAATTCATCCCCCAATCAATGGATAGGGGTTTTTTTATGCATATTAATATATACTAGTTATCCGATTTAAAGGACAGTGTTTAAACACTGTCCTTTAACATTTATTAAAATTTAGCACCAGCTCGAGAAGTTTTCAAGAATGCTCTATATGCTTTTTTCGCCATATATACATCGGCCTTGCTAACCAATTCCATAGGAGCATGCATGCTTATTACAGGCACGCCACAGTCCACAACTTCAGCGCCATAGGCAGCTAATATCTCAGCAATTGTGCCTCCACCGCCCTGATCTACTTTTCCCATTTCTCCCGTTTGCCAAATTACGTTTTCTTCCTCAAAAATTGCCCTAACCTCTGCCAAAAACTCTGCATTGGCATCATTACAAGAATACTTGCCTCTAGATCCAGTATATTTACTCACACTAACACCACAACCTAGGATATTGGCATTTAGTTTTTCTGACACTTCTGGAAAAGTTGGATCAAACGTGGCAGAAACGTCCGCTGAAAGTATTTGAGAATTACCCAGTGTACGTCTTACAGCTAAATCCACGGGTCCTTCTTCTAGTAGCAATACTTCCGCCAGCATATTTTCAAAGAACATGGAAGTCATCCCAGTATTTCCATTGGAGCCAATTTCTTCCTTGTCTACAAATAGCGCCACAGCTGTCTTTTTAGGATTCTCAACCTCGCAAATAGCTTCCAGCGAGGCGTAAGCACAACTTCTATCATCATGACCATATGCCGCTATCATAGATCTGTCTAAACCAACACATCTCGCTTTGTCCGCAGGTACAGCCTCTAGTTCTGCTACAGCAAAATCATCTTCCTCTATGCCATATCTATCAAATAGTATTTGCATTATTTTTTTCTTAATCGGGTCTTTCTCGCCTTCTTCACTGCCGAAATCACTATTCCCAACAACTATATTTAATTGTTCTCCCGTTATCCCTTCGCTTAATTTTTTCTGCATCTGGTCAGCACTTAAGTGGATTAACAAGTCATTAATATATAAGACTGGGTCAGCTTCATCCTCTCCAATACATACATCCACTTTTTTACCTTCTTTTGTAAAGATTACCCCGTGTAATGCTAGCGGGATAGTAGTCCACTGGTATTTTTTAACCCCACCATAATAATGAGTCTTTAAAAGCGCCATTCCACCTTCTTCATATAGTGGTCTTTGTTTTAAGTCCAATCTTGGACAATCAATGTGGGAACCCACAATATGCAACCCTTTTTCCATAGGCTCTGTTCCAACAATCATCATTACAGCGGCTTTATTTTTATACGTATAATAAACCTTGTCACCAGCATTTAGTTTCCCATTCGCCAGTGCAGTCTCTAGCTTGATAAAACCTTGCTCAACAGCTCTCTTTTCGATAAACTCCACTGCTCTTCTCTCAGTTTTGCCTTTATCTAAAAATTCTTTATATGATTCTCCAAGAACCATAATCTCCTTCAATTCGGATTCTGAAATCTTGCTCCAAACAGAAGTTTTTTCATACATTAAACTCATAATTGCCTCCAATTTTTATTTTAATATCCTAAATACCTTTATCAGTGTCTCCTGCGCAATTGAGAAGATGGGATTTCTAACTCTTCTCGATATTTCATGACCGTTCTTCTGGCCACCGAGATACCTTTTTCTTTTAGCCAATTTGAAAGTTGTTGATCAGAATACGGCTTCGCTTTATCTTCATTTTCAATTCTATCTTTTATCAAATGTTTTACAGACGCTGAGGAATTATCTCCTCCTAAGTCAGAAGCAAACATACATTTCAACGATAATACCCCATGGGGGGTTTCCAAGTATTTTCCGTTAATGATTCTGGATACAGTGCTTTCGTGAAGCTCAGTTATGCTACCCACATTTTTCAACGTCATAGGCTTTAGGTGATAAGGTCCTTTTTCAAGGTAATCACTTTGTAGCTCTATTATCGCATTAAATACTTTTTCCATGTTTATTCGACGCATTTCTAGAGATTCAAAAATCCATTTTATCCTTCTCAGCTTCACTTTTACAAATTCCGCCAACTCTTCGTCGTCATTATCAACATATTGGGAATACGTTCTATTTACGCTCAAATGAGGCTCAATTGGGTTGATAAACTCTAATTCCCACTTTCCATCATTCTTTTGCACTCTAGCATCTGGCCAGATAAACATTTTATTTTCGCCTTCAACCGAAAAATTACATGCAGGCCTAGGATTTAAGCTCCTTATTTTCTCAAAGCTTTCTGATATTTTTTCAATAGAAGTTGAATAGTTTTTTGCCAGCACTTGCATTCTATTTCTGGAGATGTCTTCTAAATTATCCTTTATTATCGATATAGTCAAATCATCTTCGATATCCATTCTATTTAATTGAATTAATAAGCTCTCCTGTAAGTTCCTAGCACCTATTCCTGGAGGATCCAAAGATTGAATCGCCATCAGGTGTTCTTCTACTTCTGCAACAGTTATGCCCTGCGTTTTAGCTATACTCATGGCATCACCGTCAAAATAGCCTTCGTCATCGATATGCTCGATTATCGTTTCCAGTACTATGCGTTTTATGTCTTCACTGTATATTTCAGGCACCTGCTGCATCAAGTGCTCATATAGACTAATGCACTCTAAAGTACAGCACTCCAAATCGTTTTCCCTCTTACTGGCATCAACGTACTCTTGGTGATAACTGTAGTCTCCCAATTTTTCTGCATAGCTTTTCCATTTCAATAAGTCTTCCTCAGAGGAAAGTTCTCCTATGCTTTCATAATACTCATCTTCCAAACCCTGAGCTTCTAATAGCGGATTCTCTTGCACTTCTTCTTTAATAAATTCCATCAATTCTACTCTATTTAGTGAAAGCATCTCAATAGATTGAATAAGAGCCGGTGTTAAATTCAATTGTTGTATTAACTTTGTGTCAACGGACATATTCATATCCATTTTCATGTAATCACCTCTAGTTTAAAACACGATATCATCAATTGTTATAACCAAATGCTAATAGCCACATAAACTAATAGTAGAGCTAGTACTGCGTTGGTAATTTTAGCATATTTCGAAAACAGTTTCTTAAATATACTTCCAAAGATTGCCCAAGCTGCTGTGCCTAAAAAACCCACTACTACCAATACTGCTCCTGCTAACACAATAGTAGTAATATTGTCTGTATATGGAAGCACAAATGTACTCATGGAAGTAATACAATAAAAATACGCTTTAGGATTGATAAACTGCAGAAAAAATCCAGCCCTGATTGTAGCTCCACCGCTTTTATCACTATCAAAGCCACCCTCATGCTTTAGCATTCCATATGCTAGCCAAAGTAAATATGCAGTTCCAACAGCTTGCATAATCATCATAAACTGGGGGATAACTCTCATAATGGTCCCACTAAAAAGCGTGGATACTGTCAGCACTACAATAACGCCCAAGCTAACTCCTATGTTGAAAGGATAGCTTTTTTTAAAGCCTATTTTAGTTCCATGTGCCATGGAAGTAATACAATTCACTCCCGGAGAAAACGCTGTAGCAAATGCAAATGCAATAAAAGATGACCAAGGCATAATATCCCCTCCCTGGTCTTAATTATACATTAGCTATAATAGACTGTCCACCAATATAGGTTTCACAAAATACAAAACCGGAGAAGATTATCTCCTCCGATTTTTATTAAAATTCTTTTTTCTTATAGATTGAAAAGCTAATCCCCATCGAAATTAAATATATTGCAAGAGTTGCAATAACAAGTCCTAAACTTATGGCTATACTAGTATTCCCAAATTTATTTAATAATTCTATAAACTTGAACAGATATTCTTCGGGAAGATATTTGAACATGACATTGGGAGTTAAAATAATAGCAAAATATAATACCATATACAAAATTGCAGCTTTTCTAGGATCCACAAATTCCAATACGATGAAAAATGCACTTGATAATATACCCATTATCAAGTATATTGCAAAAATCTCTAGCTGTAATACGAAAGGTGCACCCATTACTGTTTTTGTAACTAATTCAGTTATCATTACAAGAATTGGAAATGCCATTAAATATATTAATACTGAAATATATCTTCCCCTAACTATGGAGAACCTACTATTAGGTAGAGAATTAAACAATATATCCTCCCTATTTACCATTCTATTCGCTTGAGAAAATCTGTTTAATAGTATTGTATAAATTCCCATGGTAAAAAATCCCACTAACTGAGACTTAGGATTATCCTCTAGCAAAGACGCCATCCCTGTGAATATAGGAATCAGCGCCAATGCTATATTCATCCATTTGATTGTCCAAAAATCTCTTTTAAAGTAAAACATAATTCACCTCACAGCACTTTATACTTGTATTTATTCTTAGTAATAAGATATCCACCTATAAAAACAATTAGTGCCAAAGCCATAAGAATTAGTAGCGGCGTATTTATTATTACGGAATCTTTCCCCATATTTGATGAAAACATTATATAGTTGATTCCACCGATCATGCATACCATTCCAATGGCATTGGCAGCTTTACCCGATATAAGCAATCCCAGCGTTGAATACAAGCCCACTAAAATGATACCGATTAAAACTCTTGTAATATAGGCGTTTAGGCTGAAGCTATGACCATCTATTCTATCTAGTAATAGTGATATCACCAGGCTATATGCTGCTCCAAAAATCAAAATAACAGTCCCCATTACAAATACAGAATTTACATAGTCTTTTTTCCTCACAGGAAAATTATACATAGTGCAGTTTTTAGGTAAGAAAAAATCCATGGAGCAAAATCCGAGCCCAATCATAATCATTATCATTGAAACTATTCCTGAAAATGCCGTCGAGCTAAATGCAGGCACTAGAAATTTAAAAGCCAAGGGTAATAATACTCCATTTATAGCGTACGATTTCCAATTTAGGAATAAATACTTAATGTGTTTTTTAACGAGAATATTCATCTCCTCACCCCTTATTCCACTGGTCTTTCACTTTTAGTATGGAAGTACATAATGTCCTCCAGCGTCGGACGCTCAATCTCTAAGTTTGTTCCATTTACCGCCCCCGTAGCCAATGCCTCAAATCCCACATTGGACCTATTATATCCTACTAAAAAGCCTTTTAGCTCTTCTGTTAATTCTTCATTCCCTCCGCGCACTAATCTATATCTATCAAATATATCATCCTTTGCTTCGGAGAACACCAATTTCCCATTGTCAATAAAGGTTATATAATCGGCTATTCGATCTAAGTCTGATGTTATATGAGTTGAAAAGAAAATCGAATTTTCTTCTTTTTGAATTACTTCATATAATATTTCCAACATTTCCCTGCGAAAAATTGGATCTAATCCTGAAGTAGGTTCGTCCATTATTATGAGTTCCGCTTCGTGACTAAGGGCCAATGCTAGCGAGTATCTCATCTTCATGCCCTTTGACAATGTGCCCACCTTTTGCTTTTCATCCAGATTAAACAATTTAATGTATTTCTCATAATTCCACTGGTTCCACTTACTATAGAAAGGTCTAATCAATCCAGTCATCCTCTCTAAGGACAACGCATCATAGTATACCGGCTCATCATATACAAAACCTATGCGTTCTTTTATCTCGCTTTCAAATTTTATATGGTCTTTACCAAATACCTTTATCTCTCCTGAATCGGGATAAATCAAATTCATTATAGCTTTAATAGTGGTGGTTTTCCCTGCTCCGTTAGGTCCGATAAAACCCATGATATATCCTTTTTTAATGGAAAAAGAAATATCCTCCAACGTGAAGTTCTTATATTTTTTGTAAGGTTATTTATCTCAAGTATATTTTCCATATTATTCCTCCCATAATACCTTCAGAATCTCATTTATCTCAATTAGTTCTAGACCTAAGATTCTTGCTTCCATAATGGCATCCATCAATTTTTCTTCTATGATATTAAGCCTCTTTTCCCTCATGAGTTCATTATCCTGCGCTGCTATAAAAGAACCTTTCCCTTGAATTGTTTCAATGTATTTTTCTTTTTCTAGCTCCTCATAGGCCCGCTTTGTAGTTATTACTGAAATTCGTAAGTCCCTAGCCAACGCCCTTATAGAGGGCAAGGCATCCCCTGGAGACAATTCCCCTTTCATTATAGAATCTTTTACCTGATCTGCTATCTGTTCGTAAATAGCTTTACTACTGGTATTTGACAGTACAACCCTCACGACGCACCTCCCAGCTGTTTATGTTTTATATGTGCAGTATATACTCACTATGTACAGTTGTCAATGTTTTTTTACATAAAAAAAGGAGCCGTTGTATAACAGCCCCTTCACAGTCTTTAATAATTTACTTCTGGATAAGGTATTTCAGATTTCACATCGTAAATACTATCCTCCATCCAATAAGGAATTCCATATTTTGGTTCATTTTTCAGTTTTTCTCTCCACTCCTCGTTAGTTATTCTCTCTCCATTAAGAAACTCTCTGTAAGAAAAAACAGCACCTCTTCCTATTTGTAGCTCATCCCCTACGGGGTATATTACAAAGATTTCATGGGCATTACCGACTCCCACAGACAGAAATTCCCCGGGATCTAATCCCCATGTATTTTCAGGAACTTGCATTAAATCCACAGCTATGGCCATATCCCTATCCCCTTCGTCTAAAAGACTCCAATAAGTAGACTCTTCATTAACAAAGCGTAAGGAAATCCTCTCCATTGATCCTCCAATAAAATTCAAAAAATCGTATAAATCTGCCGTAAGAGGCTGATTTTTCAGTTCCAAATCAGATGCTATAACTAAATTGTCAACTATATCTTTAAATCTATCTAAATTATCCCCCAGATACTCTGGAAGCATTTGCCTGGATTCTAAATTCTTCTTAGTAAATTCAATCAGCCATGACAATTTCTCATATACTCTGATATTCGGTTCAACATAAGCCTTTGGAATCTCTCGATATCCTCCACCTCCTGCTTCTGCAATCGGTTGTTTCCCGTATAATACTGTATCATGTTTCAATTCCATCCAAGATCCCATTCCAGAGTTTAAATCTTTTTTTCTCCACGCTTCATTTTGCATAAACTTTGGATAACCTTCGCCAAATTCTTGAGCCAGTTCTTTTATAGTCCATATCCAACCTCTATAAAGATTTTTCTGCCAATCTTTGTCTTCCATGGTGCTCACTTTATTAATGACCTCGTCTAGGCGCTCTGGATATAGGTCCCATTTTTTATTATTTTCGTCATTTAGCTGTAATTCTTTTGCAGTTTCACTACCCAATGCAGCCATTATATCCAACCCAGAATAAATCGGCCTATTGCTAGGTTTACCTGGGTCTGCCACATCCAATAACCTCTGCATCCAAGTTGAATCAATTACTGCTCGCTGTGGCATCAATCTAAATGAATGACCTTTAAAGTCTGCAATTTCCGGTCCGGGCAAAGCCTCAATTTCTTTAACGGCAATGCTGATTAGCTTTTTATCCAAAACATTATCCAAATCAGGTTTTTCTCCATAGATACCATATAAGACTTTTGCATATTCTTTAGGCCCTAAATCGTCTGCAGCTTCTACTAAGAAATTAATCGGTTCAAAAATATCACTCCAAAGTTTATAAAGTTCTTTATTCTTATAGACAGCATCTGTCATTAAAAAGCTCATGCCAACCAAGTCTTCCCTAATTCCTTCGTCATCCTTGGTAAAATATCCCATTTGCCCAAAAAGCATTACCCCTTTGAAGTATTCTTGTAGCTTTTCCGACTTTGTATAATGCCCTCTCGGCTTAAACTGGCTATAATCAACCATTAATCCTGTTATTTCAGATATGCCAGCCGCTTCATTTTGTATTTTAGAAAACTCTTCACCAGCTGTCTCCGCGGCTTTTTCAGGCATGTTTTCCGGCAAAGCCTCTTTTAATACCAAGAGTTCCGTTCCAAATAAAGCACAGTTTTTCAGTGCCAAGTCTTTCACTTGTCCGTCATTTAACAATTCATACTGGTTAATGCTCTCCGCAAGCAAACCTTTTGTCATTGCTACGAGCTTCTCATGAAGTACTTGCTCTTCTAAGCTCTTAAGAAAGTTATCGTAAAAAATATGATACATATGCAAAACAGAGTCTGTAGTTACAAATGATGGTATATTCTTATACTCGTTACTCTCATATACGTAGAAAAGCTGTTGACTCAAATCCATTGCAAACTCTGACTCACTTGAATCAATAGATGTAGGCGCTATGAAAAATCCGTTATTAACTAATGCTTCTTTTTGCTCTTCCGTAAACTCACCAAAGGCTTTAATATTTGCCACATTGGATAAGTCCGGTGCAATTGTATAATCTCTAACTTCCGGGGCAATAGACAACGGACTGTACTCAACATCAACCACGTCATTATACTTATCTAAATAGCCAGTATCATGTTTTTCAATGGAAGGCACTTCTTCTGCAATAGGCTCAAGTTGTTCTTTCTCTTTATTAATAGATATTTTTACGCATGAAGTCAATGCTCCCAAAACCATTATTACCGCCAAAAACAAAGCCATTTTTTTCATAGTTCTCCTCCTATTACGATTTTCCCTTCTTGATATTCAAGAATCTTCCCGTTAAAGCTAATCTCGCTATCACCTTTATTAAATGTTCCTTTTTCAGCAAATTGGCGACTTTCAGAGTCTAAAACAAATCCAAACCCCATCCATTTATATGCTCCAATTATGTAATTACCATGGTTCATATCCTCTAGAACCAGTACTTCGGAGATTCCATCACCGTCCATATCCCAAATATAATAATCAATTAGTGGTCTTGTGAACCTTGATGGCCTAAATACTGGAATAAGTTTTTGATTATTAAAGTCTATATTATAAAAAAAACACCGCTTCATTGCCACAGGATGAAAAGGAGTCTCTTTTACAAATCCCAGTGCTATCTCCTTAACTCCATCTCCTGTAACATCACCAAATACAATTTTCCAAGGCCGAACGTCCGTTAAATCGCCACTGTATATTAACTTTGGATTCGTTGATAATGTTAATATTTCTACCATTGTTTTCCGACTAAGACATTTTTTATAAACAAATCCTACTTCTTCCATATTGTCGCCATTGAGATCTCCAATATCAAAGCTTATTATCCTCCCATTGACTTTAATTTGCTCACCCGTTTTTATATTTTCTATTATCGAATAGGCATTTTTAGTGGAAATCTTAAGGGATTCACAGTTATAAACGGTCTCTTTTAATGAATATATTATTATGCAACACGCCAACGCTATTATGCCGATTAATATTCCTTTAACCATGTTCTTCATTATATTATTGTATCATCTTAAAGCATTGTTTACAACGAACATCATTCTCCTATCCAAATAAAAAAATCCACCAACACTGGTGGATAAAATGGAGCCGACGGCCGGAATCGAACCGGCGACCTCATGCTTACCATGCATGCGCTCTACCTACTGAGCTACGACGGCATAATAACATATCTATACTACTATGATAATTTACACTTGTCAAGCAAAAATACACGCCTCAAATTACTCAAGATTTTACACATTTATTTATTTTTAATAACAATTTTGAAAATTATTATTATTTATTTAATAAAAAGACGATTAAAAAAGACTTATTATAGGTATATATTATAACGCAAGTTCAAGTATTGATGTTTTCTATAGTATATAAAGAGGAGGTAATTATGGCTACATGCGAAAGACCAGTGCCAAAAATAGAAAAACCAAAAGTTGAAGAACAAATAATAAATGCACCAAGAGAGGAGAAAAAGAATATGGTATTAGTAGGTAAACCGTCACCGATGTTTGCAGCACCAGCATATTATAAAGGACAATTCACACAGATTAATCTAGAGGATTATAAAGGTCAATGGGTAATGCTATGTTTCTACCCAGGCGACTTCACCTTCGTCTGAGCGACAGAAGTTGCAGCAGTTGCTGCCCAATATGAGAAATTTGAGGAACTTGGAGTACAAGTGCTTTCAATTAGTGTAGATAGCCAATTCGTCCATAAGGTTTGGGATGATGTGGAGCTTTCTAAAATCGCTAAGAAAAATGTTCCTTTCCCAATGCTGTCAGATTCATCAGGAGCAATTGGCGAATTGTTTGGTGTATATGATAGAGATGCAGGCGTTAACGTTAGAGGACGTTTTTTAATTGACCCAGATGGAATTATCCAAGCAATGGAAGTGCTAACTCCACCGGTGGGACGTAATGTTACTGAAGCTCTACGCCAAATTAAAGCTTATCAGCTTGTTCGCAACACTAAAGGTGCTGAAGTAACCCCTTCAGGATGGACTCCTGGCTCTAAGACACTTAAACCAGGCATTGATCTTGTAAGCAAGGTTTGGGAGCAGTGGACAGTTGAAGACTGTTACCCAGATAAATAATATATCAAGATTTAATAGTTTTAATCTCCAAGGTCAAGCCTTGGAGATTTTTTTGTTGAATACCAACATTATCGGTTACCCATCGTATTACTGGGTAATAATAGTTTAATAAACGCTATATAATCATTCCAGCTAATCAAAAAATTGTCCGTTCTTACATATTAATAAATTAATAGGAGGTAAAAACATGAATTGTGTGAAATGTAATGCACCTATTCCTGAGGGCTCCAGCTACTGTACTCAATGCGGAAGTTACGCCCCTGCCAGTTCTACAAGCCAACAACAATGGAGTTCCACCACTTCTGGAGCAAACCAAGGAGGATATAATCCCCAAGGTGGGAATCCTTCTGCGCAGTATCAAAATCAGAATTATGGTGGAGGTTATCCTCAAGCCCAGCCACAGTATCAGCCTAAAAGCGGTGAATTAGGAAAGGTAATGAGCTATGGAGACTGCATGCTGTTTTATCTAATACTTGCAATCCCAATTGTAGGTTTCGTTATGATGATAATATGGGCAATAAATGGCAAGGATAATCCAAGCAGAATGAACTTATGTAGAGCGTCTCTTACATATATGGCCATTTCAGTAGTGCTGGCTTTAGTAATGGGAGGCGCATTGATATCAATAGTAGAAAAGCTTGCAAGATAGCTTAAAATCGAGTGCAGATTCTGTACTCGATTTATTTTTATGGCTATGAATGGTGGAATTATTCATTTTGATTTTATTACAAAGGCTGTTGGAAAAGCTCATATTTCTTCCAAACTAAAACTTACTATTAATTGTACGATTATATATACTAATGCAAATTCAACCTTAATATATCTAATATTTTCCGCCTCTAATTACCATGTAAAATGGTTTTCATACTCTAATTAACCTATCCCAATAAAAGCTTACGCTTCCATCAATTCATTGTAATACTACTTCCCTTTTGTTAAAATGATTTTGAGGTGAAAAAAGTGAATTTTAGATTATCTACAAAGGACGATTTGAATATAATAATAGATATCATAGACGATGCCCGTTCCCTTCTAAAACAAAATGGTGTAGACCAATGGCAGGATGGCTATCCTACAGTGGAATCCATTATAAAAGATATTGAAGATGGACACAGTTGGATAGGATTGAACGAGGATGTTCCCGTATGTACCTTGTCAATTTCTTTTGAAGGTGAACCCACATATGATGTAATCGAAAACGGCTCATGGATTACTGAAGAATTGCCTTATGGAGTTATCCATAGATTAGCGGTTTCAAATAATTGTCTAGGAAAAGGTTATGGGCAGGAAGCTTTTTTATTTGCAGAAAATTTAGCTAAATCTAAAGGCATTAATATCATGAAAGTCGATACCCATGAAAACAATTCCAAAATGCAAGAGTTGTTACAATCTTTAGGATATATTTATTGTGGAATTATATATGTGTCTTACGGAGCTAAGCGCCTTGCATTCGAAAAAACTATTTGTCTTGGTGAAACCATTCCTAAATACCATACTTTCTTGATAGATGCAGACGATACTCTGATGGACTTTGTTAAAACTGAAGAATATGCTTTTAAACTGGTATGCTCCAAATTCAATGTCCCTTGGACTCAAGAGCTAATGGATGAGTACACAAAAGTCAATGCTAGCTATTGGCTGGCATTTGAAAAAGGAGAAGTTACTAAAGAACAGCTGGTGGTACGCAGATTCAGAGATTTCTTGTTTGAACATAATCTACCGGGAGATCCTGAAGTATGGGAGCAAATATACCAAGATGCTTTGGGACAAGGCTTCGAGCTAATGCCTCATGCACTTGAGCTGTGTAGAGCAATTTCAAAAAAGGCAAAGCTGTACATTGTCACCAACGGAGTAGAAAGCACTCAAAAATCGCGACTTAAAGGAACTACGTTAGAAAATTATATTAACGGTGCTTTTATTTCTGAGGCTGTAGGGTATCAAAAACCACAAGAAGAATACTTTGATTTCGTAAAAAATACGTTAAACCTCAATTCTTGGGAGGGAGTTTTAATTGTTGGTGATTCAGCTAATTCGGATATTTTAGGTGGATGCCTTTCAGGTATAGACACCTGTCACTATAACCCCAAAAACTTGCCTTGGACAGAGGTGTTTTTGCCTAATTATTCTATCTCGGATTTAAGAGTTGTCATGGGTTTTTTGCCGTAATATTACGAACTATCATTTCCCAAAGTGATTGATTTTCCATTTTCGTTTCTCAAAAGTACAAATACGTTAGACTTTATCTCCAAACTGTGATAAATTAGGTGTGTGCTTGCTATATTTACATAGGATACATGTATATATGCACCTATCGCCATAGGACAAGGCACACATAAAAACCGAATTATTATTGTTTACTACTCGTCATTCTTGAAAAACCATATATTAAAAGTGGCTTTCTGTGAGAGAGCCACTTTCTTATTGGGTATAAACATTAAATGATAAATGTATGTTCATTGTGTAAATAATTATAACAATATATTGTAGGAGGTAAAAAATTGAGTTGGAAAGATATTTATAATCAAAAACTAGTTTCTGCAGAAGAGGCGCTAAAGCATGTTGGTAATGGAAATCGTATAGTAGTTGGTCACGCCATGGCGGAGCCTTCCTATTTACTTAGAGAAATGGTAAGGCTTAAAGATAATTATTTGGGCTTACAAGTTTGTTCCATGGTTCCAGCAGAAGCACCTTACGCAGGCGAGCATCTTAGCAAACACATGCGTTTGAACTCTCTTTTCTTAGGTGGTAGCACTAGAAAAGCCGTGGAAAATAACGAAGCAGATTTTACGCCATGCTTCTTTTCGGAAGTTCCAAATACTTTTAGCTGTGGAGCTCTTCCGGCTGATGTTGCCATGATTATGGTGTCAAAACCTGATAAGCATGGCTATTGCAGTTTTGGAATATCAGTTGACTTTACAAAAACCGTTGCTGAATTTGCCAAGGTGGTTATAGCTCAAGTCAATGAAAATATGCCCAGAACTCACGGAAATACTTTTATCCATGTTTCTGACATCGATTTTATTGTGGAGCATAATGAGCCACTAATTGAGCTACCTAGACCAAAGATTACAGAGGTAGAAGAAAAAATAGGCAAAAACTGTGCATCCCTAATAAACGACGGCGACTGTTTACAACTTGGAATAGGTGCTATCCCAGATGCGGTATTGATGTTTTTAACTGATAAAAAAGATTTAGGCATACACTCTGAAATTATTTCCGATGGCGTTATGCATCTAATGAAAAACGGTAATATCAACAATAAAGCTAAAAACTTTCACAACAGAAGAGCTGTTGTTACTTTCCTAATGGGGACTAAAGAATTCTATGATTTTGTAGATGATAACCCTGAGTTCGAACTACTTTCAGTTGATTATGTAAACGATCCTAGAGTTATTGCACAAAACGATAATATGGTCTGTATTAACTCATGTATCGAAGTAGACTTAATGGGTCAAGTGGTTTCCAGCTCCATTGGACTAAGACAGTTTAGCGGCGTTGGCGGACAAGTTGACTTTGTAAGAGGTGCTGCATGGTCCAAAGGTGGAAGAAGTATTATCGCTATGCCATCTACTGCTAAAGGAAAATTCTCGAAAATTAAGCCCTTTATAACTGAAGGGGCAACGGTTACCACTTCTTTAAACGATGTAGAGTATATCGTTACTGAATATGGTATCGCAAAGCTAAAGGGAATGTCTTTAAGACAACGAGCAGAGTCTTTAATAAACATTGCTCACCCTGACTTTAGACCAGAGCTGGCAGAAGAATATGAAAGACGTTTTGATCACAAACTCGATTACAAAAAAGACTAATAATAACTAGTATTAGATTACAAAAAAGTTCTCGAATAATCGAGAACTTTTTTATTTCTATGTAGCCATGCACCCAATTTCGAACCAAAACTCCGGGTGGAACCCGAACAGCCGGCTCAGATTAGGCTCCCCAACGGCACACAGAAGGGCCTACTTATCGCTGCTACCTTCCGGTCCTGACGAGGTTCATAAGTTTCTGTTGCGTTGGACCCAACCGTCAACGCTACTTACTCGGGGCAAGCCCCACAATATTGGCCCTAGATCGGGAATTCAATCCTGCTTTAGCGGATTGCAGGTACAGGGCACCGCTACCTCCCCATCTAGCATGGCAAAAATTATAATGGCGGAGAGAGAGGGATTCGAACCCTCGATACGCTATTAACGTATACCCGCTTTCCAGGCGAGCGCCTTCAACCAGCTCAACCATCTCTCCGGATTACAGAATTATATTATAGCCCAGTTCCATATTTTCGTCAACCCTTTAATAAGTACGGAATCTTTTACTATTGTAGCTCTTTCAAACAACTTGTTAAACTATCATAAGCTTACCTTAAGCGACCTTTAATCAATTCTCCTCTTGTTATTACCTAATGAAATAGGGTAAATTAATAATAAGTACAATTATTACAGTACAACTTGCAAGAGAGGCGGTTAACATGGCTTTTGTTGAAATGATAGATAATGTAAAACAATATCAAATGGGTGACACTATTATTACTGCAAATAACGGAGTGAGCTTTTCCATTGAGAAAGGCGAATTCGTAGTTATTGTGGGTCCCAGTGGTGCAGGAAAATCTACAGTGCTAAATATACTAGGTGGAATGGATAGAAACGATAGTGGAGATGTAATAGTAGATGGAAAAAATATAGCTTTCCTTTCTCCTCGTGAGTTGACATCATATAGGCGCTTTGACATCGGATTTGTCTTTCAATTCTATAATTTAGTACCTAATTTAACCGCTTTAGAAAACGTTGAATTAGCTTCACAAATAGTTAAGAATGCTAGAAGTGCTGAAGAAGTGCTTATTGCAGTCGGCCTGGAGGATAGGATGGACCACTTCCCTGCACAGCTATCCGGCGGAGAACAACAGCGTGTGGCAATTGCTAGAGCTTTGGCAAAAAATCCAAAGCTACTGCTTTGTGATGAGCCTACTGGAGCATTAGACTATCACACAGGTAGATCTGTTTTAAAACTACTTCAAGCTACTTGTAAAGAAACTGATACTACGGTTATTGTAATCACTCACAACTCAGCAATTACACCCATTGCTGATAGAGTTATAGAGATTAATGATGCTCAGGTTAGAAATATGTATGTTAACGAAAAACCGGCTCTTTTAGATGAAATTCAATGGTAGTATTATTTTAGATTAGAGGCATAATATGAAAGTTTCGGGTATTAACAAAGTCTTGTTGAGAGAAATTGTCAGCAGCTATAGTAGATACCTATCCCTAATGGGCATGATAGCCATTGGGGTGTTTGTGCTGGTCGGATTGATGATAACCTCACCTATAATGAGAGCTACTGCGGACAAAGCAATAGCTCAAGAAAAGACTTTTGATTTGAAATTAGAGTCTACATATGGATTAAACGAAGATGATAAAAAGGTAATTGTTGATTTTGCTGGGAATTCAGAAGTTGAATTCGGATATTCTAAAGATTTAGTCACTACTAATAAAGACGTAATAAGAATTGAATCCCTTAGTAATTCAATAAGTGTTCCCACTGTTGTTAACGGTCGACTTCCTGTTGAAAAAAACGAGATTATTTTAGATGTGGATTTAGCCGATAAATACCCTATTAAATCTGTAATCACATTCCATAAGGAAACGGATAAGGTGGGACTACGCGAAGAAGGCGATTATGATTTAATATCATATAATTTTACTGTCGTTGGATATGCTCATTCCATGGACTATATGAACAGCTCACAAAAAGGCTCCAGTTTAGTTGGCACAGGTAGTTTAAATGGATTTGCATATGTTCTCCTAGAAGCATTTGAAATGGATAATTACAGTTTTGCCAAAATAGATTACCCGGAATTAAAGGATGTTTCGTCTGCTTCTTCCATTTATCAAAAAACTGTAACAGATAAATCCTCAGAGCTAAAAACTCTATTTACTGCTACTAAAGATGATAGACTCCAAGGTGTTCAGCAAGAAATTCTTGACTCTATATCAGACGGAGAAAAAAAAGTTCTGGATGCAAAAAAGGAATTGGCTGATGCACAAATTGAACTGGACGATGCGCTTAAGGATATCGAAAAAGGAAAGGTTGACTATAGCTCTGGACAAAGTGAATTTAGAAATAAAATTGCAGAAGCTAAAGACAAGATAGCCTCAGGTGAGAAGGACTTAGATACCGCAGCTAAGGATCTTGATAAAGGTAAAAAAGAACTGGAGTCAGGTGCAAAGGAACTTGCCGACGGAGAGGCAGAGTTTGAAAAGGGTAAAAAAGAATATGAAGATGGTTTGTCAAAATTTATTGAATCAGAAAAAGAGTATAACGATGGTGTTGCTAAGATAGAACAGGGCAAAATAGAATACGAACAAGGCCTGGCAGAAATAATAGAAAACGAAGCAAAGCTAAACCAGGGGTTAGAAGAATATAATCAAGGCAAGGCTAAGCTAGTAGCCGCAAAAGCTGAATTAGATGTGGGAAAAATCAAACTAGATGCATCTCGCATAGAGTTAGAATCTGGTAAAGCATTGTTGGCAATCTCCAAGGCAACTGCTGAATCGGGATTAGCAGAAGCTCAAGCCTCACTTAATGCTCTAAATGCTCAAAAAGCTGAATTGACTGCACAGTTAGCTGCAATTCAAGCTTCAATTGATGCATTGGATCCTTCTGATCCCGATTACGAGGAATCCCTCGCTTCCTTAAACGCTCAACAAGCTCAGTTGAACGCACAAGCAGGTGCTATTGATGCTGGCATAGCTGCTGCACAAGCTGGAGTTGCTATGGCAGAGCAAGGATTGGCTGAAATAGCCGTAAAAGAAGCTGAACTGGCAGCAGGAGAAGCACAGCTGGAGGCAGGCGAGGCTCAATATCAGCAAGGTTTAGCTGAGTATAACGCCGGGTTAGCCGAGTTGAACGGCGCTCACCAAAAGTTAATGGACGGCTTCGCTCAATTAGAAGAAGGAAAAGCTAAACTAGAGGCTGGTAGACTAGAGCTAGAAGACGGAGAGTTGGAGCTGGCCAAAGGCAAGGAGAAGCTAGATGCAGGTCGTAAAGAACTTGGAGAGGCAAAAGACAAGTTAACTTCAGGAGAACAAGAATTAATCGATGCTAGATCAGAATACCAATCGGGTCTTGATAAATGGAACAAAGGAAAGGAAGACTATGACAAGGGATTACAGGAAATAGATGATGCTAAAGTCAAGCTTACAAAGGAAGAAAAATCCGGCGTTAAGAAACTTTTGGATGCTAAAGCTAAGTTGGAAAAAGGAATTTCCGACTATATGGAAGGAAAGCTAACTTTTGAATCAGAAGAATTAGATGCGCTAATAAAGATAGCTGACGCCGAAAAGGACTTGCAGTCAGCTAGGGATACGTTAAAGCGTCTTAAATCACCAGCTATCACTGTAAGCACCAGGTTTAACACTCCTATGTACGACTATTATGACAACGCATCTAGGGTTGTGAACTTGACTTATATCTTCCCAGTATTTTTCTACCTTATCGCAATATTAGTAAGCTTAACGACTATGACGAGGATGGTAGATGAGAAACGAGGAATAATTGGAACACTAAAAGCTCTTGGGTACGAGAGAGAATCTATTGCTAACATATTCCTAATCTATGGCTCTTCAGCTTCTATTATAGGAGGATTAATTGGCGTTGCCGGAGGTCATCTACTCCTGGCTCCTATGATAATAAAAGCATATTCTACTAATACCATTTTAGCTCCTGCTACTCCCCCTTTCTACCTATGGCCCTCTTTATTGGGAATAGGATTGGGGCTACTTTCTACAGGGGGAGTGGCTTATCTAGTAGTTCGCTCATCACTAAAAGAAAACGCTGCCACGCTTATGCGTCCTAAACTACCGCAGATTGGAGCTAGAATTTTCTTAGAGCGAATAAAACCACTTTGGAATCGAATGAGCTTTTCCTATAAGGTGACAGCAAGAAATATTTTCAGATACAAAAAAAGGATGCTGATGACCATATTTGGTATCATTGGTTGTACAGCACTGTTGTATTTAGGATTTGCTATGCAAGGTTCTCTGCAAGGAGTTATTGTTAAGCAATATGATGAATTGATTAAACCAGAATTACTAGCAATCTATGATAAGGATTTTGGAGAAGACAGTTACTTGGATTATATAGGGACTCTGGCTTCCGATAAGAATATCAGCCAATTTACCGGAGCTTACTATGAACCCATAACTATTGATTTGCCTACAGATTCTAGGCCCATTTCAGCCAATCTCCTGGTAACAGAGAAAAACAACTTTGATTATCTCATTACACTAAGAAAAAGATCTACTGGTGAAAAGCTACTATTAGAAGATACAGGGGCCATTATCACAGAAAAACTGGCTAAATTAAAAAAAGTATCCGTTGGCGATTTGATAAAGTGGGAAAACTTAGATGGAAAAATTTTCGAGACAAAAGTTATCGGCATAACTGAGAATTATGCTTCCCATTATATTTATATGTCAAAAGCAGCATTTGAAGAGATTAACGGAGCACCAAAAAATCCAAATTCCCACTTGATAGATTTTAAGTCAGATTCACCAGAAGAAGCTAAGCGAATTACAAGGGCTCTATTAAATAACAAATCAGTCATGGCCACATTAGATTTTTCTTATATGAAAAACGTTACAGCAGCCTATTTAAAGGCGATCAAGCTCGTGGTCATAATAATCATATTGCTATCCATGACTTTGGCTTCAATAGTTCTTAACAACTTGACAAGTATTAACGTTGCAGAGCGTATTAGAGAACTATGTACCATTAAAGTACTGGGGTTTTATGATTTGGAGTTAACCAAATATATATTCCGAGAGATATGGGGGCTTACTATCATAGGAATAATTGTAGGCTTTGGAGCAGGGGCAGGCCTACACCAGGCCATTCTAAAGGTGACTACCGCAAACGATGCTATGTTAGACCCAAGGCCATCTTATGTTCCTTTTGTAATGTCTGCATTGATAACCATGGCAATAACGATAATTGTCGAGTTAATAATGAGTAAAAAATTGAAGAACTTAGATATGGTTGAAGCTTTGAAAGCTGTAGAATAAGATAGTTTAAGGTGGTGTTCCAGAAGTTAAAGAACTTTGGGAACACCACCTTATCATTATTATTTATTTAGTTGTAAGAAATCTTTTTGTAATTAATTATTATCATATTGGTTCGACTTATAACTTTCAAGTTATATATCAATCGTAAACTATGAGTAATATATTTCATACAATTACTCCGCCCCCATTTCGGAGCTATTCAATCTCTCCATCCAACACCAACATAAAAACACCCGCTGAACAGATTGTTCACCGGGTGTTTTTTTCGCCTATAATGTTGACCGCTTAGCTTTTTTAGTCATTACTAGATCTTAGCACCTTAACGCCTTGATACGCAAGAATTAAGGCAAGTACAAATAATACTGCTGGAAGAATCATCATCATTACATTACCTGATCCCAAATTGTTTTTAATCTGGATTCCCAAAGCTGCTAATGTTGCTAAGAACATAAATATCATCGGGAAAATAAACATCTTGTTGGAACGACCTACGGTTTTTAACCATACAGCCAACGCCAATAGCGCTAAAGCTGCTAATAACTGGTTAGCTGATCCGAAGATTGGCCAAATTGACTGATATCCACCTAGTGCCATATATCCGCCAATTGCTACAGTTACAGTTGTCGCTACATATTTATTAGCAATAACAGGTTGAGGTTGTCCTTCTCCTTTTTCAAAGAACTCTTGGAAGATAAAACGTCCTAAACGAGTTGCTGTATCCAATGATGTTAATGCAAATGCAGAAACCGCTAAAGAGACGAATGATTTACCAACTTCAAAAGGAATTCCGAATTTTGACATGAAAAATCCAACTCCGTCAGAGAATACGTTTACAGGTCCACCGTTAGCAAGCAATTCTCCAAATCTGTCTTTAGTAACATATGCTGCTGTAATAATTGCTACAATAGCCAATAGACACTCAATAAGCATACCACCGTAACCAATAAGCTTTGCGTCTTTCTCGCTATCAATCTGCTTAGATGTTGTTCCTGATCCTACTAGAGAGTGGAATCCGGAAATAGCTCCACATGCTACTGTGATAAATAACATTGGGAAAAGCCATTGCTTTGCTCCTGAAGCAGTTTCAACTGTAAAACCAACAAATGGTGTCATCTCTAAAGTTGGGTGGTAAACTATTAATCCGATTACTGCACCGGCCATCATTGCATAAAGTAAAAATGAGTTCAAATAATCACGAGGTTGAAGTAATATCCAAACAGGGATTACAGACGCTACGAAAATATAAGCACAAAGAATAATTACCCAGGTATTAAAGCTTAATGACAATGGGAATATTTGTCCTAATCAAATGCATGCAAATAGCGCAATAACTCCAAATACAGTTGCAATTCCTAGGTTAACCCCTTTGCGATATACTGCATAACCAAATGTTACCGCCAATATGATAAACATCAATGATGAAGATGCTGCCGCTGGAACTGCGATAAAAGTATTAGCTACAATAGCAGTAAACGCTGCAACTACCAATAACAATGTCAACCAAGCAAATACGCTAAACAATCTCTTTCCGGACTTGCCCATATAATCTTCAATAATTACACCAATGGACTTTCCACGGTGTTTCATAGAAGCGGTAATAGAACCGTAATCATGGACTCCCCCAAAGAAGATACCTCCAATAATTATCCACAGAACAACCGGTAGCCACCCGAAGATAGCAGCTTGGATAGGTCCTGTTATCGGGCCTGCCCCAGCAATAGATGAAAAGTGGTGTCCTAAAAGTACTTGAGGTTTTGATGCGACATAGTCAACACCGTCAGCCATCGTGTGAGCAGGTGTCTCTTCTTTGGCGTCAATGCCCCATGCCTTACCTAAGTAAGTACCATAGGTCTTATAAGCAATAACAAATAGAATAATTGCAACTACAACTAAAACTAATGAATTCATGTTTTCCTCCTTAACATTTATTTATCCTCAATCACAAAAAAGTGCAAATCTTCCTTTCCTCTGCGATTGTGGACACAGTTTGATGAATCATTAAGATCCACCAGATTTATTCCACCATAAGTCCAGCCTTGGATTCCGAAAAAATAACTTTTTTCACATTTGTATTTTTTCGCCTGCTCTGCCGCAGCTGTCTCAATGATGCCATCAGTTACTAGAATGCCCCTGACAAACGTAGACATATGGTCCTCACTAGGTTTAACCCAATTATTGACCACATAATCTAAATGTTCTGTCAGATGATTCAATTCTTCAACCCCTATTTTAGGGACGTATTTAACAAATATGTGTTGATTCTTTTCCACACCATAGATAACAGCCTTCTTGGTTGCTATATAGCGTTCATTGCGAATAAAAAACCTGGCATATATATCACATAAATATCCATTGTGAGCAACATCCTCCTGGATATCGTAGTACGGTCCCATTTTCCTTTTTAGATTTTCTAAATACCACGTTTTATCCATTGCTCCTCCTAATATTTCTTCCATTATTGAATGGTTTTTCATGTTCAATATAGCAATACTTCGATAGTGGATATTTCATCATAATATGCGGATATTTCAATAGCTGTTTGTGCTTAACATTTTCTAAACGGCTATTTTGTAACGATGGTCTAATTTATAATCCCTATAAGTAAGAAAATATCAGGCATTGAGCCTGGTGTATAAATAATAATATTTTATATAAATTTTAGCAATTTCTCCAAAATGCATGTTTGTTTTTAAAATTATACAAAATAAATGCCCCATGGATAAAATCCATGGGGTGTAATAAGATATCATTATCAATTATTCACCTAAAGAAACAAACGTTTCTTCTATTGGTAAAAATTCTTTTTCGCCTGCTTTTTCTAATGCTTTTCCAAAAGGCATCTGTGCAGTAAGTCTCCAACCCTCTTTTATTGGATATTTTTCTTTCACAAATTCCTCTACTAGCTCATTGTAATGTTGTAAATTCGCTCCTAACCCCTCAGCCTCTAATCCTGCCCATATATAGTATTGAAGCATTCCTTGACTATGCTCTGACCATGGCGTGAAGTTATGTGCATATAGAGGAAACTTGTCTTTAAGCTCATTTATGGCAGCATCGTCAATAAAGAACAGCACCGTTCCATATCCTGCTTTAAACCCTAGTAGCTTCTCTTCTGTAGCTGGAAACCTGTCCGGGCTTAGCATACCTTTCATTATTTCTATTAGCTTATCCCAAAACTCATCGCTTTTCTCTCCAAATAGAACAACTGCTCTGTTACTTTGAACGTTAAACGGGCTGGGAATGTGAAGTATCCCGTCTTTGACAATGCCTTCAACCTTCTCTTTCCCCAAAACTCTATCTTTCCCAATTGCATAAATACTCCTTCGATTAATTAACGCTTCTCTAAAGCCCATACTCACAACTCCTTCTATATTTTTGTTGAAATTTATCCAGCTTTGGTATTTTTACCCAATTTACTATCTAAATACCAGAAGTTCTACATCCGTTGTAATTGTTAATATTATTACATGATTGATTATTAATTAATTTATTTCTCAACCCTTGAGTGCCTTAAACACTTTGTGTTATAGTGGTAGATGTACAGCCTAAATCAAGACATTTTTATAACAATAAGGAGGTAGTATGGAAAACAGAGAAGGTTTTAATAGTACGTTTGGAATGATTATGGCTGCTGTTGGTTCAGCTGTAGGTTTGGGAAATATTTGGAGATTCCCATATATCGTTGGAATGAACGGCGGCGGTGCTTTTCTATTAGTTTATTTAGCAATTGTTGTAATAATTGGAGTTCCATTGATGATGAGTGAGTTGGTTATTGGCCGTCGTGGTCAGTCTGACTCCGTAGGTTCTTTCAAAAATTTAGCTCCTGGAAAAAAATGGTATATCTCAGGGGTAATTGGAGTTTTAGCAAGTTTTATGATATTGAGTTTCTACGCTGTTGTTGCTGGCTGGACTTTGGAATATATTTATAAAGCCGCTACTAATAGTTTTGTAGGTCAATCACCTGATCAATTAGCTGCAATGTTCTCAACATTCATTAGCTCTCCAATCAAACCAATCTTTTGGACAATCGTATTTATGCTATTGACAATAACAATTGTTAGAGCAGGAGTTCAAGGTGGTATTGAAAAGGTCTCATCAGTACTTATACCGGTATTATTAGTATTAGTTATTTTATTAGATATTAGAGGTTTAACTTTGGAAGGAGGTATGGCAGGTCTTCGCTTCCTATTCTATCCTGATTTCACTAAATTCTCTCTAGGCGGTTTTTTAGCTGCATTGGGACACGCATTTTTCTCCATGAGCTTGGGAATGGGAATTATCGTTACATATGGATCATATGTAAGCAGAAAAGACTCTCTTCCAAAATCAACATTGAACATTGCTTTTTTTGACACTCTAATTGCATTGCTTTCAGGAATTGCAATTTTCCCAGCTGTATTCGCATTTGGATTAGAGCCAGGTCAAGGAGCAGGTCTTGTATTTATTACACTTCCTAACGTATTCCCATCTATGCCTGGTGGATATCTTTTCGGAATAGCTTTCTTCCTGCTATTAGCTTTAGCAGCTTTAACTTCTACTATTTCACTACTAGAAGCAGTTGTAGCTTATGGGGTTGAGAGTATGGACTTACCTCGAAAAAAAGCAACTTGGCTGGCAGGTGGCTTAATAACAGTTGTTGCAGTTTTCTGTAGTTTATCCAACGGTCCATGGTCAGGATTTACAATTGCTGGAAAGACATTATTTGATTTCTTAGACTATATTACAGCAAACTATCTGCTGACTATAGCCGCATTTATTGAAATAATATTCCTTGGATGGGCATATAAGAAATCAGATATTATGGATGAACTTACAAACCAAGGTACTCTTACTTTCGGACTAAAAAACGTATACTACATGATTATCAAGTATCTTGCACCTATCGTTATGATTATTATTTTCTTAAGCTCCATCGGAATTTTACCAGGAGAATAATAATTAGTTGTTATTTAATTGGCTGTATAAAGGCGTTACACAAATGTGTAACGCCTTTTATATGGGTTCTATTAATATGCAATTTCCTATTACTTTATTTAACTCCTTTGAGCTCAAAATCATCTATTCTCACAATTTTATCGGATATTCGCTCTGCTTGTTCTTCATTATGAGTAGACAATAATATGGTGTATTTTTTTGATAATTGCCTTAACAAGTCCTCTATTATTAAAGTGTTCTTTCTATCCAGAGAAGAAAATGGTTCGTCAAATATTAATATTTCCGGATTTGTCGTCAGCATTCTAGCTATGCACAGTCTTTGTTTTTGCCCGCCTGATAATTTTCTAGTTGATATGTGAATGTTGTCCTTAACCTCATCATAAAGGTTGACCATAGTAAGCAGTTCCCGCACCCTGTCTTTTTTATTTAACACCTTTCCCTCATAATACTCCATGGCATATGTGAGATTCTTTTCTATTGATAAATCAAAGGGTTTAGAATCTTGAAACAGCGTAGATATCGTTCTTCTCAAATCAGCTGTTTTAAATGCTTTTATATTTTTACTATTAAATAATATCTCCCCTGAATAACTACCACCTTGCTCTTCCAAAAAACCATTTATCGCTGCAAATAGCGTGGATTTCCCAGATCCTGAATTGCCCATAATAGAGACTATGCTGTGCTGTTCAATTCCCAAGTTAGCATTTCTCAATATGACCTTTTCTTTATATGAGATATTAAGATTTTTTAGCTCTAAAATATTCAACAATAACCCCTCCAATATTTCTCATAATAAGCTCTGATACCACATGTAAAATTATTAAAATAATAATCAGCACCAACGCCGTGGCATATGCTTTCTCAACCTTTACCGCCTGGCTCAACAGCATATGCAAGTGAAAAGGCAAAGCCATAACTGGTTTTAATAAGCTCCTTGGACTATCGGCCATATATACTACCCCTGTCATCATAATCGGTGCCGTAGCTCCTATTGCATAGCTCCCCGCTAAAATCGATGTGGTGATAATATTTTCCTTAATCAAAGGTAATATTAGCTTTCTGCTCATATAGGTATTATCCACTCCTAGATAGTGGCTATCCTTAATAAATTGCCTGTCTACATCTTCTATAGCCTTTTCTATCTTTATTTCTACAAACGCAAATACCATTAGACCTAATGTTATGCTAGCAGTTAATAAGCTGGTAGGAACATTTAGACTTACAATAAAAAATCCATATACGAACAATCCTAAAATAATTGATGGAATTGAAGATATACATTGTACAGTTAAAGAAATAATTGTATGTATAGCTTTGGATTGACAATATATTACATTATACATTGCACAGCTAACGCCTAGTATAGCAGAAAAAATCATGGCGAATGCCATCAATGCAAACGAACCCAGGATTGCATTTTTTATCCCACCTTCAGTACCTAAAGGCATACCCTTTGGATTATCCAATAAAAAATCTATATTAAGTTCATTTATCCCATTTTTAACAATAAAGTATGCTATTCTAAAAACTATCGCTAGAACTACAATAAGCGTTAAATAGATAAACACCTTAATAAGCCAATCTTTATACTTTACCATATTTATTATTCCTTTTTTGAACTAAAACAAAGAACACAAGGTTTATAGCCAACACTAGCAATAATAGCACAAACCCTGCAGCAAATAGGGCTGAATAGTGTTCACTCCCAACTTCACTCATCCCGATTTCCAAGGCAATTAACGACGGTATCGTCTGGGCTTTACCAAGTAATTTAGGTACTAAAGGAGTATTGCCTATGGCCATCATAACCGCCATAGTTTCGCCTACCGCCCTAGCTGAAGCTAGAATAAATCCAGTGACCATGGAAAATCTGCACTCTCTGATGACAACTTTTCTAATAAAATATTCTTTTGATACGCCAAGAGAGTTAGAGTCCTTTTCATATTTCAACTTTATTATTTCAAGTGTTTCTACAAAAGTAGACACAAAAAAAGGCAATATCATAATAGATAGTATTATTGCTCCTGCCAAAACCGACTCTCCTGCAGACATGGAAAATAGTTTCTCCAAATCTTTCACAATTACAAACAGCGCAAAGAATCCGTATGTTATTGAAGGTATCCCTGCTAAAAGACCAATGGTCCATAATAGCATCTTCTTAATTTTCTGCGGAGAATAAAAACAAATATATATTGATACTCCGAACGCTAGGGGGGAAGATATTATACACGCTAAAAATGCGATATAAAAACTACCTTTTAATATATTGAATATTTGAAAACTACCGTTAATATCCCTAGCATTCCAATCGCTTCCAAAAATGAAATCAAATACACCATGATTGACGAAAAACGGATGCGCCTCTTTATATAAGAATACTAACAATACAGCTAACAAGATGGCTGTTATAGCTGTAAAGAAATATATTGAAGTCTTAAATGCTCTATTCACCATCGCATACTCCCAATAAAAAGGGGGCAACTAAAAGTAGCCCCCACTTATTTCAATTCCATTATTTCTCAAATGGAATAAAGCCCATATCTTCTATTACCTTTTGTCCAGCTTCGGATTGTAGTTCGTCTACAAAAATTTGTTCTGTCTTAGTTAGTTCTCCGTCTTTCAAAATGATAAGAGGTCTAGTGATATAGTAAGTTCCGCTTATGATATTTTCCTTAGTCGGCTCAATTCCATCTACTTTTAGGGGAATTAATTTTCCTTCATTTTGATTAGTTATTCCATATGAAGCATATCCTATTGCATTGGGGTTTTCAATGATTTTAGATACAAGAGCTCCCATGGTAGGTGCTTGAATGGAGTTTTTGCTCACTTCTACATCGCCCATAATCTGTTTTTGAAACACTTCATGAGCTCCACCACTTAAGTCTCTTGTTACAATTACTATTTCTTCCGCTGGAAGAGAAGGATCTACATCGCTCCATTTTTCGTATTCGCCTGAGAATATTTTTATTATCTCATCTTTGGTGAGATTGCCTTCTTTGGCTTGAATAATTCCATTTTCAGGGTTAACAGAAACCGTCAGAGCATCAATGCCAAGTGTAAAAGCTTGCAAGGATTCAACTTTTTCTTTTTCCGTATCCTTGATATCTCTTGCTAGCATGCCAAAATCCGCTACTTTATCTAATACCGCTTTGACTCCAGCTCCTGAACCACCTGCAGAAACATAAATAGTAATGTTTTCCTCTGGCAATGAAGAATCAACTTTATCCCAAGTTGTATATTCTTCAATAAAGTTAGTAGAAATTTTGCTGATTACAGGTGCTAAAGTTGAAGATCCACTAAAGCTAATCTGTGCTTTAAAGTCGTCCTTAGCCTCTTGTGCCTGCTCGTCTTCTTTGTTTTCTACAGTTTCTTCAGTTTCCGCATTTTCTGGGAGTTGCCGCATCTTCTACAGGTGCGCCACATGCAGTAAATACAAGAAGAATCATAAGTAGCAAACTAAGAACCTTTACATATTTTTTCATTATATCGCCTCCTTAGTCGATTATAGTTGATGGGGATTCAAAGGTCAATTGGAGCATCTACAGGCTTTTGCATAGTTTTCCCCACATAGAGTTAGAAAAAACTAAATGTATTACAAACACTAGCTTAGCCATATTATTGTTTTCGTCTATATCGTCTTTTGTATTATTGATAATTTCTATATTCTCCAATATCACCCTTCTTTCAATATTTGAAAACTTAGACTCACTAAAAAAATTATAAAAAATTTTATAAATTATTTAATTTTTGTGTTTTAAGAAAATATCTGTGGGTATAATGGTATTACCAAGGAAGGTTATCTTGGTAAGGACCTTGACAACTACAGACCCCAACATTCAAGTGGCTCTGTTTCATGATCTTTAATCGTGCATATGCCGGGGAAACACCTTATCAGAAGATTCTCGTATTCTTCCCGAAGGAGTACCGGATAAAGCCTTTATATAAAGAGATAGAAGAAATGAACGAGCGAGGTATACTGATTTTATAGTGTTCTAGTAGTAAAGAAGTTTAAGTAACAAATATGTTTAAGCGTAAAGAAGCTTAATTAGTAAAGAACACAAATTTAAGAATTCAGAGAAGAATTTGGATTCGATCAGTTAGAATCCGATAAGAAACAGACGGGTTCAAATCGACAAAGTAGTCAAGAAATATTGTCGATAGAAACAAAAGCATTAAAATGTATTAAAGAAATAAGAATTAGATTATCAGAAGTATGCAGTGAAAATCAGTTCTAGTTTTACCCAGGTTTCGGGATAGAAACCATATGAAAGTGAGTTGATAACCGTATGGTGAATGAGCCTAAAACATCGGGTTGGGGTAGTTGTCAAGAGTTATAATAGGGATTTATCACGTAAAGTTTATTAGTAATAAGTGATAAGTCCCTATTTATTTGTCTTTATTTGCATTTTTATATTTATTATGGCTTGACAAATAATTGACGTCTATCTTGCCTTTACTATCTCATAGTTATATAATAATAATATAACAATTAAGGAGGGAATTATGAATTTCCAAACAGGATGTGATAATACTAACCTCACTATGCTAGCTGATTTCTACGAATTTACCATGGGAAATGGTTATGTAGAAAATGGCATGGAAAACCAAATTGTCTATTATGACATGTTTTTTAGAAGAGTACCAGATGATGGTGGATTTGCCATTCTTGCTGGTTTACATCAAGTTATAGACTACCTTTCTAATTTGAGGTTTACTGAAGAAGATATTGAATTCTTGAGAAGCAAAAATATGTTTGGCGAAAGATTTCTAAACTATTTAAGCAACTTCAAGTTTGAATGTGACGTCTGGGCAATTCCAGAGGGAACCCCAGTATTCCCACAAGAACCTCTTGTCATCGTAAGAGGACCAGCTCCACAAGCTCAATTGCTAGAAACTATGATATTGCTTACCATTAACCATCAAACACTAATCGCAACAAAAGCAAATAGAATCGTTCGTGCTGCCAAAGGCAGGCCAGTAGTTGAATTTGGCTCACGTCGTGCACAAGGATTTGCCAGTGCCAACTATGGTGCACGCGCTTCGTACATAGGTGGTTGCCTAGGTACAGCAAATACGTTGGCAGACAGAGACTATGGTGTTCCCGCAGCAGGAACCATGGCCCACAGTTGGGTGCAAATGTTCCCTTCAGAAATAGATGCTTTTAGAGCATATGCCAGGGTTTACCCAGATTCTTGTTTCCTATTAGTTGATACCTATAACGTGTTAAAGTCAGGTTTGCCTAATGCTATAAAAGTCTTCAATGAAGAACTACTGCCAAAAGGATATAGGCCTAAGGGAATCAGAATCGATAGTGGTGATATGGCATATTTAACTAAAGCCGCTAGAAAAGTATTGGATGAAGCTGGCTTTGAAGATTGCGGGATAATGATTTCCAGCGGACTTGATGAATACGTCATTGAGAACCTCTTGCTTCAAGGAGCATGTGTAAACTCCTTTGGTGTAGGTGAACGCCTTATTACTTCACAAAGCGAGCCTATTTTCGGTGGAGTTTATAAATTAACTGCTCTTGAAAAAGATGGTAAAATGGTTCCCACTATAAAAATAAGCGAAAATGTGGAAAAGATTACTACTCCGGGCTTCAAACAAGTTCACAGATTCTTCGACAAGAACACAAATAAAGCGCTAGCTGACGTGGTTACACTATTTGATGAAGTCATTGATGAATCTAAACCATATGAACTTTTCCACCCCATTCACACTTGGAAGCGTAAAACAATCACCAACTACTATACAAAACCATTGTTAGTTCAAGTATTTAATAATGGTGAGAGAATATACGATTCCCCTAGTCTTCTAGACATTCGCAACCACACAGCCAATAGTCTTGATGGCTTCTGGGAAGAAATTAAACGTATAGAGAATCCGCACTTCTATGTAGTAGACTTATCTGAAAAACTTTGGAAAGTTAAAAACAATCTGCTTTCTAATACACCACATTAAGAGTAATAATATTTTTTCAATAAACACACGGTACAGAAATCCTGTACCGTGTGTTTATTTATATTTATTAGTTAAAATGCCAATATAGCACCATCGGTTCTAGGCTCTGTCCCGCCTGCAAATATGCCTTTTCCATCTTTCAAAATAATCTGTCCTCTACCCATGTGATTTCTAAACTTGCTATATTTTACATGATGCCCTCTATCCATAAGTTCGGATGCTATTTCAAAAGGTACTTGTGGTTCTAACTCGACTTTCTTTCCTCCCATCCACTGCCAACGCCATGCATCCAGTGCAGCTTGGGGATTTAATCCATATTCTATTAGATTTAACACTACCTGAACATGGGCTTGAGGTTGCATAAAAGCTCCCATTATTCCAAACGCTCCCACTGCATTATTCTCTTTTGTAATGAACCCAGGAATTATCGTGTGATACGGTTTTTTCCCTCCACTTGCCTCGTTGACGTGTCCAGGTTCCAGTGTGAAGTTGCATCCTCTATTGTGTAATGAAATGCCTGTACCAGGTACCACAATCCCGGACCCAAAATTGGTGTAATTCGATTGTATCCAAGAAACCATCTTTCCAGATTTGTCAGCAGCAGCCATATACACTGTCCCAGCAGACTTTGGTCTACCAGCAACTGGTACCATTGCTTTTTCTCCTATCAACTCCTTCCTCTGCCTAATATAGCTAGAGGATAACAATTCATTTGGAGATGTTTTCATATAATTTGAATCTGTAATATATTGCATTACATCTGCAAAAGCCAGCTTCATGGCTTCAATTTGACGGTGTACATCAAGTCCATTTCTATGGGCTGATAGCTTCAGCTCTTTTATTATTTCTAATGCTATCAATACTGAAATTCCATGTCCATTTGGTGGAATTTCCCAAATATCGTAGCCTTTATAATTGGAGCTTATTGGTTCTACCCATTGTGGGTGATATGCTTCTAAATCTTCACCTCTTAAAAGTCCACCAGTCTTGTTTGAGTGCTGATCAATTATTTTCGCCAGTCTTCCTCTATAAAAGCTCTCACCTTTGGTGTCAGCAATTTCTTCTAATGTTCTAGCCATTTCTTCGCTTTTGAAAACCATTCCCGCCTCATATGGTTTTCCGTTAATAGAAAATAGTTTAATAAATGGCTGAAATAGTTCGTCACTTAGAAAATGTTTTTTTAACTCCCAATCTTCTTTCCAGTTAATTGCTGTTTGTGGTTGTACCACAGCTCCACTACGGGCATATTCAATGGCAGGCTCCATAATGTCTGCAATGGAAATCGAGCCGAATCTTTCCCACATTGCCATCCAACCGCCCACCACTCCAGGCACATTAACTGGTGTCCATCCGTGTAAAGGCATGGACTTATATCCTTTCGCCCTTATTTCTTCTCCATTTAATAGCTGTGGAGATTTGCCAGATGCATTAAGTCCATAAAGTCTTTCACCATCGTGTATAATTCCAAATCCATCGCCGCCAAGGCCATTGCAACAAGGTTCCACCACTGTAAGGCATGCCGCCATGGCTATTGCAGCGTCTACTGCATTTCCACCTTTTTGCAAAATTTGCAATCCAGCGGAAGCCGCCAGTGGATGCCCCGTTGCAACCATTCCTCTACTTCCGTATACCATAGTCCTTCGAGATTCAAATGGGTATTCATATGGGCTATAATTCATTTTGCCACTCCTTTTGAAATTATTTTCAATCAATTCTCCTTAATACTATTTTTACATTCCATAACTCTTTTTAATTTTGTTAAACTTATCAAAACCTCTATCTGTCAGCTGGAATATCTCTTTCTTTTCGTTTTTCCTTAATATTCCCTGGTTTATAAGTCTTTCAACTGTCCACAATAAATCTTCATGTTTCCACTGCAAGTGGTCCTCTAGAGTACGTATTCCCAGCTCTTCAATCTCGCATGATTCTCCCATGTGGTTTCCAATGTGCATTATTAGTATTTCCATTCTATAGTTTTTTCTATTTCGAATTTTCCTCATCATAGAGGTGATATATCCATCTTTATTAAATAGGAAAGTAAGCAAAAATGTCATACCTGCCATTGTTGCCGTCATGCCTGACATGGATACATTATATCTCATAGATAGAGTATAGCCTAATATAGCATTTACTGCACCGAATATTCCTGATAAAATTACAGTCCATTTCAAATCCTTAGTTATTAAATATGCAGAAGCACCAGGTGCTGTTAAAAATGAAATCACCAATATGGCACCTACAGCATCAAAAGCTACCACCGTTGTAAATGACGTAAGACTCATCAATGCGTAGAATAAAGCCACAGAAGAAAATCCGGCAATAGTGGCAAATTGCCCATCAAAGGTGCTCACCTTTAATTCTTTATAGAATACAGTAATGAAAACTACATTTATCAAGAGCATAATTCCCATATACAGAAACGCTTTTGGCATGGTCGCTTCAGCTACTGTGATTTTCGCCAGCGGTGCCATTATCACTTCTCCCATTAAGACCATATCTGTATCTATGTGAACATTTCTAGCGTATTTTGTAATCAATATTACAGCTAAAGAGAAGAATAAAGGAAATATTATTCCTACGGCATCATCGTTTTTCACCATACCAGATCCAGATAAAACTTCTATTGCCATAACTGTAAATATACCAAATATAGCTGCTCCTACTATTAGCCACGGGGAAGCTACATCGTTGGTAACAAAAAATGCCACTACAATTCCCAATAGCACTGAATGAGATAGTGCATCTGAAACCATAGATAATTTTCGCAACACTAAAAAGCTACCTATTATAGCGCAGCTAACGGAAGTTATTATTAAGACCAATAATATTTGTTGTCCCGAAGACAGATTGTTTGAAATATCAAAAATTTGACTCATGAAAATCTCTCCTCATCTTTAGATTAGCAATCATGCCATGAGGTCCAACTATCAAGGAAATAAAAGCAAATGTCGTCATGATTAATATAATCATGGGCCCAGTTGAAATTCCTCGAAATACCGTAGATATATACGTTCCCAGAATAGATGACATTCCCCCAACCAACGCTGCAATTAGAAGTACTACATTAAATTTATTGCTCCACTGCATGGCAGTTATTGCCGGCACTATGAGCATAGAGGAAATAAGTATCGCTCCCACAATCTTTAGCCCAGTACCTATAATTCCCATGGTCATTAATACTATTATTCCATATAATAGCTTGGAGCTAAATCCAATGGTCTTTGAATATATTTCATCAAAAACGAAAACTTTCAGCTCTTTATAAAATATTACCAATAATAATATGGAAGGTATGGCTATGGCGAAAATAATCTTTACATCGGCTTTTAGCATATATGCTGCCTGTCCAAAGATATAGTTTTGTAGACCCGATTGAGATGCCCCTGAAAAACTCTGATTACCTTGAATATAGCTTTTTAATACCATACCCAATCCAAAAAATGAAGACAAGACAACCGCCAATACCGAGTCCAGCCCCAGTTTGGAATTTGCCCGTATAACTTGAATCATTATAAACGCCACGGTTCCCGATACAATCGCTCCAGCCATGAGCAATATGGGATCTCTTTGCATAAATAACATAAAGGCTAATATTATGCCTGGAAAAGAAGCGTGACCAATGGCATCTCCAATTAAAGACTGCCCTTTAAGCACAGTAATGCACCCTACTGCGCCTGCTGCCAAAGCCATAATAAAAGTCCCCAGTGCTACAACTTGAAAAGAATAGCTAGATAATATTTCCAAATCAAACAAGGAAATCACCTACCATTCCAGCCCTTTCCAAATTTTCTTTGGTTAGTACCACTTCCACAGGTCCTTCTGCAATTACCATTTTATTAATAATAACCACATGATCAAAATATTCTTTTACAGTTTTTAAATCATGATGAACCACCACCGAAGTCTTACCCTCACCCTGAGCCTTTCTCAAAAAATCCATTATCACATTTTCCGTCATCTTATCTACACCCGCCAAAGGTTCATCCATAAAATATAATTTTGCATCTTGAGCAATGGCTCTTGCTATAAATACTCTTTGCCTTTGTCCACCAGAAAGCTGAGAAATTTGTCTATTGCTATATTTTTCCATACCCATTTGTTCAAGAGCAGCTTTAGCTATTAATCTATCTTCTTTAGTAGGTCTTTTTATCCAACCTAAATGAACATATCTTCCCATTAATACCACATCTAATGCTGTAGTTGGAAAATCCCAATTTACTGAGTTCGCCTGGGGTATATATGCTATTTGCTTTTGAACCTTTTTAAAAGGTTCCCCCATAATCAAAACATCTCCAGAGAGTTTTTTCTGCAAACCCAGAATACCTTTTATCAAAGTTGACTTTCCTGCACCATTTGGTCCTATAATTGCCGTTCTGCTGTTTTCCACAATATTCACATCATTATCCCACAATACTGGCTTATCATGGTAAGCGACAGTTAAATCCTCTACTTTCACAATGACTTCCTTCACATACATCACCTCGACTTAATTTAAATTTTCCACAATCAACTGGACATTATGCTTATACATATCTATATAAGTGTCCCCTACACTTCCCTTAGGCCCTAGTGAATCCGAGAAGAGCTCCCTACCTTCTCCACTCACCACGATAATGTCATGACCTTTATGTCTGCACGCCTCTTTAAGCTTTTCCATCCGAGCAGGATCACTAGTAGACTCCACAAAAACTGCCTTGATTTTATGTCTTACAATAAAGTCCACCGTTTCTTCAATATCCTTGTTTGCCACTTCTGAATCAGTGCCAATGCCTTGTGGCGCCATTACGGGAATATTAAACTGCCTTGAAAAATAATTGAAAGCATCGTGTGGTGTTATTAAAAATCTACGCTCTACTAATATGCTATCCATATCTTCTTTTAAAGAAATATTAAGTCTATCTAATTCCATCAGATATATTTTTGTATTTTGCTCTATAATCTCTCTATGCTCGGGTAAGAGCTTAATCATTTCCAACGATGCTGTTTGAACTGCTTTTTTATATAGCTTTATATCAAACCAAAAGTGGGGATCCACAACTTCATCCCCATCATCATCCATCACTCCCAGTTCAGATGGAGTGAAATCACTAGAAACTGCCTTGCCAATAGATTCCAGTGCAAAAGCTAGTTTCCCTTCGAAATGGAGACCGTGATATAATACCAAATCGGTGTCCATTAGTTTGTCCAAGTCTCTAGGCTTTGCAATATATAAATGAGGATCTTCTCCAGCAGGAATTAATAACCTTATATTTACTAGGTCGCCAGCCAGTTGATATACCATGTCCTCTAAAAATGATGTTGTTACGGTCACAGTCTTCTTATTATGGTCTAGCTTCTCTATGTCTGCATTAGTTCTTCCGGAACAACTTGCTAACATTAACGAGGCTATTATCGATATTATTAATATTTTGATTAATTTGCTCATAAGTACCTCCCTACCAAGAATAATCTATTTAAATAAATACCCTTAATAATGATATGTATTCTCAAAAGTTTGATTTGCATTATTAACCAAACGATGATACTATAATACTACGTTTAGTGATATAGTGAGGTGGGATATGAGAGATAACTTATCAAGTGGAGCACTAACGGAAACTTCCTTATTAATACTTCTTTCGCTCTATGAAGAACTCCATGGTTATGGTGTTAAACTACATATTGAAAATTTGACAAACAACAGGGTAAAGCTGGGAATGGGAACCCTCTATGGCGCATTGAATAACATGTTGGAAAAAAAGTGGATAAAGGAATCATCAAAGGAAGGTCGGCGTATTAATTATATAATTACAGATGTTGGAAAAGAGCAAGTTGAGAGAGAACAAATTCGTCTTACGAAATTATTAGACCTTGTAGAGACTATTAAAGGAGACTACCATGAAAAAATTTAAATTCTTTTTAGATCCTTTCGCTGATATTCAGATATGGTTAAATACCATGGCTTCAAAAGGTTATAGACTTAAATCGGTAAATAATTTTATCTATGAATTTGAAAAATCTCCCGAGCAGTATTCTTATACTACGCAATTCATAGGTGCAAATTCTCTTAGATGCAATCGCGATTATCTTAGCATGTTACAATATGGTGATATTAAAACTTTTCGTGCTCCCATAAATCAAGGTAATATTGCATTAGGTAAGTTTAAATTAAGGCTTTACTCAAAAGGATCCGGAAAAATCGCTTCTTCATTTGGTGATTTGAATAAAGAAATATTAATAGTGGAAAATAAAGGGACGACTCCTGAGCCACTGCTCACAAGTAACTTTGATATAGCGCAACAATTTAAAAATATTAGGAACGCTTATCTTCAGCCAATAGTCATACTCTTAGTCTATCTACTTTATAATCTCTATCAAAACATATCTAATCCTGGTATCCTTAAGAACATAGTATTGGGTATAGCGGCAATTATTGTTTCAGTTTTTCTTATTGCATTTGCTATTGCAAATCATAATAAATATCAAGAATATATAACTAAAGCAAATGTTATGGAATAAAAAAACAGATAAAATAGCTATTAACTGAACCCCTAAATCCAGACAAGGATTTGGGGGTATTAAAAGGTTCTATATTATTCGTTGGGGATAAAACTCTCAACGGATATTATAGAACCAATTTTATTTGTATAAAGTTTTTTGAGCGTAGCTCGAGAAATAAAGGAGGAATGCAATTTGGAACAGAGGTAAATATAAATACTTGCACCGCATAATCTTAAATTTTCTCGAGGTGCTTAATGTCTCGGTTTTTATACCAAATGAAGCAGCTTAGGCTGCCAAGTATTCCCGTACAAAGAAACATCACTGCCATTCCAGACCCCGCTCCACTACCAACAATATTCTGTAAAAAAAGTGCAAAAGGATTCTTTGAATGCATGAACGGTTCAAATACAAAATCGGCTAAGAATCCGCCTAAGAAAATACCTGCTGAAATGGTCGTATACTGCAACACGTTTCTCACTGCAAAGACTCTTCCTTGTACACTGGTTTAGATGAGCTTGTAAATGATGACATTATGTACAGCAATGACAAATGGGATAGGAAAGCTAGCGGCAATGCCCGCCAAACACCATACTGGAGTGGATTGGCTTAGTCCAATTAGAATGTCACCGAATAAAAAGGATAGAGCTGCGGCTAAAAAGTATATCTTTACTGGCTTACCAGGTAGTTTAAAGAATGAAACAAATAATCCGCCAAGGATTCCGCCAGCTCCGAGCACGGAACTGATGATTCCAAGGACGAAATCATTACCACCAGTTCTTGAAATAATCATGGCTGGTAAAATATTCTCATACGTTAAACGGGAAAAGAAATTAAGCACAGCACTACTGAGCATTAAATATCCTATCCCTCGATGCTCTAAAAGGAATTGAACTCCCTTTCTGTAACCATTAAACAATTTCTCATTGACAGTCTTCTTGAATGTTATGACTTCAGGTATATCAACGAAAATAGTAGCATAAGAAATGCAAAGGCAAATGTAATCATATCGATAATTTTGATACCATTTAGACCCCATAATGAGCTGATTGCTCCTGCAAGCATAGGGGTTACAATGGTTAAAGCAGAAGAAGATAAGGAATTTAATCCGCTTGCATTCGATCTTCTGCTTTCAGGTACCATTAATCCAACGGCTACAGCAGAGGCTGGAGATTGAACAGAATGCATAAATCCCGTTAGGATATTGACAACATAAATATGCCATAAGCCAAGCTTTCCGAATAAGAGCAGACCCGCTATGGTAGCTGAACACAAAAAAGCAATGGTGTCAGACCATAATAGAATCGCTTTCTTTGCATGCCGATCGACAAATGAACCTGCGAATAAGCTTATCAGAACATAAGGCAGTACGAAAAGAACATTAAATACGAAACAGTCATTGTTTCATGAGTTTGTTTAAACGCCCATATGATAAGGGCAAAACTTGTCATGGAACTTCCCAATTGCGAGACTGTCTGCGATGCCCAAAATATAATAAAATTACTATAGTGTTTTGTTTTCATTGAATAATCTCCTTAAAAATAATTGATTGGTTTATTTTTAAGTACAAAATCCAATGAGGATGAAATTAGAAACGACTACTCTGTACAAGCTTCATCCCAACATTGGACCTTGCACAGAGTTTGAAGCTTAAATTAATCACGCGAGATAGAAACATTTGTTCCCCTTTCATATAGCTAAAATTGTTTGTTCAATATCTACTTTATAGATTTTTGGTATATCATAATTAATTGTTCTTTATCCATCGTTAGGGGGGTAAAATCCCCAACGGATATTATAGAACCCACTTTATTTAACTACTATAACTCTTTTTGGTCTGTAGAATCATTTGATTTCTTTGGAGTTTCACTATCGTCTTTTGGTTCTGGTTCGTTTTCTCCTGATTTAGCTGGTAATACCAGTTTCGCTGTAAATAAATCTCCATCTATGCTCAGTAGTAGCTTACCTCCGAGTAGTTCAGCTAAGTTACCAGCAATATACAAGCCTAATCCGCTACCTTCTGTATGTCTAGATTTATCTCCTCTAACAAAGCGTTCCATCAACTCTTCCACGCTTATATTGAGGGCATGCTCTGAAATGTTCTTAATAGATACTGTTGCTTTATTATCTTCAAAGGTGGAATCTACATAAACTCTAGTTCCATTTAATGCATATTTAGCACTATTATTAAACAGATTTTCTACCAATCTACTCAGATGGTCTCCATCGCTTTCAATTATTATCGCATCATGTGAAGATTCATAAACCAATTCTAAATCTTTTTTTGCATATTCTCTATCTACTAAACTATAGCATTGCAATACTAGCTCGTTTAATTCTAGCTCCGAAGTTATTATCTCTAAATTCCCTGTATTGGTCTTAGTCGCAAATACTAAATCATTTATTAAAACTTTCATCCTTTCAGCATTTCGTCTAAGAACATCCTTGAACCTTTTGTCTTCTTCTTCAGTTAAGTCAGGCTGTTGCAATATATCAGCGTAATTTATTATTGAAGTCAGTGGTGTTTTTAAATCGTGAGAAATATTAGTAATAAGCTCAGTTTTCGTACGTTCTGAGTTTATGCTAGTCATTAGGGAAGCTTCAACTTGTTTATGCAGTTCTGCTAAAGATACCAAGTCTTCTTTTGTGCTATCGCTTATCCTATCTGGTAATTCTAGCTCTTTCCCCGTGATGATTCTCCTTAAATTTTGCTCCAACACCTGCATCTCTATGCTTCTATGGAAAAATGCTAATGCAAATCCTCCACCTGTAATAACTACCATGGCTTTACCGGGATTTCCCCAAACGTTAAATGGCCCCACTAGCAAGAACATTCCCAAAGACAATAGCACGGCCAATTTCATTCCATTTCTATTGCCGAAGTTTTTCCAAATTTGCATCAATAGGGATCTATCAGCTAATTGTTTCTTTCTAATATGCCTTATAAATACTGCAATCCCAAGGAATGTTAAGGTTATTGTGGAGGCTATCAAAATCAAAATGAGCAGCTCTAAAATAATGCCTAATCCTGAATAGCTATAGCTCACTGTTAAAGTAATAATACTAACTGTTATGGCTAAGAAATATATCATATAATATATCTCTTCCAAGTAGTAATAATTTGTCAACTTGTACCAAATATGACTCCTAAGCCTTTTTACATTCTCCCGAAAACTCCGTTTCTGCTCCATCATATTTAATCACCTTCCAACTTATAGCCCATGCCATAGATTGACTTAATCAGTTCGGGATTTCTAGGATCAATTTCTATTTTATCTCGCAAGTGTGACATATGAACTGAGATGATTTTCTTAACATCCAAAGGTTCTTCACCCCAAACTTGTTCATATATCTGATTCGAAGTATAGACTCTATTCGGACTTTGCATCAATAGTTTTAGAATTTTATACTCCGATGGAGTTAAACTTACGCTTGTCCCAGATACGCTCACTTCTTTAGTCCGATCGTTTAATTCCAAGTTTTTAACTCTTAACATATCCCCTTGCTCTTGTTGATTTGTAATATTGTATCTTCTTAAACAAGAGTTAACTCTAGCCACTAATTCCATGCCATTAAATGGTTTAACCACATAGTCATCAGCGCCTACATTGAGCCCTAATACCCTATCCTCATATTCCCCTTTTGCGCTTAATATTATTATGGGTAGAGAATATTTTTCTCTAATTTTTAATGTTGCGTTAATTCCATCTATTCCAGGCATCATAATGTCAATTATTAAGAGGTCTACAGTTTCATCTAGCATATTAATGGCATCTTCTCCATTATCTGCTTTTAGTACTTCATGACCTTCGGCTCTCAAATATATCCCTATGGCGTCAACAATATCCTTTTCGTCATCGCAAACAATTATTCTTGCCATTACTCTCCCTCCAATTTTATAATATTTCTAATAATAATAGTATATGATACAATGTCTTTGATATTTCCCAAGTATTGTTAAGAAATATCTAAGTTCATTTATACTAAAAGTATAGCACAGTAATCGTATTAATGTCGATTTTATCATTACTACGAATAGGATAAGGAGAAAAAATGGAAGTATTGTCTTTTAATAACGTAAAGAAATCCTATGGGAATAAAGAAGTCTTACACGGTATTACTTTTGATGTAATTCCAGGTAGGCCTATGGCATTTTTAGGTCGAAATGGTGCAGGGAAAACTACTGCCATAAGAGCTTTAATGCAGATTTTCCTTCCCAGCGCTGGCGAGATACTAATAGGCGGAAAACCTTTTAAACCCTCCGAATATAAAATAGGTTATTTGCCTGAAGAGCGTGGAATGTATCAAAAGGTAAAGATTTTAGAACAACTTATCTATTTTTCTATGCTAAAAGGCGCCAGCAAAAAGCAGGCGCGATCTTCTGCTAGGGAAATGCTAGAAAAGGTTGGACTATCAGAATATGAAAACTCAAAATTGGAAATTCTTTCCAAAGGAAATCAACAAAAGGTACAAATATGCCAGGCACTATTAAACGATCCTGATATTATCGTTCTAGATGAGCCATTTTCCGGTTTGGATCCTGTTAACTCTGGGGTTCTCATGGATTTAATAAAGGAGACCTTCGACTCTAATAAACTCATGTTCTTTTCCTCTCACCAGATGGGCTATGTAGACGAAATATGCAAGGATATTGCATTGCTCAGGGATGGTAATGTGGTGTTAAAAGGTTCCATAGATGAAATAAGAAGTAGCATGGGTGAAGGAAGATTGATAATAGAAGCTGAAAACTTTTCTCCTAATAAATTGCGTGATTACCTATCATTAAATGTTCCTGAAGTAGAAGTGGAAGAATACAGTGGCAAAAGCATTGTAAAGCTTGGTTCCATAGATAAAAATACTTTATTAAAATCCTTATTAGATGATAATGTAGTGATTAAATCTTTTGCCAATTACGAACCTTCCATTGGAGAAATCTTTATTAAATATGTAGGTGATGACAATGAAAAACATAAATAATGTATTTAAATTCGAAATGAAAATGCTTTTATCTCAAAAGAGCATTTGGATTATTACTATTATCTACTTTCTTGCAATGCTAGCATCTACTATTATGCCTACCCTTTTCTCAGGCAATGTGGTTCAAAACTTGCTGCCAGGAAATACGCCACGATACTCCGTATTAATTGAAGACGATATATGGAATGAAAAAGACATCCTCTCTCTATATAAAGACAATGCAGAAGTGAATTTCCCCACAGATGAAGATACATTTGTAAAATCGATTCAGGATAATAGCGTGTCGCTGGGACTAGTTCTTGGATCTAATTACCAAGTTAAGGTCGTTAGAAATAACAAGAGCATTAACGATGATAACGACAATATATTAAAGCCCATAAGACAATATGTTATTAATCAAGATTTGTTAAAAGCTGGTTATGATGCTGACTCAATAGAAGGCATAATAAATAAAGAACTCTCAGTAACAGAAGAGTTGCTTGGGAAAAATAACGCTATTTTATTTATGCCACTCTATGTTATGATTTTTATCATTTACATCTTACTGATAGTCTTTGGCTCTACTATCTCTTCCATTGTGGCTCGAGAAAAAAACGATAGAACTATGGAATTACTAATAGCATCCACCTCCAGCACTTCTCTTATTACAGGAAAAGTGTTGGCCGGTGCCCTGATAAGTATTTTCAGCCTGTCATTTTCAGGATTAGGTGCTATAGCTGGCAATATCGTGAACAGATATTTATTAAAAGCTGACAACAGCATCTTTTCCGGCTCCGTACTTTCTTGGCAAGTTTTCGCAGTCTATGCAGCATTTTTCTTCGTAGGCTATTTAATGTATCTTTATGTATATGCAACCCTTGGAGCATCTGTAAACCGTATTGAAGAGGTTAACGCTGCAGTAGGTCCTGTTACCATGGCAGTGGTGGTTTCTTTCTTATTTGGAATGTTTGCCCTGAATAGACCCGATTCATTTCCTGTAGTAATCGCTTCTTTTATTCCCCTATCCTCTCCTTTTACAATGTTTGTGCGATATGCTATGGGTGTAGTTCCTATTTGGCAGTTGGCATTATCATTCATTATTCTAATTTTCACTGCCATAGCCTCAGCTATAATGTCCACTAAACAATATAGGAAAGCTACGTTAAATTACGGTGGAAAGCAAAAAAAGAAATTGCTATTTAAAAGAAAAAGTGCATAAAATTACCGCCAACTCAGATTGAACTGAACCCCCAAATCCTTGTCCGGATTTAGGGGTTCAGTTCAAATTAATAAATCTTGTTGGCGGTTTGTTTTTTATCTACCTGTGGAAATCTCCACCGATACCCTCTTGCCTTTTATTAATGTTCCATCCAGCTCTTGAACACATCTTTTCAAATATTCCTGTGGCATTTCCACAAAAGAGTATTTGTCTAAGACTAAAACATCTCCCAACGATTTAATTGGAATGGTAGTTTCATTAGCAATAGCATGTAGGATATTTCTCTTGCTGATTCTATCTATTTTCCCTTTATTGATAAATACCCTAGGAGCTCTATCTTTATTTTTCCCTTTTTTCTTGTCTCTTTTTTTGTTTTTGCCTCTGTCCTTGCTATCTTCTTGACCCTTATACTTTCTTCCATAGTCCACCATGTCCAACTCTTGGTGCCCACTTAAATTTCCACTATCAGATTGTATTTTTATCAAAGCTGCAGCAATATCTACAGAGGAGTATTCTTCAATTAAAAGTGCATCAATAAGACTTTTATATCTACCTAAATCTTCTTTTTCGATTTCACTTCTAATCTGTTCCATAAGCTTATTCTCATAGATAAACTTGATATCTTTAAGAGTCGGCAAGTCCTTATATTCTATATTTGCTTTCGTGTATTTCTGTATGTCTTTTAACTTATAAATGTCTCTGCCTACCACAAAAGTATAGGAAGTACCTTTTCTACCTGCCCTAGCCGTTCTACCAATACGGTGCACGTAGTATTCCTCATCCTGAGGCAAATCATAGTTTATTACCATATCCACATCGTCTACATCTAGTCCTCTGGCAGCTACGTCAGTGGCAACTAAAATATCTATAGTGCCTTCTCTAAATTTTCTCATGACCACATCTCGGGAGCTTTGCTTTAAATCCCCATGAAGTCCATCTGCAAAATACCCTCTTGACTGAAGATCTGCTGTTAGGTCATCAACCCTTTTCTTAGTATTACAAAATACTATGGTCAATTTCGGGTTTTTCACATCAATTATCCTAGAAAGAATTTCCGTTTTCATATCTTGCTTAAGTTCTAAATAGTATTGGTTAATATTGCTAACCGTCAATTCCTTATGCTCTATTTTAACCAATTCAGGATTTCTTTGATACTTATCTGAAAACTTTACAACATCTTTGCCTATGGTCGCAGAGAAAAACACAGTCTGTCTATCTTCGGGAGTTTTGTCGATGATAAATCCCATATCATCTCTAAAACCCATATCGAACATTTCATCCGCTTCATCTAAAACAACATACTTCACATTTTCAAAAGAAATACTTTTTCTTCTCATGTGATCCATAACTCTACCCGGTGTTCCCACTACTAAATGGACACCTTTCTTTAGAGCCTTTAACTGTCTTTCAATACTTACACCGCCGTATACAGGCAATATTTTAAACCCTCTTTTATGCTTTGCAAGCTTTCCAATCTCTTCAGATACTTGAATTGAAAGTTCTCTAGTAGGGCATAATATTATACCTTGTAAAGTATTTTCGTTAGCATTTATGTTCTCAATTACAGGAATTCCAAAAGCTGCAGTTTTTCCTGTTCCCGTTTGCGCCTGACCAATAATATCTTTCTTTTCTAACAATTTGGGTATTGCACCAGCTTGAATAGGGCTCATTTCTTCGAATCCAATGTCTTCAATGCCTCGCAACACATCCTGGGATAATCTTAATTCTTCAAATCTCATGTATTTTATCATCTCTCCTTAAACTATTATTGTAGTATATGCCTAAATGCCTATAAATGCAATAAAAACTATTAATTAACGCACTATTAACCTGTAAATCCTATCTTTAATATCACATATTCTTAGATTTTTCCCCACAGACTCTCATGGCTTCAATAACTGCAGAACGAAAACCTCTCTCCTCAAGCATTGCAACTGCTTCAATTGTCGTTCCTCCTGGCGAACATACCATGTCTTTTAATTCTCCTGGGTGCTGACCTGTTTCCAAGACCATTTTAGCGCTTCCTAAAACTGCTTGAGCTGCAAATTTATAGGCTTGTTGCCTAGGCATACCTTGAAGAACTGCCGAATCAGCCATAGCTTCAATAAACATGAAGACATAAGCTGGAGAAGATCCTGAAACTGCTACTACAGCATCAAATAATTTTTCGTCAATTACTTCCACTGAGCCAAATGTACCAATCAGTTGCTTTAATAATTCTAATTCTTCAATATCAATATTTCTATTAGGGCAAATCGCTGTAATTCCCTCTCCTGCCAGAGCCGGTGTATTTGGCATAGTCCTGAGGACCTTTGCATCTTTGCCAAGTCCTTTTTCCAGAAAATCAAGGGTCTTACCAGCCGCTATCGAAATAAAAATCTTATTCTCAAGGTTATAATCCTTTATTTCCCTAATAACAGCTTCATAAATATTTGGTTTAACCGCCAAAAATATTATGTCACAGCTGTTAACCACTGAACCGTTGTCTTTTACAACCTTAATATCAAATAGTTTTTTTACATTTTCTAAGGTTTTTACGCTACTTGCTGAAGCAATAATATCCTCACACTTTACTAATCCCGACTTCAACAATCCACCAATCATAGCCCCCGCCATATTGCCACACCCAATGAACCCAATTTTTTTGTCGATTTCTACCATATTTCCCTCCTTTTCTCAATTTCACCATAGCATGCTACAGTCCTGAATACAAAATATACTGCAGTTCCCATAGCTTTTCTCTCTTACTTAGGAACTTATGGTCTCTCAAGACTATAGTCTTGAGAGACCATAAATTGTAGTTTATTCTATTTGCCAAATATACACATGGATTTATCATCCCTTTTTTCTTCCAAATACTATCGAAGCTAATGTCCCTCTAGAAATACTAGTCATAGCATTGTAATCAATATATCTTATCCTATTGCTCCACCCATCAGCTACCACCAATACTTTAACTTTTCTAAATCCAATTTCCCAAATTTGATATCCAATTATTGTTATGGTATGTGCTGGATAATCTCCCCATGCCAAATTCATAATAAAAGGATAACCTGCATCTAGTTCTCTTTTCATCTCATTAAAATCAACAATCATAGAATGACGCACCTTATAGCCTAAACCTCTCCAAATCATGGGCACTGCCCATACCGGTGTCCCTCTCCAGTCAAAGTATAGAAATTTCTTGGCCCTTTTGATTATTTTGCGTCTTCTTTCTTCATTATCTTCTTCATTCTCATGATATCCAATTATCATGTCAATAGCCATAAGGGAACAGGCTTTAGCTTTTCCATACCAATCGTGCATATGCCTTGGCGTAAAATCGAGAATGTTTTCTTCTATTAATGTGCCCTCATTTTTATAGCTATATAATAGATATTCCCGGATATTCGAAATCCGGCCATAGGCCGGACCTCTCCTTTGAAATAATGGTATCATTTTGTCTTCTTCATCAGGTTCAAAGCATTTTCTAAAAGTCTATCTGCACCTTTTAGCACTTCATCATCAATTACGAAGTTTTTTGCCTTTAATACTTCTAGATATCTAGAAATAGTTTGACCTACAATTGTCTTATCGTTTGCTGCGCTAGCTTCATAAGCTTCTTTTACTTCTTCCTTTAATTTCCCAGCTTCAGCAATAGGAGTATTATCTATTCCCTTTAAATATGTTCTAAGCATATTTTCAAAGTCTTTAGACAGTTCTTGTGAACGCTGTGTTTTTCCATAGCTAGACAAATATTTTTCTATATTTGCCAAGCGCTCTCCAAGTTCTTTAAACGGAATGGCCAAGCTTGCATCTACTAATGCAGGCTTCTCTTGATTCTGGGATAGTATTGTTAAATAGTCTTTCCACTCATGACCCATGGAATCTACCGCCAATAATTTGCTATAATCTACTGCACCCACAAGACTTCCCTCTCCACCTTGTAAAATTACAAGTGTATCTTGATACTTGGCTAGAAGTTCTTCCTTAATCTTATTATCACTAATTTTTTCCAAATGCTCTTTTGTAATTCTAACTCCATCTTTTACTTCTGCAATTGCTTTTGCAACATCTTCTCTTTGAATCAATTCATTTAATGCTAAAGCATCTTTCTTAGCTGAAGCTAAAATATCTTCCATCATAAGGTCTACTTGACCTTCATTTAACTTCGCTTTGTTTTCTTCTACAAATTTATATAAATCTGTAGATACAGCTTTTGCATCTTCCTTAATTATATCGAAATCATCTTTTAGCTTTGTTGCTGTTTCTTCACTTACTTCAGTATTTTGCTTTTCGCTTGTCTCCACATTGGTTGTTGTGGCTTCTTCTTTTTCTTCAGTTTTCTTACATGATGCTAGCCCCATTATTAGTGTTAAGGCTAACGCCATTATTAACCACGGTTTCCAAGTTTTCATTGTTATCACCTCATATTAATTATATACAACTACTTAAGCTAGTTCTTTACAATTTAGTGACAATACAATAATGCTATCTCCTAAAACCTTGCTAAATACCTAAAATAAGGCGTTTTTACATATTTCTATAAATTTCATAATATGGCAATCTTTTTGTCCTATAGTTTATTTTTGTGGTAAAATATATAAGCTAATAAAAATTCTATATATAAATATATAATAGGTACAAATCAGTAAGGAGTATCACATGAAAAAGAAGTATATACCATTGATAATAGTTGTTGCCATAATAGTAATGGTGGGATTTGCAGGTTATTTTTTCAAAGACACACTTTATAAAAGCCTGGCTACTTGGGGAAGTGTCAGTGGGCAAATTACAGCGATAACTACCGATCAACCGCAACACCACTCCACAAAACCAGTAAACGAAACAACAGATGACTTGGCTCCAGATGACTTAGTATTCTTGGCAATGGGTATAGATACTAAGGAAAGCGAAGATCAGCTGGGAGTCAGAACAGATACACTGATGCTTTTTAGGGTTAGTTTTGCCAACAAAAGCATTAAGATACTATCTATCCCAAGAGACTCTAGAGTCCCAGTCAAAGGAAGATTAGACAAAATTAATCACGCCCATAGTTACGGTGGTATTGAGCTATCTCTAAAGACGGTTCAAGACTTTCTGAATCTACCTATTGAATACTATGCCAGATTAGACTATAAAGCCGTTGCACAAGTTGTAGATAGTATTGGCGGAATCGATCTGGATATTAAGGGGAGAATGTACTATAAAGACCCCAGTTTAAAAGGTGGATTTACAATAGATTTTCAACCTGGTGAGCAGCGAATCTCTGGCGAGCAATCCATTCTATTCTTACGATATAGAAGCTATCCAAGGGGAGATGTGGACAGGGTTGAGAACCAACAGTACTTTATTCGAGAGTTGATTAAACAAGCGAAAGAAAGAGTAAGTGTAGGTTCTATACCTGGCATGGTATCCGCAGCTATTTCATACACAGACACAAATATATCCATTGCACGTATTATTAGAGGCTTGGAATTGATGAAAAACTTTGACAAAGTTGAAATTGAAACCAAAACGCTTCCAGGAGTGGGACAGACCATAGGAGATGCCAGCTATTACATTGTCGATGAACCTGCTGCTAAAGAGGTTATAAATGAGTGGTTCGGAGATATGATTAAGAAATAACGGGAGGCAGATATGCGTCAATTTCGTAAGCAAGAGCACATTGAGAATTTTCTTAAGTCCAGCTTTAGAGGAAATACACTATTAGACCAGATTTTCATCGATCACCAATCTCTACCTGGGGTTTCACTGGATGATGTCGATTTAAAAACAGAATTTCTAGGCAAAACAGCTTCTGCACCAATATTGATTAATGCTATTACTGGAGGTTCCGATTTTTCTAAAACCATTAATAATGCTTTAGCCAATATTGCCCACGAGTTTAACATACCCATGGCAGTGGGATCTCAGACTATAGCATTGGAAACACCTTCTACAATTGAATCATTTTCCATTGTCAGGAGAAACAATCCAAATGGAATAATACTATCAAATTTAAATGGAAATTCTACAATAGATGATGTGAAAAAAGCTGTAGAAATGATAGGCGCAGATGGCATTCAAATACACTTAAACGTGCCCCAAGAGCTTTCAATGGCTGAAGGGGATAAAGACTTTAGATATATTGCTGAAAACATATCCAAAATTGTAGAAGCTTCTACTGTACCAGTCATGGTTAAAGAAGTAGGTTTTGGTATGTCTACTAAGGCTATTAAGGAATTATATGATATCGGCATTAGAATTGTGGATATTTCCGGATATGGTGGAACCAACTTTATGGAAATTGAAAACATGAGAAATCCCCATTTAGATACTAAACAATTATACCGTTGGGGAATACCAACTGCGTTGTCACTCTTAGAAGCTTCTCAACTGGAATTGCCAGACTTAAAACTGATTGCCAGTGGAGGCGTTGCTTCAGGTTTAGACATCTTCCATTCGTTAGTTCTAGGTGCTTCCATGGCAGGTATTTGCGGAGAGCTTCTTCGATATGTAATCCATGGTGGACCGGAACAAGCTAGAAATTATATTAACAACTTAGTAGAGCAACTAAAGCGACTTATGGTATTGGTGGGCTCAACAAATGTAGAACAACTTCACAGTGTACCTTTCCGTATAACAGGAACTCTTAAAGACTTATATACTGCACCTCGATTTAGGCAGTAGTTTAGTATAGGATCATTTGTGGTATAATTACTTCATATAAAATTTCTATATGATCTTGAAAGGAGATATTATGAAAAAGATTTCTGTATTACTAATCGCATTGCTATTATTGACATCTTGCTCACCTCAATTTGTAAAATACAATGAAGAGAATGCAAAAGTGTCAGCTTGGGAACATTCAACTATGGAGATGAATGGCACATTTGAGCTTACCCCTTCCGAAGCACTAATTGACAAAACTGAGTCAGAGAAACCTTTGGAAAATTCCCCTGTAGCAACAGTAAATGAAAAAATAGCTTTTTCTATTAAAGCTACTGGATACCTAGATAACTCCAATAAAGAAAAACCTAAAATGAAAATGGATATGACTTTAAATGGTGCTATGGATACTTTTAAAGACAACAAGATTACATTTTTAATGACAGACAACAAAATGTATATATCCAGATCATATTTTGATTTAATATTTACAGGTAACTTAGAAAAAATGCCTGAGGAATTGAAGGCAGTTGATTATATTGAGTTTCCTTTGACTATGGATGAAAGCTTAGAGGGAGCAGAAGAGTTTAAAGCCTATATGGACTTTATGACCAGCCTTACACCAGAGGACCAGATTAAGCTTTCAAATAAACTTGGAGAAATGCTAAAATTTGATGTTCCCGTTGCTCAAGAAGGCAGAGTCTTCACAATTAAACTGGATGACAAAGCTCTTGCTGAACAATTGACAAAATCCGTTTATGCTTTTGCAGATAACTTCAAAGTAATTATGGACGAACTACATGTCTCTAATATGATGCCCGGTGAAATTTCCCTAGATGAGATGCAAAAAGGCTTTAAAGAATCTCTAGCAAAAGAAGAAGTAAAATCTGAAATAGCAAAACTACCTGAACTAATTAAAGGTTCTTCTTTAAACATTAAATCAACTTTTGCTGACACCACTGCTGAAAACTCATTTAAAATTAATTTAAATATTAAAGATTTTGGAAAGCTCGTTTATAACCTTGATCAAAAAATTGTTAAATCTGAAAAGAAAGAAATTATCTTACCAGAAGCTATGAAATCCATGGGCTTTGAAAAGGCAATGGAATTAATTGAAGAAGCATTAAAAACTGAGCTCCCATACGTATTTGCAGACATTGAAAACAAATCATTTATGGACAATTCAGGACAGCACCACGAATTAATTACCGCAGAAAAAGATGGTAAAACACTAATAGGATTCCGTCAGCTATTTGAAGGAATGGGAATCGAAGTATCCTTTGATGCAAAGAGCAAAGAGCCTCGCATTACTGTTGATGGAACAGCAAAGTGCGTAAAAACCTTAATAGTAGGTAATACAGCATATGTAACTCTTGAGGAAGTAAAATCTCTAGGCTTTGATGTAGAACAAATTCCAGACTCACAAGTATATTCTATAAGCAGAATTGAAAAATCAGTTGAATAGAAGTATTTAAAATTAAGTATAAAAAAACCTCCAAGCTACATTAAACAACATTAGCTTGGAGGTTTTTACATGCGTTTATACTTTCCCTATAAATAATTAGCAATTTCAAAAGTTGTTTCTGAAAAATTATTATTCCGAAATAATAGCATTTGTTTATTATTATGATGTTTTATTGAATTTCGCATTTTTTATAGGTGCAATTATCGCCAATGGAATAACTATCGTGAACACTGAAACCCTACCAATCCATCCATATCCAACAGCAACCAACTTTGTCAAACCAGCTAACGACAATACCACTGCGCCTAAGATAGAAATGGCTGATATTATAACTCTTCTTTTCGTAATACTGGAATTCGGCATCACTGTTTCTTCAAATCTAGCTACCAATCCAAATACAACTCCAACGCCTGTAGAAATGAAAGCTAAATATAAAATCGTAGAATACACCCATAAAAGCATTGGAATTTCCAGTGATTCAATAATGGTAAATATTGGTAAATTATTATCTCCAACTAGTGGAAGATATCCTAATATCATTAATCCGCATAATGTAATCATTGTTCCATTCATTATTATGCCTAATATTAAAAACCATATACTGTCCTTTTTGGTTTTCACGCTTTGTGATGTGGATACTAACGTAACTGCCACTAAACTTTGATATCCTGCATATAGTAGCGCCGACCATATAACACTGCCCCACGTCCATAAAGTTGTCTGCTGGAAACGATTTCCATAGCATTTTGCCAACTGTTTTTTAATCCAGGAACTAATATAATCAGCAAACATATTAGAATAAATAAGGTTATAGCCATCGATGCTTTCCTAACTATTGATGCTCCAAAAATCGTCAAAACAAAAAATACCAATCCTGTTATTGTAATTCCCAGGTAATAATTCATACCAAAAAGCTCTTCAAAAAGTGCTCCTCCACCAGCAATTGCAATACCAGCTCCAACAATTACCAAGATTACATAACTTATGTCAAATATGTATTTACCTAGTTTTGGAAATGGTGAATATAGTATTTCTGCAAATAAATCATATCTGAATACTTGATTATTTCTTGCCATAATCACCGAGTTGTAATAACACCATCCCAGTAGAACTATTACTAGACCAGGAATGAATATCGACGGCCATCCGTATTGAACAAAATACTGTCTCGTTTGATTCCCTGTAGCAAAGCCTCCTCCTACGTGTGTCCCAAACCATACCGAAGCTAATCCTAAAGCTGCTATAAATCCCTTATTACTGTTTTCTCTCATGATGAATACTCCTTTCTATATAGGGAAATGTTAAAACGGTATAGTCGATTGTTAATTAACAGTCAACCATAAACGTTATTTACCCCCTTTATTATAGATTATTCACTATTTCCAATATTTCTTTTTCTAATAATAAATAGCCCCCGTAACATTTTTTGACCTGTTACAGGGGCTATTTATTATTATATCTTCTGAAACAACGACATCATACTCTCATAAATAATTTTATACTCTCTACTGCTAGAATTCCAACTGTGGTTGGCCTCCATGGCTTGTATCATCAGTGCACGATGCGCTTTTTTATCTCTAGCTAATTCTAATGCCTTTTTTACTGTAAACAGTAATTCATGGGCATTAATATTTGTAAAACTAAATCCTGTTCCCTCTCCTGTATATTCATTATACGGAACCACTGTGTCTTTTAATCCCCCTGTTTCTCTTACAATTGGCAATGTGCCGTATCTCATGGCAATCAATTGACTAATTCCGCAGGGTTCTTTTAAAGATGGCATTAATAAGTAATCGGATCCAGCATAAATTGCATGGGATTTTGCTTCATCAAATGTTAAAAATGCCGTGAACTTTCCTGGATAGTGTTCCTCATAATATCTAAACGCCTCTTCATACCTGCGCTCTCCAGTTCCTATAAGTACCATGTGAATCGGCAACTCCATTAACTCATCCATAATATGAGTGATTAAGTCAATGCCTTTCATGGCAACCAATCGACTAACTACGCCAATAATAGGATAGTCTTCACCACTTAATCTTGCCAACCTCTTTAACTCAGCTTTACATAATTTCTTGCCATCCAGATTCTTGGAACTGTAATTTGCAGCTAACAAGCTATCGGTTTTCGGATTATGGATATTATTGTCTATTCCATTTATTATCCCATGTAATTTGTAAGTTCTAGCCCTAAGTGTGTATTCCAGGGTTTCTCCAAAATAGGTGTGCAAAATTTCTTTGGAATATGTTGGACTAACTGTAGTAACCTGATCGGCATATACAATGCCGCCTTTCATGAAGTTTACAGCATCGTAATATCCCAAGCCTTCTTGATGGGCATACATATCAGATAAACCTGCCACCTCTCCTAATATGTCCCTTGGGAAAACTCCTTGATACTTCAAATTGTGGATTGTAAATACACTTTTAATATTTCTATAATACAAATCCCCTTGGGCAAAGTCTCTAATATATAGGGGGATTAAACCTGTGTGCCAGTCATTGCAATGAATCAAATCAAAGGATTCCCCAAGCCACCTCATCATTTGCACTACAGCTTTACTGAAGAAAATAAATCTTTCCCCATCATCAACCTGTCCATATATTGAGTTCCTATGAAAATAGTATTGATTATCTACGAATAAATATCTGACTCCGCCTTTCTCCAAAGAGAAAATTCCTGCATATTGATGGCGCCAGCCTAAGTCTACAAAAAAATGTCCTACATGCTCCATTTGCTCTACCAAATCCCACGGAATCTGGCCATATTTTGGAATCACTACCGTTACTTCCAAATTCAGTTCGGCTAACGCCTCCGGCAACGATCCTGCTACATCGGCTAATCCTCCTGTTTTTACAAATGGAGCGGCTTCCGAAGCAACATAAAGTACTTTCATGGAGTACTCCTTTCTAAATAATATTATATATTATTCTTTTCTAATCTTCTGTCCTTTTTGCGCAATATATGGTGACAATTGAGTACCTGCTATGGTCACAAAACTATCTACTTCTACGTATTTATCTGTAATAGTATTTATTATTGCAGCTTCTTCTCCCACTATGGTCTTTTGCATTAATATTGAATTTTTAACCAAAGTACCTTTGCCTATATTTACTCCACGAAAGATTATCGAGTTAATTACTTCCCCCTCTATAATACAGCCGTTGGCAATAAGTGAATTGCTAACCCTCGCTTCATCTCCGTAAAAGGTTGAAGGCTCATCTTTGGCCTTTGTCAATATTGGCCCACCTTCAAAGAACAGCTCATTATAAATATCTTCATTTAATAGGTTCATATTTGCCCTATAAAAGTTTGCTGTATTTCTAATATATTCTACATTACCTTTATGCGGTATCCCAACGATCCTAAGTCTTGTAATATTATTAATCAATGCATCTCTAAGGCTCTTTGCAGTTCCCAACTCAATGGATTCATATACAATTTGTCCTAGAATCGATTTTTTCAAAAATGTCAGCCCTAGATGCATATTAAATGAGCTCTCATAACCTAGATTATATCCCATACTAACGATTTTCTTATTCTCATCAATATGCAATTTAGTTGCATGGAAAAACTGTCTTTCCGGGTCTGTGACATTTGCATAGACCATACCCACATCTGCTCCAGATTCTAAGAATGCGTTGAACGCTTTTTGTAAGTTCACCTTTGATAAATAAGCAGGATCGGCTAATAACACATATCGCTCTTTAGCTTGTATAAAAAATGATTCTGTAGATTGCAACTCTCCTAAATCCCCATGTTTACTATATTCATCCTGTGAATATAGTGGTGGGAAAATAAACAGTCCTGTAAATCTCCTATTTAAATCCCATGGTTTGCCATTTCCTAAATGGTCCATAGTAGATCTGGCTTTTTCACCTGTGTAAACAGCAATTGTATTGATTCCGTTATTTACCATATTAGACAGTGTAAAGTCAACTAATCTATATCTTCCACCAAAGGGCAACATGGTCAACGGACGTTTATAGGTCAATTCTCCGAATTCCGTATCTTTTCCTTCGGTCATAATAAGTCCTAAACAGTTGTTCATTTCACCCTCCTATTCTTCAGTCATGCCATCTTGAGACACTAGGTAGATTGTATCTGGTTTCCCGCCTACCACTTGGTTCTCTTCAATGACTACATCTTCCATAATAATTGCATGGTCTACAACCGCACCTGCTTTAATGTGTGCTCTAGACAGTATTACAGAATTAGTTACCTTTGCATCTTTCTCAACAATAACCTCGTCAAATAGTACGCTGTTGTTGACAGCCCCCTTTATTAAACAACCTTCCGTAACTAGCGAGTGTATTACAGTTGATCCTTTTTCTATTTTTTGAGGAGGTATATTTTTCGTCTTAGTAAATATCCTCCAAGTTTTATCAAATAGGTCCAAACTATTCTCTGGATCTAAAAGATCCATATTTGCCTGCCAGTAACTCCTCACCGTTCCAACATCTTTCCAATATCCATTAAATGTGTAACTGAACATAGGCAGCCCCGCATGCAGCATGGCAGGTATTATGTTCTTACCAAAGTCGTGTTCACTCTCTGTATCCAATTCATCTTTTAATAAGTACTCTCTCAATACAGGCCAATCGAAAATATATATCCCCATAGATGCTAAATTACTCTTAGGTTTTTCCGGCTTTTCTTCAAATTCTTTTATGCGCCCCGATATCTCTGTATTCATTATTCCAAATCTTGAAGCCTCTTCCCAAGGCACTTCCATTACAGCTATGGTACAAGCAGCCTTTTTCTCTTTATGAGCTGCTAGCATCTTATTATAGTTCATTTTGTAAATATGATCCCCTGAAAGTATTAGCATATAGTCTAAATTCATTTCATCTAATACATCTAGATTTTCATATATGGCATTGGCTGTGCCTGTAAACCATCTTCCTCCTTCTTCTGAAGTAAAAGGAGAAAGCACAATTAATCCACCTAAATTTCTATCATAATCCCAGGGCGCACCAATACCCAAGTGGTCATTTAGCAAATGGTGTTTATATTGGGTTAAGATAGCTACATCGTCAATATCTGAGTTGGTGGTATTACTTAATGCAAAGTCTATAATGCGATATTTCCCACCAAATCCTACGGCAGGCTTGGCAACTTTTTTAGTAAGCGCTTTCAAGCGACTTCCTTGTCCGCCTGCAAGAATCAAGGCTAATATACGGTCTTTTGCCATTTATTTCTCCTTTCTAATCTACTTCTTATCATCTAGTACTAGTAATTGTCCGCTTAATCCAGGTAATTCTACCCTTATGGTATAGTCTCTTCCGTGATGTTCTTCTTCAACGCTCTTATATCGCTTTACTCTTGGAATACTTCCACCATATCGTCTATGTGCACTTAAAAATAGCGTTTTATATGCGCCTTTATCTTTTACTCCTATAGGGTATATAGTTCTACTCACTGGAGTAAAGTTAAACAAACATATTATTCTGTTACCATTCTTGGCAATTCTCTCAAATGCTATTATGCTCTCTTGATGATTTTCATGCTCTATCCATTCAAACCCCTCAAAGCTGTCATCCACTTCATATAGTGCCGGTTGTTCCAAATACAATTTATTTAACTCTTTGACAAATCCAAATAATCTCTCATGGTGGGGATATTCCAGTAAATGCCAGTCTAGGGATTTCCATTCATTCCACTCAATAAATTGTCCAAATTCGCCTCCCATAAATAGCAGTTTCTTTCCTGGCATAGCCATTGTATATGTGTAAAGTAACCTTAGGTTATCAAATTTCTGCTCATATTTTCCTGGCATTTTATCTAGCATAGATTTTTTCCCATGAACTACTTCATCATGGCTAAAGGGCAGTATATATTTTTCTGAATAAGCATATACCATGGGAAATGTCAGGGCTTTTTGATTGTATTTCCTATAGATTGGATCCGTTTCCATATAGGCTAAAATATCGTTCATCCAACCCATGTTCCACTTAAAATCAAATCCTAAACCTTCGTTTTCAACACTTCCAGTTACATGTGGCCATGCTGTGGATTCTTCTGCAATCATCAATGCATCTGGAACTTGTTCATGTACAACTTTATTCAGTTTTTTTATAAAGGATATTCCCTCTTTATTATGTTCAGTTTCTCCTCTTCTTCCATAGTCTCTATAGAGCATATATGCTACCGCATCTACCCTAAGCCCGTCTATGTGATATTCTTCCAACCAATATATGGCGTTGGAGATTAAAAAGCTTACAACTTCTGGCTTTAAATAATCGAAGTTCAAAGTGCCCCAATCCATATTATCACTTTTTTGCTGATCTAATGATTCATATAAATAAGTACCGTCAAATCTGGCTAAGCCAAAGTCATCTTTGCAAAAATGTACAGGAACCCAATCTAGAATGACACCGATTCCATGCTGATGAAAACTATCTATCATGGCCATAAAATCATAAGGTGTTCCGTATCTGCTAGTGGGAGCATAATATCCTGTCACTTGATATCCCCAGGAACCATCAAAAGGGTGTTCCATCAATGGCATTAGCTCAATATGTGTATACCCCGTCTTCTTTAAATAGGGAATCATCTCTTCAGCAAACTCCCTATAGCTTAATGGTTTACCATCCTCATTCTTCTTCCAGCTCAATAAGTTCGCTTCATATATATTTATAGGCGAAGTCTGTGGATTCCCTTTTTTCCTTGCCCTCATGTACTTTCCATCATTCCATTTATAACCACCGATAGAAAAGAATTTCGATGCAGTTCTAGGCCGTTCCTCGGCATGGAAAGCAAATGGGTCAGCTTTGTATCGTATCTCACCATGTACTGTCTCTATGCGATACTTATAATTGTCATATACTTTTACGCCCTCCAGAGATATTCTCCACAAGCCGCTGTCATCAAGTCTTTCCATGGGAAGACCTGGATCCTTCCAGCCTGTGAAATCTCCAATTAGATATACTGCTTTAGCCCTGGGAGCCCACACTGTAAATTGCACTTTTTTGTTCTTCTTATGAGCACCTAGGAAACTATAGCATCTATAGTGGGTTCCTTCATGAAACAAATGAGCGTCTACGCGATGGTCTTGTATTTGCTTTTTGTTGTTTTCCATATTCTCTTCCTCTCTGCTCTAAGCTTGATTTAAATAATATTCACTTCCAAATAAAACCTCTTTTTTCAACAATACCCCTTTGCGAACCTGATCATCCAAAAGAGAGATAAAATAATCTATTGTATAAACTGCCCTATGCTTCTTCTCTATGGCTGAAATTACTTCTGTTATTCGCCAGTCTTCTATTGGTAAGTGTTCTTCAACAACACTAAAGAAGTCTTCGTCCTGTTTTATGGTTGCTCTTTTTAACTCATCAAATGGATTTTCTCCATGGGGACTTTCTGTGTGGGCTTTTCTAATTCTCACATAATTTGTCCTACCCACCATAGCAGAGGAAATAAAGACATCTCCAGTTTTTAAATATGGCAACCTCTTTGCCTCTTCCCCTGTCAGATCAGTTTCCTCCCTTATGGTATTGATATCTGAAGCTCTGACAGTTCTAAAAATACACTTGGTATTAAGTTGTGCAGTCACAGTCTCATCTAATAGGGTTGGCCTTTGAGTTGCTAGTATTAAGAATACGCCATACTTTCTGCCCTCTTGAGCTATCTCCCTGAAAATTCCCTTTGAGGGGATATCCAAACCTTTCGGAGCAAAATTGTGTGCCTCATCAGTGACTATTACAAAGGGAGGAAAGTAATCTACTTGCTCTCCTAAATATAGTGCATCTCTATAATTCCTTCTCTGATGATATAGTTTATATAATAAATATGTGCTAAACACCTGTAATAACCTTGTATTTCCTTGTAGTACCACTAATTTACCACTTTGCATCGATTCCATAATAATATCATGGCTTTTATCAAAGATATTCTGTTTCTTTAAGCGATTAAGTCGCCACATTATCCCAGTTAATACACTAGAATGGAAGCTGCGTCCGTATTTCCCAATTAATTTATAGCGCCTATTCCATTGTTCTTTTTCTATTGCCGTGGACGCATTAGATAATTCATCTCTAACACCTGACTCTCCAAGATCTATAGAAATTATTAAATCATCTAGCCTTTGATGAAAAGATTCAAAGCTATCATTTTTCCAATGGATTGCCTCTAAGGCACCCTCCATGGGTTCTGTTAACTTTGAGGAGGTTTCCAATAGTTGCTTTAAATCTCCCGTAGTCAATTCGTTAAATGGAACTCCAACATCAACTCCCAGCTGCAACGCAATCCATCTGCTTACAAACCGTTCTCCCCCTTGACTAAAATCCATTTCATAGTGAGGATCTAGAACTATGGTCGGAAAGCCATTTGCTATCATCTCTTCCAAAACGACCCTTAACCCAAAAGATTTCCCAGAACCAGAGCCACCAAAAATACCAATGTGCGGATATTGGTGCATGGAGCGTAAATCTAAAAGATACGGTACCCCATCTTGCTCCTTCGTCTCTCCATCAATCATCGTTTGCAAAAGGTTTTTATATTCACCATCCATGGTTAAAGCTAAGTCATCAGTGTGCTTTATCTCCCCTAAGATTAAACTGCTTTCCGGCTTACCATGGAGTATTTTGCTTTTCACTTCGTCAAAATGCGGATGCCTAGCATTACTGCCAGTTTCTATAGGGTATGGCGCCTCTTCAAAAAGCCTTACCTTGGCCAAGTAAATGGTTTCATCATCTATCCTATACCCTATGGCTCTCAATGAATTCAATACATCATCATCAACAAAATCATCATTTAAGCTCATGGGAATATATCTATTATAAGTCCTGGCTTCCACAACTTCAGCAGGGATAGGACCCTGCACAGGATCTTCTATCATAAGCCATTCATTAATTCGAAAGTTCCTATCTGCAGAAGCCAAAAATAACTCCTGTTGCGTGGTAATACCCACTACCTTCATATGAAATTCCTCCTTATGAAATAGAGAAAAACGCCTTAGTATTTGCTGTTGTGGCGTCAATTAAATCTTTGACTTCCATTACCCTTAATTGTGCAATTTTTTCAGCGACAAACCTCACATATGCAGGTTCATTTCTCTTTCCTCTGTGTGGAACTGGTGTCAAATATGGGCTGTCAGTCTCGATTAGTAAGTGATCTAAAGGAACTGCCTTGGCAACTTCCAGTGGCATTCTTGCATTTGCAAAAGTTACTGTGCCTCCTAAACTAATGTGAAAACCTAATTTCACATATTCTCTAGCCATTTCCACACTATCACTATAACAGTGCATTAACACCTTATGTCCCAGAGCTTCTTCTTTTAAGATATCATACGTAGCTTTTGTAGCATCTCTGCTGTGAATAACTATAGGTAATTTTAAATCTTTAGCTAATTTTATCTGTAATCTAAATGCCATCTCCTGAATGTCTCTAGGGGAGTGGTCATAATAATAATCTAAGCCAATTTCTCCAATGGCTACAACTTTGGGATTTTCAGATAGTGTTCTCAATGTCATCAGAGCCTCTGGTGTCATAGTCTTGGCTTCATGTGGGTGAATCCCTACCGTGGCATAAACATGTGGATATTTATTAGCCAGTTCCACAGATTTAATACTGCTTTCAATATCACAGCCAATATTAACCATACCTTCAACTCCATTTGCTTGAAGGTTTTCTATTATTTCATATCTATCATCATCGAATTTTCTATCATCTAAGTGGGCATGAGAATCAAATAGCATATACGCTCCTTTACTGTTAACAATCGTAAGAAAATACCCCTATATATATTTATAGCCAAAATTAAGTGCTTTATATCATGTATTGGCTATTATTTATTCTTTTTCATCTAGCTTTTCTAAAGCATTTTCCAACTCATCCCTGCTAATGGCAAAGGAGTTAATCCTCTTTAACCATTGCTTGGCATTTCCATATCCAATATTAAGGGCTTTACTTAAAGCCAATCTTCTTTTGTCGGCATTTGGGGATTCTCTTAGCCCCCAACGTCTCATATCTTCCATAGAATACAATGCTTCTGTAGCTTGCTCAGTTGCACGCGCAGCTTTCAGAGCTTTAACGATATCCTCAGGCTTTGCATTTTCAATTCCTACGTTTCCTTTTTTATACGCTTCGTCCTTCGCTAAAAATGCGTGTCTGCAACCAGGAACAGCCTTATCTAATCTCTTTCTAATTTCATTGCCCATATAGTCCGGGTCTGTGAAAATTATTACTCCTTGATTTGCCACAGCATGTTTTAACTGATCTATAAGTTTTTTGCCAAAACCATAGCCATGGGTTGCTACAATCGTAGCCTCCACAGCCTGAGAAACAGCACGTATATCGTCTCTTCCTTCAACTACTATCAGTTCTCTAATTATCATCTCGGCCTCTGCTCTCTTTCCGATTCGGCAAATCTTTTGTATATCTCTGGCTCCAAAATTGTCTTTAACAGTGTTTGACATTCATTTTTTGTCAATCTGACCTCTCTGTCTACAATGTCTAGCCAAAGAGGGGCTCCCCTCCCAGATTCAGGAGTCAAAGATAGTACCAATCTCGCCATTTCTATCATATGCCCCTCTTGAGCCTTTAAACAATCAATTCCTATGGCAGCTGGCGTAGATGAAGTTCTAATAAACGCGGAGCTCAATGCCTCGTGTTTCCTTGCCCCTTCCACAGTAAGCACCTCTCCAGGATCTAATACTCCAAATAGCGCTTCACGATCATTTACCACTATTGGCCCTGGAAATAATTCCTTAACCATGGTGGTCTTAATATCTTTTATCACACCAATCAAAATAATTTCCTTATTAATACACTCTTCCATCAGCAGATTAAAAGCTTCGCCTGCATCAATAATATATCTTAATAAACCGCCATCCATCATGATGACTTTAGGATTACAAGCTTCTATAGACTGCATTGCAGCCTCGACTTCCAAAAATCCAAGTAAATTAGTAGAATCCATGGGACTCTCCTCTCCAAGAATTAATGGACAGTATAATTTATTTATTATTACTGGTTCCAATTCCTTTATAGAAGGTTTCGCCAAAGCTCTATACAATTCTATAAAATGAGGTTCATTTCCTCCCAATCTAATATTGCTACCGTCTACACCAACTATCGGTGTAAATCCTTTTAGCTCTTCTTCCAGTAAATTATCAAGCCTAGAAATGGGGCCTAAAGAACCACTTAGTTTTCCCCTAAGCTCTGTTCTATCCATGGCCAATAAATCTTTATATCCTATTTTGATAGCATCGTTTAGCTCCTCTAAGCTCTTTTTTAAATTGGCATCAATTCTATCCATCAATATCCTCCATAAGAGCTAAGCTGTAGACTCGATTTTTTTTCACATCATATTTTCTGCATACCCATGAAATAGCATCGCTTTTTGACATTCCTTTTCCCATGGCTTCATTTAGTGCTTCTTTTAGCTGATGGTCATCTAATGCTTCAGGTATATAACCTTCAACCACCACTACATATTCTCCTCTTGGATCATGGTTTTCAGCCAACTCCATCAAGCTCCCTCTGTGATAAGTTTCGTGAAGTTTAGTTAATTCTCTCGCCAATACCACATTTCTGTCCCCTAGTACTTCTGCTAGCCCCAATAAAGTATTTTTCAGTCTATGGGGAGCTTCATAAATTACTAAAGGTCCTGGGTGCTCATATACTTTATTTAATAGATTGTCTCTTGCCTTAGATTTTGTCGGTAAAAACCCCAAATAGCAATATCCTTCGACTGGGAATCCAGATGCAACCACTGCTACCACCGCTGCATTGGATCCGGGCAATACAGTATAGGGAAGTTCTTCTTCTATCATCAATCTTATCAACCTAGAACCTGGATCAGAAATACCAGGCATTCCTGCATCACTTATTACCGCTATCTTTTCACCATTTTTTATCCTGTTTGCAATTTCTACAGACCTCTTAGCTTCATTGTGTTCATGAAAGCTAAGCATAGGAGTGGTTATTCCATAGTGCTTTAATAAAGATCCGCTATGTCTCGTGTCTTCAGCAGCAATTACATCAACCTCTTGTAACACCCTTATAGTTCTATATGTAATATCCTCTAAATTCCCTATGGGAGTGGGGCATAGATAAAGCATAGATTACCTCTCAATCAAATCGTTAGTCCAGTTTCTAATCTTTCCATCTTCATAATGCGTAATTATATCCGGCATAATCTTAAGCCCCGTACCACCATCTTTTACGCCTCTCACTAAAACAGACTTTGCTTGGCTTTGGGCTTTTGTTCTGACAAATTGCCAAACTTTGGGCTCTATGCGATATTTTCTCATTATCTCCGTTAGTTCAGCTAATCTTTGTGGCCGATAGACCAATTCCAAAGTTCCTTTCGTCTGTAGCATTTTTGAAGCCGTAGCTATCCACGGCTCTATTCCTAAATGATGTCTGGATATTCTATGGTTTTCTTTTTCATTTTCAATATCGTTTTCAAAATAGGGAGGATTCATTATTACTGCATTGGGGTAGATTGGATGAACTTTCATAAAATCTTCTATGCCTGAAAGAACTGGTATTACCTTGTTTCCCAGCTTGTTTTCAGCTATAGACTTTTTCAAAAGCTCTAATACATCTGTTTGAATGTCCACTGAATATATTATCTCAACATTGGATCTAGCAGCCAGTCCAAGGCTTAATATACCGGTCCCACACCCTAAATCTACAACTTTCCCCTTTGCTATTGAAAAATCTAATAACATTAAGCTATCGGTGCCGAATGAGAAGTTTCCAGGCTCCTGAAAAATATAAAAATCTGTATTGGGAATATAATCTTTTCTCACCATCTCGCACCTTTTCTCATATGATTATCGCTTATTATACTTGCCTTCTATTGTTTCGCTATCCTTTATTATATCATATACAACTTTATCCATGGGATAGGATTTCATAGCTCTATGGCGATTAGCATTGGTCTTTCATAAAAAAAAGGGCAACTTTCGTTGCCTATAAATTATCTTTTCTTAACCTATCATGCCAGTAGATTTTTCTTTTGGAAAAACAATTTCGACCTTTGTTCCTTCCCCTACAGTACTATCTATTTTTAGTTCTCCCCCATGATATGCCGTAGCTCTCTTTACTATTGAAAGGCCCAGGCCTGTTCCACCTTTATCTCTACCGTGGCTTTTGTCCACCCTATAGAACCTCTCAAAAACTCTGTCTATGTCTTCCCTGGGAATTCCCTCTCCCGTGTCTGTAACAACAATGCTTACTTCATTGACTAGTTCTGTAATCAATATATCTACATTGCCTTTTGGTTTATTGTATTTTATCGCGTTGTCGACCAAATTGTATATTATCTCATATAGCCAAGTGCGAACTCCCTTTAGCTTGCCTTCTGAACCCGTAACTTTGACTTCTACTTCCCTTAATTTCGCATCATTAACCAATGCCATGGTTGCTTCTAATGCCAGCTCCTTAAGTTTTAGTTCCTCCAAAGGCATTGCTTCTTGTTCGTCGAGCCTTGCCAATCTCATTATGTGATCTATTAGCCCTACTAATTTTGTAGCTTCTGAGTGTATTCTCTTAATGAAGCCCTCTTTGTCTTCCTCTTTCACCAAATTATTTGACAAAAGTTCCGATGCTCCCATAATGCTGTGCAAAGGAGTCTTTAGCTCATGGGACACATTTGCTGAAAATTCTCTTCTCCTAAATTCCGCCTCAATACGTTCTGTGATGTCCACCGCCAATAAGCAAATGCCACCAAATTTATTATCATCGCTTACAGGAGTGGCTCTTAAAAGATACGTCTTGCCATCTTTTTTATGTAGGATTTCACCACCCTTGGAATCAATTGCATTTTCCAACAACCTTTGAATTTCCATATTTCTTTCCAAGGCTATGAGTTGACGACCTATTGCGCTGGAATCTGTATCAAATAACTCCATGGCAGATTTATTTAAACTCATAATCTTACCGTGTCTATCTGTAAGGACTAACCCCTCTGTCAAATTGTCGGTAATAAACGAAAACGATTGCCGTTGTGCCGATAAATCTTCTATTTGCTCATTAATCAACTGTTGCTGTCTATTTAGCCTTCCCAGAATAGGAGCTAGTTCATCATAAGCTTTGTTCTCCAAAGGATTTTCCAAATCTAATTGATTTAATGGGCTGATTATTCTCTTAGAAAGGCTGTTGGCAAATACTAAGCACAGTATAGCCGCTGCCAGAAAAGCTATAAGCATTGGTTGGATCATTCCCATAACCAATCCTACTATTGACTTTTGCTCCATAGACAACCTTAATATCGATCCATCTTCAAGTCGTTTTGCAGAATACAAAGTTTTCTCAGATATGGTATCAGACCATCTTTTACTCCTACCATAGCCATTTTCTACAGCCGACAAAAACTCTTCTCTGCTCCGGTGATTTTCCATATTTAAAACATTGGTTTTATTGTCGTACTCCACAGTTCCGTCTGCGGCAATAAGAGTGATTCTATAACCTGAATTGCGCCACGCTTTACCAAGCCCGATGATTTCCTCCTCATCTCCAGACAATGTCCTGAGTTGAATATCTAGCCTGTCCATTTCTCGGTTTTCAAAATAACCATATAGAACTCCTAGGAGGATTATCATAGTAGCTAATAATACTGAAAAAGCCAAGATGAGCATAGACCTAAAGATTCTCTTTTTCATCATCTATCAACCCCCAGACGATAGCCTACCCCTCTAACTGTTTCAATTAATTCTCCAGCATCGCCAAGCTTTTGCCTTAATGTTTTAATGTGCATATCTACTGTTCTCGTCTCTCCTGAATAATCATAATTCCAAATCTCATCTAATAGACGACTTCTAGTAAATACAATCTTAGGTGATTTCATAAGAGTTTGAAGCAATTCAAATTCTTTTAGCGTCAATTCAACTGGAACTCCTTCTACCGTTACGCTAAATTCCCTTGGATCAAGTACAATGGTCCCAATAGATAATGTAAAAGATGTAGATTCCACTTCTCCACAGCGTCTTAAAACCGCCCTTACCCTAGAAACCATTTCCATCATCCCAAAGGGCTTTACCAAATAGTCATCGGCTCCCTTGTCTAAAGCCTGAACCTTATCAAATTCCATGCCTTTTGCCGTCGCCATAATCACTGGCACTTTCTTAGTGTCAGGATTTTGACGTATTTTTTTCAATATTTCAATACCATCTTCATTAGGCAACATAATATCTAAAATTACCAATTTGGGTAGCTGTTCATCTAAGGCTTCAAAGAAACTCTTGCCATCAGAAAACCCCCAGGCTTCAAACCCTGTCGATTCAAGCGTATATACTTCAATTTCTCTAACGCTATCATCATCTTCTACGCAATAAATCATATTTATTCTCCTCTGTGTTCACCGGTTACTGCATAGATTACCCATTGCGCAACATTTACAGCGTGATCTCCTATGCGCTCCAAATACTTGGCTACCATTAGCATGTCCATAGCCATCTCTCCATTTTCTTCACAACAGAATTGCTTAGAAAGGTTCAATTTAATATCTCTAAAGAAATCATCTACCACCTGATCTCTATCAACGACCCATTGAGCTCTATTAATATCCTTATGAACAAAAGCCTCAACGCTTTCAGTAACCATAATTCCAGACTCTTTTGCCATGGCTGCTAACTTACCTTCAATGTCTATGGTTTCTCCAGCTCTTTCTGCTAGTATTTCTGCAATATCAGCACACTGATCTCCTATGCGCTCCAAGTCTGTAATCATTTTCATAGCAGTTGTGATTTGTCTAAGATCTCCAGCCACAGGTTGCTGCTGCAGAATAAGTTTAAGGCAAAGTGATTCAATGTCCCGCTCCATAGCGTCAATTTCGCGTTCAATAGCTCTAACCCGAATAGATTCGTCTCCCGGTTTAGCTTGCAATGCAACTGCTACTATGGATATAGCTTCCTCGCAAAGAGCTCCCATGCGAATCATCGCCGTATTTAGTTGCATCAATTGTTCTGAAAATCTTCGTCTCATTAGCCAAACCTCCCGGTTATATAATCTTCTGTTTTCTTGTGTGTCGGATTAGAAAACAGCTTGTTAGTTTTGTCGTATTCAAGAACTTCACCGGATAGAAAAAAAGCAGTTTGATCAGATATTCTTAGCGCCTGTTGCATGCTATGGGTCACTATGATTATAGCATATTCTTTTTTTAGCTCCAATGCCAGTTCTTCCACTTTAGCTGTGGAAATTGGATCCAGTGCAGAAGTGGGCTCATCCATTAACAACACCTTAGGTTCTACCGCCAAGGCTCTAGCAATACATAGTCTCTGTTGTTGTCCACCTGATAGTCCCAACGCACTTTGCTTAAGCCTATCCTTTACCTCATCCCATATGGCAGCACTCTTTAAAGATTTTTCCACGATTGCATCCAATTGAGCCCGTTGTCTTACCCCATGAGTTCTTGGCCCATAGGCAACATTATCATATATGCTCATGGGAAAAGGATTTGGCTTTTGAAATACCATTCCAATGTCTTTTCTAAGATCATATACATTCATATTCGCATCGTAAATGTCCCTGCCCTCATAGGTTACCAATCCCTCTATGCGAACATCTTTTATAAAATCATTCATTCTATTAAGGGTTTTAATAAATGTAGATTTCCCACAGCCAGATGGTCCAATCAGCGCAGATATACTACAAACTGGAAAATCTAAGCTGATACCTTTTAATGCTTCAGTTTCTCCATACCATAATTTTAAATTTTTAGTTTCAATAAGCCCCATAGAAGCGCCCTTTCCTTTATTACTAATCATTCTCTACCACTTCTACCAATTAAGGTCACTGCCATATTCAAACCTATGGTAAGTAGAATTAGGATAGAAGCAATGGCAAATGCTACTCCAAATTCGCCTTGTTCTTTAGCATATACATAAAGTGCTACCGTCAAAGTCGCTCCAGCACTTTTAATGCCCTCTATCGGTCCATTTAGAGCATGGGCAAATCCTGCGGTAAATAAAAGCGCTGCCGATTCACCGATTATCCTTCCCACCGAAAGAATAGATCCTGTTATTATGCCCTGCTTGGCAGAAGGTAATACCACTGTGCGAATAACTCTCCACTGTCCTGCGCCAAGGGCAAAAGCACCTTCCCTGTAGCTTTCAGGAACTGTTTTCAAACTCTCTTGAGTCGTCCTCATAATCGTCGGCAAATTCATTAGAGCCAAGGTTAAAGCTCCTGCTAGTAGAGATGTCTTCAGCCCTAATAATTGGCTAAATATTAGCATACCTACCAATCCATATATTATAGATGGAATCCCCGAAAGCGTTTCTGCTGCGAACTCTATTACTTTTGAAGTATAGCTATCCCTTGCATATTCTTGAAGATATATGGCAGCTCCCACTCCAAAAGGAACCATGATTACCAGTGTCGCTACAACAATATATAATGTATTTAATAAATCTGGTAATATACCAATGGATTCATCAAGATAACTAGGCTTTGAAGTTAGCATTTTCAAAGAAATTTCTGGTAAGCCTTTCCACAGAATATAAGTCGTCATACCTATGGTCAATGCAAAGATTATGCATACAGCCAATATACAAGTTGCCACAAATATATTGTCTAATCTTCGTCTTTTTATATAATAATTTTTTTTATTATTCATTTATTACCGCTCCTTTTTAATAGGCGGTTTAGAAAAATATTTATCCCCATAATAAATATAAATAACACTAAAGCAATTGAAAAAAGTGCTTCTCTTTGCAAACCTGCCGAGTAACTCATCTCTCCAGCAACAGCAGTTGTCAAAAATCTTACGCTTTGAAATAATGATGGCATATTGGCCACATTCCCCGCCACCATCATTACTGCCATGGCTTCTCCTATGGCACGACCAACTCCCAGTACAATGGCAGCTGCTATACCACTCTTAGCAGCAGGTACAGACACGCGCACATATGTTTCTACTTCCGTCGCTCCCAAAGCTAGTGATGCATCTTCATATTCTTCAGGAACTGCATTAAGAGCCATTAATGATACTTTAATTACAGATGGCAGAATCATTATGGCTAAAACTAATATGGCAGCTAATAAACCTGATCCATCTGGTAAATCAAATATCGCTCTTATGGCAGGAACCAACAATAGCATCCCCAATAATCCATAGACTACAGATGGTATGCCAGCCATTAAATTTACGCAATGTTCCAGAATAGATTTCACTCTATTTGTAGCAATTTTAGAAATATATAGTGCCGTCAAAAACCCTATGGGAACTCCAAGAAGGATGGCTCCCAAAGTGCCATATATGGAAGTCAAGATAAAGGCTCCGATTCCATATGATGGCACTTTTGCAGTGGAAGCCCATTGGGTGTTAAAAATAAAATCTTTTAACCCAATGGCGGTTATTGCAGGAATTCCCGCAATAACCAGATATATGGTTATGATTACTACGGCGGCACATGATATTATTCCCGTTAATAAGAACAATGTTTTTATTAAATTCTCTTTTGAAATTTTTTTATTGTTCATTTTGCCGCCCTCAACTTTATTTAGCAGGTACAGCGCCTGACTTTGAAATAAGTTCTGAGGCAGCAGGGGAGGTTATGAATTCAAAGAATGCTTTTCCTGCTGGGGACAATTCTGCATCTTTAGAAGTAACTAGTAAAAACGGTCTTTGAACAACATAACTACCATCTTTAACTGTTTCTTCCGAAGGGCTTATTCCATCAATGGAAATAGCCTTAACGCTATCTTTAACAGATGCTAATGATGCATATCCTATAGATCCTGGGTTTTGTGAAACTGTAGTTATTACATCACCTGTAGATGTAAGCTCTTGGCGATATTTGTTTTTGTCTTTAGTGTCTGTTATGGATTCGAATCCGTCTCTAGTACCGCTTCCTGCTTCTCTTCCAATTAGCACCACTTCTCCGTCAGCGCCACCTAATTCTGACCAGTTTGTAATCTCTCCTGTGAAAAGCTTTTGTAATTGTTCCATAGTTAAATTTTCAATGGCGTTTTCTGGGTTAACGATAATAGCAATTCCATCATAAGCTAATACTGTAGGAACTAATCCTTTTTCCAACTCTTCAGCTTTTAATTCTCGACTGGATAAGCCTATATCTGCTCTACCTTCAATTACTGCAGAAATACCACTACCTGAGCCTGTTGGATTATAGGTAAAGTTTACATTTTTATGCTCAATGGTAAAAGCTTCCCCTAAAGTTCCTATTACTTTTTCCATAGATGTAGATCCATCTGTGGATACTGTTCCGCTTAGCTCCTCGACAACTTCTGCTTGAGCATCATCTGCCGGTTGCTCTACCGATGCTGTGTCCTCCACCTTTTCGCCGCCCTTTGAACCACAGGCTGCAAATACCATTGCAATTGCCAATACTCCCACTAACAAAAATAAACTCTTCGTTTTCATTCATTACTCTCCTTTTTTGTTTTTAACTTCTACTATAATATTAAACATCTATTGTAAAATCATAAGCCCGTAATATGTAAAGTTTCTGTAAACAGCACTATATATGTTGTTTCCAGTAGTTTAATTGTAAATTTACGCTATTCTGTTCCATTACTTTTACTATAGGGTATAAATAATAAGACATAATTACATATATGAAAGCTAATAGGAGGTATGATATGAAACACTTGTACATAATAATATTTTTAGTGATTTTTATATCGACTACAGCGGTAGGATGCAGCTATATTGAAGAGCTATTGGATAAAGACCCTCCTGATATTGTAGAGCCTGCTGACAATGCTGATGAAGGTGCTACCACTAGTCCCGACGATGATGACAAAGGTGAATCAAATGCCAAGGTAATAGCTTTGCATTCTAAAGATTTAGATGCGCTAAAGCCCTATAAAGATAGTCAAGGCAATGTTGTAGAGCCGTCTATTGAGATTCCTCAATTAGTGCATGATTCTAAAGACGCTAGGGCATTTAATGAAGATATGAAGGAATTTTGTGAAAATTCCATTGAAGAGTTTAATCAAGCTGCCCAAAATGAATCCTCCTGTGTCAATGATATTTCCTATGAGTTCTATGAAAACGGAAATATATTATCCATTGTCATCACTGCCCAAGCTTGCGAAAAAACACCCGATTCTATCTTTATCAGTACTTTTAACTATAATACCGATACAAATAAGGCCATGTCTTGGAAAGAGGTTGTAGAACATGCTAAGTTGAAGAAAAATTTACCCCATATGGTGACTTCTGCCATATTAAAAAAGGCTGAAGCGTATAAAGATTATTTAAGCAAAGCAGAAATTGGTCACCTTCTATCTCAAATGTTGTGCATAAACTGGAACAGATTATATGAATTACCACCGCTAGATACATATACTATAAAAAACTACCATCCTAATAAAGAAATTACTTATCAACCCATTATGTTAAATGATTTAGATGGCAGCCCACCGTATGTGTTCTTAGATGGCAATGGGAAGTTAAACTATGTTTTGGATGAATATATGCCTGCAGGGTCTGGATTTCAACAAGTAATTATTAACCCTATAGATTATAGACCCTTTAAAGAAAATTATAATCCCTTATATGTAGAAGTATTATATTCTTTGTCCGACTACGAATATGAGGGTGAAGATCCTTTAGTGCTATCTGCATATCTAGGCGAGCTCTATTCAGATACTCCCATGCAAAATCTTCATTTCCTAAAAGATTCTTTTGATATTGAAATACAAGATATTAATTCTATAGACACTTATGCGGGCAACGAAAGCAAACGCCCATTGGAAGTATATTTGCTCATACCAAAATATGAAGAAGTATGTATTAAGCCATATATCTTAGAAGAAAATGGCAAACTAAAGCCTATGTCTAACAACAATATAGGTGCTTGTGTGATTACCTGTAATGCTAGCGAATTACGGCCAGATAGATGCTTTAGGATTCAATATCAAGATACGTTGATTGAGTACATTCCGCAAATTAGCCTAGTAGATAGTTCTAGCGTCATTGATGTGGATGGGGTCAAGGACATTACTAATGATTTAATTCCTGTATCAATGAATTTGGTTGGGCAAGAAGCCCATGACTACATTCAAATATTAAGACATCCACAAAATTAATGGAGCCATTAATATAGGTTAGTTCATTATAAAAAAAGAGGAGGTAGTTATGAAAAAACTAATAATCGCCATGGTTACAATACTGTTTGTTGTAAGTTTTGCAACGCCTTCTATAGGTGTATCAACTTCTTTAAAAATGGAAACATCAGTTGTCGTAACGGTGGACAAACCCATTAATACAGATAATATTGAGCCTGAAATCGCTACTGATAAAGGAATAAAGGTTCCTGTTATTACAAAAAAACTATCAGACAAAAAGATACTTGTAACTCCACTTTTTAATATGAAGGATATTAGTGTAAATTGGAAAGGTCCTGGCAAACTCGTCTCTTGGGAGCCTTATAAAGGTGAGGTATTTATCGACTCTGAAGCTAATTTTAAGAAAATTACTACTCTGTCTAATAAGTTTTTTGTAGACTCTGGTCCCCCAGTGTACTATGCCTTAGAATCTACCCGAGAAGAACCTCTTGACTCTCAACCACAAAAAGAAACTGATTATACCGATACAAATACTCAAGTATTAGGGGTTGATGAAGGGGACATTGTAAAGACAGACGGTAAAACCATCTTTTACGCCACTGAACATGCAGTATATTTAGTAAATGCCAATCCAACTAATCCAAAGGTACTAAGTAAAATATCATGGGCTGAGCACATGGACGAAATAAGAGATATCTATATTGATGGAAATAAATTAATTTTCCTCGGAATAGAGTTTGCTAATAACAACACTGTAATAAAAGTGTTTAACGTAGCAGATAGATTCTCTCCTAAAGATGAACGCACAATATTACAATCTGGTTTTTATTCTAGTTCAAGAAAAATCGGAGATAATTTATACATCATTTCAAACAAATCACTATATGAAGACTTTGAATTATACTACAAGGATACTGTAAAAGATTCTAAGATTCATGAGCTAGACTATGGAGCTATCAGAATACTTCCCGGGGGATTGTCCAATGATATTTCCGTGATAGGATCGTTTAATGTTAACGATAAGTCCGCTATGAACGCTAGTGCTATTTTGGGTTCTTCTAATGAAATTTATATGAGTGAATCCAATATATATCTAAGCTACACTCCCATTCATTTTTACTATACTTTTCCCAACGATTTAGGAACTGCAAAAGAGGATGAGCTAATCAGAGATGTCTCTGGAATATTGCCAAATGTAGAGCAGCTTCCTGAAGATGAATTTGGTTTTTATACTCCTCAAACAACATATATTCGCAAATTCTCTGCCGACAAGGGGAATATAGCCTTTTTGTCTGAGGCTGAGATTTCTGGCACTTTAATCAATCAATTTTCGATGGATGAATACAATGGAAACTTTAGGGTGGCATATGAAACTTTTGACGTGGGAAAAGGTGTAAAGAGTTCAGCGATTTCAATATTTGATAAGGATATGAAAAACATTGGTAATTTAAAGAATATTGCACCTTCAGAGAATATGCACTCTATAAGGTTTATTGGCGATAGGGCTTATATGGTTACCTTTAAAAATGTGGACCCTTTCTTCGTTTTAGATTTGAAAAATCCAAAAGAACCGAAAATGCTTGGATATTTAAAAATTCCAGGATTTTCAGATTATCTTCATCCATTAGATGACAATCATATTATAGGTTTCGGATACGATACTAAAGAATACTATGGCAATACCTTTGCCACAGGAATAAAAATAGCAGTCTTTGATGTAAATGATGTCAGCAATCCAAAGGTGAAGAACCAAATAATATTAGGCGATAAAGGAAGTTATGCCTCTATCCTCGAAGACCACAAGGCTTTAATGTACGATAAAGAGAAAAACATCTTTGCTTTCCCAGCAATTTTAACAAAAGTGAAGGAAGGTGGAAAACCTAACGAATATGGTGATATCAGTTTTCAAGGAGCATTGGTGTTTTCCGTAAATAACAAAGAGGGCGTAAAGGAGCTAGGAAGGATTTCCCATGTTGAAAAAGGAACTGAATCCGCCCCTGATGAAGCATATTTTATTGATAGAATAATAAGAATAGTAAATACTTATTATACCTTGTCTGAAAAACAGGTACGAGCCAATTCCACATCTGACTTTAGCCTACAAGGCAAATATCAATTGCAACAATAATGTGTGTATTAAAAAAATCCGAGAGAAACTTATCTCTCGGATTTTTCAATTTATGCTATTTGCTAAGTTCAATTACTTCATCTACCATTTCCCCAATAAAAGCTATGGTCTCACGCAGAGGTTTATCTGTGGAAATATCTACACCTGCTATCCTTGCCATCTCAAGCGGTTTCATCACACCACCTGCTTTTAAGAATGCAAGCCAGTCATTTACTGCCACTTGACCTTCATTTAATATCCTTTGACTAGCCACTGTGGAAATTGTCAGACCAGCACTATAGGTATATGGATATAAGCCCATAAAATAGTGTGGTTGTATCATCCAAGACAACTCAGCCCCTTTCTCAATCTCCACGGCATCACCCCAGAATTTTTCTAAAGTCGCTCTTTTAAGTGAGTTTAAGGTATCAGCGTTTAAAGTTTCTCCTTTGTCTACTAGATAATATACTTCTCTTTGATAATGCGCTTCTAGCAGATGGGTCACAAAATTATGATAATAGGTATTCTCTATCATTGCAGTCATCACCCATCTTTTAAATGCCTTGTCATCGCTTTGTCCCTTCAAATAGTTGGTCAAAAGCATCTCGTTGCAAGTTGAAGGTGCTTCAATAAGGTATAAACTAGGTTCGCAATTTAATATGCCATGCTCTTTTTGAGCCATGATGAAATGTACACCATGACCTAATTCATGGACCAAAGTAAATACTTCACTTAACAATCCTGTCCAACTTAATAAAATATAAGGGTGTACTCCATATGGAGTCGCGCAAAACCCTCCCGTTGATTTTCCTATGTTTTCAGCAAAGTCTACCCATCTATTTTCCTTGGCATATTTTATATGTTCAAGGTATTCATCTCCCATAACAGATAAAGCCTTCTTAGCATAATCCCACCCCTCTTCTATTGATACTGAAGGAGCAAAATCTGAGTCTAGGGGAACTTTTAAATCAGCATAAGTCATCTTTTCAAGCCCATGGGTCTTTTGAATCAATTTAGCATACTTCCTCATTATTGGTGCCAACTCATCCATGATAATATCAATCTGCCTATTGTATAAATCTCTATCCACATTTTGTGAAAACAGTAAAAAATCTATTACTGAATCATATCCCCTTAATTTGCTTTCTGTTTTCTCCAGTTGAACATGAGCGTTATAATTAGCTGCTAAACCATTTTCATACTGTCTTAATACTTTGTAAACAACTTGAAAAGCTTGTCTTCTAACATTTGTATCTGTGGAGAACATATAATTATTCATATGCAATACAAAACTCATGGGATATTTTACCCCATCCACTTCAAACTCAGGGAAAGTCATATCCGCAATTTTAAGAGTCTCATATATTCCATAAAAACTATCAAAAGTAGGACTAAATGCACTAATGGCCTCTTCCACCTTCGGATCCAATGCATAAGGTTTTTTACGCAATATTTCTTTAAGCATATGTGCCGATTTAGGATTTATCTCCATGGCATTGTTTATTACAGATTCATCTAGTTCCAATAGCTCGCTTTCGTAAAAGCTTAACTTTGATAATAATTCCCCCTGTAAAACTTGTGCTTTTCCTACCCTAATCTGATTCTCAGAATCAGTCATATCTACTGAATAGTTTAAATACGCGTAATTACCTACCAAGTCTAATATCTCCATCAATTGGCTGTAATCATCATAAGATTGAACTATTGTCGAAGCCTCATCTAATTTCCCTGAATACTTTAAAATAAACTCTCTTGTCTTTAACACAAGAGATTCTATTGTTTTATTGTATTTTACTTCAGTTTCAAATATGTCTTTAGTATTCCATGTTAATTCTTCAGGAATATCAGCTCTTTTCTTTAATTCCATATTCTATTCCTTTCTTTATATCTATATAAACTACTGCTAAAAATCGTATATCCTATATAAATTCTTTTAATTATCGTTATAACATACTTTTAGGCAAAAGAAAACCCTGAGGTAAAACCTCAGGGTTTTCTGTTTTTTAATTACTCTTGAACAGGTGCGCCAGTTGGGCAAACGCTTGCACATGCGCCACAGTCGATACAAGTATTAGCGTCAATTACATAGATGTCGCCTTCGCTAATAGCGCCTACTGGACACTCTGGAGCACATGCTCCACATGCGATACAAGAATCTTTAATTACATATGCCATAATATACCTCCTTGAATTCTTTAAATAACACATCTTTCATTAGTATTATAGCACGAGGTATTGATAAAATCAATTTATTAAGCGTTTTTTTAAGATTCTTGTCATCCTCTGTAGCTCGCTTGTACTCACGGTTGTAGAGGTTGGCTTCCCCTTACTTCCCCAATTGTTTTAAAATTCGCAAGGGCTAACTAAGATATTTAGTGATTTTACACCAACGTTAGCATTGACTAATAAAAAAACAAAGCATTAATATATGCTCTGTTTTTAATATTATTATTTTTATTTATTTGGTTTAATAAACATTTCTTCTGCTTGAATTTTATCCATAACCTCTGCATCCCATTTATCTTTTTCAACATCTACTATAGATACTGAAACTACCCCTTCAGGACATTGTAGTTCTTCAATCATGGTTTTTTTCAATGCGTCAGCAAGGCTTTGCTTTATCTCTTCAGTTCTTCCCGGAAACATTTTTACTCTAATATGTGGCATATTATCCCTCCTAATTATTAAATATTACTTTGCTTACAAAATCCATCTTCCTACAGATTATTAATTATCCGCTTCCCAATTTGTACCAATACCTTTTTCCTTAGCTATATCAAATATCGCTTTAGCAGTAATCAGATCTTGAACTGCAATTCCCACAGTTTCAAAAATAATAATCTCATCTTCTGATTCTCTTCCTTTGATATTGCCTAAAATTACATCTCCCAAATCACCTGTGAAGTCGTCTTCCGTAATCAAGCCTTCATTTAGTGGTATGGTTATATCCCCTGCTTCAGAAAGAACTGCCTCTTTTGAATCAAAGTATATCTTGTCGGCTCTCACCAGTGCTTTTGGATCTAGTTCTTGCATATGGTGCTGATATGCTCCAACACAGCTAACCGTTGCACCTTTTTTTAACTTGTCTCCATCAAATACAGGCTTTGTTGATGGCGTCACAGTAACAATAATATCCGCATCTTCTATCGCTTCGTCAGAAGAATTAGCTGCTTCTATCAAACATCCATAAGCTTTTAATTCCTCGTTCATTTGTTGTGCAAATGCTTGTGTTCGCTCTTTGTTTCTACTATAAACTTTTACAACTTCCAAATCTTTAGCACATACCATGGCTTCCAACTGACAAGCTGCTTGCCCACCTGTTCCAATGAGAGCACCTTTTTTACAGTCTTTCTTTGCTAATAATTCAAATGCAGCTCCACTGGCAGCTCCTGTTCTCAATTGAGTCACATAAGTTCCATCTACTATGGCAGCAGGTTCACCTGTTGTGCCATCAAATACCGTTACCACTGCAGGAGCAGTGCTCTTCTCCAATTCCACATTCTTTGGAAATATATTTACCACTTTAACTGCAGCTGTATCCAATTGAGCAGCATAACCTGGCATAATTACAAACGTTGCCTCATATTTAGGTGCCTGGATTACCGTACGTAGTGGAACGTCGCTCTTTCCTTCTGAAAAAGTCATAAATGCCAACTTTACTGCCTCAATGGCATCTTTCATAGTAAATACTTTTTTTATGTCACTTCTTGATATTAATAACATCCTTTCCCTCCTTTTCAAAATATTACCTGCAAATACTACTCTAAATTCTATACTCTTAATATGCCTCTGTCAACGCTTTAAAGACAATATTGATAGTTGCGTAAATTATTCTGTTATGGGTAACAAAATATATACAAACCTTAGGAGGTGTTGAAGTGAAAAGAAGATTACTATATAAAGCCATGATGCTCTTTGTTGCGCTATCTCTTTTAGTCAGTTGTGGTACAAGCAAAGGTGACGTTCCAAAGGATGCTGCTCAGCTAGAGGCACCATACTATGAAGAACCAGAGAATAATCCCGATATGAATAAAGATGCGTCCCTGAACGAAATAGGAGAATCCTCTAACCCAGAATCTGTTAATCTAAAGATAATATCTACATATAATTACTCTTTAGTTTCCAAAAACATTAATGCTTCAATTCAAAAGCTGAAGCAATTCGTCGAAGAAAATGGGGGATATATTTCTAATGAAGACAGGAATTTTGGAAGCGAATATTCAAACCAATTCTATTCTGCTACCATTAGAATTCCAAAAATAAATTCTACTGGTATAAGTACTTTATTTGAGTCCGACGCTAACCTTTTTTCTATTTCTCATCAATCTAAGAGTACAGAAGAGATTAGTAAACAGTATTTCGATCAAGAGGTGAGGTTGAGAGTCTTAGAAGCAAAGTTAGCTCGCTTGCAAGAAATAGCAACACAGCAAGGTGAGATGGATAAACTCCTTTCTGTGGAAAGTGAAATATCCAATACCATCATGTCCATAGAAGATATTAAAGGCAATTTAAGGTATATGGATGATAAAGTTGCCATGGACACAGTTTATGTGGAAATATCAGAAAAGACAGCCATAGGAAGTGTTAACCAAGCAGATAAAAAAGACCCCTTTGGAACAAGAATAGCTGATGCCTTTACTTCCATGTGGATTGGATTTGTTGATTTTATTCAGAACTTTATTTTGGTAATAATAGCATTGCTTCCAGTTATAATTATATTAGCTGCGATAATTATTATTGTAATTGTACTTGTCAGACGAAATTCCAAAGCTAAGAGAAACTATGTTGATAAAATCAACTACCCAAGAAACAACGATAACAACGGACCTGGTAATACTACCAACCAATCCTAAAGCTCTTAAACTTCCTGTTAAACATTTAAAATGCTAACTACTCTTTAGTAGTTAGCATTTTTTTATTCTATGGTTTCATCCATTCCTTTTTTTGCAAAACTTCTATCATATCTACCTGTTTTTGCAATGTCTTTTATGTTAAACTCCTCTAGTACAAAATCTCCCTGAGGTCCTGGCAACCTAACCATAACCAATTCTTTTATTATTTGAAGTGAAGTTACTGGCCCGCTCCCATTGGGAGTTTCGACAATTTCTCCAATATTTGGAAGGTAGTCTATAAGTTGAGCATAATTCTCGTATTCATATGTTAAGCAACACATAAGTCTACCACACAAACCTGAAATCTTAGTTGGGTTTAATGAGATATTTTGATCTTTTGCCATTTTTATATGCACTGGACAAAATTCATCTAGGTGCATCTTACAGCAAACTGGTCTTCCACAGCTCCCCAAACCTCCAACTATTTTAGCCTCATCTCTTACCCCAACTTGTCTTAACTCTATACGAGTTCGATATTCCGCAGCTAAATCCCTAACTAATTGCCTAAAGTCAATTCTACCTTCCGCAGTGAAATAAAGTAGTAACTTCTTTCTGTCTAAGGTAAATTCTGCGTCTATGATGTTCATCTCTAATCCATGAAACACTGCTCTCTCTGCACAGATTTGCAAAGCCCTTTTAGCCTCCAGCGCATTGGCTTCGTGGTTATAGACATCGAGTTCTTCCGCTTTTCTTTCAACTGGCTTTAATGGAGCCACAATTTCAGATTCCTCAACCTCTCTTGGTCCTAAAACTACCGTACCAAGCTCTTCTCCTCTAGCAGTATTTACAACTACCTTATCTCCCGGTGATAAAGTTAACTCTTCCGGACTAAAATAATATATTTTCCCATTGGGTTTAAATCTAATCCCCACCACTGTTATCATCTATTATTGCCTCCTGTATATCATCAAGCAAATTCTCCCAGACTGTAGCTGTGTTCACATGAGAGCGCAATGCTCTGCTGGCCCGCTCCAATTTTTCTGTGAGAGCTTGTATGTTTTCCATTTTAATTGTTTTTGCCTGTTTTTGCAACGCTTCCTTATAAACAGGGCGATTTAATGACTCCTCATCTCCAACTTTTAACGAAATCAAATCTTCAAACCAGGATGCTAAATACTGTAGCCATAATTCTTGGTCCTCATCTTCAGAAACTTTTTCAATCACTGGGTAAACTGAACCTCTCCTACCTTTTCCAATATTGCTGAGCCAGCGAAAAAGCATCTCACCCTTGCTATTATCTCCTTTTTCCAATCCATTGATTACAGCGGATACATTTCCCCTATGACCTTGTATAAGCCTCTTAACAGAGCCTATATCAGCCTCTGGAAAGTGTTCTAAATAATCTGACAAACCTGGTGCTTTAAAAGAAATAATCTGAGACCTAGATTGAACCGTCGGTAATATTTGACCAGCCTTATGGGTCACTCCTATTAATAATTGTCTTACTCCTGGTTCTTCCATAGTTTTTAATAATGCATTTTGTGCTTGAGGAGTAGCTTTGTGAAAATCATCAATGATAACTGCTCTAGCATATCCCTCAAAAGGTTTTTTGCTAAGATCTTCAATAAGCTTTTCTACTTGTGCTTTTTTAAAGCTCTCTCCATCCGGTTCCAACACAAATAAATCTGGATGAAAATAGTTAGATAATTTCGGGGCATCTTGAGGTATCTCATTCCTTAACCAATGATAAGCAAGCCAACAAGCCACTTGCTTTTTACCAATACCTTCCGGTCCTGTAAAAATTAAGCAGTGGCTCATACTACCTTTTTCTAGACGCAACGTGAAATTCTCTATAATGCGCCGGTGCCCTAATAATAATTCCATAATATATTAAATTCTTTCGTAAGAATCAACATTCAAAATAAACATATTAACAGCGTGTACATTTTCTTCTTCCAATCGTTCTTTTGTGGAAACAGCTTCTACTATGTTTTTCACCATTTCAACTTGCTCATCTTCTACCCCGATAAGCAATGTACTATTGCCGGATTTAAAAAACCCACCTGTTGAGGCTAATCTAGTAATACGAATATCTCTATCCATCAAAGCTTTTGCCAGAACGTTTACATGAGAGTCTTGAATAATTGCTAAAATCATCTTCATGCCAGTCCTCCTATATTTGTATAAAATCGTCTATATCTAATACGAAAATAGTTGCCCCACCAATGCGCACTTCAACTGGATATGGCAAAAATGCATCTCCGGGAACAGTGCCCGAAAGCATTGTAGTCCTAACCTCTCTAGTCCTACAATTATCTTCAATAATCGAGAACACCTCATCCACCACTTCCTCTCTTACACCTATTAGAAGTGTTGTATTTCCGGCTTTTAAAAATCCTCCAGTGGTGGCCAATCTCGTAACCCTGTGGCCTTTTTCAATTAGGTCATCTATTAATATTGGCACATCTTGCTCTTGAATGATGGCAATTACTAATTTATTTGGTTTTTGCATTAGACTCCTCCTTCTATTAAAGGTCCTCTATAGCTTCAAATACCTTTGCCATTACTTCGCCTTTTGGCAACGCTCCATCAATGGTGATTATATTATGCTCAGGATATAGTTTTGTAATTTCATCATAGGCATTACCAACTTTTAAATGAAACTTAGTACCTTCATCTTCAATTCTATCAAACGCCCCTGTCTTGGACCTTCTGCTTAAGCCCACCTTTGGATCCAAGCGAAGGTATATCGTCAAATCAGGGTACAGTCCTCCAGTGGCAAACGCATTAATATTTGCTACTGAATCTACTCCTAAATCTCTGCCAACCCCTTGATAGGCTAGGCTTGATAGCACAAATCTATCACATAGAACATCCTTGCCTTCGTTTAGTGCTGGCATAATGACTTCTTCCACCAGTTGTGCCCGGGCAGCGGCAAATAAAAGTGTTTCAGCTTTAGCCGTCGGTGGATTGTCTCCGTTTAGCAACTGATGCCTTAGGGCTTCTCCAAGTTTCGTTCCACCAGGTTCTCTCACTGAAATCAGCTCTTTGTTTTCATTTTTATATCTTTCTACGATTCCTGCTGCTACTGTGGATTTCCCCGATCCGTCAGGTCCGTCCAGCACAAGGAACTTACCTCGCATCACTCCACCACCACCATATTGTCTTCATCGCCTGTTAAACCAACTATGGTTTGCCCATTCTCCCTCAAGAATTGAAGGTGATCTAGGACTTCTTCTGTTACCCTCTCACCGGTAGCCACTAAAGGCACTCCCGGTGGATACGGAATAATAGGTGCAGCTGCAATCGTTCCCAAGGCATCGTCCAAGGACACCAAGGTTTTTTTTCCATAATAAGCCTCTGCAGGCATCATAGCAACTTTAGGCTTTGGCATCTCCACAGATTTAATGTTAAGCTCTTTAAACGGCAATGTCGCGGCTAAATCTCTTATAGCATCTACCAGTGCCAGTAGCTCTTCTTTTGTTGTAGTCACAGATGTAAGCGCCAATGCGTAATAATAGTCCGCCATTTCCAAGCGAATATTATGACGTCTCCAAAGTTCTCTCTTTAAAGTCGTACCCATTACACCTTTCATGCTCATCAAAATTTTTGTAGGATCTTTATAGAATAGAGTATCATCCTTAGGGTCTCCCTTAAATACACTAACCCTATCAATGGAATCCAACTGCTCGATAATCTCTTGAATAAAAACTTCTTGCTCTTTAAGAATCTTTCTGCCTTCCTCATCCATATACTTCACAGCCATTTCATTAGAAAGTGTGAATAAATATGAGGGAGAAGTGGTTGTATATAGTTGATACCTATCCCTTAGTTTTTTCAAATCAATTCTATTGCTACCCACATGAATCATGGACGTTTGAGTTAAGCTTGGTAGAGTTTTATGGGTGCTTTGAATAACTATATCGGCACCACAGCTTAATGCTGAAGGAGGAAGTGTATCAGAAAATGTGAAGTGTGCTCCATGTGCCTCGTCCACCATTAATATTTTGCCCGCCTCATGTACTAAATGTGCTATTGTCTCCAAATCACAGCATACTCCATAGTAATTAGGGTACGTCAAAATCAACGCCTTTGCCTCTGGGTAAAGATCTAAAGCATATTGGACGTCTTCAGCACTAACACCCGATAATAAATCATAATCTTCATTATATCTAGGATATACATATGCAGGCTTAAGTCGATTTAAAACCATTGCATTATATACTGATTTATGACAATTTCTTTGAACAATAACCCTGTCCCCTGGCTTTGTAAATGCAGCCATAGCAATGTAAATGCTCCCCGTTGAACCATTTACTGCATATAATGTCTCTTTCGCGCCAAAAATCTTCGCAGCCTCTTTTTGAGATTGCTTAATTATTCCCTTAGGCTCTAGCAAATTATCCATGCCCTCAGTTTCAGTAGTGTCGATTGCAGGCATTAATTCTCCCCATGGCACACCTGCCAAGTGGCCCTTGTGTCCAGGAAAATGGAACGAAATACTATTCTCTTCTTTTAGCGCAAGTAATGCATCATAAACCGGTGTTTTCATATAATTCCCCCAAACTATAATTTGCTACTACAATTAATGCAATATGCTAACGATTTGCTCATCAGATGCCCACATTCAGGGCAAGGTGCCTTTTCAGATTTATCCTCCACGACAACATGTGGCCCATCAGAACCACTGCTAAGCGGTACATATGCATCGTCTTCAAAATCTTCCTCTCGTTTGCTATTGTTCGAAGGGTTTTTTTGCTCCTCCATTAAATCATCAACTTCTTTTCGAAGTAGTTCGATATTATCTAATAATTCATCTGCTTTTTGTTTTTTTACAGAGTACTCATCTAAATCCATATTTCCATCTGATTTATAATAGCTGTTTCCAATGGACTCCATTATTTTTCGAAATTCATATTGGTCATCTTTTATTTTCAGTCTCAGACGGCTTATTTCCAATATTAGGCGGGTTTCCGTTGCAATGCGATCTCCCGCTTTAGCCAGGCCTGCACCTATTCTTTCTAATGCATCGCTAAGACGCTCTTTTTTGTTCATTTTAAACCCTCCTCGTCGTTTAAACTATAACACAAAATATTGTATAAGTCACGAATTATCACAATTTCCAGGTAATTAGACCTGTATATATTAATACCCTAAATTGTATATATATGCTACCAAATTTTTGTATTCTATAATAATTTTATATTATTTCCAAAATCACTTACATTAATAAATTATACTTATAATAATAGCACTTTCCATGACCCTAAGCATAACATAAGGGATGGACTTTATATCTGCCCACCCCTTACTTTATTGTAAAAAACTATGGTCTTTATTTCATCAAACGATATATTAACTGTGCAACCTCTCCTTTAGTCAACGTTGCACTAGGATCAAAACTACCATCCTCTCTTCCCATTAGCAACTTCATCTCTCTGGATTTTTTTACATATTCTTTTGCCCAATCTCCAACTGAATCCTCATCGTTAAATCCAGGAGATGCTTCAAATTCAACTTCATGCTTGACATGCTCTACGTATAGAACTAATATCTTAGCCATTTCTTCCCTAGAAACAGCTTTGTTTGGATGGAAGGTTCCATCTTCATAGCCATCTACTATGTTACTATTCACAGCCCACTGAATAGCTGCTGCTTCTGCTGAATTTTCTTTAATATCTTTAAATACTTTTCCTGTATTAATATTTAGTTCTACTTTGTTTAACTTTGCCAACCCCATTATGATTTCCATTCTAGAAGTCGCGACATTAGGTTTAAATTCGTCTTTCTCCACATCCATCAGGCCTTTTCTTACCACAGCTCTTATTGCGAACTCTGCCCAATGTCCGTTAATATCTTTTACTCTTTCCGTTACGCTCAGTTCTTGTTCAGGTTTATTGTCTCCACCAGACGTTGATGACTGTCCAATACCTGAGAATAACAACCAGAAACCACCTTGTGATTCCGGTTCTTCTATGACAGGTTTCTCGCTTTCTATTTTAATCCATTTTGCATATACCACTGTATCTGAAATAAACACCTCAGATTTGAAATCGATTTCATCTCCAAAATAATTTATATTTCTATACCAACCAGCAAATCTATAACCATCCAAAAAGTTAATTTCAGGTGGAATGACTCGTCCTTTAATATCCGCTTTTACGATTACATTGTCCATTCCCGGCTGCATCCACATAAAAGTTACGTTTGCTGTATTATGCTCTTCATCCTCCGATACTTTTATTATTATCTTCACTTCAGGCTTGTCGCCTACTACATCCTCAGGAAGATTATAGCTACCGATAAATTCTTGCTCTCCTGGTAATTCTCCATTGTACTCTTCCGTTGACCAGATTACATCCAGTTCCATAGAGCTTTCATTTGATAGTTTTGCTATTATTTTTTTAGGAAGTGCTATATTTTCTATAGCCGTTCCATACTCCACTTCTATTGGCAATGGTTGCTCCACTGATACAACTGTGGGCTTTTCTTTTTCCAGTACTTTTATTGTTATCTTCACTTCAGGCTTGTCGCCTACTATATCTTCAGGAAGATTATAGCTTCCAATAAATTCTTGCTCTCCTGGTAATTCTCCATTGTACTCTTCCGTTGACCAGATTACATCCAGTTCCATAGAGCTTTC
>JAAYFJ010000076.1 GCA_012728295.1 Tissierellia bacterium | reverse complement strand
GGTCTAGCCTAGGTAATATTTTTGGCTTTTCTACAAATTCAATCTTAAATAAATCTGCATTAGCAACTGAAACACAATAGATATTGAGTTTAATTAATAAAGATAAACTTGTTAATTTTGAGTATAGTTCTTGTGAATATTTTAGCGATCTATTCGGCATATGTTATTTATCCTCTCATTAAAGAAATTAAAATACGAAAGAGTTCTTTTCTTTATTATGCAATAATTTTTTCCATAGTGCAATTTAAATAGTAGTATTGGTTGAGGTGTCAAAATGTAAGATTAAAACCTCTACCGTACTAAATCTAGATATTTTTTAATTTATTTTTTGGCTTTTGCCAATTTAGGTATGAAATATATCAATGAATCAAGCCTATACTGCGACTATTCCTAACCCATTATTGGATTTAGGGTAGAACTATCCCTTGGTATAGTTAGATGTTTTAATACCTTTTTGATATTATATGCACCTATCTTTAATAGTAAAAATGTCTTACTTCTCAATAATCCTCTGGACGGAATTTTATCCACATTGTATTTTCTACGGAGCACGGAAGGGATCCCTTCCACTCCGTTTCGCTTTCTGGTCAATGCTTTATAATCCGCAGATGATAATTGTTTAATATATTCTGCACGTTCAACCATTTTGGTAGAAACCATAACAACAGCTGATTTTCGTTGGATTTTAGCCTTACATTTCTTAGAATGAGGACATCTTTCACAGTGCTCTTTATTGAAGATTACTCGACAGGTTTCAATCTTATCATAATATGTACTTTTAGTAGGTTCATGATTCATTGGGCAACGAAGAACTTGACGTCCATCTTCTGAAAATAAAAACTCAGCAATAACTGGGTCTGGTTGTCTTCCTAAAAGGGCTGTAGTGACTAATTCAATTCCCTTTTCTTTTGCTAAGGCACCATTTTCTTTTCCACTATACGCTCCGTCAGCTAGTAGTATTTCTTTATTGGATCCATCATGTTGGTCTACGTATTCTTTACAAAAAGCGCTATCACTATGACTATTATTAGCATAACTTACATCAGTAATTAAGCTACAACCTTTTTCGCCAACAGTTTCCACAACATTAGCCACGTAACCCTTATGATCTTTTCCGGCTTTTCGCCGGTAAGTTGCATCAGGATCAGATGGATTTTGGAGGCTATCAGGGCGGATTTCAGACTTATCTCTGAGTTTAAGTGTACCTGTGTTATCTTCGGTGGCTTGTTCATTTAGCACACGGATAAGAAGTCGATATTCTTGGAACTCCTGCCATTGGTCTTCGACCATAATCTCGCGCAGGGCTAAGGCATCGGCTAATGTCTGGTCTAGACGTCCACTGATATCTTCGGTTTTGCGATAGTAGATAGCTTCATTGTGATCGTCTGGATGAAGATAATGTTCCATATTAGATGGGATAAGTTCGTTTACTCCTAACTTATCCAAAAGCCTTAAGGCGTTGGCCACAACGGTATATACAATCTCAAGTCGAGACATTCGTTTGGAATTAGAAGCAATCATAAGGCTATCCATACGTTTTAGGTTGGAATTTAAATTAAGATATTTGGCATAGGTTTCTGCTAAGGCCATCATTTCATCTTTTAAGATATCGACACCATGCTCGACTTCATAATTATAAAGTCGTTCCCTAAAACGGCTAACAGAACGATCACTCAGAGGTTGTTCTTTAAAACTAGTTGTGTGTAGAGCATATTGGAATCGAATATCGCAACATATGGAGGACAATAATTCATCGTCAGATAACCCTAGCATCTCTTTGAGCATCAGCGCTCCTATAATAACGTTAATAGGCGTGTTTGGCCGCGAGGCAGAGCGACTACTATATAGAACAGAAAACCGTTCTTCATTAATTGACGGAAAAACTATTTCAGCAAAACTTTTCGCCCAAGAATTCAATACAAATTTCTGTGTTCTAGGACTTAGAGTGCTGAACCGATCATCCATAGTAATCTGTTGAAAATCATTTGTTCTAAAAGCCATATCTCTCTACCTCGCAAATTTATTTACTCTAATTTTATCATCATTAAAAAGACATTGTAACCCTGAGGTGATTATACTTTTGACACCTCAATCAGTATTGTTATTTTAAAAATTGTATTGTAAACGTATTAGGGTTTCCGGAAAAACCGACTAATATTATGAGTATTTCATATTAAATTTATGCTAAAGCATAGGAGGAAAAATGGAAAAGAAGCAGAATAATACAATTTACAATCGAGCTAAAACATCACAAATTGGACTGTTTGTTCTCAATAACACTGCTACGAACTTATATTTATTTGCATTTAACTTTGTGGTGTAT
>JAAYFJ010000015.1 GCA_012728295.1 Tissierellia bacterium | reverse complement strand
CACATCCACAAACCAGTTTACACATTCTCCTTGGTTAGGTCCTGCTAGTAATGCATGATCGAATAATGTAGCAGCCATTCCTCTAGGTTCTTCGTCCCAGATTTTTGGGTTTAGAATCATTGGATGCTGTTTTGATAATTCCACTTCGCTATATACACCGATGTTATGTCCATTTGGCAACTTAAACATATGTATTGTTCCAAATCCTGGCTGATCAGTTACTTCGTATCTTTCATAGCCAAATAGTTCGTCGTTATTTTTAATTACTTCGGCTACTGTATCTTCGTTGTCTGCTTTAAAACACATGAAATCGATTCCAGGCGAATCAGATTCTCTTAATACGAAAGAGTGATGGTCAAACTCATCATATCCCTTCATCATAACTCTATCTTCGCCGATTTTACCCATATTGTTCAAACCTAATCTGTCGTGATAAAATGCTACACTTTCTTCTAAATCCAATACTTTAATTTGGAATAAACCCGCTCTTAATATACCTGTTAATGCCATTTTCTTCCTCCTAAATTATATTAACTATTTTTTAATCCTACATATTCTATGCTCATGTCACTTTCGGGAAACACCCTGCAACCTAAAGCATATCCTTCTTTTTCTTCCTCGTCTGTGACCTGTTTCCTGCTCATTTTCTTTGTGGTGTAATCGCCACTTAAAATTTTTATTCTACATATTCCACATCCACCACCGCAACAACCGTTCATAGAGTGCTTGCTATTAAATCTAGCCACACCTTGTACTATATGTTCTCCTGAAAACAAATCTATGTAAATGTTTTCATTGATGATATAAATCTTATAAGCCTTCAAATTACCTCCTTAATACTAGCATTTATAAATTCGCACGATGTTCTAATTTGTATAGATATAGTATACTTTTTGATTGTATATTTGTCAACATATATTTGTACACTTTTTGAAAATTATTAATTGTTTTTATTCACATTTATACTTTTCTAAATTGTGCTATTTGTTTACAAAATATGTTGACTAAAAGTGGAGGATAGAAGGGATTTCTCCCCTCTATAGTATTTATTTTTTCTTAGCAATCTCAGCAGCAATTTCATATAGCCAATCTTCTTGGCCTCCTACTGCTTCTCTTCTGCCTGCTTCTAATATTATTTCTCTGTAGTCTACTCCAAAACGTTCTTCTGCTCGTTTTGCATGGAGCATAAAGCTGGAGTATACTCCTGCGTATCCTAGCATTAATGGGTCTTGAATCTTGGGTAAACTTACTCCGTATTGTGAAACTATGGGTTGTAGTATTTGTGTGGCTGCATCCATAGTTTTAAAGAAGTCTGCGTTTATGTCATAGCCTGATTTTTCCATTACGCCTACTAGCATTTCTGTTGCTGTGTTGCCTGCTCCTGCTCCTAGGCCACCTAAGGATCCATCTATATAGGTGGCTCCTGCTTCTAGTGCTGCTAGGGAGTTTCCTATGGCTAAGCCTAGGTTGTTGTGGGAGTGAAATCCTATTGGTATGCTTAAACTTTCTCTTAGGGCTGTTATCTTTGCTGTTACGTCATTTGGTAGCATTGCTCCTGCTGAGTCTGTGGCATAAACTATGTCTGCTCCGTAGGATTCCATTTTCTTTGCTTCTTCTACTACGCGTTCTACTGATGCTCTGTGTGCCATCATAAGAAATCCTACTGTGAAATATCCCATTTCTTTTGCTTTTTCTATGTGTTCCATGGATATGTCTGCTTCTGTTACGTGGGTGGCTACTCGTACTACTCTGGCTCCGTATTCGTATGCTTTTTGCATATCTGGTACTGTGCCTATTCCTGGTAATAATAGGACTGCTATCTTCGCATTCTTTACTACGCTACTTGCAGCTTTAATGAGGTCCATGTCTGATTCTTTTGAAAATCCGTAGTTTATGGTTGAGCCTGTTAGTCCGTCTCCGTGGCCTAGTTCTATTATGTCTATGCCTGCTTCGTCTAGTGCTGTTACTACTTTTTTTACGTCGTCTACACTAAATTGGTGTTTTACTGAGTGGTTTCCGTCTCTTAAGCTGGTGTCTGTTATTAGTATTTTTCCCATTATTTCACCCCTAAGATCTGTTTTGCTTTTTGTTCTGCTATTTTTACTGCTGCTGAGTTGATTATGTCTAAGTTCCCTGAGTATACTGGTAGGTAATCTCCTAGTCCTTCTACTTCTACTATCAGCATCACTATATCGTCGTCTTCGTATTTTAGTACTGGTTCCATCCTAAATCTGGTTCCTGGTACATATGATTTTACTAGTTCTAGTCTGTCTTGTAGTGCTTTTTGAATTTTCTCTATGTCTACGTTTCTTACTCTTGCGTAGATGGTGTTGGACATGTAGATTGGTGGTTCTGCTGGGTTTAGTATTATCAATACTTTTGCTGTGTCTGCTCCTCCTACTTCTATGAGTGCGTCTCTTGTGGTCATGGTAAATTCATCGATATTTGCTCTAGTTCCTGGTCCTGCTGATTCTGAACTTATGGAGGATACGATTTCTGCGTAGTAGACGTCTGCTACTTCGTTTATTGCTGCTACAAATGGCGTGGTCGCTTGTCCTGCGCATGTTACTAGATTTACGTTATCTAGTTTTAGTAGTTCGTCATCTAGATTAACTGCTGGCACGCTATATGGTCCTACTGCTGCTGGGGTTAAATCTAGTGTAAATTTATTTTTCTCTTTTAACAAAGGTGCATGTACTAAATGTGCATTTGCACTAGTGCAGTCAAATACTATTGGTATGTCTTCTCTTTCTAATATTGCATGAACTCCATCTATAGACGTAGGAACTCCCATGCTCTTCGCGTACTGGATTCCTTTGGAATCTCTTACATTTACTATTAGCTCTGGTTTAAGATACTCACTTCGTTGCAATTTGTAGAGTAAGTCCAACCCTATATTTCCAGGGCCTATAACCCCGACTTTTATTTTTTCCATTTATACTTCCTTTCTTTATAATCCTAATGGCCACATTACCAAAAATGGCATATAGACGATTACAAGCAATGCTATTAACATGGCAATCCAAAACGGAATTACCTCCCTAATCAAGTCCATAATTGGCACATTGTAAGTTCTTATCGTAGTAAATAATACTGTCCCAAATGGAGGAGACATCTGTCCTATTGCTAAATTAGTAGCTATCATAATACCAAAATGAATTGGATCTACTCCTACACTTGTTAACAAAGGATATGCTATTGGCACTACAATATATTGAATAGCAGCTGATTCCATAAACATTCCAGCGATTAAAACTATAAAATTAACTAAGAATAACAATACATTTTTTCCATATCCACCTTGGATAGTAGCTTCCATTATTGTTTGAGGTAGTCTTACATAAGTCATAACCCACGCGAATAATGATGCAGTAGAAATAATAATCATAATCGCTGCATTAGATAATGCCGATTTATAAAAAACTTCTGGTAAGTCTGACCATTTCATTTCCTTGTATATAAATATACCTACAAAAATCGAGTAAACTACTGCTACAACAGCTGATTCTGTTGGTGTAAACACTCCAGCGAATACCCCTCCTACTATAATAAAAGGAGTACCTAATGCCCACAGAGAGTCTATAAGTGCATGAATACCTTTAAGTTCATCACTGTTATCTGTTAAATATTTTTTTGGTAGTTCGTCAATTACAATTTCTCCAGATCTAATTTTGGCAGCTTTTTCCTTATAATTCCTTTTCTTCGCTATAAAATAAGTAGGAAACATTAGGAAGATTCCAACGATTATCCCTGCTGGGAATCCAACTTTATAAAGAGAAGATACCGACGCTCCTGTAATAGTTGCATATACTATAAACGCAATACTAGGAGGAATGACTATTCCTAAAGGGCTCGCTACTGAAACTATGGCTGCACTAAACGCCTTGTCATAACCATCTCTTAAAAATCCATAATACATAACTCCACCGATAGCTGCAGCTGTTGCTATACCAGATCCAGAAATAGCAGCAAAGAACATACATGATATTATTGCTACTATACCAACGCCACCGTGGATATTTCCTACTAATTTTGAAGCCATATTTACGATACGCTTTGCGATTCCACCTCTGTTCATTAAATCTCCTGCCAGAATGAAAAATGGAACTGCTAATAAGGAAGTTGTATCAATTCCTGCAAACATTTTTTGAATTACTACTACAAGATTAATACCTTCTGATGCGCCAAATACTAATGATGCTAATCCCACCGAGGTTGCAATCGGTGCTCCTAGTACTAAAAATATACCAGCTAATAAAAATAATAAACCTGCACCCATTACTATGCCTCCTTTCCTATCTTAAACAAATCTACTAATATAAACATAATTGCGTTAAATACTAGGACAACAAAGGATATTGGGAAAATAGAATAAACCATTTTCATCGGGAGCCTCATGTTAGTAGAAATTTGCGTTCCTGCAAGATTCATAAATTGAAGTCCTAAGAATATTGCTATACCAAAAAATGTTATCGTTAAAAGATTTTGTACTAATACAAGGTATTTTAACTTATCTTCTGGTGTGACAGATTCCAATGCACTTACATTAACGTGTCCGTTACCTCTTGCCAATACCGCTGAGCCCAACATTACCATTGCTACGTCTACATATCTTACAAATTCTTCTGACCAATGTAATCCTGATGAAAAGAAGTACCTTGATATAATTTGTGAAGTGTAAATAACTGTTATTGCGGCAAACATTAATATCAATAAATATCTGCTTATTTTATTCACAATTTCATTAATTGCGATAATCGCTTTCATAATTTCCTCCTAATTTGAAGATATTGCCGGCATAGCCGGCAATATTATTAATAATCTAAATCTTGAATAGCTTTGATATATGTGCCGTCGTGAGTTTGTAGATATTTATCATAAACTGATTGAACTTTATCTTGGAATTCTTTCTTATCATTAACTTCGTTAAATTCCATTCCCTTTTCAATTAGTTCTTCCTTAGTTGCTGCTTCATTTGCTCTTTGTTCTGCGCCTGATTCAACTGCAGCTTCTAAAGCTGCTGTTCTGAATATTTCTTGATCGGCTTCATCCATACCATTTAATAAATTAGTGTTCATTTGTAGCGCTGCAAAAGCAAAGAAGTGTCCAGTTTCTGAAACGTATTTTTGTACTTCATTCATATTGTAATCTTTAATTGTGATTAGAGTGTTTTCATGTGCATCTATTGTTCCTTGTTGAAGGGCAGTAAATACTTCACCCCATGCCATAGCTTGTGCATTTGTTCCTAAAGCTCTAAAAGTATCAAGGTAAACTTCAGATTCTGCAACTCTTATCTTCAATCCCTCTATGTCCGCAGGTGTATAGATTGGTTTTACGTTAGAAGCAACGTGTCTAAAACCTCTTGGCATAAATGATAATGTAGACATTCCTACGCTATCTGTTAATTTGTACAAATCTGTTGCTGCTTCGGAATTTAAAAATGCTTCAACGTGTTCCCAGCTTAAGAACAGATAAGGAAGATCCTGCACTGCCATTTCTGGTACAAATTGGTTAATATCTGATGCAGTAATTACAGTTAAATCGATATTTCCTATTTGTAAAGATTCCATTAATTCTCTGTCTACTCCCAATTGCCCTGCAGGATAGATGTCAATAACATATCTTCCGCTAGATGCAGCTTCAACTTTTTCTTTGAAAAGTGTTGCAAATCCATCATATGCAGTTCCTGGAGGTGCAATGTGACCTAACTTTAATGTCTTTGTTTCACCTTCAGCAACGGATGTTGATTCGCCTTCAGCAGGCTTAGTTGAAGTATTTCCTCCACCACCACATGCAGTCGCTAATAACAATACTACTAACATCATACTTATTAATGCAAAGTATTTCTTTTTCATTATAATATCCCCTTATTTTTTAATTTTTTATTCGAATTTAACGCTTAAAATACCAAACTCTCCGTAATTACACGAGAACTCATCACCACTTACTGCTGGTATCGCCGCTGATAATGCGCCAGCTAAAATGGTGTCTCCAGCATTTAGAGTTACTCCGTAATTTCCTAGACTTCTTGCTAGCCACAATACTGCATTTACTGGATCGCCTAAAACTGCTGAACCCTTTCCTGAATTAATTACTTCTCCGTTTTTTGAAAGAGTCATTTCAATTTCTTTCAGATCCACTTCTTTAGGATCGATCTTAATATCTGAAAGTAAATACATTCCACAAGATGCGTTGTCTGCTACTGTATCTACTATAGTTAATTTCCAATCCTTGATTCTACTTCCTACGATTTCAAGTGCTGGTACTACATAATCTGTGGCTTCGTATACGTCTTCTATGGTCGCTCCATCTTTTAAATCATCTTTAAGAATAAAAGCTAACTCTCCTTCTACTCTCGGTTGTAAGATTTGACCTTTTCCGACTATATTGTTAACGATTTCCATACTGTCATATAAAAATCCAAAGTCTGGAGTATCTACTCCTAAGGACTCTTGCATAGCTAGAGAGGTTAAACCGATTTTCTTACCAGTAATAACATTTCCTTCTGCAAGTTTTTTATCCACATTTAATAACTGAATTTCATAAGCATCGTCTATTGTTAAGCCTTCGTAAGTTTTTGTAATTTGTTCTATAGGCTCACCGTTTTTATCTGCTTGGTATAATCTTTCTGCTATTTCGACATTTCTCGTCATTTTTTAGCTCCTTATAGTCTTGGGGCACATTTAGTGCCCCAT
>JAAYFJ010000053.1 GCA_012728295.1 Tissierellia bacterium | reverse complement strand
GGATATAGAGGTTGAGTGGCGAGGAAACCCAGCGCTGTTGTTGGGCGACAGGGTGACGGTCAAGGGGAAGGACTATCATGTTATTAGACAAGAATTAGATTGGCAAGGATATTTGAGTGCTCGATTAACAGGAAGGAGGGCAACATAAATATGGCATGGAAAACACCGAAAACCACGTGGGGCCAAGCTGGGCAGACGGTCCCGGGCGCAGATGATTTCAACAGGATTGAAGGAAATACACAGTACTTGAAGGATGAAATTGACACGCGTATGCAAGTTATTTCTGAGATTAAGTATTATGTGAACGCATCATCAGGAAACGATAATAATTCTGGAACGTCATCGGCACCGTTCAGAACCATACAAAAAGCTGTAAACATGGCATATAAAGCACTCACCGGGCAGGTCAGAATAGACATTGCAGCGGGTATCTATACTGAGGACATTGAAATTGAGAATATGATGTGTCCAAAACTATTCTTTTATGGTGCCAATGATAGTAATACTATAATCAATGGATACGTTAGTATAAATAACGCTCAGTGGGTAAGGTTCTACCGTTTACAAATACGTAATGGACTGTATGGCATAATTGCATTAAATGGATTAAAAAAGTTAGAAGTCGGTAGCGTAATTATCAATAACGTATCTGCAATAGGAATTAGTGCAGCTGTCACAGAAATGGTCCTAGTTGAAGATTCTAGCATAGATGCATATTTGACTGCTATTGACTGTAGAAATGTGGCTAGTTTGAGTGTTAGAAATGTTGAAATTTCGAGTGTAACAACACAGGCGATTAGCATTACAGGCGGCGTGTTTGCTAACACAAGAGGGCTTACGGGAAATATCGGAAGCGTACCTGTACACTCAGTAAACGGTTCTATACTGGTTAGGGGTCCCAGCACTATAATAGGTGGAGCTGATGAAAAGGATGGTGGAGGCCAGATTTTTGAATAAGGATATCATTACCAAAAATCGCCTAAATGTGGTATTATCATTACGAGGTGATAATTATGTTAAAAAAAGCAATATCATTGGTAATGGTGTCCTTGTTATTGATAACGCAAGGAGGATGCGATATGGCAAATATTAAGACGCTTTACGGTAGCGATAAACTACGGGAAGCATACCCGAAGGTAAACGAGAACTTTAATGAATTAAACGGTGACATAAATGTTTTAAAGACAAGAGTTGATACGATAATAACAACTCCTATTGACGGTGAAGCTGCAGCTCAGGAACTTGTGGATGCACGTGATGGTGAATCATCGTTAGGTGAGCGTATAGAGAGGGATTTGCAATCAGCTATTAATGAAAGCAAGTCATATACTGACACAAAAGTCGCTGCAGTAGCGAGCGGTTCTCCTAAGGGTGTATACACTAGCTTATCAGACTTACAAACAGCTTATCCAACCGGTACAGATGGTATTTACCTCGTAACTGATGATGGCAAGTGGTATTATTGGAATGGTTCCGCCTGGGTTGCCGGTGGAGTTTATCAAAGTACAGGAATTGCAGACAAAACTATAGATATGCGCAAAGTTAGTTTTATTAAAGAATCAACTAACTTATTTAACAGATATGATGTTATCGTTGGAAAAGTTATTTTACCCGGAACTGGCGATTTGAGCGATAATGAAACCTACCAAGTTTCAGGTTTTATTGAAGTACGCCCAAATGAGACTATTACCTCGGTTAAGATAATTAGAATTACGTTTTATGATTCAAGCAAAGAGTATATTTCAGATGTTAATAACAATAGCCCAAACCAAGACACGCCATTAACAACGGCAGTTCCTAACAACGCTTATTATATGCGTATTTCAACGCTTAATAATTATAATAAAGTTGCACAAATAAACAGAGGAAATGTTTTATTACCGTACGAAGAATGGTACACACCATATCTAGTTGATATTAAAGCAAATGACTTAAATGATGAAATCATTGAAAATAAACATGTAAAAAACAATACGATTTCAGTAGATAAGGTTGATTTTATTCAAAGATCGACTAACATATTCAATATTAATATAGTTACAAAGGGATTTCATATATCAAGTTCAGACGGAAGTTTGGTTGAAAATCCAGATTATAACTCGTCTGATTATATTGAAATTAACCCTTCTACTGATTACTCATATTATGGTTTTAATGCTGTAGCATATTATGATTCTGACAAAAGATTTATACAGCGAATTCATTTAAGTTATAATGGTCAAACCGCGACTTCGCCATCAAATGCTAAGTATATAAGGGTACATTATCAACCGAAAGCAGAGTACTATCCAAAGCAGATAAATGAAAGTTCTTCGTTGCTTCCTTATGAAGATTTTTATAGCACTTTTTCTGAAGGCAGCGGATTATCAAGATTAAACCCAATAATAACAGAAGGCAGGATTGATGCATCGGATAGGTATATGATGGATGTACCTATTGACGGTATTTTTACTACAAATGAAGTATATTCAGACTATACGGATTTCAGCAACAGTACCGCCAGTGATGTATATACTATGTTTGACAACTTAATGGCTCAATATCCAAATTACATAACAAAAGAATTATTGGGGTATGAAGCTACAGGGCTACCTATTTATGTTTACTATCTAAACCCTGAATTCCCGAATGCAAGTGTAGCAACTAAGGTTCCAAAGATATTTTTAACTTGCGGTGTACATGGCAAGGAAAAAGCTTCAACATTGGTAACATATTTGCTGATTAAGCAAATGTGCGAAAAATGGGATGAATACCCACTGCTTGAGGCATTGCGGTTTAACGTTAAGTTCATTATAATTCCAGTGAGTAATCCGTGGGGGTGGAATAATTTTAGCAGAACTAATTCAAACGGTGTTGATATTAATAGAAATTTTCCGCATGAATGGTATCAAGGTGTCGAAGGAACAAACACATATGGTGGCGCTGCTCCATTAAGCGAATTGGAATCACAATATATTAAATCGGTATTTGACAACAACAACGACATAGTAATAATGTATGATTTTCATAATTTTCATACTGACAGCAATGGCGACTATTTTTTATGGGTTCCTACGGCATCTGGCGTATATGTCCAGCATATGGCTCAAAATTTATTTAGCAGATTAACAAGAAAGTGGAAAAAAGAGTATCCATTTATCCCTGATAATTATTTTGCAGGATATACCAACACAGCAAAAGAAGGCATGATACAAAATTACGCTCAGTCGATTGGCATTAAGTTCTCAGGAACATTTGAAATATGCTGGAGATGGGTGCTTGATACCTCATCAGTTCCATATGACCAAACAATGTGCAAAACAGGAGTAGAGGCGATAACTAATTGGCTGCTGATTAACCTAAACGAACTTATGAGGTAATGTCGCAATTGGAAGCTTATGCGACCTAGAATAAACTCTTTTATTTAATAATACACAAATCAAGGACAGATTAATATACCTGTCCTTTTATTATGCATATGAAAGTGAGGGATATAAAATGGAACTTACACAAAATGCAGGAACTAAAACACTACTTGGCTTAATAACTGCAGTCTTAGCTTATTTCTGGAACAGCATTAATGAGATTATGGTTATCCTTTTCATAGTTCTTGTCGTTGACTACATAGCCGGAGTTGTACAAGGACTGCTAAATGGTGGTTTTTCATGGGAGAAAGCCTGGAAAGGAATTGTCAAAAAAGTTATGTATGCACCAGTTATGCTTATAGGTTTTATTGGTGATTACATTATTATGTACGTGGCACAGCAGATCAATGTTGATCTTGGTTTTTCAGGCGTCATTGGGCTGGCGGCTTGTATATATCTCATTGGTACCGAGGGGTTTTCTATTATTCAAAATCTGCTGCTGATAGGAGTACCTGCTCCGGAATTTCTACTTAAAATATTCGGTCTAATGAGAGACAATGCTGGAAAACTCGTAAAAATATCACCAAAAGACGGTGATGGTATATGAAAATTCAAAAGAAAGAATTTGAATGGGTCCGACCATTAAAACCACTCGACCTCTCCAAAGTTACAGGCATTGCCCTGCACCACATGGCCCACCCGACAGCCGGCATGGATGAAATACACAAGTGGCACTTAGCCCGCGGATGGAAGGGTTTTGCATACAATTATTGGATTGATTATGAAGTG
>JAAYFJ010000087.1 GCA_012728295.1 Tissierellia bacterium | reverse complement strand
TAAAGCCAATGAAATACCTGTTGTAGATTACGTTTGGTTTTATAGAAACGCGTGGAAAAGGCATAGAGAAGATGTAATTAAAGACATTGAGGAGAGACTTGTATATCCAATGTTTGTTAAACCAGCGAATTTAGGTTCAAGTATTGGAATTAATAAAGCTAAAGACAAGACTGGGTTAATAGAGAGTATAGAGGTCGCAATTCAATTTGACAGAAAGGTCATCATTGAGCAAGCAGTTGAAAATCCAAGAGAAATCAACTGTGCTGTCTTAGGTATAGATGATCATGTAGAAGCTAGTTACTGTGAAGAGCCGCTTGGTTGGAAAGAAGTTCTTACGTTTGCGGACAAATATTTTACTGGAGGCAAAAAAGGACCAAGTAAAGTTGGCTCGAAAGGTACTGGAAATTCAGCAAGGGATATTCCTGCAAAGATTAGTGACGAGATGAGAGATGAAATTGAGCGTCTAGCAATTCAATCATTTATGGCTATTGACGCAGCAGGAACGGCTAGAATAGACTTTTTAATTGATAGCGAAGGAAAGATATTAGTTAATGAAATCAATACTTTACCAGGTTCATTAGGGTATTATTTATGGACAGGAAAAGGTATAGATTTCAAAGATTTAATAACCCGTGTTTTAGATATGGCATTTGATAGGCATAGAGAAATAGAAGAAAACCTTTGCGTGCATGATGTAGATTTATATAGCAATACAGGATACGGTAGCAAATTAAGTTAACCAGGGTTTTCCCTGGTTTTCCTTTAGAAAGAGGTACTAATGAAAGCAAAAATTATAAAATACTTAGAGGCAAAAAACTCAAAGTCAGCAACGTTTAAAGAGCTGGTTAAGCTTTTTAACATAAATCCTGGAGAGAGAAAGATGTTAAAGGGTATTATTAAGGACATGGAAAAAGAGGGGTCCTTATATATTGTGGAGAAGGATATTATATTGTCTGAAGTAATTAACACAGTTTCAGGTGTAATAGCCGGGCATGAAAACGGATTTGGATTTTTAATAAGAAATGATGGAATAAAACCAGATATATACATTGCTTCTAATAGGTTAAAGGGCGCACTCAATAAGGATGAAGTTGAAGTAATAATAGATGATGAAAATGATGAACGACCTTCAGGCGAAGTCATAAAAATTATTAAAAGAGGTAATACGTTTGCCATAGGAACTTTCTGTAAAAAGAAAGATGGTGGATATGTTGTTCCTGATGACTCTAGACTATGTGCAAAAGTGATTATTGATGAAGACAGTTCTGCAGGAGCCAATGACAAACAGAAGGTACAGGTTGAATTAACAAGATTTAAAGAATATGGAAATCCTAAGGGAAAAATAGTTGCCGTTTTAGGTTATCCAGGTGTTAATGAAACTGACATGCAGTCAATTATTAGAAGCTTTGGGCTATGGGAGGACTTTCCTGATGACGCCTTACAAGAAGCCGCTGAGATGCCAACTGAAATAATTGAGGATGATAGCCGAGTAGATTTGAGAGATTTATTAACAGTGACAATTGATGGTGAAGACGCTAAAGACATTGATGATGCTATAAGCTTAGAGGTTATTTCAGATGAAATAACAAGACTTTGGGTACACATTGCAGACGTTAGCTACTATGTGGAACCTGGAAGTGCCATTGATGAAGAAGCGTTTGAAAGAGGAAACTCCACATATCTAATAGATAGAGTATTACCTATGCTTCCTACGGAACTTTCTTATGGAATATGCTCTTTAAATCCAGCTGTTGATAGATTCGCTTTTACTGTATCTATTGATTTCAATAAAAGTGGCAAAGTTATGGATAATAAACTTTTCAAGTCAATCATTAAAAGTGACGCTAGATTAACCTATACTCAAGTGAATGAGCTTTTTTCAGGGAAATTAGGTGATAACAATATCTTAGAATATGAAGATATGCTTTTACTAGCTAGGTACTTGATGAAAACTTTAAAAGGTATTAGACTTAAAAGAGGCTCAATAGATTTTGATTTTGATGAGACTAAAATAGAATTAGATAATAAAGCTTTTCCTATTGAGATAATGAAAGAAACAAGAGGAGAAGCAGAGCAATTAATTGAGGAATTTATGATAATATCAAACGAAGTAGTTGCTCAAAAATATGGTTCTAAAATAGAAGATTTTGTTTATAGGATTCATGGTAAACCTTCAATAGAAAAATTAAGTGAATTTAAAAAAATTGCCAATAAATTTGGATATGATATTGATTTGGACAACCCTACACCTGTTGAATTTTCAGAATTAATAGAGGAGGCTAAGGGGAATCCAGAAGAAGCTTTAATTAGTACTTTGCTCTTACGTTCGCTACAGAAAGCTTCCTATTCTAATAATAACGAAGGCCATTTTGGATTAGCTAGCACTAGCTACACTCATTTCACAGCTCCAATTAGAAGATATTCAGATTTAACTGTTCATAGATTGTTGACGGCATTTATAGAACCTTGGAATTGGAAAAGCTATTTAAGGTATATATCTAAAAATTTACCTGAAATATGTAAGAGTATATCTATTTCAGAAAGAAAAGCTGAGGAAGCAGAAAGACAAGTTTTAAAGTTTAAAATGGCTCAATATATGGAAGAACGAATAGGGGATTTATATGAGGGAGAAATTGCTTCTATTACTAATTATGGTATGTATGTAAAACTACCAAATACAATTGAAGGATCTATTGCTTTTAGCTCAATTAAATCTGACAAATACTCTTTTGATGAACAAAATTACGTGGCGATAGGGCAAATAATGAATAAAAGATTTTCTATGGGACAGAAGTTAACGGTGAAAGTAAAATCAGTAGATATGAACAGGTATTCTATAGATTTTGAGTTAATAGAGGATGATACATTTGAAAAAAGAAAAAACAAAAAAAACGTTAGCAACAAATAGAAAAGCTAGACACGAGTTCTTTATTGAAGAAATATATGAAGCGGGCCTAGTTCTAAAAGGGACAGAGGTTAAGTCCATTAGGCAGGGTAAGGCAAATTTAAAAGAGGCTTTCGCTGTTGTAGAAAATGGTGAAGTTTTCATTCATGGGATGCATATTAGTCCTTATGAACAAGGAAATATTTTTAATGTAGATCCGGTGAGAAAGAGAAAACTACTGTTAAATAAAAGAGAGATAAGAAAAATACACCAAGCTGTATCACAGAAGGGTATGACTATGGTAATACTGTCATTATACCTAAACAACGGTAGAGTAAAGGCAGAATTAGCTTTGGCAAGAGGGAAAAAGCTCTATGACAAACGTGATGCCATTGCAGAAAAAACAGCCCAGAGAAGAATTGACAGGGAATTAAAGGAACGTTATAACTAACTTGATGGGTGGAATATATGGTTGACTATAAAGAAGTCGTTGTATTTAAGTATGCTTTTTTTAATAAAGAATATTCTAATCAATTACTAAAAGAAATATTATCTGGGAATAGTTGTATTCTAACAATAGATGTAGAAAAACTTAGAAATGTGATTAACTATCAGTGGTTTTTAACAGAAAGTGAAAAAGAAAAGTATCTTTCGTTTACGAATGACATAAAAGCAAATGCGTTTATGAAAAGCCACAGTTTGCTGAATTTCTTATTTAGTAATTGGATAAATGTTGGCATTAGTGAATTGATATATAGGACTGACCAAAATGGGAAACCGTATTTAGACAATGAATATGGAATTCAATTCAATATTAGTCATACAGACGGCTATTTTGCAATAGTATTTTCCTTATCAACTGTGGGTATAGATATTGAATGCAAAGAAAACTTAGTAAATATTGAAAATATTGCAAGTAGATTTTATTGCTATCGTGAGAAGGCGCTTAATATAGAAACACAGGGTGTGCTGTGGTGTGTAAAGGAAGCTATTGCAAAATTGAAAGGCATGAGCATAATGGATGCTATGGCACATTATTGTCTGGAAAAGATTAATATAGATGAATTTGAAATGTGTCATTTGGAATCTAATGAAAAAATTATCGTTAAGATAATAATATCAAATAAGGATTATATATGTGCTTATTGTAAAGAGTAAGGCGGTGGTCATTAGTGGGTAATCTACAAGGAGCAGGTGGGATAATAGGCTGCACCTTTGGTGTGAAGAGGAGAATAAGCACAGTATATTATCTCTATTACCGGAATTGCGAAAAAAGCGAAGATTTTATCGTATTTAATAAGCTATCTAAATTTGCTAATATTAAAATGATAATTGTTTTTCCGAACGAAAAAGCTAGCATGTGTATAAATGAGCATGAGAAAGTTGGAATCTCAGGAGTTAATTCAGGTCAACTATTGATAATATCAGATGATAACATTCAATCTCTAATTGACAGTGACACTGAGTTTACTGACAATATAATAAGTCTTATAGAAAAATCAAGATATGTTATGATAGTCGGTGAAGGAATAAAGTCTTTAGCTAATTTGGATATATTAAATAACAAGACTATTAATTGCAAAAAGGATAAACTAACAGAAATGCAAAAGCTTTTTCCTAAAGTTGACTTTAGGTCAGATGGAAATTATTGTTTTGTGGATAAGTTTTGCACGACTCATGATAATGCAAATTCAAAAAATGCAGCTTTAATACTAATAGAAAAGTATTTTGGAGAAGATGTTGTTAAGAATCTAAAGTAAATGAAATTACTGCATCATTTACTGTTACAACTAAATGGGGGTAATGATAATGGATTTAAAGAAAAGCGTACGAACTATTAAAGGGTTTCCAGTTGAAGGAATTAATTTTAGAGACATAACAACATTGTTAAAAGACAGTGATGCCTTTGCCCAAAGTATTGACCAGTTAGCTGAAGTGGCTAAAGATTTTGAATTCGACGTGATTTTAGGAATAGAGGCAAGAGGTTTTATACTAGGGGCGCCATTAGCTTATAAACTGAATAAAGGTTTCATTCCTGTAAGAAAAACTGGTAAGTTACCTGCTGCAACCATAAAGAAGAGTTATGGATTAGAATATGGAAATGACGCTGTTGAAATACACGAAGATGCAATATTTGAAGGGCTTAAAGTTCTTCTTGTAGATGATTTACTTGCTACAGGTGGGACAATGAGAGCGGTAGTTGACATGGTGCGAAGTGCTGGGGCAAAACCTGTAGCTGCAATTTTTTTAATAGAGCTTAGCGATTTAAATGGCAAAGATAAAATAGAAGATATTCCTGTGAAAAGCATTATGAAATTCACTGAGGACGAAGAATAGATTAGTGAATAAAAAAGGAACTATTAAATGACTGCTTAACAATCGTTTAATAGTTCCTTTTTGGCGCACCCAAGAGGACTCGAACCCCTAACCCTCTGGTCCGAAGCCAGATGCTCTATCCAATTGAGCTATGGGTGCATTAAAGGTGTAAATGTACTTCATTATTATATACTCAAAAAAAATAAAGTTCAAGCATATATACATTATGGATAATGAGAATGGGCAAAAATGTTTTAGATGGGTATAAATAGCAAAATATGCAAATCGGGGTGAGAAAATGAATTTTGAAAAAATATATGTTTCAGGTGATTGGGTAGATAGTATTGCTAAAGACAGAATTGCTGTTGAGAATCCTGTTAATCATGAGATACTTGCATATGTTCCGGCATGTCATGATGGGGATGTAGATCGGGCTGTAAATGCAGCATATGATGCTTTTGAAAGTTGGTCTAAGCTTACGGTAATGGAGAGAGCTCCTTATTTTAGAAAATTTCAAGTAGAACTACAAGGGATGTATGATGAAATACTAGCGACTTTAAGAGCGGAGTTGGGAGTAAATGAGTCATATGGGAAAAAAGGTCACGTGGATAGAAGAATAACATCTGTTAGCGATTATTTGGAACAGGCTCTATCGATGAATCTTGTAGAGAACTATGATGATATGAAGGTAATTTATGAACCTTATGGTGTTGTGGCGTGCTTAACACCGTGGAATTATCCTATGGGACAGATTATGAGTAAACTATTGCCGGCTGTGTTAACTGGAAATACGGTAGTGATAAAGCCAAGTCAATTAACTCCCTTAACAGCATATTATATTGTAGAAGCAGCTCATAGGGCGGGTTTTCCAAAAGGGGTTATTAACTTGGTCCCAGGCAGAGGAGGAGAGGTTGGTAATGCATTAGCAGCACATCCTTTGGTATCTATGGTTAGTTTTACTGGATCGACTAAAGGTGGGAAAGAAGTATATCAAATAGCATCAAAGACTTGTAAAAAAGTGGTACTTGAACTAGGTGGTAAGTCAGCTGCAATTGCAATGGATAGAGAACACTTACCAAAAGCTGTAAGCTCTGTCTTGTCAAGGGTGTATAATAACGTAGGGCAAACTTGTAGTGCGTGGACTAGATTGTTTGTGCCTAAGAATTATCTCGAAGAAGCAGAAGAGTTGGTAATTAGTTGCACTGAAAAGTATGAGTTTGGTGATCCGACAACAGGACCAAATGTAATAGGGCCACTAGCTTCTAGAAAACAATATGATAAAGTAACTTCATATATAAATAAAGGAATTGAAGAAGGTGCAAGACTAGTAGTGGGAAAACCCTATGAAGCATTTTCTGAATCCTATACAGTTGGGCCTACAGTATTTAGTGATGTAGAAAATGATATGGTAATAGCAAGAGAAGAAATTTTTGGCCCCGTTCTTTGCATAATTCCATTTGAAGATTTAGAAGATGCTATAGCCATGGCAAATGATAATGAATATGGGCTTTCAGGAGCTGTTTATGGGCCTATTGAAGAAGCTGTAGAGGTTGCTAAGAGATTAAGAACGGGCGAGGTGAGTATTAATGGATACTTTAGCCCGAAACCTTCTCCTTTTGGTGGATTTAAACAATCTGGAATAGGAAGAGAAGGTGGTATATATGGTATAAAAGAGTATCTACAAGCGAAAGCTATATATATTCCTAAAGAATAGTAAAAAACTCTCTTTTTATAGAGAGTTTTTTATTGACATAAGGAAATAACTAGTGTACTATATAACTAATACACAGATTGGAGGGAAAGGATTATGTTAAGTGATTCAAAACAGCCAATATATATTCAAATAATTAATGACTTAAAAAAACAAATGGCAAGTGGAAAACTATGTCCAGGTGATAAACTATTACCTGTAAGAGACATGGCGCTAAATTATAAGGTTAATCCAAATACGATTCAAAGAAGTTATCAAGAGTTGGAGAGAGATGGAATTATTACAGTACAAAGAGGTGTAGGAAGCTTTGTCACAGATGATGATTCGGCTATTAAAGAAATGAAATACCAACTCGGTCGCATAGCTTTAGAGCATTTTTTTGATGAAATGAGTTCAATTGGCTATAATGTCAAAGAAATTGTTTATATGGTAAATGAAGAAGGAGGGAAGCTCAATGCATAACGTGGTTGTTGTAAATAATCTAAAAAAAACATACAGCAATAAAATAGCTCTTAGAGACGTGAGTTTTCAAATGCCAAAAGGTAGGGTGTTAGGTATTTTAGGTCCCAATGGGTCTGGGAAAACAACATTGATAAAAATTTTAGCAGGTATTACCCACCAGGAGAATGGAGAAGTAATGATAGAGGGTAAAGCTCCTGGCAAAGAAACCAAGGCTATGGTAGCTTATTTAGCGGATAGAAATACGATGTATAATAGTTTTTCGATTAGAGAGGCTATTAATATGTTTAAGTCTTTCTACGATAATTTTAATGAAGACAAAGCTGAGGAGCTACTTAAGTTTATGAAATTAAATCCAGAGGACAAGGTTGGCACCTTGTCAAAAGGAATGAAAGAAAAACTTCATTTGCTACTTGTATTATCAAGAGATGCAAAGCTATATATTTTAGATGAACCTATTGCAGGAGTTGATCCTGTAGCTCGTGACCAAATATTAGATGCAATAATAAATAGTATATCTCAAGATAGCACTCTCTTAATAACTACGCATTTAGTAAGGGATATGGAAAGAATATTTGATGATGTAATCTTTATTTCTGATGGAAGTTTTATCCTAACAGGTGAGGCGGATAGTCTTAGGTTGGAAAAAAACATGAGTATAGATGAACTTTATAAGGCTATATTTTCATAGGGAGGATATTATGCGATTATTGTTGAAATATGAATTTAAAAACTCAAAGAGATTTATTTTTGCCCTTGTTGCGTGTATTATATTGGCATCTTTTCTATTGCAGATGACTGCAAGGGACGCAATGAACTATGACTATGATTATGGAAAAGGGCGAGAGAGTATACAGTTATTAACAATTATGATTTCGATGTTAATTATTACAGGAAGTGCAGTATCGTTTTTCTTTTTTGTCGCATCGTTATTGAGTAAAGATGTCTTTAGAGATAGAGGATATTTGACTTTAACATTGCCCATTAGTGGTTATGAAATAATAGGAGCTAAAAGTCTTTGTGCGATTGTTTGGACAATTGTAACAGGTATCATTTCAGTAGGAGTAAGTTTATTGATAATGCCTTTGATAATCAATTGGGAAATGGTTAGTCAATTTTATGATGAATTACTTAGACCTGACACAATAGAATTTTTAGTGTATAGCACAATATATGCATTGGGAAGCTGTTTTATTATATATGAACTAATTTTTACTTCAATACTTGTAAGCAAATTATCAATATCCAAATATAGGTTGAGCGGTTTATGGTTTGTTATGTTTCTAGTGGCATTTGGACTATATCAGTGGTTTATGAATAAATTTATGCCCATAGATCTATTTTCAGCAGTTTTCCTAACAAAAGAGCCAACGACTTCTTTTTTGAAAATGTACACTCTATCAGCGGGAGGAACAAATACTATTGTGGGGGCACTTCTTTTAGCATTAAATGGTTATTTATTAGAAAACAAGATAGACTTATAGTGAAGTGGAGCAATCATGCTCCACTTTTGATATTATTGTAGTAATAAAATTTTCAAATACTTGTATAATATAAGGTTTTGTGGTATCCTACACCCATGGAGGAAGTTATGACATTTAATCTGGATACCTTCATCAAGAAATATACTTTGACGATAATTGCCATTGTAGTTATTATTTTTCTTGGAGAAATCATTTATTTGCAAAAATTAGTAAATAGTGGGGTTGTGGTGAGCAAAGATGCAGTGGAGCTTCACACAAGCACCATTTTTATGGCGGGAATGACGATTTTAGCATTCACTTTATTTCCGCTTTATTTTGTGAACTCAAAAATTTCAACTCTGTGGGAAAAAAAGCTTTTTAACGATTATATTGAACCAGTAGCTTATAGCATTTACATGATAAGATATGCAAGTTTGATGTTTTTGTTAATTTTACCTGTAGAGTTTTTTGGTTATATTAGGGATTTATATTTACATTTAACTAATCAGAGTCTTCTAAGGTTTTTACAGATTCAAATCTTAAATTTTTTAATGATGTGGATTATTCCGGCAGCGATTACATACGTTGTTGTTTGGATTATTAGAAGACATAGTAAAGACTGGTGGAAGGCTTTATCAATAACTACTGCGGTGTTTATTATTTTTTCAAATGTCTTATATCCAACTGCAATTGAGCCTTTAGTTTCCAAAGTAAAGCCATTGGATAGACCTAGCTACGAAGCTTCAATCAATGAAATATTTGATAAAGCAAAAATGAAACCTGTTGGAATATACGTGGTTGAAAAAAGTAGGGATACTAACAAACTAAATGCTCATATGACGGGAATATTAGGTGCTCAGAGGGTGGTACTTTGGGATACTATATTTAATAGCTTAAATAAAGAAGAAATTATAAGTGTAATAGCTCATGAAATTGGTCACTATAAATATGGTCACATTTGGATTAATAGTTTTTGGGCTATTGGAAAGTTAACTCTGATATACTATTTGGCATTTAGGATTATACAATTAGAAAAGACGAAAAAACTATTGCCAGAGAAGGATAAACCCTGGTTATATGCAAGGAATATTCCGATATTTCTACTTTGTTTACAAATTGCATTATCAGTTTTTATACCACTAGATAATATTATTAGCAGAAACCAAGAAAGACAGGCAGATACTTATGAGGTAATGCTAATTGAGGACTCTAAATGGCCAATATCAGCGCTTAATAAAGTTGAGATGTCAAACTTGTCACTGCCTGAATACTCAAATATTTATAAGGTATTATTTCAAACACACCCTACAACTAGTGAAAGAGTAGAATTGTATAAGAACATTTTAAAACCCGAATAACGGGTTTTTTCATTTATTATAAGGTATGATATAATTGTTAAGAGGTGAATTATGAGATTTATACACACTGCTGACTGGCATTTAGGAAGGCAATTTAATCAATTCAGCAAAAAAACCAATCAGGAACTTGAATATGAAATGTGGGGAAATATAGATGTTTTAATGGATAAAGCAGAGTCATATAATCCTGATTTTATTTTAGTAGTGGGGGATGTTTTTGAT
>JAAYFJ010000047.1 GCA_012728295.1 Tissierellia bacterium | reverse complement strand
CTTCTACTGATTGCTGGTTGGACATCAAAACCTCCTGTATCAGTTCCTCTAATTGGCCTTGATCAGATATCTGAACTAAGCCTTCTTCTTCAATTATTTTACTTGGTTTTGTACCAGTTTCAAACATTGTCCTGAATACTTTTTTGGCAACATTATTACTAATTTTACCTTCTTCAATTGCACCAAGTAAAAATGATAGATCTTCTGGAGAAAATCTAACTTGATCTATTTCCGACCCCTCTTCTTTAAGCCTTCTTAGCAATTCACCCATTATCCAGTTAGAAACAGTATTATAGTCCTTATGAACCATAGCAACCGACTCAAAGAAATTTGCTAACTCCACAGTTTGAGTTAGTACTTCTGCATCATAAGCAACTAAACCATATTCATTGATAAATCGCGCCTTCTTTTCTTCCGGCAACTCAGGCAAATTGCTTTTTATATCTTCAATCCATTTAGAATTAACTGAAAATGAAGGTAAATCCCCTTCAGGAGCAAATCTATAGTCAGGTTCTACAAGTTTATCTCTCATCAAGACGGTTTCTCCTAAGGCGTCATCCCATCTTCTAGTCACTTTTGTTCCTAACACTCCATCCTTTATCATTCCCTCATGACGAATTTTTTCATATTCTATAGCTCTCCCAACTGATCTAAACGAACTAATATTCTTAATTTCACTTATTGCAGTTCTCTTACCTGTTTCCGTGTCTTTGATGTTGATGTTTACATCACATCTCATTGAGCCCTCTTCCATTTTACAATCCGATACTTCCAAATAACCTAAGGTCGCCTTTAGTTTCTCTAAAAATGCTCTTGCCTCTTCAGATGTCGAAATATCCGGTTTTGTAACTATTTCAATCAAAGGTACACCTGCACGATTATAGTCCATTAATGTCTCTTCTTCAGTATGAATAGCTTTTCCAGTGTCTTCTTCCATGTGTATCCTAATTAAGCCCACATCTTTTTTGCCATCTGCGGTTTCAATAGATATATAACCATCTTCGCAAATTGGATGCTCATCCTGTGAAACCTGATACCCTTTAGTCAAGTCTGGATAAAAATAGTTTTTCCTATCCATTTGATTGTATTCATTAATTTTACAATTAAAAGCTAAACCCGCTTTAATTGCATGCTCAACAACTTTAGTATTCATTACAGGCATAGCTCCTGGTAAACCTAAACAAACTGGACATACATGAGAGTTTGCTTCACCACCAAATTCATTTTTACATCCACAGAATATCTTCGTTTCAGTTTTTAATTCAACGTGTATTTCTAATCCTATTATTGTCTTATAAGCCACTGTTGAACACCTCCTCTAATGAATAACTAAGGTGCAATAACCTGTTGTCTTCTCCATAACTCATCATTATTTGCAAACCAAAAACATCGTCATTGTTTTTAACAGGAATACTTATTGCAGGTATCCCAGCCAATGAGGCAGGAACAGTATATCTATCTGATAAATATATATCTACTGGTTTTCGTTCTGATTCTATAGAAAATGGCAGTTCAGGTGATGTGGGCATAATTACAGCATCATACTCATTAAAAGCGTTTACAAAAGAATTTATTATTAATTTCCTTACCTTTTGCGCCTTAACAAAATAATCCTCCACCATATCTAAGCTTAATATATAAGCCCCTACCATTATCCTTCTCTTTACTTCTTCTCCAAATCCCTCAGACCTGCTTTTAATATACATTTCATCTATCGTTAAATAGTCTTCTGTCCTATAACCATATCTTAGCCCATCAAACCTACTCATATTTGCACTGATTTCACCATTTGCTAATATATGGTATGTCTCTATTCCATATTCAAGAGCATCAAGCTTTACCACATCAACAGTTGCACCTTGAGCTTTTAGCATTTCAATAATTTTTTCAAACCCTAAGTCAATAATTGCATCTTTTGTGTCTTTCATAACAAATTCTGGTACACAAAACTTTAAGCCTTTCAATTCCATTGTCTCTCTCTTAGAGTGCCATTCTGGAAGCTCACATGGATTATCTAGCACTGTAGTAGCATCTGCTTTATCAGGACCAGCTAAAACAGAATACAATAATGTAGCATCCAAAACATTCCTGGATAATATCCCAACTGTATCAAATGTATTAGCCATAGAAACTACACCATATCTAGAAATCATGCCATATGATGGTTTATATCCAACTACACCGCAAAAAGCTGCAGGCTGTCTTACAGAACCTCCAGTATCAGTTCCCAAGGCCAACATTACTTCACCGGCAGCTACAGCAGCAGCAGACCCACCAGACCTTCCTCCAGGAACTTTACCAGGATAAACAGGGTTTCTTACAGGTCCATAAAAAGATGTCCTGTTAGTTGATCCCATAGCAAATTCATCCATATTGGTTTTACCTACGATTAATCCATCAGCTTGGATTATCTTATCAATTACCGTAGCATTATATGGACTTTTATAATTGCTTAGCATCTTTGATGCGCATGTTGTTCTTTCGTTTCTAATAACTATATTGTCTTTTATAGCAATGGGTACACCTGCTAAAACACCAAGGCTATTGCCCTCTGCAAGTTTTCTATCAATCTTCGTTGCTTCACTCTTTGCTTCTTCTAGTCTTGTAGAAATAAATGTGTTGTTTTTTTCTGCTGATTGTTTAATTTTAATAATAAACTTGTCCAATACTTCAGATGCCGTCATCTGTTCGTTTACTATCACATTTCTTATAGACGATGAAGTTAGGTTTTTTAAATCCATAATTTCCTCCTACTCCACAAATTTAATTACGGAAAAATATCCGTATTTTCTGCTAGCGGTATTAAGAAGTACATCTTCTACTGGTAAACTAGAAAGCAACTTGTCATCCCTAAAGCTATGCTCCCTAGATGTACATGCTATAGCCGGATCAATGCCTTCTGTGTCAACATCACCAATCTTGCTAATAAAGTCCATTGTTTCCTCAAATCTACTAGCAACTTCATCAATGTCCTCATCACTTATTTCTAATCTCACAATATTTCCAATATGCCTAATCTTATTGTAATCCATTATACACCTCTGTCTTTAATAACTCCTTTAAATAAACTTCATCCCTAACCATGATACCCAAATCAATAGCTTTTTCTAACTTAGATCCAGCATCAGATCCTGCAATTACCAGGTCTGTCTTCTTACTCACAGAGTTGGTAACTGTTGCTCCAATAGCTTGAAGTGCTTCTTTAGCTTCACTTCTACTCATGCTTTCCAACGTTCCTGTTAATACAACCGTTTTACCACTTAAACTACTTGAACTTTGTTTTGTTTCTTGAACCATAGGGACGATACCGTATGATGCAAGTATTTCCAATCCATTCAATATGTGTTCATCCCTGAAAGCATCGACTAAGTTATTTGCCGTAATTGGTCCAATATCCTCAACCTCCAGCAATTGTTCTACCGTTGCATCTTGAATTTTATTAAAACTTCCAAAGGCATTTGCTAAGTCAAGGGACGTTTTTTCTCCAACTTCCCCTATTCCCAAAGCATAAATAAATCTATTTAAACTTGGTTTCTTACTGTTTTCTAATGCATTTATCATGTTATTAATACGTTTTTCTTTAAATCCCGGAATTTTACCCCAATCATCATAAGATAAAGAATATATATCTCCGACCTGATGCACGTTTAAGTCTTCAACAAGTCTTGTTGCAGTTTTTTCACTAAGCCCTTCAATATCCATAGCATTTCTAGAAGCAAAATGAACCAGCCTGTAAGTTAGTTGTGGAACGCAGCTAAGCGTATTAGGACAAAACAAATTTACCCCATTATTAATTAGCTTGGTCTTACATGAAGGGCATTTCGTTGGTGTTTCTATTGTTTCTCCAATATTCTCATCATCAACAGCACCTAATATCTCAGGTATAACATCATTACTTCTTCTAATAAACACCTCAGCACCAATAGTTAGTCTTTTTCTTTTTATGTCATCGGCATTATTTAAAGTTGCCCTAGTAACAGTAACTCCATCAAATTCAACAGGCTGAACTATTGCTATAGGAGTTAATTTACCTGTTCTACCAACTTGCCAAACTACTTCATCTATGGCAGTCACCAACTCCTCCGCAGCAAACTTAAAAGCGGTAGCCCATCTAGGAAATCGATTAGTATATCCCAACAGGTGCCTAGCTTCATATTCATTTATTTTAATGACAACACCGTCTGTCAGTACATCTAAAGATTTACGCATTTCTTTTATGTTTTCAATCTCTGACACTACATCTTCAATGGTCTCCACAAACTTTTTATATCCAAAAGAAGGCAAACCTTGATTTTCAATAAACTGTAGCATCTCTTCATGGGTATTAAATGAATTTCCCTCAATAAAGTTAATTTGATAAAAATATACAACTAAATTTCTCTTTGCTGTTTCATTAGGGTCTAAGTTTCTCAATGCTCCTGCAGCAGCATTCCTCGCGTTTTTTAATTGGTCATCATAATCTCTATTATACTTTTCCAATGATGATAGTGGCATTAGTCCTTCACCTTGAACCTCAATAAAGCCCCTATAAGGAATTTGCCTGGGGATGCTCTTTATTGTTTGTATTTGAGAAAGTATTCCTTCCCCATAAATCCCATTTCCTCTAGTTGCAGCTTGAACTAGGATTCCATCATCATAAGATAGATTTATTGTTAAGCCATCAAATTTTAGTTCCACTACATAACTTAACTGTCCTTTGTACCCCAATTTTTTTAAACTTAAACGATTCCTTTGATCCCAAGCAGATATTTCTTGGAATGTCCGTACTTTATCCAAGCTATAAAGCCTGCTACGATGCTCATGCCTGACAAGCTTCTCTGCTATTTCAGCACCTACTTTTTGAGTAGGTGAATTAGGAAAAATAACCCCTGTTTCTCTTTCCAATTTGATTAACTCATCCATAAGCAAGTCATAAGTAGCATCACTTACTAACGGACTATCCAATAAGTAATATTGCTTGTTATGATTTTCTATTTCACTTATCAGTATCCGCATTCTTTTAGTTTTGTCCAATTGATTCACCTATACTTTCGTCAATGGCGTCCCTGAGGCAAGAAACTTTTTTATCCCCTCAGATTTATCAAAGCTAATGGTAATGATACTATCATCTGATTTTTCTTTAATAGAAACAATCATGCCCTCTCCTAATGTTTCATGAACTACTCTATCGCCTACATTATATTTTTCAACAACAATGTTTTTTATTGGAGCTTTGACCGGTTTATAGTTTTGATGTGTTTTGCTTATCTTATTTGTGTTTAAACTTTCTCTATAATATGATGGCTCATTCATGAAATCTATCGTTGTTCCTAACTCTTCAAGGAACCTAGAAGGTAATGTATACTGGTTGCTTCCATATAGCATTCGGCTTCTGGCACCACTTAAAACTAATAATTCTTCAGCTCTAGTTATGCCCACATAGCATAATCTTCTTTCCTCTTCAATCCTATTTTCATTATCTGCCATCTTCGAAGGGAACAGCCCTTCTTCCAGCCCAGCCATAAAAACTACAGGAAATTCCAATCCTTTCGCACTATGCAAAGTCATCAAAGTTATTTTCCTATCACCTTCGACAGTTTTATCTTCATCAGAAAGAAGTGATATCATACCAATAAAGTCATATAGAGTTGCCTCTGGAAACTCTTCTTCAAACTGTGCTGCGACGTTAATAAACTCCTCTAAGTTCTCTAGCCTAGTTCTGCTTTCCACAGTTCTTTCAGATTCTAACTCTTGAATTAATCCACATTTTTCCATTATTACTTTAACTAATTCTGTTAAGCTATCTTCTCTTATGTTGTTAATCCCATATTCAACTGCATTAATCAATTGAGTCAATCCAGTATTAACTTTTAAAGAACCGCCTTTAGTTTGAATAAATATTTTTAATCCTTCAAATAAATTTTTACTTTGCCTTGCTGTTTCCAATATTTTACCTTCTGTAACAGCCCCTATACCCCTTTTAGGAGTGTTGATAATTCTTTTCAAAGCTTGTTCATCACTAGGATTAACTACAAATGTTAAATAACCAATAAAGTCTTTTATCTCCTTACGCTCATAGAACCTAATCCCTCCAACAATTCTATAGGGTATCCCTAATCTCATAAAAGATTCCTCAAACTGCCTTGATTGAGCGTTTGTTCTATACAATATAACTATCTCTTCTAAGCTTCTTCCCTGGCTAACTAAACCTTGTATTCTTTCTGATATCATCATAGCTTCTTCGTAGCCACTATTATATAGCCAATATTCCACTGGTTCACCATCCGGTTTAGAAGACCATAGATTCTTATCTTTTCTTTCTGTATTATACCCTATGACCTGGTTAGCAGCTTTTAATATTTTGCCAGAAGACCTGTAGTTCTGTTCTAACAAAATAGTGTTTCCATTTGGAAAATCTCTCTCAAAATCAAGAATATTTCTTATATCAGCTCCACGCCAACCATAAATTGATTGGTCTCCATCTCCAACAACACATATATTTTTGTATTTACCAGAAAGTAATTTTACCATTTTATATTGCATATAGTTTGTATCTTGATATTCATCTACGAAAACATATTTAAATTGTTCCTGGTATCTATCTCTAACCTCTTTGTATTTATCTAAAAGAATAACTGCCTTAACAATTAAGTCATCAAAGTCCAATGCTTGATATTTTTGAAGTTTCTGCTCATATAAATTAAATACTTTAATAACTTGTTGTTCATAATAATCTTCAAAAGAATCGCTTTTGTTAAAATAAGATTCTGACGATTTTATTGTGCTTATTTTCGACAAAATCCCCGATGGCTTAAATTGCGTCGTTGATATTTCCAATTCTTTCATACATTCTTTGACAACAGTAATCTGGTTGTCCCTATCATAAATACTAAAATTTCTATCGTAATCCAATAAATCAATGTCTCTCCTTAGGATACGCACTGCCATTGAGTGAAAGGTACCTAACCACATATGTGAAACAGGTCTATTTAAAAGATCTGAAACACGCTCTTTCATTTCTGTTGCTGCTTTGTTTGTAAAAGTGATAGCCAATATTTCAGCAGGATGCACATTGTTATTCTCAATAAGCCAAGCTATTTTATGTGTGATTACTCTTGTTTTTCCACTCCCTGCCCCAGCCAATATCAGTAAAGGACCGTCAGTGCAGTGTAGAGCTTTTAATTGTTGTTCATTTAATCTTCCATACTTTTCCATAATAACCCCTTCCCCGCTGAATATTATATCACAACAAGGGACATGAGCATAAAAAAACTATGGCAAAGCCATAGTAGTTTTGTAAACTTCATTAAAATAAACCAAGTCTTTCAAATACAATGTCATAACCATCAGCACCATAATTCAGAGAACGATTAATTCGGCTAATTGTAGCAGTGCTTGCACCTGTTTCGCTTTCAATTTCGTTGTAAGTCCTATTACTCTTTAATAATTTTGCTACCTCAAGCCTCTGTGAAATAGCTTGTATTTCCTTGATAGTACAAATATCCTCGAAAAATCTGTAACACTCTTCCCGATTTTCTAAAGATAAAATAGCATCAAACAGCAAATCCGTATGCTCAGTTTTAAGCTTTGAGTTATAATACAATTTGAAAACCTCCTTTATAGTTTTGCCATCTATTAACTAGATTTTAATATACTAAATCGATAAAACTTTACACCATATACTTAAGTTTGTCAAGTATTTAATTATCAACTTGCTTAATCAAATAAACGTATATCGTATTAAAGCAGTTACTTGCTATATCATTATATCAAATTAACACAATTATTCAAGCATATAGGGCTTTATGTAATTTTTATTATTATAGCAAAACAAACGCCTTATATTGGCGTTTGTAATATCTTTCTATTGTTTATAATCTAATCCAATATCTCTTCTAAAGGTTCTACCTTCAAATGCAATACTATCTATGACGTCATAAATTCGATTTGCCGCACTCTCTCTGCTACCAGCAAGTGTTGTGATTGATAAAACCCTTCCTCCTGCTGTCGTCAATTTACCGTTGTCTATTGCAGTGCCATTGTGGAATACAATGATGTCATCAGGAACGTTATTTAAAATTATTTCTTTTCCTTTTTCATATGCAGCAGGATATCCTTTACTAGTTAATACGACGGTTACACATGTCCTATCATCCCATTTTAAATCATCTGAAGATAAATCGTCATTTAATACTTTCAATAATAAGTCTGAAAAGTCTCCTTTTAATCTGGGTAAAACAACCTCTGTTTCTGGATCACCAAATCTAACATTAAACTCTAGCACCTTTGGCACTCCATCAACTATCATCAAGCCTATAAAAATAACCCCTCTGTATTCAAATTTTTCTTCAATTAAGCCTTTATAAATAGGTTTTAGTATTTCATTTTCTAAGCGTCCATTGAGATTTTTATCAAAAAGAGGACTTGGACTATAACAACCTACTCCCCCTGTATTAGGTCCTGTATTTCCTTCACCTATTTGCTTATAATCCTTTGCGGATTCCAGAGGATATATTCCGTCTCCATTTACAAAACATAATAATGATGCTTCAATTCCACTAAGGAATTCTTCAATAACAACCCTATTGCCTTCATCTCCAAATACTTTCTCTACAAAAATACTCTCCAATGCCTGTTTGACTTCAATATCGTCGTGGCAAATAAAAACTCCCTTTCCTAAGCAAAGGCCATCAGCTTTTATTACAACAGGATAACCGAATTCTGAAGCAACTTTAATGCTTTCTTCTAAATTATAGCAAGTTTCATATCTTGCAGTTGGAATCTTGTACTTTTCCATAAAAGCCTTAGCAAAATCTTTGCTTCCTTCAAGCTGCGCAGCATTTTTATTGACTCCAAATATTTTCAGTCCCTCTGATTCAAATGAGTCTACTATTCCATTCACCATTGGTCCTTCTGGCCCTACTACAGTAAGTCCCACATCATTATTCTTAGCAAAAGATAATAATCCGTCTATATCTTCAACTTTAATATCAATATTTTCAGCTATATTACTAATCCCACCATTACCAGGTGCACAAAATATTTTTTCCACACCTTTTGACTGAGACAATTTCCATACAAGAGCGTGTTCACGTCCTCCAGATCCTACAACTAAAATATTCATACTACCTCCTAGTGCCTAAAATGACGCATTCCAGTGAAAATCATTGCAATACCATTGTCATCAGCGCAATTAATAACCTCTTCATCTCGTATAGATCCTCCAGGTTGAATTATTGCTTTGATACCTGCTTTTGCAAGGACCTCTATGCTATCTTTAAATGGGAAAAATCCATCTGACGCCAATACGGCACCTTTTACTTCCTCTCCTGCTCTATCAATAGCATTTTCCACTGCCCAAACTCTATTCACTTCTCCTTGACCAATTCCTATAGTCCCTTGGTTTTTCACTATACAAACTCCATTTGAAGCAACATGTTTAGCAGCTTTCCATGCAAATTCCAATTCCTTAATATCTTCATCGGTTGGCTTTGTTTTAGTAACTATATTAATGCTATCAATACCTAATTCCCCATCCATTTCTTGAACGAGAATACCTCCACCAACTTTTTTGGACATCATCTGTAGCTTGTCTTTATTTTCATTGACATCTAATCTCAAAATTCTTACATTTGCTTTCTTTTGAAGAATTTCTAATGCTTTTTCAGTAAAATCTGGAGCTACAATTACTTCTAAAAATATCTCTCCTAATTTGCTAGCAAGCTTTTCATCAACACTACGATTAAGTGCAACTATACCACCAAATATTGATACTGGATCACATGCATAAGCTTTTTCATAAGCTTCATATATTTCATCTGCACTTCCAATACCACATGGATTACTATGTTTTACCGCCACTGCAGTTGGTGCATCAAATTCTCTTAACGCAACGATAGCGCCCTTAGTATCATTAATGTTATTATATGAAAGTTCTTTACCATGAAGCTGTTTTGCCCCTGAAATAGTGCCTCTTGCATCACCGCCAACATAGAACGCCGCATTTTGATGTGGGTTCTCTCCATAGCGCATTCCCTGTTTATATTTAAAGCCTGCAGTATAATACTCTGGAAACTGAACATCATTAATGCTATTAAAATAATCAGCTATCAAGCTATCATAATATGCAGTAAGCGTGAAAACTTTTCCCGCTAAATATTTACGGAAACTCGAATCGTCTTTTTCTTTCTTTATCTCTTCAATAACTTTCCCATAGTCTGCTGGATCAATAACCACATAAACATCCTCATAGTTTTTTGCAGCAGCACGAATCATCGACGGACCACCAATATCTATATTTTCTACAATTTCTTCGTGTGTTACGCCAGGTTTTTTTAGCGTTTCTTCAAAAGGATATAAATTGTTAACAATTAGATCAACACTTCTTAAGTCCAAATCTTTCATAGTGTTAACATGAGCTTCCAAATTCCTCCTATAAAGAATTCCAGCATGAATTCTTGGATGCAATGTCTTTACTCTACCATCTAAAACCTCGGGAAAACCAGTTACATCTTCAATTGGTGTACAAGGAATTGCATTTTCATTAAAAAGTTTGTAAGTTCCACCTGTGGACACTATTTCCCATCCAATTGCCGTAAGTTCCTTAGCCAAATCAAGAACACCCGTTTTATCATAAACACTAATTAAAGCACGTTTCATTGTATTTCCTTTCTTTTATAAACTCTATTGTCTTTAACAATAAGTTTCTCTGATACTGCGTATGATACTGTTTTTACTAAAATCCTATGTTCAACTTCCAATACTTTCTTAGCTATTTCTTTTGGGGTCTCTTCGTCAATAGGAACAGCTTCTTGCATTATTATTGGTCCAGTATCTGTACCCTCGTCTACATAGTGCGTGGTAGCACCAGTAACTTTTACCCCTTTTTCATAAACAGCTTCATGAACTCTTTCGCCATAGTAGCCTTTACCGCAAAAAGAAGGTATTAAGG
>JAAYFJ010000075.1 GCA_012728295.1 Tissierellia bacterium | reverse complement strand
GTATCGGACACATGACGTGAAAATGCGGATTGGAAATGCCACCGTCCTCCTTGTCGGGCGAGTGAACCGCGAAGTCCACCACCATGCCACGGCTCACAAAATTGTCCAATAAAAATTGCCTTGCCAGAGCGATGTTCTCCTGTATGGAAAACTCGTTTTGCAAGGCAAGGGCATGCGGACAAAAACCTGGACCTAAAATAGGATAGGAGGTTCCGTATGTTTTCCTATGAAGAACGTATAAGAGCAGTAGAACTACTCATACAGTATGACATGAGTTACTCAACCACCATTCGTGAACTGGGGTATCCCTCGCAAAGAGCCCTTCGGAATTGGTATAGTGAGTATTCACTAAATGGTGATCTCCATAAGGGGATTATTACTGAGGCTAAATATACCGAGGATGATAAAAGGAGAGCTGTAGATTATTATCTTAAACATGGTAAGTGCGTTTCAAGAACCGTAAAAAAATTAGGTTATCCAAGCCGGCCTACCCTGGATAAATGGATATCCCAGCTAGCACCAGGAGAGAAAAAACATTGTAGACAGGGTGGAATTACTATAAAATATAGCCATGAACAAAAAAAACAAGCTGTTATTTCCCTTTGCTTAAGAAATGGGCCGGCTAAGAAGATAGCTGATGAGCATGGTGCATCAAGAGAAAGCCTTTACAGATGGAAAAAACAGCTCTTAAAAGAGGAGCACGCATGTTTTATGGCAAAGGAAAAGACAATTAGGCCTGGCAAAGTATCAGAAAATAAATCAGAGGTTATTAAACTTAGCGCAGAAAAAGAAGACCTTCTATCAAAAGTAGACCAGTTAAAAAAAGAGATACACCGTCTAAAAATAGAACGGGATATATATGAGAAGGCGGCTGAACTCATAAAAAAAGATCAGGGCGTTAGTATTCAAACTCTCACAAATTGTGAGAAGGCCATCATTATAAACGCCCTTAGGGGAAGCCACCAGTTAAAGGAGCTTCTAAAAATTATTAAGATGGCCAAAAGTAGTTATCACTATCAAGTGCTAGCTCTAAAAACGGATAAGTACGCTGAGTTAAGAGCTATGATTAAGAAGATATTTGAAGATTCGCACGAAAGGTATGGCTACCGAAGAATCCACTTTCTCATTAAATCTATGGGGACAAGAGTGTCGGAAAAGGTTGTACGACGAATTATGAAGGAAGAAAAACTATCAGTAATCTACAATAAGCGCAGAAGGTATAGCTCCTATAAAGGTGAAATCAGCCCTGAGGTAGAAAACAAGTTAAACCGTGACTTTCAGGCAGATAAGCCAAATATAAAGTGGCTTACAGATATAACGGAGCTTAGTATACCTGCAGGTAAAGTGTATTTATCTCCTATAATTGATTGTTTTGATGGCCTTCCAGTGAGCCAGTGGGATTAGCACATCACCTGATGCTGAGCTGGTTAACACTATGCTGGATGATGCAGTAACTACTCTTAGTGAAGAAGAACACCCTACTGTCCATTCTGACAGAGGCTGTCATTACCGCTGGCCTGGTTGGATTGAGCGGATGGATAGAGCGGGACTTACTCGCTCTATGTCAAAGAAGGGCTATTCTCCTGATAATGCGGCCTGCGAAGGTTTCTTTGGCAGGTTAAAAAACGAAATGTTTTACTACCGCTCCTGGAAAGATGTGACGCTTGAAAAGTTTATAGAAGAGATTAATGAGTATATGAAATGGTATGCTAGCGAAAGAATCAAGTTATCGCTAGGGGGATTAAGTCCGATAGATTATAGGAGAAGTCTTGGATTATTGGTTTAAACGGTCCAAAAAAATGTCCGCACCCCCTTTATTGTATTATCAGACTACCATATACATTTGGGCATTTTTTTGATTAAGCAATTAAACGAAGCGGTGCCCATACTTATATACGTTTTTACGAAGTTGACCTTGTGGAAGCTTTTATAAGCATCAAGCTTTACACTGATGATCGAGTGACGAGAAAGTTTTTTTACTTTTTAACAATACTATAAATAAAGTGAGGCACCAGTGGGAAAGTATATTAAAAGCTCATCCCAGGATTTTTTCTGAGTCTTTAGAGTACTTTTTCTTATCACAATGTGTCG
>JAAYFJ010000042.1 GCA_012728295.1 Tissierellia bacterium | reverse complement strand
CTTTTATGCTTTTAATTCCAATGGCAATAAAGGAGTGGCCTGTGGCCTTGGGAATATTCAAAAGATAAAAGATGGTGAACCACTAGGTGGAAGAACAAATGCAGCTGATGAATTTACTACAATAGAAGACGATGACTTCTTGGCCTAGGATAAAACAATTAATAGGGTGGTGGTGCATACTGCCACCTTATTTGCATTGGAAAGGATGGTAAACTATGAAGTCAATATCAATCGATATAGAAACTTATTCAAGTATAAATTTAGCTAGGTCTGGGGTCTATCGTTATGCTGAAAGTGATGATTTTGAAATACTTTTATTTGCTTATTCAATTAATGGTGGTGAAGTAAATGTTGTTGATCTAGCAAAGGGTGAAAAGATACCAAAGGAAATTATAGATGACCTTCTAGATGATGAGGTTATTAAGTGGGCCTTTAATGCCATGTTTGAAAGAGTATGTATCTCAAAATACTTAGGTTTTAAAACAGGCAGATATTTAAACCCTTCATCTTGGAGATGTTCAATGATCTGGTCTGCCTATATGGGGCTTCCTCTATCTCTTGAAGGTGTAGGTGCAGTGTTAGGATTAGAAAAACAAAAGTTAACCCAAGGGAAAGACCTAATAAGATATTTTTGTATTCCTTGCAATCCCACAAAAGCAAATGGTGGAAGAACTCGTAACTTTCCAGAACATGATAGCGAAAAGTGGGAGAGGTTTACAGAGTATAATATTCGAGATGTGGAAGCAGAAATGCTGGTTCAAGAAAAACTATCTAAGTTTCCTGTACCAGATAGTATTTGGAAAGAGTATGAAATGGACCAAATAATAAATGATCGTGGCATTGCAGTGGATATGCCCTTTGTAAAACAGGCTATTGCAATAGACGAAGATTCAAGTGAAAAATTAAGAAGCATAATGCAGGATATCACTAATCTAGAAAATCCAAATTCAGTACAACAGATGAAAGGGTGGCTTAATGATAATGGGATAGAGATGGACAGCCTTGGCAAAAAGGCAGTATCAGAAATGATTGAAAATGTAACTGAACCTTATAAGACAGTTTTAGAACTGAGACAAAAACTAGCAAAATCATCAATAAGAAAATACACAGCTATGGAGAATGCAGTTTGTAGTGATAAAAGGGCAAGAGGTATGTTTCAGTTTTATGGTGCAAATAGGACAGGAAGGTTTTCAGGAAGGCTTATTCAATTACAAAACCTGCCTCAAAACCATATGAGGGATTTAGGAGAGGCTCGTGGACTAGTTTCTAGTGGAAATATAGATGTTTTAGATCTCCTTTATGAAGATATTCCAGATACTCTATCTCAGTTAATTCGTACTTCTTTTATTCCTATACATGGAAAGAAATTTATTGTGGCAGACTTTTCAGCTATAGAAGCAAGGGTCATAGCTTGGCTGGCAAATGAAAAATGGAGAATAGATGTGTTTGCTGGTGGCGGTGATATTTACTGTGCATCAGCTTCCCAGATGTTTAATATCCCTGTTGAGAAAAATGGGATAAACGGACACCTAAGACAAAAAGGGAAAATTGCAGAGCTGGCACTTGGCTATGGCGGAAGCATAGGAG
>JAAYFJ010000055.1 GCA_012728295.1 Tissierellia bacterium | reverse complement strand
TGCTATAGAGAAGGCCTTTCTAGAGAGCTATAGACAGCTTACTTCAAACAATAAAGATATTGTAAATAAGTTTTTAGAATTAATAGAATCAACTTTAAATGATAATACACTAGAGAAAAATATCAAGAAACTAGAAAGAGAGATAACTCACCTTTTAAATAAGCAAAATTCCTTAGTAGATTTAAGACTAGAAGAAAAAATAGATGAAGATCTATATGAAGAAAAGTATATAGCTCTTAGGAAGGAGTATTCAGAAAAGAATAAGGAAAAAGAAGCCTTAGAATATAGCCTGGAAAATAATAATCAAATAAAGAATAGGATGAAGACTTTTAAGACCATGCTGGAAAGAAAGGAAATTTTAAAAGAGTTTGATAGGTATGTATTTGAAAGTATTGTGGAAAAGGTAATTGTTGGAGAAATAGATGAAAACGGGAATGTAGATCCATATAAGCTTACCTTTGTATATAAGACTGGCTTTAAAGATGGATTAAATGGAGAAGACTTTAAATCTCCTAGAAAAAATGCAAAGAATAAAACTATAGGTAAAGACTCTGCTGAACTGTCTTCCTATGATAGTAACCATGTAAATAAATCATCTTCCTATAGTAGTGATGACACATTCAGAGGCTTTGGCAATACTGGAAGTAGAGAGCTAAGAATTATTAATAGAGAAAATAAAAGAATACATTATTGAGGAGTGTTTTATGAGAGTTAATATGTTAAAGGCTAAAATTCACAGAGCTACAGTTACTGAAGCAAATTTAAATTATGTAGGAAGTATTACTATTGACATTGAGTTATTGGAAAAGTCTGGAATTTTGGAGTATGAGAAAGTACAAATTGTGGATATAGATAATGGTAGCAGGTTGGAAACCTATGCTATTGCAGGAGAAAGACACAGTGGGTTCATATGTTTAAATGGAGCTGCAGCAAGATGCGTTCAACCAGGAGACAAAGTAATCATCATGGCATATTGCGACATGGATGCGTCAGAAGCAAGGAACCATAGTCCAAAGGTGGTATTCGTTAATGACGATAATTCAGTTAAAGAAGTTGGAAACTATGAAAAGCACGGTCAAATAAAATAGAATTAATTGATAGAATTATTTAGAAAAAAGCAGTATATGAATTTTCAAATTTATATAATTCAGATACTGCTTTTATAAAACAATTAATATACAGCAATATTCAAGGATAACGTTGAAAATTACAGCAAAACTACTAATAAATTGTTGACATAGTATTCTACGCACGGCATATTATACTGTAGAATACACTGAAAGGAGAGTATCATGAGCCTTAAGCATGGTTTGCTTGGATTGTTAAACTACTACCCAATGACAGGATATGAAATCGACAAAGGTTTTAATGATTCGTTGAACTTTTTTTGGCAAGCCAACACAAGCCAAATATACAGAGAACTAAATAAACTAGAAGAAGTTGGATTACTTAAGAGCGAATGGATTCTACAAAGTGATAAACCTAATAAAAGAATATACTCAATAACTGAGGAAGGTAAAAAAGAACTGGATAAATGGCTTTATGATATGGAATCATCTATTGATGGTACATTAATAATGAAAAGTTCATTTCTTATGCGAATATTTTTCGCTGGAGAAATAAATCCAGAAAAAGCCATAGATACAATAAAGGTATTTAAGAAAAAATGTGCGGAGAGAAAAGTTCTAATGAACATGGCTCGCAGCGCCATTGAAGCATATCAACATGAAATAGACAATGCAGAAAAGGCGGAATACTGGAAGCTAACAGTTCTTTTTGGAGATGAGTTCTTTACAGCTGGATTGATTTGGGCAGATAAAGCCTTAGAGATTCTAGAGAATATTAATAATAAAGAGAAATAGCTTATAATAATATGCTATTACAATTGGTTATAGCGCGAAGGCGTTTAATAAAAAAGTATAATATAAGAGCGGGAGGGAAAAGAGATGAAAAAAATCAGAAAGCAAGAGTATTAGTAGGGTTATTGTTAGTGCTATGTATGCTGGCATCAAATGCATTAATAGTTATTGCAGACAATGACTTTGCCAAATCTCCATTGGAGCCAGAAACAACAGACATTACATATTCCAATGACATTGAGGATGATGCATATAATAATGCTTTTTCGGAACTAGATACTGCAATCACTGAGATATCAGAAAGTGAAGATTTTAATGAAGATATGGCTGAAAGCAACGAAGCAGAAGATGGAGCTATCGTTGATGAAGGCAATGGTGAACCTGTAGTAGAAGAGGGTGCTGAAGAAGCAGATGAACCTTTAGTTGAAGAGGATATTGAGGTTATAGAAGGGGAAACGCCTCTAATAAACGAAGATTTACCTCCTTTAGTAGATGGGGATATTTTACCAATCATTAATGCTGTAGCAAATGAAAATAATAAAATGCGAGGCACACCTGGTTTAAGAGATGTTAAAATAACAAGTTTTAAAATATTAACAGAAGACTTAAAGGAAGTAGAAGAATATCATATTCATTCAAACAAGAAGATCTTAATATCTTGGGATGCCTCGCATTTAGGAGCAACATTGGTCGAGGGGGATTACTTCGACGTAACTCTTCCTGAGGAGTTCAGTTTCCCAACTAGCTCTTCTGCTACAAATTTTGATTTAATTGATCCAAATGATGGAGTAACAGTAATTGCTAAAGGAGTTGTTACACCAAACTCTGAAGGTGGAGGTAATGTTAGAGTTACTTTTACTGATAAGGTTGAGAATAAAGAAAATGTAAAAGGCTCAATGTATCTTGCTTCAGCCTTCATAGAAAGAAAAGTTAAAGCTGGGGAAATAAATACTTTTACAGTAACTATTGGTGCTTATACTATGAACACATCAGTTAAGATAGGAGATCTACCTACCGTTGAAAATGAGTATTTTACTAAATGGGGACGTCCAGTGGAAGGTAACCCTAATAAAGTAAGATGGACATTACGTATAAATGCAGGAAAAGGAATATTTTCAAACATCGTTATAAAAGATACATTGATGGCAGATAATGAAGCAGATTTGGCTGGGATTAATATAATACCTGGTACCTTCATTCTACAAAAAGTCGTGATGAATAAATATGGTGGTGTTGAATCAACGCTGAGTGAGACTAATATAAGTGAATCCGTAACGATAGCTGAAAACGGCAAATCGTTTACTTATAACCTAGGTGATGTAAATAAGGATCAATATAGACTTTATTACGAATCGACTTATACACCTGGCATTACACTAAAAAACAAGATTGAAATAAACCATACGGGAGGAGCTTTTGATCAAGTTTTTTCATACCATAGTGCATCTTCCGGAGGAGAAGGTAGTGGAGATCTACTTGGGAAAATCAAAATTATCAAACATGATGCAAGAAGTGAAGCTACATTTTTAAAAGGAGCGATATTCACTGTAGTTAGAAAATCAGATAATGTGGAATTTAAATTGACTACAGATGATAAGGGTGAAGCTATCTCTGGAGTATTAACTCCGGGTGATTACACAATTAAAGAGATTGTGGCACCTGATGGATATTTGTTAAATAAAACTGAAATAAATGTCACAGTTAAGTATGATGAAGCTACAATCATAAAAATCCCGAATCATAAACAGGCACATATTGCTGTTTTTAAAGCATGGGTAGGACCAGAGCTAGAGAGTATCACGGTTAATCTTCTTGCTAATGGCGTAAAGGTTGATTCTGCTGTTTTAAGCAAGAGTCTAAATGATTGGAAATATGGATTTAAAGACCTTCGTAAATATGACGATAATGGAGTTGAGATAGTATACACCATTGAAGAGATGACTGTTGAAGGATATACTTCAGTGATTACTGAAAATGAAGGATATTTTACTATAACCAATACTAAAGATGCTCCTGAAACTATTTCTTTCCCTGTAAAGAAATCTTGGGTTGGACCTCCTACAGATGAAGTAAAAATTAAATTATTTGCAGATGGACATCTTAAGGAAGAAATAACACTAAATGCTGCTAATCTTTGGTACCATAATTTTATGAATATGCCAAAGTTCAATGAAGATGGTAGTAAAATAGTTTATTCAGTTGAGGAAGTTCCAATTGATGGCTATATTACAGAAATTAAGGATACTCTAAATGAGGATACAAGAATTGTAGCTGATGGATTCTATATTACAAATACTGCTGTAATTGATATTCCTGTAGAGAAAAAATGGATAGGACCAAAGGCTGATAGTGTAACAGTAAAGCTATTAGCTGATGGAGTAGAATTAAAACTAGTCAATCTTAGTGATGGAAATGAATGGAAACACACTTTTAAAGATATTCCTAAGTATAAAGCTGATGGTACTGAAATTATATACACCATTGAAGAAGTATCCATAGAAGGCTACACATCAGCAATCACAACTGACGATACAAATGGAGTGCTTATAACAAATACAAGCAATGCTAAGGTAGATATACCTGTAGAGAAAAAGTGGATAGGACCAAAGGCTGAAAGTGTTGTTATTAAACTTGTAGTCGGCACTGATGTAAAAGGTGAAGTAACATTAAATGAAGCAAATAGCTGGAAACATACCTTCACTGATTTACCAAAGTATGATTCAACTACCGGAGCTGAAATAGAATATAAGATAGAAGAAGTATCCCTTGATGGATATGCAATTTCAATTACAGGCTCTATCAAAGATGGATTTACTGTTACCAATACGAAGTCGGACAAGCTTAGTATCCCTGTGAAAAAAGAATGGGTAGGAACTCTAAAAGACAGTGTTACAATAAAATTGTTAGCAGATGGTGAAGAAGTAAATTCAATCGTTCTTAAAGAAAGTAATGAATGGAAACATACTTTTACTGATTTACCAATGTATGATTCAACGACTGGTGATAAAATAGTATATAGCATAAAAGAAGTAGTGATTGATGGATATACTTCAATTATTACAGGAAGCATCCAGCACGGATTCACTGTAAAGAATATAAGTGAAGAAAAAATAAATGTACCGGTCAAGAAAGTGTGGATAGGGTCAGAACTGAGAAGTGTTACGGTTAATCTTTTTGCTAATGGTGAGAAGGTAGATTCAGTCGTACTAAGTAAGAGTGAGAATAGCTGGAAACACGAATTTAAAGATCTACGCAAATATGACAATACTGGTAAAGAGATAGTATATACAGTTAAAGAGGATCCAGTAGCAGGATATAGTTCAACAATATCAGGTTCAGTTGAAAATGGTTTCACAATAACTAATAAAAAAGATGAACCTGGCATTCCAGTAACTCCTGGTACAGGTGGGAAAATAGATATTAGCGTAGTAAAAAGATGGGAAGGTAAAGTAGGAAGCTATGTAACTATCAACCTTTATGCAGATGGCAGAAAAATTGACAGCAAAGTAATAACCGAAGCCATGGGCTGGAGATATACATTTAAAGACTTAAAAGAATATGAATTTGGGGAAAGAGTTAACTATACCATTGATGAAGAGTATGTTAGCGGCTATAAGACTTATATAACAGGTAGTGCAAGTGGTGGATTTGTAGTTACAAATAAAGAAGAAGGAGTACCACCAGTTCCCCCGAAAGAAGAAAAAGACAAACCGGAAGCACCTCCAGTTACAGAAAGCAAACCTCAACCACCAGCAGCAGTCGAAGAAGAGAAGCCTGTGGTAACAACTGAGATTGTAGAAAAACCTGTGACAACTACTAGCGAGAACGTCATTCCTAAAACAGGAGATGAATTTAACATAGGCTTGTATTTTAGCATATTTGCTATCGCATCTTTGGCTTTGGTTTACGTATTAATTCGAAAGAAAAGAACACAAAATTAACTGTTTTTAATATGCTTAACAGTATATAGATAAGGCGTGATATAGCCCGTTTAATCTGCAGAATCTGCTTATTAAACGGGTTATATTATTCGACATAAATCTTTCAGGCAAATATATATATGTTTTATGTAGCAAATGGTGGTGGAAGACATATTGACAATCATCTATATGAGTACTATTATATTAAATAGATAACTATCTATATGAGGTGATTGCATGAACGAAATAGACATTGCATTATTATGCAAATCGATAGGGGATAGCAACAGGCTAAAAATTGTAAAGATGCTATCTGATGGGGAAAAATGTGCGTGTAAAATATTAGAAGAATTTGAAATTTCTCAGCCTACTCTGTCGCATCACATGAAAATCCTGTGTGAATCTGGACTGGTCATTGTAAGAAGGGAAGGGAAGTGGAGCCACTATTCCTTAAATCGTAAAATTGTTCTGGAGCTAAAAGCTTTTTTTGAAGGCATAGGTGTTTCTGATAATTATGATGATGACATAGGAGAACTATAATGTGGAAATTCTTTCAAGAACAAGTTTTGGGGATGAAGTGGCTAAATGGAGCTGTTGGAAAAATCCTTAATTCAGCAGTAATAGACATTGAAACTAGATTGGGTGGAAGCATTCAGTTTTTCATTTACGATGTAATAAAAATAGTTATGCTACTGTGCATATTGATTTTTACAATTTCATATATTCAAAGCTACTTTCCTCCGGAGCGAAGTAAAAGGATAATGGGTCGATTTAAAGGTATCTGGGCGAATATTATTGCTGCAATTATGGGGACTATAACTCCATTTTGTTCTTGTTCTTCTATTCCATTATTTATTGGTTTCACAGGAGCAGGACTATCTCTTGGAGTAACCTTTTCGTTTTTGATTTCATCTCCCATGGTGGACTTAGGAAGCTTAATATTACTAATGAGTATATTTGGCAGCAAAGTTGCAATAATATATGTTATTATTGGGTTAGTATTAGCTGTACTAGGGGGCACAATAATTGAGCATTTGCATATGGAAAAAGAAGTAGAAGAATTTGTCCTCAATGCTACAGTTGTTGATTTAGACGCGCCTGATTTATCCACAAGGGATAGACTAATATATGCGAAAGAGCAAATGATTTCAACTTTTATCAAGGTAATTCCTTATATATTAATCGGAGTGGGAATTGGGGCCATTATCCATAATTGGATTCCTGAAAACTGGATTGAAAAGATTTTAGGTAGTAATAATCCGCTGGGTGTAGTCCTTGCTACTTTCGTGGGGATACCTATGTATGCAGATATATTTGGAACAATACCTGTTGCAGAGTCTCTTTTGAGTAAAGGGGCTCAGCTGGGAACAATACTGAGTTTAATGATGGCGGTTACCACCTTGTCATTGCCATCGATTATTATGCTTAGGAAGGCTATAAAGCCAAAGTTACTGGCTACTTTTGTTGCTATATGCACTATTGGAATTATTGCAACGGGTTATTTATTCAATGTCATTCAAAACATTATAATATGATTATTATGGGAGGCTTGGGAAAATGGATGTTAAAGTATTAGGAAGTGGATGTAAAAAGTGTAATGCCCTTGAAAAATCCACAGCTGAAGCATTGGCTGAACTGGGTATAAGTGCTGAGGTAAAACACATTAATGATTTTTCGGAAATTGCGTCTTATGGTGTAATGACCACCCCGGCATTAGTAATAGATGAGGAAGTAGTGTCATTAGGTAAGGCGTTAAAAAAATCAGAGATTGTAGAAATTATCAAAAACCTCAAATAGATTAATTCAAATTATAATAATATAAGTAGAACGATAAGGCGTAGCATTATAATAAGATAATAAGTTGACTAATGGTTTAATGAAAGGATAGCTGCATGAGAAGAAAAGATAGAGAAATAAAAGATTTCAATAATATGCTGGAAATTCTAAGTGCCTGTGATTGTTGCCGTTTAGGGTTGATTGATAATGGGCTTGCTTACATTGTGCCATTAAACTTTGGGTATAAAGAAACAAATGGGAGATTAGAGCTATTTTTCCATGGCGCTGCTGAAGGGAAAAAGATAGAACTAATCAAGGCTCAGAATACAGTGTCTTTTGAAATGGATAGGAAACATCAATTACTAGTTGGAGAAAGTCCGTGCTCATATTCATATCTGTATCAAAGCATTATGGGCGAAGGGGAAATCAAACTATTGAATGACTTTGAAGAAAAAACTCAAGGTATGGACGTAATAATGAGCCGATTTTCTGATGAACAAAGCTGGGAATATCCTAGGGGAATGATTGAAAAAATGGAAGTGATTAAATTAGCAGTTACTAAATGGTCTTGCAAAGAGAATAAATAAAGGTGATGAAGATGAAGAAGGAGCATCTATTAAAGATGATAGCGCCTATTGTAGTTGCGATAATCTTCATAGTTATTGAGATATCATATTTTACAATTTTTTTCCTTTTATTGCCAAAGCCATGGAGATATATTCTAGCAATGATACCTATTGTGTTTATTATTGCAATGTTACTTACATTACATCAAAGAATAATGGAGATAAGGAATGGTGAAGAGGATGATCTTAGTAAATACTGATTATATTTCAGGGAAGAACTTGGAAACGCTTGAAATAGTAAAGGGCAGCACAATTCAATCCAAAAATGTTGGGAAAGACATAGCTCAAGGATTAAAAACACTTGTAGGTGGAGAGCTTAAAGGTTATACAGAAATGATGGACGAAGCCAGGGCTATTGCCACAAAAAGAATGGTTAACGAGGCTGAAATGCTAGGCGCTGATGGAGTTGTAAACATTAGATACGCCTCTTCTTCTGTAATGTCAGGTGCGGCCGAAGTAATTGTTTATGGAACAGCAGTAAAGTTTAAATAGAAATTTTTGCAATACCCCATTAAGTAAAGTTCAAAACTAACTTAATGGGGTATTGTTATATTGAGTATATAAAAGCAAAACATATGAAGAGAGGTGTAAAATGAAAAATATAAATTATTACTACATATTCACATTGATAATGTTATTAGTATTCTCCATTTTGTTGACAGCGTGTTTTAACAATATGAGTAATATACCAAAAACTGAAGAGTTGGAGCTAATTTCCGTCTCATCATCGGGAGATATGCGTGGTGGATATCAAGAGTTGAAACTTCAGAGAAAAGATGAAGGTGTATTTTTATCTATTAATGATTCTAGAAATTGGAGATGCCCGGCCAGTTATAGGGTGTATAAATGTTCTGAAGATGCAATGATGGTAATTCAAGAAGAGTTGATTAAGCAAAAATTATGGAAAATCAGAGAAATAAAGGATAGGGGTCCTCTTATTTATGATGCACCAAATCATTCTTGGATTACTATTATAAAGGGAGATGTATATCCGTTGTTTTCAGGCCAAAGTATTCCTGATAAGTATAGGGATAAATTTAGTGAAGTTATAGGTGCTATTGTCAAATACAAAATTCCAGAAAACAGGTTAGAAAGCAGAGATGAAGATATATTAACAGGGGAATTGACAATGTTTAGCTACTACTCAGGCAATAATCATCATAGGGGAATAACTTCTTTTGAAATTTATGAGGAGGAGGGAGTAAACATTTGCCGAATGCAAAGAATAGAAGGTAATCAAATAGTATGGGAAGAGCGAGAAATATCAGACGACATATTAAATAGCGTTGAAAACAAATTAAAGAATGAGGATTTGTATAGAAATTATAGATTAGATGACGTTAGTACTAATTACTCAACAAAGCAACCATATGAAACGATTCTATTAGGGCTTAATAGTGAATATGGAGACCTAGAAGAATATCTAATATTTGATGGGGACAGAATGCCAGAGAAATGGGAAGAGAAATGGTCTCCAATTTTAGATTGGATATTTGGAGAAATCGCAGAATAAGGTAAAGAATAAAAATGAGGAGACGAGTTAATGAGCAGGTTAATAAGCAAGTTAGAGAGGGAAGAGAGAGTTAGAGAACTTTCACCGACAACTACTTTAATGAAAGCTGGATTTAAAGAGGGGATGTCCATGTGTGACATAGGGGCAGGCACAGGTCTATTTACATTTGCTGCTGCCTCAATAAGTAATAATGAGATAATAGCTTTAGAAATTTCAGATGACGCAATTGCACTATTAGAATCCAGAAAAGCAGAAAAAAACTTCTCCAATATATCCATTAGAAAAGTTAAAAATCAGATTTTACCTGTGGAAGATAGTGTTTGTGACATGGTAATAATGGTAACTGTACTACACGAAATTGAAAAGCCTAGTCAAATGATAAGAGAAATAAAAAGGTTGTTAAAAGCCAGTGGAAAGTTGCTTATTGTAGAGTTTTTCCATAAAGATACACCTATGGGGGCACCGTTAATAGAAAGAATGGCTGAAACTACAATTATAGATTTATGTGAAGAACAGGGGTTTCTTGAAGTTGAAAGATTTTGTTTAGGAGAAAACTTATATGCTATGGTTTTTGAATAAAGGACTATATAGCTAAAGCTATTAAAAAAGAATGAAATCGGGATGCGTAATAAGCAAAATCCTGATATCATTCTTTTTTTTCAGCTATAATTCTTTTGCAGTATTAACACGCAGAAGAGCTACCGTTTATAACCGTAATAGGTGCGCCACAAGTAGGGCAACTTAACGAGATGATTTCTTTACGTTTTTCATTAGAACTATTAGTCACCAGGGGATGGACTGTATGGAGCTGAACCTTTATTATACCTTTGTCAGAAATGGTAAGGTTTTTTAAGAGTCCAGCTTCTCTCATGTCCATTAAGTTCTTTCTAAGCGTTTTTTCTGATATATGCAAGTTTTCCGCTAAACAGTGGATATTTTTGCTATCAGAACTAAAGATTAGCTCCATGTAGGGGTCAAATAGTTTTCCTATTTTTATGCGATTATAAGCTAGATATGCTCGCCAAGAAAACAGGGTTACAAACCCTAAGGTTGATAATATTGCCGAGTAGTCATTTGAGGTTGATAAAGAAAGCCCTATGTAAAGAAAAATTAAAGCCAAAAAAATATAAACGCATAATGCTATTTTACCTTTTAATATAACCTCTCTAGAATTTGCATATTTCATACTGATTCCCCTTTGAAATATTAATTATACACTAGCAATTATATAACATTAATATCAATATTGCATAAAAACTTCTCTTGCGGTCTTAGCGTATATTGATGAAGAAGGCTTCAAAGCCTGTGTTTTTGACAAAGTCTGGCTTATTATCTATCCTTAATATAAGGAGGAGTGTTATTGAACAAACGAAAAATTCTAAAAACAGCTTTTATGCCAGGAATATTAGGGCTAATGGGGACAAGTTTATATGTACTAGGAGATACCCTTATAGTAGGGCAAGCATTAGGAAGAGAAGGGCTAGCAGCTTTAAATTTATCCATTCCCATGATAAATATCATGCAAGGCTTAGGGTTACTTCTTGGTTTTGGAGGAGCAACCGCATTGAGCCGTGCTGTTGGTCGAGGTGACTATAATCGTGCAAAACAATGGGCAGAAAAAACACTTAGTTGGAGTGTCATCACTGGAATTATTTTATTGATAATTTTACAATTATTTTTCAATCCACTATTGGAATTATTAACTGGTGGAGGAGAAGCCATCGAAGGCGCAAAGGAATACTTGGGTATACTTCTGTGGTTTAGTCCGTTTTATGTATTGTTTCAAACTGCTGTGGTTTTATTGCGTAACGATGGTGGATCGAAGTTGGCGATGAAAGCTCTACTCTTATGTAGTGGTATCAACATTGTATTAGATATAGTATTCGTATTTGGATTTTCAATGGGTTTATATGGGGCTGGTATAGCTACGGGAATAGCTCAGGTGATAGGCTTAATTGTATCCACATTACATTTTAAAAATGCAGTGATACTCAGAGGGTTGCAACCAAAACTATTGGCACCTTTTAAACTAATGGGTAAAGGAATGTCAAGTTTTGTAACGGAGATTAGCCAGGGAATAGTCATATTTGCTTTCAATGCAATACTTATATCATTAGTGGGAGGAATTGGTGTATCTAGCTATGCAATTATTGCTAATTTGTCCTTGATGTTCACTGCGGTATTTTTAGGATTAGCACAAGGTGCACAGCCCATATTGAGCGAGGCTTTTGGTGCTGGAGATATGAGAACATTCAAAGAGGCGTTAGGGTATGCTCGTAATGTTAATTGGGTGTTATCAGTTATAGTAGTATTAGTTTGTATAATTATTCCAAAGACAATGGCGTCTATATTTATAACAAATGACAGTCAAGTTTTGTCAATGACTACTACTGGGTTGAGAATATATTCGCTAGGTTTTATTTTCTTAGGATATAATTTGATAGGAAGTATTGAATTACAAAGCAGGGCTAAAAATAAGGAGGCCTTTATTTTTTCTCTGGCAAGGGGAATGTTAGTGCTAATCTCTATGGCTTTATTGTTAACATCAATAATAAACATTTATGGGACTTGGTTAGCATTTTTTGCTAGTGAATTAGTAGGTTTCATATGGCTTAGAACACGCAACAAAGAATCATATATATAAATAATCTTTAACAATAAATATTATTTTTAATTAATAAGAGAGCTCTATTAGTTTAGAAGCTCTCTTATTAATTAAAAACTTATTTGATAGCCCAATCAGGTCTATATAAGGTATCTGTATTTCCTATAGGTTTAGCAGGGAATCCCTCTAAAATAACATTGTCAGAAAAAACATCTCGTTGTTTTATAAGACTGCCAGATTTAACAATGGTATTCTTGCCAATTTTACTGTAGTCACAAATAATGGATCCGGATTCAACTATTGAGTTTTCTCCAATTATGGTACCGTGAATTATACAACCAGGTCCAATTGTAACGCCGTCTTCAATTATCAACTGATTATCGGGTAATAAATGTAAAACTGTGTTTTCAAGGATTTGTACATTATTACCAATTATAACAGGTCCATGAGAGTTTCCTATTATTCTAACTCCAGATGCAACGATACTATTCTCACCAATAACAACGTCACCTACGACCTCACAGTAATCCATAAGAATTGCAGTCTCAGAAACTTTGGGGTATTTATCATTATATGGAAAGATATTTATCATTGAATCAACTCCTTTAAATGGGAACTCATATATATTTTCAGAGTATTCTTTAAGTGCTATGTCATTTGAACGCATTCTCACTAACATTGCCTTATCTTCATCATTTAGCTTTCTAATTATCCTATATGGTCGACCTATTACAACAGACTCATCTGGAATAAAAGATCCTTCTGGAATTAAGGTACCTTCTCCAAAAACACACATATGACCAATCTTTGATTTAGGTAAAATAATGGTTCCGTTTCCAATTTCGCAAAGATTGCCGATTTCAGCTCCTATGGCAATACATCTATGTCCGAAAACTGTCTTAGCTCCAACAATTAAAGGTTGATTTTTTGTTCCAATAAGAACAGAGTTTTCCAAAACCCATGTGGAATTACCGACTAGTACCGAATCGAATTGAGAGCGAATGATAGAACCTCTGGCAAGATAAACTCCATCACCGCAACGTACTTTACCAAATATTTTAGCTGATTTTTCAAGCTTTACTTTCAAGAAATCACCTCCATTATTAATTATATTACCCTATTAACTTGGTACTCCCCATATTTAAACTAATATATAGATAAACCTTTTATATAGAAATATCAATATGATATAATAAACAGAGAAAGACTTATGAAGATAGCAATGTTAAACAAGAAAGGATAATCAAATGACTGGCACATCGGTGAACATGATTGGGAATAAAAGCATGGGCATAGACCTTGTTGCAGATGTAATAATTCAGGAAATGAAAAAGAGCACAAGCTGTGAAATAATATCGGATATTAGGCGAGAGTCAAATGGGTTTAAAGTATATTTGCTTGCATTTGAAAAGTATTATCTAAGGATAGGTGGCATGGTCAGTTTAATCACAATGCTAACCGAAGATGAAAGTAGTCAAAGTGCTGATATTATAGGGACTGGTGGAGGAAGCGGGCTATTAAACATATCTTATGGAGCTAATGAAGATTTTGCTGGAAAAGCTGTCAACATACTAAAGGAATGCGGCTTTTTCTTTGAGGAGTAATTGTTTGATGCCGATTATGTAATTGAAAGGGGCTAATATGGTTCTGTTAACACTTTCCCAAGGAGATGTAGAAGCTATTTTAGCAGCGTTTGATACTATAGAGAATGGACGAAAATTTGCAAATATGATTCCAGGATACTCCGTTGTTGAAGAAGAGGTAGAAGAGGTATTGTACACTTATGAGACGATAAATCCACTAGAGATTCCGCAATATTTTGAGATTAAATATAATGGAAATGTAGTCCCCTTATCCTCATTTATGTTTCCAAGTGATGAGAGAGTAGATGTATTTTGGAGCGAAATTACTAATATGGACGTTCCGAATCAAGGTATGGCTAAGGGAGGGACCAGAGTGGACGCATATATACCATCAAACGAACAGGTGAAAGCATATATTGAAAAAAGGGAATCGGGCTATAATAGAGCCTCTTATATTTTACAAGAATTAGGATATATTCCGGGTCGTGATTATAGGGGTTCAGAAGATGGGGAAGCAATTGTTTTAAGTAAAAATGGAGATGGCGAAAATAGAATTCTAACATATTTAGATCCTGAATTTATTAAGGCCACAGAACTAGACGATGAAAAATTCTATGAATGGGTTATTAGAAAAATAGAAGAAACAAGATAAATATATGATAATTAACAAAATAAAGGCAGGTTGCATAAATAATAATGCAGCCTGCTTTTTCTTGTAAGCAAATGAAGTTAATTATAAGGCGAAACAGGCTTATATTATTATTATCATGACATAGTACGTAAAAAATACAAAATAACAAAAAACAAGAAATGAACGAAATGTGTTTTTGTTACTACTTCGATTAATATTTGTTTAGCATTAGGGCTTGACAATTAAAATGCTGCAAATTGGCGAAAAAAAGGCATCACACTACCTTGGCAGGAGTTTGCAAATAATACAAAGCATTTAAGTTGATGAATTTGAAAAGCTGATTAATACACATTTGCATGCAACAGACATTCAAAAAACAATATATAAGAATTATATAGAAATATACTAAAAAATAAAACATTCGTGAAAGAATATTCATTCATGTATTGAATAAATAAGCAAAAGATGTTATATTGGCAGCAAGAAATACAAGATAAGTCAAATACATATATACCAAAAATGAATGTATATTCAAGGTAAAAACGGGCAAAATGCAAAGAGTAACGCCCAAAACTACAGAAAACAGGAATAGAAGTTACAAAGTATGTAACTTAACAATAAAAACTTTAAATTGATGAATATTATCTAAAAACACTTGAAATTGACTATTTATTGACAATAAACACATGCCTATTTGCATAAATATTTATTAAGGGGGAGATTGCTTTGGAAATACATATTAAAGAGTACGAGGAATAAGGTTGGTAAAGAACTAAGAAAGAGAGGGACAACATGGCACATAATAACACTATAAAAAATAAGAGAATCAATAAGTACTTAGCATTTTTACTTTTAATTGCAATGGTTATTGGAACTTTGCCTTCTATAGCTTTTGCTGAAGGCGAAGATGTTGCAATCAGAGCAGCACTACCAGATCCTAACTGGGAGGAACCAGAACCTGGTGATCCAAACTATTGGCCGTTACCGAATGGCTATTACTATAGTGGTACAAAGATTATCTATAATGGATTGCGCTATAATAGTAAAACTTCCAATACCTTTAAGATGACGTATCTAGTGTGTCTTGAAGCGATAGATTTAGCACTTGACTATTTAGAAATAAAAGTAGATGCAGATTTAGTGCAATACATCGATAAATTAAGAGCGAAAACGTATTTAACAAATAATTGGCATGATATGGAGAACCTTGGTAATGGAGTATATAGAGTTAAATTCAATTCGGTTGTAGGCGCAAACTTTGGTGCGTTAACACAATCTTTAATTGATATTGACATTACATTAAAGGATCCTCATACCACGGATAATATACCTTTTAAAGAATATATAGTCCAGTCAAGAGTATCTGGAAGTAGAAGTGGCGGACGTAAAATAATCGCTAAAGAATCGAAGGGGATCGGAGCGGTATTAATGGAAGATCCGGTAACAAATGTTGCAAATTCAAACTGGCTAAATGAGCCTGCATTAATTATCACTGAATTCGACCCCGATACCAATATTCTAACTTATAAATGGAGAACTAACCCCAATGTGATCTATGGAGCAGCTATTAGAGCTGAAAAACCATATGCACTAAATGTTGTTGTGGATCCAGTAATAATTGAGGCTTCGGAATCTATAAATGTTCGTGCTGAAAAGGCTTTATTTCCTGGAACTAATTATCCAATTAACAAGGCGTTGTTTGACACAACCTCGAATCCTGGGTATGCAACTGCAAAGATTACTTACGAAAATGGTTCAGTACCAAGGGTAGGGATTCATGATGTTGGAGCTTACATTGCGAACACGGGAGCTTGGGATACACCGATATATACTGTAATGGAATTTAAGATTAATCCTGAACTTATATTTACAGACGACTATCATCACAATGCACCAGTTAAAATGTTCTTTACTGAAAAACTTAATAGTTCACAGAGATTAATTAAAAACTCATCAGCTGAAAACTTCTTTATACTATCTAAGACTTTCTACTTACCTGAAGTCGATGATGCTTATACCGAAGATACTAAGATATCTGGATTCACACAGGGAGCAGATATGTTTGTAAAGATTACATTACCGGATGGGACAAATGCAACTGGAAGGTCAGCAGAAGAACCAAATGCAGAAGGTAAATATCCTTTTTCAATAGATTTACCAGCAGGAACTGAACTAAATAAAGGCGATGAGATTGTAGTTCAAAATGCAGAATATGGAAAGGCTCTTAGTAATCCTGTAGTAGAAACTGTAAATGCTAAAATCACTTTTGATCAAAACTACACTGGAGCGCCTGAAGCTCAAGTAGTTATCGCAAATGATGATAAAAATATAAATAATCTTGGCGATTTAATGCCAGCAGTGCCAACCAGAGAAGGTTATGCATTTGGAGGTTGGTTTGACAACGTAGAAGGCAATGGAGAAGAATTTACTGCAGAAAGTACAATTAATAAAAGCAAGACTGTTTATGCTAAATGGGATAAACAAATTCCTTATACAGTTGAATATTATATTGGAAAAGTCAAAGATGAATCTCTAACTAAGACAGGGTTTGTACCTGAAACTAAGCCGTATCTACTATTAGAAGATATTAAGGTTGAAATTCCTGATAAAAACTTCTTAAAAGTTGATCCTGAATCAGATTCGTTAGGAAGAGTGAATATTCCAGCTATTGGAATTGTTAAAATGTACTACGATGGAGATATTATTGATGTAATTGATCCTGATGACCCGACACCACCTGGCTATTCAAGAGTAATCTTTGATGCCAAAGAAAACGGTAAATTTGAAGATGGCGTTATTTACATGTTTGATGTAAAAAACGGAGTAGAATTCCCCGAAGATAAGGCGCCGGATGTAGTACCAAATGTTGGATACACATTTAAAGAATGGAATCCAAAACTACCATCAGTAATAAGTGGGCCGACAACAATAGATGCAATATACAATGAATTGCCAGATATTATAGGACCGTTTGATCCTAATAATCCACCTGAAAGGCCAGATGGATATATGTGTCAAATAAGATATTCCGATATTATACTGACAAAGCATAAATCGACCAACACGTGAAAAATTCTTTATTTTAACGATTTAAACAATGGGCATTGGGGGCATTGTCGTTGATGTAAGCAGTACAAGATCGCGAGTATGTAAAAGTGGTCAGAAGAAAAAATCTAGGAGGGAGATTATGGCAAAAAGACAGGGAATTATAGGACTTATAGTGCTATTGTGTTTCGCATTTATTTTTAGTGGTAGCAACGTCTATGCCGCAGATGCAAACGTTTCTACAGAGGAGGAACTGGTAGCGGCGATAGATGCGGGTAATAATCCTATATTAACAGCAGATATTACTTTGATTAAGAGCGTAATATTACCTGCGGGCAAGGAAATTGTTATTAAAGGAAATGGCAAGACTATATCAAGCGATAATACAGAAAAACCGCAATTATTTAAAATTAATAACTCTAAAGTTATATTTGAGAATGTGACTTTAGAAGGCAATCAAAAAACTCAAGGTATTTGGGTGGAGAAATCGGAAATTGAATTAAGCGATGTAAAAATGAATAACTTTGTTTCTACAGCAGAGCCAGGAGGCTTACCAAATGGTGGAGCGATATATGCACTAGATACTAATATTAATATATCTGGGTCCACGTTTGAAAATAATAAAAGCTTATCTGGTGGAAGTGGTGGAGCTATATTTTTCATTGGCGATAATACTAAAAAAATGACCGTTACAGGTTCAACCTTTAACAAAAACAGTTGCTTTAAGGCTGAATCGCCTCAAAATACTGGGGGAGCCATTCATTTTCAAAGTAGATTAGAAACTGAGGGAAGACCTGTTCTGGAAGTTACTGATTCTACTTTCCTAATTGGAACTCCATTTAACACTGGTGGAGGTATTAGGCTTTTAGACGCTAAAGCTACTGTCACTAATGCAGAATTTAAAATCGGCAACTTGCCGGATAAATATGGTGTCAGTGGTGGTGGGATTTGTTCGGAAAACTCGGAACTTACATTGACTGAATCGAAATTCACAGCATCGGGAACTAGTAAAGTTACTTTTGCAGGTGGATTTGTGGATATTGTTGGATCTGCAGAGAACAATACTTCCGTTATATCAAACTGTACTTTTACAGGAAAAGGACAGGGAAATGGTTTGGAAATTGCTAGCTATGGTGGAGCTATTTGCTATGAAACAGGCATAGGTGGGAATCACACAATAGATAACTGTACATTTACGAATATTTCATCATCCGATACTGGTGGAGCTGTATCCATTGGAACCAGAAAAAATGAGCTAAAATATCCTGATAGTGATGGAATAGTTTATGAGAATTCTTCCGCAAGTGTCACTATAAGTAATTCCACAATAACTAATACACAAACACTAATGTGGAAAGCGGAAAATGCAGGTGGAGCAATTTATGTGGGCCCGGGAAACACCTTAAAACTTGAAAAAACTACAATTACAAATGGCAATTCTCTTGAAGGTGGGTTAATTTATAATGCCGGAACTACAGAAATAACTGGAGGCTCAACTTTAACTGGAGGAGTTGGATTTAAGCTTGGCGGCGCCATATATAACAATGGAAAATTAACCATTGATGATGCTGAAGTATCTGGTAATTTTGTTGGGGACGCTCACTGGAGTGGGAATCCGCATCCTAATAAACCTAAGGAATATGGTGGAATAAATATATATGCCGCAAAGGATGTAACTATAACTCCAAATGCGAAAATTGCAGTAGGAAAAGACACTCGTGTAATAGATGGGCAATCTAAGATTATTCTAACAGGGTCATTGACTAATCAACTGGATGTATCCATTAGCGAGGTTGTACAAACAACTGGATTTATTGAAAATGCATATAGAAAAGTTGGGTATTTAGTTGCAACAGGGGATGGCACATATGTTCCTACGGTTGAAGATGCAAAAATAATTCACTATTTTACTAAAATAGATGACGCATCAGTTGTTGGGGTTCATGATGATATTGGAAAATGGGATTATGTTTTAGATCCTGTAAAAAAAGCAGTGGTTTTAGGGCAAAGGGCAAAGATGGTATACCATACAAATGCCGATGATGCAAAATTTTCAGATGATAGTAAAGTTAAAGATCAGCTATATACTATATACTCTAAAGCTTCAACAGAGCCAACTCAAATGACACCCCTTAATGAAGCGCCGTCAAGACAAGGCTATTCAATGAAAGGGTGGTATAAAGAAGAGGCGGCTACGAATCTATTTGACTTATTAAATACTAAATTTGTAGATGGAAAAAATGAAATAACATAAATAGTTAACCCTAATATCATAAATGCATATGCAGGCTGGGAAAAAAATATAGAGATACCAGTTACAAAGGCGTGGGAAAATACTGAAGATTCTGAAAAAGTAGATGTAACTATTAAGCTTCTTGGAGATGGGGAAGAAACAGGTAAAACCATAACAATACTTTCAAATTCGGATGGAAAGTCAAAATATGAAGATGTAGAAGTTTATAAATATACAGAAAAAGATGGAAAGTATCAGTCAGTAGAAATAATATATAGCGTTTTGGAAAATGCAATTGAAGGTTTCGACGCATCTTATGCAGGTGACAAGACTGGATTTACTGTTACTAATAGTAAAAAAGTTGTAGAGTTTGACATTACCCATGAATTTGTAAGTGGTACAGATGGAAAAGAAATACCACAGGAAGTGAAAAACTTACTACCGGCAGACAAGAAAGCAAACTCAGGGGATACAGTAAGTCCAACGGACTTCACAACTAAGGAAGTAAAAGTAGAAGGTGGAAAGTGGACATTCACAAAATGGGATAAAGATATTGCAGTAGTAGAAGGTGATGTTAAATTTACTGGAACATGGACTTATGAAGAAGATGAACCAGTACCACCGACAGAATACAATGTAGTCCATGAATTTGTAAGTGGAACAAGTGGAAAAGAAATACCACAAGAAGTGAAAAACTTACTACCAACAGACAAGAAAGCGAAATCAGGGGAGACAGTAAGTCCAACTGACTTTACGCTTAAGGAAGTAAAAGTGGATGGTGGCAAGTGGGTATTTACAGGTTGGAACCCAACAAGTGCAACTGTGGAGAATGCAGATATTAAATTTACAGGTACATGGATATTCGAAGCAGTGGATGAACCAACACCTGAGCCAAATCCGCAACCTGAACCACCTAAACCGACTACACAGCCTGAGACTGAGGATATTTGTTCCCGTTTGGAAGAATGGTTACATCAGAGGACGCGCCGAAGTTAATAATTGAAGATCACTATGCGTATATGTTTGGCTACCCGAACCTTACTTTCAGGTCGGATAATAATATGACCAGAGCTGAGGCTACAGCAATGTTTGCTAGGATTATGGAACAAAAACCTATTATAGGCAAGCAGTATCCATCAGACTTTAAAGATGTAAAAGATGGAGATTGGTATTACGATGCTATAGGATTTATGAAAGACATGGGAGTTATCAGTGGTTATCCTGATGGAACATTTAAGCCTGATGCACCGATTACCAGAGGAGAATTTGCCATGATGGCGTCTAAATTCGCTAAATTAAGTCCGTTTAGTAGCAACTCATTCTCAGATTTACAGGAGAATCATTGGGCGTTTGGAGTCATAAATTCTGCCGTATCAAAGGGTTGGGTAAACGGTTACCCCGATGGGACTTTTAAGGCAGATAGAGAAATAACTAGAGCGGAAGTAGTTACAATTGTAAATAGAATGCTAAATAGAAAAGCTGATGAGGGTTTTGTACTAGAAAACCAACATCTATTGGTACAATTCAAGGATATAAATAAATCTCAGTGGGCGTATTTAAATATTATGGAAGCAACTCATGGTCATGACTATTCCAGAAAAACAAATGGAATTGATGAGATATGGCACAGATTAAATGGAAAAGATTTTCCGTTTGCAGTAGTGGGATATTTTGAGAAATAATATATTAGCTCCTAATACAATCTTGCTATAAAGAGCAAACAATTATAGAAAAGGGGGAAATACGATGAAGAAAGCAATACTATATTTGTTGGTGCTGGCCTTGATGATATCCTTAGTGCCGTTGAATTCCATGGCAGAAGGATATAGCGCCACAGTTATATTTACAGATGGACAAAAAAAGTTGAAAAGACTTTTACAGACCTTGATGAAGTAATAGGGCTACAGGGATTTCTTGGAGATATCGGAGTGTGGGTTTATAAAATTTATTTAGCTGGGTGGGGAACCCATAGTCCTCTAGATTTAAATAACCCTGAGCATAAAATATACTTTACTAATCAGAAGATATCTGAAATATTTCCCAACGGCACTACAGAGCCTGTCACCCTTTACACTCACTATATTGGTGCTACTAATGTAAGTCTGAAAAACAATAAAAATGAGATTAATAAAGGTATGAATGGTGAAGCTACAGTTCCTGGAGCCGAAATAATAAAAATTGATAGAGATGAAGAAGGGAGACTTACTAGAGTCAAAGTCAAATATGATGACTCAAAGGAATTCTATTCTTTAAGACTTGAAGCGATAATGGAGATGGATAAAAACACAGCTCTAATATCTTGGATGAATCCAGGCGGAATATTCTCAAATAGTGGTCAAGACTGGGGAAGTATTGCAGTAGGAGCCCCTTATACTCACGTAGATTTCAATATTTCAATTGATGAAAGAGTTGAAATGGCAAAAGAGATGAGATTGCTATTTAAGAGTTATAGCTTCAAACATCAATTGGCTGGAGGGGAGTTATCCAGTGGCAGAGTTGTATATAAGAGATTAAGCAACACTATAGCAGTAAACGACCCTGTAAATACTGCTGTCAATACAAGAGAACAAGATGGAAGTGGGTCGGATTTAACTGAGTTTAGCAACAAGTTGATTATTAGAACTTCCATAAGAAATGATGGGAACCCTAATTACCACACTAGAGGTGCCAAGCCGGAACAAGTATTTGAAGACATGGAAATTTATACTGATGATTCTAATTTCTTTAAAATCCCCAAAGCTGTAGCTGAAGAAATAGCCGATGATAATAAAGAACCAATTAAAATAATGGGGAATATAAATGGGCTTGTAAGACCAGCTGGATCAGATAATCCTATTCCGACTATTCATGCTCAAGATTTGCTAATTGATTTTACAAAAGTATTGGAAGTAAAATTCGATAAGAATTTCCCTGAGGGAACGGAGACGGTTTTATCAACGGTAAATGTTGAGAAGAACGCAACGATCAATAATGATGATTTAACTGATGAAAGCATGCCAGCAAGTCCTACTGAATTCGTTCAAGATGGAAAGAAATATACTTTTAAAGAATGGAACACTAAAGCGGATGGAACGGGAACGGCTTTTACAGGAGATACAGTAGTTACTGAAGACATGATAGTATATGCGCAGTGGCAAAAGGAAGAAAATCCGGATGTTCCTGTAGACCCTGTAGTTCCATTGGTGCCAGTAGCGCCACAAGAACCAAGTCCTTCAGGAAACCTAATCCCCATGGGATATGTATTTGACTCTGATAAAAAGGTAGTTGAGAGTCATACTCCTTTTATTTTCGGATATCCTGATGGTTTAGTAAAACCAGAGGCATCTATAACTAGAGGTGAAACGGCAGCCATATTTGCCAGACTAATGGGGATGGAAAAAGGTGAGGATCATACGACCACATATTCTGACATAAGAGGAAACGAGTGGTATGCAAATTATATTGGATATTTAGAGAAAAAAGATATTATCAAAGGATATCCCGATGGAACCTTTAGGGCAGAAGAAAAAATAACCAGAGCTGAGTATGCAAAGATCGCTTCTAAATTTGCAAAGAGTGTAGGCGTAAAAGGTTTCCCTGATATTGAAGACCATTGGGCGAAAGCGGCGATTGAACAAGTGGTTGCGGAAGGTTGGATACTAGGATATCCTGATGGTACCTATAAGCCGGATCGAAATATAACCAGGGCGGAAGCGGTAAAGATTACAAATCCAATTTTCCAACGCTATCCGGACAAAGTATACATCGATAAAAATGAGAGGGAAATGCCGTATTTTAATGATTTGAGCAATGGACATTGGGCGTATTTTGAGTTGATGGAAGCGGCACAAGGTCACGACTATAGTAGAAATGCAGACGGAAGCGAAACTTGGATAAAAGTTAATAACTAAGAGTTTGTGTTAAATACCGTAAAAAGAGTTTTATAATAGTTCATAATGACTCAAGAGGTAGCAATTTACCTCTTGATTTATTATGATTTATTTATATTATTATATTAATATGATGAAGAGGGGTGTGGTTATGGATAAACTTGATAATATAAAAAAGGCGTTTGAGAATAATAGAGACGATAATAACGCAGAGCTAATGTCAAAATATATGCGCAATCTATTTAGTTTCTATGGTATAAAGACTCCTACTAGAAGAGCTATTTACAAAGAATTATTGAAGGAAGAAAAAAAGTCAAAAGTGATAGACTGGATTTTTTTAAATAAATGCTGGAATGAGGAGCAAAGAGAATTCCAGTATTTGGTGATTGACTATCTTACTGGCATGAAAAAACACTTGGTTTGTGATGATATGAAATACCTGAGAGCATATGCCAAATCCAAGCAGTGGTGGGATACAATAGATGGTCTTGATAAAATAATTGGAAGCATAGCTTTTACAGATTCTAGAATCAACGACTTAATGCTGGAATGGTCGGTTGATGAAGATTTCTGGCTAAGAAGAATAGCCATTGACCATCAATTAGGTAGAAAAGAGAAAACCGACACTGAATTATTGGAGCAAATATTGGTAAATAATTTTGGAAGTAATGAATTTTTTATTAATAAAGCTATAGGATGGAGTCTAAGAGAGTATTCAAAAACTGATTCAAAGTGGGTAAGAGACTTTGTTAAAAGGCACTATGAAAAAATGGACAAGCTTAGTATAAGAGAGGCCAGTAAATACATCTAGCCAATTATTATGAGTACAAAATTATTATTATATAATGCGGGAGTAGGAATATGATAAAGCACAATTTCCCACCTATATTCGATGAAAACAGCAAAATTCTTATTCTTGGTTCCTTTCCGTCAGTTGTTTCTAGGGAGATTGATTTTTATTATGGAAACCCTAGAAATAGGTTTTGGCCCCTGATGGCAGAGCTCTTAAAAACTAAAAAACCAACCACTACTGAAGAAAGAATAAAATTGTTATTAGACAATCGCATAGCACTATACGATGCTATGAAATCAGCAGAAATAACAGGATCCATGGACAAAGATATTCGAAACTACAGATTAGCTAACATTGGTGATATACTTGGAAAATCCAATATTGTAAATATCTATTGTAATGGGAGAAAAGCATATGATGTGGTAACAAAAGAAATGAAATATAATGCCATATTATTGCCGTCGACTAGTCCTGCAAATGCTAGATACGGATTTGAAAAGCTTTTGGAGGCGTGGAAAATAATATTGCATGATTTGAAAAGATAAAGAAATATCAAATAAGTAAGTTCTACAATATTGGGTATTATGAATATACGTAAATTGCCTTATTATATATTATTTAGGGGGTAGCAATGAAGAATATTCATATTATAACAGGTGGTAGTAGTGGGATAGGTTTAGAATGTGCTAAACAATTTGATGAGGGAACAGTAATTGTAACAGGTAGAAATGAGCAGAGGCTAATAAATGCTGTGACTGAGCTTAAAGCCAATGGTATAGACGCTATATACAAACAAGGAGATATTTCCAGTTCTGAAAGTGTGAGAGAGCTTTTTGAATTTGCAAAGTCCTTAGGAGAAATAAAAACAGTCGTTAACTCAGCTGGAGTAAGCGGCGTTGGGGTAGATGCTAAGCTGACTTTTGAAATTGATTTACTGGGTACAGAAAATTTGGCAATTAATGCTAAAGATTATATTTCAAAAGGTGGAGTGCTTATTCTTTTAGCTTCAATGATAGGACATGTGGTACCACCAAATGAAGCTTATGATAAATATTTAGAATATCCATCTACACCGGGAGCAATTGATTCTTTGGTGCAAATAGCACAAAACAAATCAGACTTTGCTTATAACTTTTCTAAGCGAGGTGTGCACTTAATGGTTAAAAGATTCGCTCCTGAATATGGGAAAGAAGGGTTGAGAATACTTTCCATTTCTCCAGGCATAATAATGACTCCGATGTCAAAAAAAGCTGCAGAAGAACACCCGGAACAAATGGAGTACATGAAGTCCATGACCCCAGCAGGTAGGAATGGAGAGCCTGAAGATATTTCCGAAGTAGTAAAATTCTTAGCCAGCGATAAAGCGTCATTTATTACAGGAACGGATATCTTAGTAGATGGCGGGCTGGCTATAAGGCTACCGGAGATTGTAGCAGCTTATCAAAACCAGTAAAAGACGATGAATTAATAAATGGCTGATTGCTCTAAACAATCGGCTATTTTATTGGTGAATAATATTAATGGTATTTTGCTTGACAATCGTTTTTAGGTGTAGTAGTATATGTTTTAATATTAAAACTGGTTCAACAGAAGAGTACCTTTTTGGATTGATTACAGAGAGCTTCGTTTGGTGAGAGAAGTGGATTGAAGATTAGGGAACATGGTCTGTTGTAAGGATTCGTCGAAATTGTTTTAGACGTTTACGGGAGCGCCCGTTATAGCGATAGGGTATGATTGTACCCGAAGAGGCTATTATTGTGAAATAATAGCAAAATAAGGTGGTAACACGTGAGCATAGCTTTCGTCCTTTATGGACGGGAGCTTTTTTTATTTCAAAAAACAGGAGGGAATTAGCATGACAAAATTAAGGGATTTAACTGTAGAAACGCTATGTGTGCAAGGTGGATATCAACCGGAAAGCGGAGAAGCTAGGATTGCGCCAATTGTGCAATCTACTACTTATAAATATGATGACGCAGATGAAGTGGCGGAATTGTTTGACCTAGTAAGAGAAGGCCATATGTATTCTAGAATATCCAATCCAACGGTTAATGCATTTGAAGAAAAAATTGCTCAATTGGAAGGCGGAGTTGGTGCCTTAGCAACTTCTTCAGGTCAAGCAGCTACCTTGCTGTCCATATTAAACATTTGTCGTAGCGGAGAACATATCGTTGCTATGAATAACTTATATGGTGGCACATATACACTAATTGGCTCAACACTTGAAAAGTTTGGAATAACTACAACTTTTGTTCCGTTAAATGATGGACAAGCACTAGAGAGCGCTATCAAAGAAAATACCAGATTAGTTTTTTCTGAAACCATAGGCAATCCTGGAGTTGACGTGCTGGATATAGAAAAAATTGCTGATATCGCCCACTCTCACAACATTCCTTTATTTGTTGATAACACATTTGCAACACCATATTTGTGCAGACCATTTGAATACGGCGCAGATATCGTAACCCATTCTACTACTAAATATTTAGATGGCCATGCCACCAGTGTCGGGGGAATAATTGTAGATAGTGGGAAATTCGATTGGAATAACGGTAAGTTTTCATGTTTAACAGATAAAGATCCAAATTATCACGGACTCAGTTATACAGATACTTTTAAAGAACGGGCATATATTGTAAAGGCAAGAGTTGTATATTTAAGAGATTTAGGAACGACCATGAGTCCGTTTAATGCTTTCCTAACGAATTTAGGGACAGAAACTTTGGCGTTGAGAATGGAGAAACATTCAAGTAATGCTATAGAAATAGCAAATTATTTAGACAGTCATCCAAAAGTAGACTGGATAAAATATCCGCTACTAAAAAGCAATGCTAATTATACTTTAGCAAGAAAATATTTAAAAAATGGAGGAAGCGGCATTATTGCGTTTGGAGTTAAAGGCGGAGTAGAAGAGACTAAGAAATGGATAAACAACCTAAAAATTGCTTCGTTAGTGGTCCACGTAGGAGATATTAGAACTCACGTATTGCATCCTGCTAGCATGACTCATAGGCAACTTAGTGCAGAAGCGCAGCTAAACGCAGGTATATTACCCAACATGGTGCGGTTTTCTGTTGGTATAGAAAGTGTCAAGGATATTATTGATGATTTAGAACAGGCGTTTGATGCCATATAAGGAGATGATATAATGCCTTTAATAATTCCGAAAGATTTATTAGGAAAAGATGTATTAAAACGAGAAAAGATTTTTACCATTAGTGAAAATGTTGCAGTTAAGCAAGATATAAGACCAATTCAAATAGCTTTGGTAAATCTAATGCCTAAGAAGGAAGAAACGGAAATTCAATTTCTTAGAATGCTTTCCAATTCTGCGCTACAAATAAATATAGACTTAGTTAGAATGGGTTCTTATGACGCTAAAAACACTAGCAAAGCACATTTAGAAAAATTTTATAAGACTTATGATGAAATTAAGCACAATAAGTATGACGCTATGATTATTACGGGAGCGCCCGTAGAAACACTAGAATATGAAAGCGTCAAATATTGGGATGAACTTAATAATATATTTGATTTTGCAAAAGAGAATGTTTACTCTACAATGTTTGTATGTTGGTCTGCTCAAGCGGCTTTATATCACTATTACAACATAGGAAATGGAATGAAAAATGAGAAGATATTTGGAGTGTATAATTATGAAAAACTGGGAGATAATAATATTTTAAAAGGGTTTGATGATGAGTTCTATATTCCTCAGTCGAGATACACATATGTTAACAAAGACGAATTTGACAATTATGAAGAATTACAAGTATTAGCTTCCAGAGAAGATACTGGCGTTAGCATAGTTACCACTAAGGACAATAGATTTGTATTTTCATTTGGACACTGGGAATATGATAAAGAAACTTTGCACAACGAATATATTAGAGATTTAAATAAGTCATTAAAAACGGCACCCCCTAGGAATTACTACAAGGATGACAATCCTAGCAACTCTATAAAGGTAAAATGGAGATCTGCAGGAAATCTATTCTTTTCCAATTGGCTTAATTATTGTGTATACCAAGAAACGCCATTTCACATTGAAGACATTGAAAAGAAAAGTGTGTCCAAATTTGGAGGCTCGTCATTAAGTGATGCGAAACAGTTTAACAAAGTGAAGAAAATTATATTATCAAAAGATTATAGGGACATAATAGTAGTTTCTGCACCAGGAAAGAGGAACTATGAAGATTCTAAGGTTACAGATAAACTAATAGAAATTCACAAGTTGAAAACTGATATTTTAGAATTGAAAAAAGTTAGGAAAAAAATTGAAGCAGAATTGAACAAAAGGTATATAGAACTTGAGGAAAGCTCTAATACGACTAAAGAAAGATTCGATAATATTGCGAAGGATTTAAATATCTATGATGAGTTTTCTCACGAGATAGAAAATGTATTTGAAGAGATTATTCAATCGCAAGACAAGGAATTTATAATTAGCAGAGGAGAGTACTTAAACGCAAAGATTATGGCAAAGTATTTGAAATATGACTTTATTGATGCAAAAGAATTGATTTTCTTCGATGATAAGGGCAATGTAGATTATGAGCTCAGCAATCGCAATATTAAAAACAATATAAAAGCAGGGATTAAAGTTGTGGTGCCTGGTTTTTATGGTCGGGACCAATCAGGGAAAATCAAGACATTTGACAGAGGTGGTTCAGACTTTACAGGATCAATAATAGCTGGAGCATTACACTCGCAAGTATATGAAAACTGGACAGACGTTGACGGAATCATGACATCAGATCCACGAAAAAACGTTCATGCTAAAAGAATCCCGTCTATGAACTACAGCCAATTAACCAGGATAATCGATGAGGGGGCAGAAGTATATCAAAAAGAGGCTATTTTCCCCATTAAAGAAAAGAACATTCCGCTAAAAATACTAAACACAAATAATCCTTATGATGAAGGTACGGAAGTTAGAGATTAATAAAACAGCAGATGACAATATCATCTGCTGTTTTTTTGTGGTATTGAGTATTAGCTTGGGTAAAATAAACATAAATCTGATATGGAGGGTTATATGAAAGAAAAATATGAATTTAATGCAGAAATAAAAAGGGTTCCTGATATTGACGGGGCTTATGTAGAGGTTCCTTTTAATATTAAGGAGGTTCTAGGAAAAGGCAGGGCTAAAGTTCATGTTACATTTGACGGAGTAAATTATGATGGCAGTATCGTTAATATGGGAGTAAAAAATGAAGATGGTTCCATATGCTATATAATAGGAGTAAGAAAAGACATTAGAAAAGCGATTGGTAAAAACCCTGGGGACGTAGTAAGGGTTACGTTTGTTGAAAGAGACTAAGGGTGAAATATAGATGAAAAGAATACTAAGCATAACTGTTATAGCTATAATGATAATAATGTTAGCCTCCTGCGGAAAAGAGAATCGAATATTTCCAACTCCTAAAGCTGAAGATGTGGCGAAAATCAGTACTTCTAAAATAGCTATCAGTTACGTATATGAGATTATGGATAAGGATAAAATTGTGGAAATACTAGATGTATTAGAAAAGGTATCTGATACCGGTAAGGAGTCAGTTAATGATATACCTACGAATGTTAAAGAGCCTGATGACATACACATAGTAAATATAAGCTACAAGGACGATAGGAACGATTTGATGTTTTTTGTATATGAAGATAATGGGGAACAGAGAGTCGAGATTCCATATAGCGGAATTTGGAAAGTAGATTCAGAAACAGATATATTAAAGTTGTTGGTGGAATAATGTTGATATAATATATTGAGGTGAGAACAATGACTTTAACAGAGTTTAATGAGGAACTGGCGAATAGGGTAGGTTTAAGTAGAATTGATATAACTGAAGAAACGTTTGAGAATGAAGATTTTTCATCGGGTAAATACATCAATATAGACTTTTCGAGGGCGAATTTTATTAATTGTAATTTTGATGGAGCGGACTTTAGCTATTCTTCGTTTCAAGACTGTTTTATGCCGGATACATCATGTATTAATACAGTATTTAGAAAAGTTGATTTTAAAGGCGCTGATATGAGACGTTGCAATTTAACAGGAGCGGATATAAGTGGAGCGTATTTGTATGCAGCAGTACTAGAAGATGCTGTTGTAAAGGATATTATATATGATTCTGAAACTAGATATTTTATTATGAAATGCCCCGAAAAGGGAGGTTTTGTAGGATATAAAACTTGTTTTAATGATAGGCTGGTAACTCTTTTTATACCTGAAGATGCAAGACGAACATCTGCCACAATGGACAGCTGTAGAACGGATAAGGCCTTTGTAGTATCGATTAAATCTTATGATGGAAAGCAAGATTTTGCAGAAGCTATGTCCTATGTAGATGAGAATTTTATATATAGGAAAGGGGAAACTATAGAGGTGAAGGACTTTAACCCTGATAGATGGAGAGATTCTACTACGGGAATGCATTTTTGGATGACAAAAGAAGAAGCGATGAGATATATGACCAGAGAAAAGAACGGAGAAAAAACCTAGCTTCTTGGAACTACGCTAAGAGGCTAGGTATATTTAACTAGAATTATTACAGTGGGCAAATATTTTATATAGATTGATATATGTAAAGCATCGGAGATTCCGATGCAATATTTTATTTTAGCATGCTTTCCATAAACCAAATGTGTTTATTATATTCAGTTGCATGGTCTTCCATCATATTTGAAAGTACGAAGTGGTTGCTTTCGTCAGCTATTTCTAATGCAAGTTTCTTCATGTCCCTGATGACTTCTAATGCGATTTCTATAGCTTCTTTTCCATTATAGTCTTTGCTCTCTAATTCATTAACATCGGAAATATCCATGTATTCTTTTACACTTGCTTTAGGGAATACACCATTCATTTTTTGATATTCAGCTACTTCATCGAATTTTTCAAAGAAGGAATCATAGATAACTTCTAAATACTCATGAACATGCTTAAAACTGAAACCTACAACATTCCAGTGAAGATTGTGTAGTTTAATGTTATTAACTGCTAAATTTGCTAAATAAAGATCTACTTTTTTCATTTCTTCCTCCTTGATAACTGTGCTCATTTCTTACATCTTATTTATATCCATTATAATTAAACTTAAACATAATATTAAAAAAACAGGGTGATAAAATAAATAAACTCATTATATCATAATAACGATTAGTAATTTCAATCACGTGGTATCATAGTATTGTGATGAACTTTCGCTTTACAGGATAGCGGCTATTTTGTATTTTTTAGGAGGTATTATGTGTAACGAAAATCATATCCATAATATGCTGTTTAAAAATAGAGATGAAGAATATAGAAATTTTCATTCTAAACTTATGCCTAATATAGAGAAAGAAAGGATTATTGGCATTAGGGTTCCTGTTTTGAGAAAGTTGGCTAAATCGCTTGCAAAAGAAAAACCAGAAATAGCAAAGGAATTTATGCAAAAGCTTCCCCACTATTACTATGAAGAGAATAACTTACATGCATTTCTAATTGAACAGGAAAAGGATTTTGAGAAAGCTTTGGAATTAACTGAAAAATTCCTTCCATTTATAGATAATTGGGCAACATGTGATTTGTTTGCGCCAAAAATTTTTAATAAGTACCCAGAGATAATCTATAAAAAAGCGTTAGGGTGAATGAAGTCTGATAACGTATATACAATACGCTATGGTATTGGAACGTTACTTAGCAATTTTTTAGACAGTGAGTATGAAAAGAATATGTTAGAAAAAGTTGCAAAAATAAAATCTGACGAATATTATGTAAAAATGATGATTGCCTGGTATTTTGCCACTGCCCTGGCGAAGCACTATGAAGACGCTATTTTGATAATAGAAGAACATAAACTGGACCAATGGACTCACAATAAAACTATTCAAAAAGCGGTAGAAAGCAGAAGAATATCGGATACTAATAAAATGACTCTAAGACAGTATAAAGTTAAATAGATTAATGTACTATTTTATCTTTATGCTGTTTATTTTGTAAAAATTCATGGAAAATAGAAAATATCAATTATAATAACAATATTTTAGAACGTGTGAATAATTCTGATAAAAAAATGTAAACAAACTAAGTAATAATATTATATTGGCGAGAAGATAATCGTGTGATACCGGAATCTTTATTCATGTATGCCAAAAAGCATTGTAATTTATTACAGTAATAATATAATAGATAGTGAGTAAATGCGTATATTTAGGGATATTTAAGTGCACTATCAAAAATAGACAGTATTATTAAAATGTAATGCTGTTATATTTTTTGAAATATATTTTGATAATTTTTGCACTACAATAGAGCATTGTATTTTGGTGAGAAAAGAAATATGTTAAATATTTAATTGCAAGAGAGAAACAGGGATGGTAAAAGGAGAAATGTGAATGAATACTTAGCAGTGGTGTAGCTAATACTAAAACAGTATGAGTAATATAATAACCAATATTATTTGAATAAGATAAAAAGAAAAATGTGTTAATTAGTGTAAAAGGAGAAGAGAAAACGAGCGAACAGAGATTAAAGAAGATAATATGCTTAATTATGGCGATGATAATATTTATGGCCACCCCAATTGAAGCATATTCAAGTATGTCCAATACATTAGGGGAAGTTGGGGCTAAAGAAGCTCAACCAATCTTGACTCCTAAGGACTACGGTCCATTTAAAAACGTCACCCATACAGTGACGTTGGATGAAGGTCATGAGCAACTTTGCAAAAGAAATATGACAGGAGAAATTAAGTTTGACTGGCCTGATTCAGGATCTTATGTAGATATAGTTATAATTCAGGATTTAAGTGGAAGTTTCAAACCTACAATTAGTGTTGTAGGAGATGCTATGAAAGAACTTGCAGATTCTTTAAATATGGGAACTGATGTGGATGGGATTTCTCCCAAGGATAGAATAATGGTTGCTAGCTATCAGGGGGCAGAAAAAGAAGCCTATGTTGCAGGGCCTATATTCTCACACCCTCAGTATTCACGTTATAAAGGATCTTATTTTATTAAACAGTTTTATTCTGTAAATACAGTATATTATTTAAATACTGTCAACCATCCTTATAAACTAGATTCAACAGAGCTTTTTACTAATAGGGAAGCATTTAAAAATAAAGTAACGCAATTATATACACCTGAAATGTGTTGGGGTGGAACACCCACAGTTGATGGGATGGTGCATGCAAGGCGTTCTTATCAAGCTAGGACTAATGTTGAAACTTACAACAACCCTACTTATAAAGTTAATGGACTTGACAGGACTAGAAAGACGATATATATGCTAATAACTGATGGTGTAGCAAATACTGTTAAATGGGAAAATGTACCTGCTGATGCAAAAAATATGTTTAAATTAAATACTACAGGTGATGTATATTATGCAGATAAATATAAAAGTACATTTAACACAACACCGGGAGCAACATATACTTCATTCGGAACAACTTATAAATATACAGACAGTTCTAAAGATATATCCTATATATGGTATGACAGAAGAGCACTAGATAACGATGGTGCTATTATGGAAAATGGCGTATATACACCATTTGCGCATATGTATAAACCGATGTTGAAGGCTATGGAATATTACGCTGAACGTTTTAGAGAAAATGCAGGTATTAATTACTCACCGGCTGAATTTATTTCCGGGTTCTGGTCCTATGGTCTAAATGCGACTCATGAAGGTTATGGACCTAATTATGACACCAAGATGAAGCCGATAATTCTCAGTACATTATTAAAAATGACAGGAAATAAACCAAATTATTTCGCCACATCAGATACCAGCATTCATGATTTTACTAGCCAATTATTAAGTGCTTTTCAAGTTTCTACAATTGAAAAGAATGAGCAAATAGAAATCATGAATAAAAAAATATTACTTCAAATGAATATAAGCTTTATAAGAAGCAAACTAATGGCAGCTATGTACAAGTAAATCCTGGGAACAATAGTTCGGTATCTGGGTTAAAACAATAGTTGACATGAAAGGCTTGGGGCAAGGCAATTATAAAATAGTCTATAAAGCAAGTGAAGATCAGTACGAGTCAGATAATTATAAGCCTGCTAGCCTAAAATTTACTTTCGCAGGGAACGATTATGTAATTGGCACCGATACCGATGGGAATATTCCAATAGTACCTAAAAACGAGAGAACAGATTGTGCTGTCGATGTAAACAAATCTGTCTCTAAGAGTGTAGATGATTATATTAATAAAGATAAATACAAAGAATTAGATTTTAGAAGACAGGATTTTATTTTCGACTCTTCTTTCAACTTGACTTCGGAGGTATTAGAAGCTAAGACATCCATTATATTAAAGGATAAATTAGATGATAAATTAGATATCCTCGATGCATATATAGTAGATGGTGATGACATAGTAAATGGCACTTTAGTTGCCGAGCTAAAAGGCGTAGAGTATGGAGATAATGATCATGAAGGTGTTCCTGAACTTACCCTTACAAACAATGAAATTTCTTATAGCCTACCAGAAAATCCAAAAGATATAGGTGGAACTAGCTATAAATTTGGCAATTATGTTGGCAAGAAATTTGTATTAGTAGTTAAACTTAAATTAAAAGACTCAGTTTCTGATGAAGATATTCAAGAAATGCGAACCACCCTAGACCAGGTTGACGGGAAGCCTATGGGTGTTACCAATAAATCAAATATTCAATTGGACAATAAGCCTTTAGTGGAATCAAATGTTGCTAGGGCTGTTCCCCCTGCCTTCATTCCACCAACTACCAAAAAAGAGATAGCTAAAAAAGCGGTAGAAGGTCAAGAAGATATATGGTATTCAGAGTTTTTAGAGCTTGAAAAGCGAGATGATATTTATCGCTATAGAATTGGCACAGCTATGCCAAAAGATACAACTGGGTATGAAAAGTTAGTTATAAATGATAAATTGGATCAGACTTTAAACATAGAAAATCTTGATAATTTGTCAATATATTAATTTGACAATACGGGTGTGAAAACTGTCGTATCAACGGAACAATATGCGAAAGTTTATAATACAGATACCAATGAATTAATAGTCACTATTACAGAGCCTAGCAGATCAGATGAGCTCTTTGAACCTATTGCAAATAAAACTCTATATGTGGAGTTTCCTGTATTTGTAAAAGCTGATGCAAATCTTGAGGAGAAATATGATTCTGGATTTAAGCGAATAGAGATTCCAAATACGGCAAATGTACAGCCTAATAATCGTCCTAAAATATATACGAATGAAGTAAAGGCTTATATACCATTGCCATCTGTTGAACTGACAAAAGTTGACAGCGGTGGTAGCATAGCTATCTTTCTTCCTGGTGCTGAATTTACACTAAAGAATATTACACAAACGACACTTCAAGATCGTATATTCACAACAGATGAAGACGGAAAAATAAAAGTAGATCAATTAATACCTGGCCATATATATACTCTAAAGGAGTCGAAGTCTCCAGAAGGATATGTATTGGAGGCTGCAAACAAATGGACCTTAACCGCTGGAACTGATGGTAGTGTTGCTATTTCAGGTGGTCCAGATGAGAGCATTGATAATGGAGGGATTATTGCAAAGAACACTAAGCCAGAGACTCCTTCTATTGAGAAACTTCTTAAGGGTGCAAGTCAAAATGAATTTAGCAAACCAACCGATGACGATCCTTATATTCTTCCTAATAATGACGAAATATTAACTTACCAAGTAAAAGTTCCCATTGGAAGCGTTGCGGGATATTCTAAATTGGAGATTTCAGATACTGTGGATCCCCTTTTATTTCCTGTGCCCAATACTTTAAAGATATTTTTAGAGGAAGAACCTACTGTTGAATTTAGTTATGCTTACGAGATGGTGGGCAGAACTATGACCATGTCTAAAACAGGTAATTTTGAGCAAATTGCTAATAAAACAATAGTCTTTGAAATTCAAGCTTATGTTAATCCTGATATAAAAGCAGTCTTTGAAAATAAGCCTGATGGGAAAATCCCCAACTTAGCTAGTGTTAAATTAAATGGTGGACCAAAGGTAGATAGTAATACGGTCGTATCACAAGTGACTCGTGGTAAAGTCAGCTTGAAAAAGACAATTTCCGATAGCAATGGAAATAACCCTGTAGATTTACCAGATGGATTAACAGCAGGTTTTGATTTATATCGTGTAGTAGGGACTGCTGACCCTATCTCTAATCCTGAAGAGAATGATGATGTATTAGTAGGAGATATACTAATAAGCGGAGCAGGTGCAGTTGAAGTAAGAAATTTAGAACCTGGAGACTATTATTTCTTGGAAACATCTGCACCAAAAGGATATATAAGCCAAGATGGTATGATACCAGCAGGAGGCTTTAAAATAGAGGCGACAGGTGGAGATGCAAATATTACCGGCAACCCTATACAACCATATGTCACAGATAATAGATTAGCGGAAACTCCCACAATAAATAAACAAGTTAAAGGGGATAATCGTCCTGAATATTCATCAGAGACTTATCCAATTGGAATTGGAGAAGTATGGAAGTACGGAATAGACTTTAAAATTCCAAGTTCAGCTGATGATATTGATTATACAATAATAGATAATATTCCTAACCACTTTGAAGTACAAGATGTAAAAGTGTTTTTAAAGAATAGTAGTGACACCACTTGGCCAACTGAGGAAGATAATATTGCGAAAAACTTTTTATCCACAGGAGGATGGAACAATCAAAATCAAATAAAATTTATTCTTCCTTCATCAATCGTTAGCGATTACAAAGGTACAGACATTCGCATAGAAGTGTCAGTTAAAGTAAAACCGGGAATAAACCTGGTCGATACAGGTATCGTATTACAAGATGGAACTATTCCAAATACAGTTTCACTTGAATATGGGGAAACAAAGATATTCTCCACAGTAAGTGTAAAACCAACTATTCTAAGAGATATTGAATTTACCAAATTGTTAGGTACGACAGGATTAAGTGGTGCTCTATTTAAGCTGTACAAATACAACCCTGATGGATCTGTTGGAGATCCTATTATAGAACCATTTACAGGAGATCCTGGACGAGCGTATGCTTCTACTTCTGACTATGAAGGGATAGTTAAATATAAAAATGTTCCTGTTGGAGAATATTGGATGGTAGAAACAGCTCCGAGTGATACTGTGCCTATTCATGACAGGATTCAGGTTATTGTAAATGGTGTTGGAGCGGTTAAATTTATTGTTTTCAGAGATGAAAATGGAATAGATATTGATTCTGAAAAAGTATATAACAATAAACTACTGACATTTAATGGAGTAAAAACATGGATAGACAATGAAAATAGTCATGGAACCAGACCTAATAGTATAGTAGTTAAACTTTATAGAAAACTAGGTGAAAATGGTCAGCCAGAGCTTATTGAAACAAAGGATGTTCTATATCCATGGACTTATGAATTTATAAGTGAGGATGGGAAACCTGAGTTATTAAAATATGACCCTGTTTCTAAAGGGGAATATATTTACTATATAGAAGAGGATTCAATTCCTAATTATAGTACTGTAATAGATGGTTTTAATATCACTAATACCTTAGACGAAACAAACTTTAGAATTATAAAGCGTGATGGTGATACGAATGAAGCGATTGTTGGTACAACCTTTATTTTGGAAGAGCCAAATGGAAATATACAAGAAGTTAAGTCAGCCGATTTAGGGCTAATACAATTTGAAGGCGTAAAAAAAGGAATAACCTATAAGCTATATGAAAAACAAGACGACTTTTCAAAAGGCTATATCTATAATTCTGGAGTAGTTCTTGTAAAGATTAATGAAGCAGGAGTTCCAAGCTTTGTTCCTGATAAGTTTAATTTGGTAGACCCCGATGAAAATGAAGCTACAGACAACTCTGGATATTTATTCTTGAACTATAAAAAGCCAGAACCTGAAAAGAAAATTAAAACTGCTACCGAGCTTTTGGATGAATATAGTTTATCTTCTCATAATGAAATTGTAACCTACCAGATAAAAGCACCTGTAAAGGGAATAGGCGATATTAACGTTTTAGAAGTAACTGATACAGTTGATAAATCTATGCAGATTGTTCCAGGAACTGCAAAAGTAATGGTAGGCGATACTGATATTAGTGAATATTTCGATATGAACACTACTGAAGTTTTAAGAAAGCAAAATTTTAGGATAGATAGATTATCCGGCAACATGGGACAGATAGAAAACAAGGACTTAATATTTGAATTTCAAGCTAAGATAATATTAACGCCGGAAGCCTTTATTGACATACACCCTGATTTAACTGTGCCTAATAAAGCTATTATTAATATCAACGATAAGCCACAAAATACTATTGAAACAAATAATGTAAATATTAAGACTAAATTTACAAGTCTAAAACTGACAAAGAAAATAGCAAATCAAAATGGTGAGGCAGAAAGCTTAAAGGCTGGTCAAAGTGCAACCTTTGTACTTTCAAAGTCATCAGATGCTGGATATCCTCATAGAACATACACCACCAATGCCGATGGTGTAATTGAGATGCAAAATTTGGACTTAGGAAAGTATGTATTAACTGAAACTAAAGCACCTGAAGGATACTTAGCTATTGAAGCAATCGAGTTTGAAATTAGAATGGAAGAAAATTTAGCTAAGATATATAAAAAAGACAGCGAGGGAAATTTCTCGGAAGAAATAACGGAGAATGATTTAGGAAACGTAGTAGATCCGTTGCCGGAATTACCAACAATTAACAAAATGGCTAATGAGAAAGATGTAGCTTTAGAAACTGAAGGTGGAGATTACAAGCACTACAATATGAAGACATGGAAAGAAACTTTCGATTTTATTGTAGATGTTGAGATACCTGCAAATGTTAAGGGATATGAGACCATATCTTTTTCCGACACATTGCCTGTGGGCATAGATATAGCAGCTCCATATACAGCAAATGTTAAAGTTGGAGCAGGAAAAGGGAGTGGTTTTGCTGTAGAAGAAGATCAAATTCCTTACTCTGCACTTCAAGAAGGGACAACTGTAAGTCAAGCGACTTCTACTCAGCAATATGTTGTAGATATGGAAACCTCTAATAAGGATCTTATAAGTAGCTTGGCTGGGAAAACCATAAGATTTACTTTTTCTGCTGCTATAAATAGTAAGTTTAACTCCATAAGCCAATTGATATTGACAGAGGGAAATTTTGTAAATACTGCTAATTTTAAAGTGAATAGAGAAATAAGTATAAATAGTAGTGCTACCGTTAAACCGGTGGAGCAATTTGGTTTGGTTCTTAAGAAGATTGCAGACTTCAAAATTGGTGATAATGAAGTATCATTGACAGATGCAACCTTTATATTAGAACAGTATAAAAAGTATGATAGCGAGGGAAATGTAGTTGAAACAGGCCCAGAACTACCTGCAGGCATTAAAGTAGACTACACCACTGGAGCAGATGGATTGATAACCATAGATAAAAGGCTTGAAAATGGAAAATATCTTCTATTTGAAAAGTATTATCCAAATGGCTATGTCGATGGAGGTGGCGTATTCCATAGAATTAATTTTGTTTCCAGATATGATTTCTATATTATAGAAATTGGTGCTGACATTGGAAATAATGAAAGAGGAATTATTATTTCCGGTGTAAATAAAGAAACGGATGCTGTTGAAGAGCTTTACAAAAAGTCCGAGTTTACGGCAGAAGATCCAGGAAGAATTGTAAACAAACAACTGGTAATAGTTCCAATTACAAAAGTTTGGGACGATGAGGATAATAAACATAATATTAGACCAGAATTTTTAACCTTCACTTTACAAAGGGCAATTGTAAATGGGCAGCCTGATGAACTGGATCCTGTTACGGGGGAATTAAAATCTGCTGAAGGAGATGAAGCCGATACCCTAGATAATGGTTTCAATGAATTGGCAAAAACAGATAATAGACTTCATGCAGAAGTGAGAACGGGATTACTACCAATTCACTTTGAAAACCAACTACTTCACAGATATACAGATGATGGTAAACTTTACAATTACTATGTATTAGAAACAACTCCTGAAGGTTATACTGCAAGCTATAAGGCTGTACCTACAGACCAAAGCTTCGGAGAAACAGCTACAAGTGAAACGGTTAAAGTAACAAATACACTAAATAGTTCAAAGAATTTTACACTATTAAAACGAGATAACTCTGACCCAGCAGTTAATTTAGAGGGAGCAAGATTTAGCTTAAGCTATGTTAATAAAGCTGGTCAAACTGTAACTGTTACAAAAGAAACTGACAACAACGGAAAGATTAATTTAGATGGAATTCTTTCTGAGAAAGTCTACACACTAAAAGAAATAGAAGCACCAACAGGGTATCAAGTGGATAAGACAGAATACACAATATTTGTAAATGCAGAAGGAGTACCTACTGTATATAGTAAATATGTATCCGAAGAACATGCAGATAATGTAGTCGTGGGAGAGCCACAATTTACAACGACACCTGCAACAGATACTGAACCTACAAAGTATCAATTAATAGTAACAGATAAAAAACTAGAAACTCCAACTCCTGTTAAGAAGATTAATGGAGATAATAGCTTTAACTTGCCAAGCCTATCTACACAATTTGAATATACAGTAGAAGTGCCCGTGGAAAGTGTTGAAGGAATGACTAGTTTTGTAATAGAAGATACGGTAAATGATTTACTTGAAATTGTGGCAGGAAGTGCAATTGTAACAGCGGATGGCAGAACTGTAAGCGACGCAAACAACTTAGTTGTAGAAGGAAATAAAATTACCTTCACTATGAACAGTGGATTTGATAAAATTGCGAACCGTGCAGTGAAGTTAAGTTTTAAAGCGAAAGTGGCGGCAGGCGTAACTATGGAACAATTGAAAACTTTTGCTGAAACAAACACTTCAGGCATACCAAATGAAGCAATACTAAAAATCAATGACAAACCAGCTACTTCAAACAAGGTTTATTTAGTTCCAGGAAATCCTGGGGATGCTCCAACTATAGATAAGAAAGTCAATGGAGAGAATCATTATGACCTTAAAGAATTAGATGAGGTATTTAACTACAAAGTCACAGCGGTTGTACCTGAAAATGTGCTAGGATACAATACCCTAGTTATTAAAGATACTTTAGCAAAGGTATTGGAGGTAAGTGGTGGCGTAAAACTTACGGTCATAAGTTCAGATGGAAGCACAAAACCATTGGTAGAAGGAACGGATTATACCTTGATAAGTGATGTTGATGGTACTACAGGAGAGACCGTGATAAAGGCAAGTTTTGGAGACGCTTTTGACTACTTGACCCTTGCAGGAAAGACCATCGCAATGGAATTCTCCGCGAAGATTAAAGCGGATGCTGTAGCATCAGATTTAACTTCATATGCAGAAGGCAAGATTCCAAATAAGGTAACTATTAAGTTAAATGACAAACCTGAGTCGGAAGACAAAATAGTAACTATAACTCCACCTCAAGAACCTACGATAGATAAGAAAGTCAATGGGGAAGAAAATATTGAACTAGACGGAACTGCACTGACAGAAACTATAACCTATACCATAGATGCAACTGTTCCGCACAATGTTGCAGGAATGAACAAATTCCAAATTTCAGACCAAATCAATGATGTGCTACAAGTTCAATCAGCTTCAAAAACAGTTACCCCATTAGTTGCGGGAGAAGAAGATTTAGCAGACTTAATCCTACTGTCTGCACTGGCTCCAACTATGGAAAACCCTGTGACAGCAACGATAAATGGAAATGCCGATATCGCTAAATTTGCAGGAAAGACTATAAGATTATCCATTACAGCCAAGATTGATCCAGGCAAAGAATTATCTTCATATTTGTTAGAAGGAAAACTTTCAAATACAGCTGAGATTAAGATTAACGATCAACCAAAAGTAAGTGATAATGCAGACATTACTCCTAAATCAGGAGAAGTTAAGATTAAGAAAGAACTTGAAGGCGAAACCACCGCCTGGCCAGCAGGAGAAAAGGCTGTATTTAAACTGGAAAAAGAAGTGGGAACGACTTGGGTTAAAGTAAAAGATATTGAGATCACAAGCTTTGACACCGTCATAGAAAGCGGACTACTTCCAGGAAAATATAAATTGACAGAAACATCAGCACCAAAGGGATATCTATTAGCCGACCCAAAGAATTTACTATAGTTGGTACAATCGGCGAAGAAATTACTTTGACATTTAAAGATAGTGCTGAACCTGTAATTACAAAAGAAGCAGATAAAGATTACTTTGAAAACTTTACAGCAGAACGCACCTTTACTATAAAAGTTCCGGTAGGATCTGTTGAAGGATTGACGAATTTAGTCATTAGCGACAGTGTAGATGGATTATTCAAAATAGTAGAAGGTTCAGCAAAAGCGACCTTAGATACAGTAGAAGGAGCTGCCCTGAGCGTACAACCTGTAGCAAGTGGACAAACAGTAACGCTGACAAAAACAGATAATTTAGCAGAGATAGCGAATAAGACAATTATTTTAACTTTCAAGGTACAATTGAAGGATGGCTTTGTGTACTCTGAACTGCCTGAAGAATATAAAGTTAGTGGAATACCAAATACTGCAGGACTGGTAATCAATGACAATCCAAAAGTTGATTCTGAAACAGTTAAAGTAAAAGTGCCAGTAGGAGAAGTAACATTAATAAAGACGGCAGATGGACAAGCTCTACCTGCGGGAACATCGGCAACATTTGAACTGTATAAAGGAACTGCGCCAAATGGTGTAAGTTTAGGAGGATATTCTACCGCTAAGAACGGTGAGGGTCATGACATTATTCATGTGAAAGATCTTGAGCCGGGAAGTTACTACTTTATAGAAAATGTAGCTCCACAAGGATATGTGCTGAATGCAACACCAAGAATATTCACAATAACAGTGGACACAAATGGTATAGCACAAGTAATAGCGGGAGATGGATTTACAAACTTTACAGTGGATAATACTAAATCTGAAATCCCAACACCAGAGAAAAAAGTTAATAATGTAGAACACCTTGACCTTACATCATTTGACCAAGTATTTAACTATGAAGTTAAAGTACCTGTAACTAAGGTAGATGGATGGAGTGAATTCACATTAACAGACCAAGTAGATGTAAGTCTAGAAGCAAGTAATATTAAGGTGACCATCGACGGTACAGAACATGTACCAGGAACAACTGAAGGTGGAGAATTTACCGTAGATAACAATCTAATCACATTTAAATTCACTCAAATAGATAAGATTCAAGCCCTAGTTGGTAAGACCGTGGTCTTGACTTTCGATGCAAAGATAAAAGGAAGCGTAGCAGAGTTTTTACAAGCCAATCCAGATTCTATAGTTGGAAACAAGGCAATCTTAAATGTAGGAAACCTAAGCTCCACATCAAATAAAGTAACGGTAACACCACCAGGAGAAGTTCCAACTCCTATTAAGAGTATCAATGGTGATTCAACTGAAACTCCACTTAAACTTGGTGCAAAGGATCAAAAATTCACCTACGATGTTAGAGTCCAAATACCTGAAAATGTAACCGGGTATAACAAACTGTATCTAATTGATAAGTTAGAGCCAGTTTTAGAAACGAGCCTAGGAAAAGTAAAAGTTTATGTAAATGATATTGTTAATGAAAGTTTAAAGGGATTTGTAAGCTATGACAATGATGAGAATACAGTTAAGTTGATCATTAACAATGATGCGTTGGATCCGGACTTTGACTTTAATACTTTGGCAGGAAAAACTCTTAGACTAGAATTTGAAGCAAACTTTAAGTCTGATGTTACACCTGAGCAATTAGCACCATATATGACTTCTGGAATTGCAACTGTCCCGAATAAAGCACAACTTGCTATTAATAAATACGAGTTTGTATATTCTAATACAGTAAATGTAACGCCTCCAGGAGATGAGCCTACTGTAGAAAAGACTGTAAACGACTCGGTAGAAGCATTGCTAAACCAAAGAGATGATGAATTCACCTACAAAGTCAAAGTAGATGTACCAGCTAATATTGAGGGATATACAAATATTTCAATAGAGGACCAACTTGAAAGCGTGCTAGCAGTAGAATCGTTAGAAGTGCAAGTAAATGGGGAAACAGATGAAAATTTAGCACAGAAAATGGTATACGATGACGAACAGAATACAGTAAGCTTAGTAATCACAGATAATTTTGGAGATTACGCAGGAAAATCCATTACTTTGATAATAGTTTCAAAGATTAAAGACACAGTAACACTAGATCAAATAGCACAAAAATATCTAGACAGCAAGATACCAAATGAAGGAAAGTTAATCTTTAATGGAAAACCAAAGACCTCAAACAAAGTTATAGTAATTCCACCGGGAGATGCACCAACACCGGTGAAAACAGTAAATGCACAAAATGATATAGTTCTAGGAAACATTAAAGATGAGTTCACCTACAATATTAGCTATAAAGTGCCAACAAATATTAATGGATATAGTACCTTAGTATTAACCGATGCATTGGAAAGCGTACTTGAAACAGAACAATCAAAAGTTAAAGTATATGTAGATGAACAGCTAGATAATAAATTGACTGAAACAGTCGCATTAGATGCACAAAATATAAGTTTAACCATTAACAAAGGTTTCGCTGGTGGAATTTTTGGTAATGCCTTTGAAGATTTAGCAGGAAAGACAATAAGAGTAGAAATTAAAGCTAATATCAAAGATGGGGCAGATTTAAGTGGATATTTAGAAAATAAAGTTCCTAATAAATCTAGCTTAAAACTAAATGACAAACCAGAGGTTGAATCTAATACAGTTACAGTTCAACTACCAAAGGGTAATGTAATCCTTACAAAAGTTGTAGATGGAGAACCACCAAGTGGAGATCAAGTAGCTAAGTTTAAACTATATAAACAAGCTGGAGATGAACCAAATAGTACGACAGACACACTAGTTCAAATTAATGGGGAAGGCGAAGCAGCAGTAGATGCAACAAGCAATAAGCTGACAGTTTCAGGACTAGAATCAGGAAATTACTACTTTGTTGAGACGGAAGCACCAGCAGGATATGTCCTAAACAACAATCCAATTAAATTCACCATAACAGCTGACCAAAGTATAGCTGTAGCCTTAACGTGGAATAACGTCAGTGACCTAGTACCAGCTAAGACTGTAAATGATGCGAAATCCATTGACATTAAAGACTTTAACCAAGAGTTTAATTACAAGGTGAGTGTACCGGTAGGAAGCACATCAGCGATGAAGAAGTTTGTAATAAAGGATGAAGTCAATTCTCTATTATCAATAGTAGATGATAGTGCAAAAGTAACAAAACAAGATGGAACTGTTATTAGTGGAGATATAAGTGTAGAAAACAATACAATAATATTTGCTAAGACAACAGGATTTACAGAAATGACTAATAGTATGGTAACCTTAGAATTTAATGCCAAGATAAAAGCTGATATTACAGTAGCAGAACTTGAAGCTGAAAACATATTAACCCAAGGAATACAAAATAAGGCAAGTCTATCAGTTAATGACAAGCCATCAGTAGATTCTGATACAGTCTATGTAAAACCAGTACTAGGCGATGCAGAACTTATCAAGACTGTAGATCATAACCAATTAGCAGATGGACAATCAGCTAAGTTTGACCTATACAAAGGAACACCAAGCACAGGAACTAAAGTTGGAGATACTCTAACAACAGATGCTAATGGAAAGATTACAGTAAAAAATCTTGTCCCTGGAGACTACTACTTTATAGAAGTAGAAGCACCGGCAGGATATAAGTTAGATATAACGCCAAGAGTATTTAAAATCCTAGGTGGAGGAAAAGTAGGAACAAATCCAGTAGTAGTTAATGTAAATAACACTAAGGCTGACACACCTACACCAACGAAAACTGTAGATGATGTAAATGCATTGACACTGACTAGCTTGAATCAAGAATTCACCTACAAGGTAGAAATACCGTTAGGAGATGTAAACGGAATTACAAGCTTTGTAATAAAGGATACAGTGGATGATTTCTTAACCATTACAGAAAACAGTGCCAAGGTAACAATAGGAGACACGGTATCAGGCACAGTAGCATCAGTAGATGGTCAAAATATCACCTATATAGCAAGTGCAGACGATATTTCCAGTATGGCTAGTAAAGTGGTAACCTTAGAATTTAAAGCAAAAATAAAAGAAGACACAACCTACGAAGCTTTGAAAGAAGCATATGCTGATTTGGGCATACCAAATAAAGCGGGACTTACAATAAATACAAATCCTGAAGTTGAGACCAATACAGTTAAAGTAACTCCTACATTCGGAAGTGTAGTTTTAACTAAGACCTCAGAGGGGCAGATTCTTCCTGCAGGACTAAGCGCAGAATTCGGTCTATATAGAGTAAATTCAAGTGGTGATGTATTTATCAAAGACTATCAAACTGTAAACGGAAAGATTGAAGTATTAAATCTAAGTCCGGGAAGCTATTACTTTATAGAAAAGACAGCACCGGCAGGTCACATACTAGATGAAAGCAAGCGAGAGTTTACTGTAAACGCAGACGGAACTACAACAGAAGGTGCAAACTTTACGAACTTTACAGTAGATAATAAAGTGCCAAAAGAAGGGCCAAGTATTGTTAAGGACGTAGATGGAGGAACCCATAAAGATTTATCTGAGTTGCATGAGGAATTCACCTACTGCGTAAAAGTAGCCGTACCAAATGCAGTTGATGGATATCAAAGCTTTGTAATTGAAGACCAAATAGATAGCCTACTAACTATAGTAGAAAAAACTATTACTGTAGATGGCTATGACTTACAAACAACAGATGGAAGCTTAACAGAAGATAGTAACTTAGTGAAATACGAATTTGCAAATGGATTCGACTATACAAAGATTGCAAGTAAGACCATTACCTTAGCCGTAAAAGCAAAAGTTAAAGACGGTGTAACTACAGACCAAATAAGTGGAGCATATGCAGATAACAAAGTACCAAATACGGCAAAACTTGTATTTAATAGTACACCTAGAAACTCCAATACGGTGACAGTAACCCCTCCGGGAGAAACTCCTCCGATTACTAAAGATGTCGAAGGAAAAGAGAGTATTAACCTAGGTACATTAGACCAAGAATTCAAATATTATGTAAAAGTACAAGCTCCAGCAAATACTCAAGGATATACTAAGTTAGAACTAATCGATACACTAGAAAGTGTATTAGAAGTAGCATCTACGGAAGTACAAGTAGCAGGAGTAAAAAATCAGGCTCTGACAGATGCAGTAATTGTAACTGGACAAGAAGTTAAACTAGAATTAGATGATAAATATGATTACAGTAACCTAGCAGGAAAACTTGTAAATATGGTAATAACTGCTAAGGTTAAAGAAGGTTCGGACATTAGTGGTTTCCAAAATAATGAAGGAATATCAAATACTGCAGAGCTGATTTTTAATAATAATCCAAAAGTAGACTCAAATACGGTAACAGTGGTACCACCGGGAGAAGGTCCAAGTGTTCAGAAAGAGGTATTAAATTCGGCAGGAGATAATACGGATAAAAACCTATTAGCTCTTGGAACAAAGAACGAAGGATACAAATACCATATAAGTAGTGAAGTTCCTGCAAATGTATCAGGATATAAGAACATCACCATAGAAGATACACTGGAAGATGTACTACAAGTACCAGATGTTTCCGATATAAAAGTACTATTAGATGGAGTAGATAAAACAACAGACTTTTCAAGCTATATAACAGTAGAAGGACAAACTATCAAGTTGGAGCTTAAGAAAGGCTTATTAGGGTTGGGCGGAGTTGACTTCACAAGCATAGCAGGAAAGACAATTGTCTTAGAAATACCTGCAAGCATAAGAGCGGATGCAGACCTAAGCGCATATGCAAGTAGCGAAGTGCCAAATAAAGCCACCCTAACCTTTAATGGCGTACCAAAGACATCTAATGAAGTAAAAGTGGTGCCACCTGGAGAAACCCCGACACCACAAAAAGATGTAGATGGAAACTCAAGTGCAACTATAGAAAACAAAACAGATACCTTTATCTACAATCTAAGTTATGAAGTACCGAACAATATTAATGGTATAACAAAGATTGCATTGTCAGATAAATTAGAAAATGTATTAGAAACCAGCTTAGATAAGATATCGGTAAAAGTAGATGGAACAGATTTCACAGGTGGAACAAAGGCTTACGATGAAGTAACCAATACAGTAAGCTTTAGTCTTAATGCAAATGAATTAGATGGTCTAAAAGGCAAAACCGTAGTAGTGAACATAGTTGCAAACATCAAAGCAGATGCAGACCTAACGAGCTATGCAAATAGTACGGTGCCGAATAAAGCGACCATAATACTAAACGATAATCCAATTACCCAAAAAGAAACCGATGAAGTTCCTGTAACACTAGTTGGAAAAGTAGATATTCCATTTGAAAAGACATGGGATGGAGTAGAACTTAATGCAGTAACCCTTTATGTAGTTGAGGCAGTAGATCAAGATTCAGCAAATGCAATGACAATAGCAAACGCAGTACAGACACTAAACCTTGCTAAAGCAACAGGATGGAGTGGAAACTTTACCAATCTTCCAAAATACGATGGAGCAGGAACAGAAATCAAGTACTTCGTTAAGGAAGAAATACCGGCAGGATATACCAATGAAATTACAAAAGACAATGCAGGAAAAGTAATCGTTAAAAACATCGAAACACCATCAGATGTTCCGACCCCGAGCAAAGATGTCAACGGACAAGCATCCTTGAACCTAGGACGTCTAGACCAAGTATTCACATACCATGTGAAGGTAAAAGTTCCAAGTAGCATCAAGAACTTTACAAAATTTGTACTAGAAGACGACTTAGAGAACATCTTAGAAGTAGTATCAACAAAGGTATTTGTAAATGGAGTAGAAAATGCAGCATTGTCAGGACTTGTCACAACAGATGCAGTGACAAAACTGGTCAAGCTAGATATTCCAGTAGCGACCCTAGAAAACTACAAGAATGCAAACCTAGACCTACAAATTGAAGCAAGGATAAAAGACGGAGTAACAGCAGCAGAACTAGAAGCCTATGTTACACCAACAAATAGCACAGGAGAAATTCCAAATAAAGCGACATTAGCAATTGATGACAACCCAGATAACAACAAAGAGACAAACAATGTTCCAGTAACACCACCAAATGGAGACGAACCTGGAATCACAAAAGAGGTAAATGGAGCCAAGGAATATGCACTAGACACACTGAATGAAGTCCACACCTATACAGTAAAAACTAAGGTAGCAAACAACACCAATGGATACCAAACAGTAGTCATAAAAGACAAACTGGAAGGAATCCTAGAAGCAACAGAAGTAAAAGTAAGTATAGGCGGCACAGACGAAACTGAAAACATTGCAAACTTTGGAAGTTTAACAAATGTTAACGGAGATATAAGCCTAACTCTAAACAAAAACTTTGTACAAATGGCAGGCAAAGAAGTAGTATTGACCATAAACGCAAAAGTAAAAGACACAGCAACAGCAGAAGAGTTACAACCATATCTAAACGCAAACAGCATTCCAAACAAAGCAAGCTTGAAGTTTAACGACAAACCAGAAACAGAAGACAGTGTAAAAGTAATTCCACCAAGTGAAGCGCCGACCATAGACAAGAAAGTCAATGGAGGTGATCAGGTGAATGTAGAGAACTTAACAGATGAACTAAACTACACAATGGAAGTGAAGGTACCGGAGAATACTAAGGACTTCACAAAGATTGTACTGGAAGATACATTTGCTAATATTCTACAAATTCAAGGAAATGCTACTGTAGAAGTTAAAAAAGCAGATGTTGTAGACGATGGTTTGACAACAGAAGCAACAGGAAAACTTACAACTACAGGACAGACTGTACGACTAGCAATAGTTGGAGCAGAGGAAGCTAATAAATTTGTAGGAACAACAATAACAGTAACAGTGGTAGCTAAAATAGACACAACAAAAGATATAAATAGCTACTTAGTAGATGGAGCACTTCCAAATACTGCAAAACTATCCTTTACAAACTACCCAAGCAAAGACCTTGAAGATACTGCAAAAGTAATACCGAATACAGATACAGTAAATATACCTGTAACCAAGAGTTGGAAATATGCAGATGGAACAGAAATCCCAGATGCAAATATACCAGTAGGAATAGACAAAGTCTTTGTAGTACTGTATAGAAACAAGGAATCCATTGCAGTAAAAGAACTGACCAAAGCTAATGAGTGGAAAGTAACATTCACAGACCTTCCAAAAATTGATGCAACAGGAACAGCGTATAGCTACAGAGTAGAAGAACTACCAGTAGATGGATTTGAGGCAACTGTAACAACAAAAGATGACGGATCGGTATCTATAGTCAACAAGAAGAAAGACACACCGACAATGTCAATACCGGTTCAAAAACTATGGAATGGTGAAAAACCAACAGACATAGATGAAATTACAATAGTATTGACAAGAGAGGGAGATGACTTTAGAAGAGAAATAACACTTACAGGACCAACCTGGAAAGGTGAATTCACAGGACTTCCAAGAGAAGACATCAATGGCAACAAATACACCTACAAAGTGGAAGAACAACCAATACCAGGCTATGAAGCCGACTATTCCGGAGGAGGAGCATGTGGATATGTAATCTACAACAGTCCAACCACAGGAGCAAGCCTAGTATTTGATAAAGTCATAGCAGGAACAGAAACAGCACTAGAAGGCGCAGAATTTGAGCTAAGGGGAATAACAAATCCATCCTACAGTCAAAAGGCAACAAGTACAGCAGAAGGAAAAGTAATATTCAATAACCTTCCATATGGAGAATATACTTTAACAGAAACAAGTGCTCCTGATGGATACGAGAAGTTAATAACCACATGGACAATAAAAGTTGATAGAGAAGGTGTCGTAACTATTGATGATGCTACTTCAACAGGATTTAAAGTTGAAAATGATGTTCTTAAGGGTTCTGTAGAACTTACCAAGACATTAGAAGGTGAAACTCCGCAAATAGGACAAATTGCGAAATTTGAGCTATACAAACAGGTTGGAGAGGTAGACGCCGCAGACAACGGAGAAACAGATGATGTTAAAGTAGGAGAGTACACCACAGACAATTACGGTAAGATTCAAGTAAATAACCTGGAAAAAGGAATGTATTACTTCTTAGAGAAAGAAGCACCTACAGGCTATGATGTAAATAAAGAACCTATAACATTTAGCATTGAAGGAAACCTAAATGAAAAAGTTAATGTAACAGCGGACAACAAGCTCACAAAGACAAGTATTACAGTAACTAAAAAGTGGGTGGGTGGCAGTGACAGACCAGAAGTAAAAGTTACTTTATATCGTAAAGCGGAAGGCGATTTACCACAAACTGTAGGGACCGTAACGCTTAGTGAAGATAGCCAATGAATGCAGACGATAGAAGACTTAGAGGTAACAAATGCTTATGGAAAACCTTATGAGTACACTGTAGATGAAGTTCAGGAACCGTTGGGATATACAAAGTCAATAACAGGAAATACAGAAGAAGGATTTTTAATAACCAATACCTATGGTTCTGAATTGGTAGATATTACATTAGCCAAAGAATGGGTAGGAGGACCAAGTCCTAGACCAAGAGTAGAAATCCAACTATTAAGAAACATTGAAGGCGAAGAACCTCAGCCAATAGATGGACTAGAAAATGCAGTATTAGAAGATGGAGAAAGCACATACACTTGGACAGGTCTTGACAAAACAGATGCAGATGGAAAACTCTATACGTATAGCGTAAAAGAGATAAATGTACCTGAAGGATACACAGAAAGCTATGACGGTCTGAAAGTAACAAACACATTTACAGACACTGTGGGACTTCAAATACAAAAGACAAATGAAGAAGGAGCGCCACTACCAGGAGCTAAATTTGGTTTATTCGACAGATTTGGAACGGGACTGATAAAAGAAGAAACTACCCTATATGATGGTAAGTTGACTTTTACAGGACTAAAACCAGGTCAGCAATATGTATTAAGAGAGACTCTAGCTCCGTTCGGCTATATAATCTCAAACGAAAGATATGTAGTAAATGTAAGCGCTGAAGGAATAGTGGAAGTAATAGGAAATAGTGGAGAGTTAGATTCTAATCCGCTTACTATTGCAAACAAGCCAGTACCGCCGATACCAGATCCGCTTAGCTTGATGATTCAAAAGACAGATGAAGAATCCAGAATATTACCTGGAGCAGTATTTACTCTATTTAACGATAAAGACGAAGAGATAAAGGCCTTCACAACGGCTTATGATGGTAAAGTTGAAATAACAAGACTAGAAGTAGGAAAGACCTATACTTTAAGAGAAACAACAGCACCAGCAGGCTATGTACTAGACGATCAATGGTGGAATATAGAGGTGAAAGCGGGCGGAAATCTTGTATTAAAAGACAATCTTGGTAGACTTGTAAATGAAATAGACCCATTGGTAGTAATAAATAAGGCATATCATGAGCCTGAGCCTGAAATTACAAGGGTAGTAGTACACAAAACCTGGGCGAATCTATTGCCAGATGACAAACCAGAAAACCATATAGCGACCTTTGTATTAAGTCCAGGTGGTGAAGAAAAGGAAATAGTTGGAAATGGAACTGTGGTATTTGAAAACTTGCCAAAATATGATGCAAATAGCAATCTTATAGAATACACAGTCACAGAAAAACCTATATACGGATTTGAAGTAATTTCCGCTGGAAATGCCAACGATGGATTTGTGTTCACTAACTACCCAACTCAGAAATTCGGCGTAGTGCTACAAAAGGTGGATGAAGTAACTGAAGCCGTGCTACAAGGTGCAGAATTTGACTTGTGGGGCAAGCTGAAGCCGGAGGTTACTAAGTTGCCAGTAAGACTACACATTGGTACAGGGGTAGAATTAACAGAGTCAATATCGGCACGACTTGTTGCTGATGGAAATCCAACTGATAAGGTAATGGTTTTAGATGCTTTAAGTCAAAGTGGAGAGTTTGATATTCAACCTGGAGAGGCAACGAGGTATAGTTTAGAAGTTCAGCCAATTGAAGGGCTATCTATTACTGTATTGGGAGGAAGCACAGGATTTGTAATTAAGCTTGAAAAACTCCCAATGAATTCACTACAGGATAGACAAAAAGTTGAGGCTTTGGTCCACAACATAGCATTGGAAAAACAAAGGTTAAGCGAGCTGGAGAATTTGTCAAATGCCTTAGACAACTTGGAGTCTAAGATAAGTAGGATTAATGAAATCAACGAGTTGTTAAGACATTCCGAGAGTGTTGCTAAGCCTGATTATAATGATTTAAATAAAAGGGATAGTGTAGAGCAACAGCGTAAAGCGTTGGAGGGAACTCAGCATGATTTGCAGCAGTCTATACAAACAAAGGTTGATGGCTTAGCCATTTTAGAAGCTAATATTAATGAGTTGAGTCAAAGGCTATTAGTTTCAGAATCAGAAGAGGCTCAACTAATTCAAAGTGAGATTCAAAACCTTAACATTCAAAAATCTAACTTAGAATCTGAAATAGCAGGTTTATGGGAAGAAGTAAATGGTGTTAACGAGCAAATGTTAGAAATTGAGCAGAATTTAACAAATATTAGTCATGAAGAACAGATAAGAATGTCATCTACTGACAGAGAATTGTTAATAAGAGAACTTGAGAGGTTGAATGAGGAAGTATCACAAGGATCAAGTGACGCACAAGCCGATGCATTGGAAAAAGATAGAATACTGGAAAAACTGAACCTACTGGAGCAGGAATTAGGTCTCCGTGAGGAACTAATGACAAATGCTACAAACTTCGAAATTCACAACAGCGAAACTATAGACATAGAGTTGCTAAATAACAATAGAGCTAGTAGTGAATACGTTCTAGTAGGAAAGTTTATTACCGACCAGCATGGTATAATTGCGATCGGACAACTAGAAGCAGGAGACTATTACTTTATTGAAACAAAAGCTCCAAATGGCTATGAAGAGCAACCTAATGAGAAGTATGAATTCAGCGTTCCAAATGTAAATGATTCTTCTGAACCAGTGGTTGTACACGTTACGAATGAACCGATAACACCACCTGATAATCCAAAGTATATAGAGATACTAGGGCAGAAAATATGGGAAGGAGATACAATTTTCACCAGACCATTAAGTATCGTAGTTGAACTATATAAAGATGGAGAAAAAATTGCTCAAGTTAGTGTAAGTGCCTTAGATGGTTGGAAATACGGTTTCGGGAAACATGTAGAAGTTGAAACGGATGGCACAGAACACCGATATGAAGTAAAGGAAGTAGTTCCAGAAGGATATGTAGCAAGCTATGATGGTTTTAACATTATTAACAGAAAAGAAGAAAACCCGGAAGACGAAACCATAAGAATTAAAGGTCGAAAAACTTGGGTAGGAGTAAGTTGGTACGAAAGACCTAGTTCAATAGAGGTAATTCTATACAGAGATGGACAAGAGATAGATAGGAAAACAGTGTCTAGTCTTACACTTTGGAAATATGATTTTGGAGATAAAGCTTTAGTCGGTGAGAATGGAATAGCATACCACTATGAAGTGAAAGAAGTAGTACCTGACGGTTACGAAGCAAGTTATGATGGCTTTAATATAACCAATACAAAATCAGACGACCCAATTACTCCAAATGAGCCGGAATACACAACTATAAGAGGAGAAAAGACATGGGTAGGAGATGAAGAATTGGATAGACCGGAAAGCATAACAATTAAGCTAATAGACAGGTCTACCAATCATATAGCAAAAACATTAGTAGTGACCAGAGAAGAAGGTTGGAAATATTCCTTTGAAAATGTTCTAGTTAAAGATTCAAGTGGTAAAGAATATAGCTATAGGATGAAGAGGTTGTGCCTCAAGGATATGAAGCAACTTATAGAGGATATGACATTATTAACAGAAAAGCTCCTTATGTACCACCATATTATCCAGATAAGCCTATAGAGCCAGGTATACCATCAGTGCCATCTAAGCCAACTATACCAGTTGAGCCACAAGTGCCAGGTGTACCATCTAAACCGGTAGAATCGGTTGAAAACCAGCCTGATCACAAAACCGATGAGATAACTAAGCAACCTGATAAGACTACAGATATTGTTGAACTACCTAAAGTTAGTACAGTCTCACAATCAGGGAATCCAAAGACGCTAGTTGAAGGATATACAATGCTTATTACAACGATAATAACCACTGTTTTAGTTATTGTATTCGCAGATTTAATGAGAAGGAAGGCCAAGTAGTATAAATTAGAAAATAGCCGCTCTCGTGAAAGAGCGGCTATTTTTATTGGGCTATATACTAAAATAATGAATTAATATAGAATATAGGTAAGAAAAATGAAAAAGTGGAGGTAGGATTGATGAAAACCAAAACAGCAATTTTAGGAGTATTATTACTTGCAATACTCTCTATTACATCGTGCAAAAACAATGAAGTTATAGAACAACCTGCTAATTTAGATGAAATGCGTGCGGAAGATAAACTTCTAATATCGGGGCATGACTTAGATAGTGGGGAAATTGTAGGACTCTCTATGTTAGAAGGGAAGGAAATAAACATTATCTCCATATGGCAACCAAATTGTCCGCCTTGTGAAATAGAACTAAAGGCCATGGATAGTATATATAAGGAAAACGAAGATGTAGGTTTTATAGGAATCTCCGTAGGGGATAATTCTGAAATTATTAAAGATACTTTAAATGATTGGGAGATAACATTTTCAAATTATAGGATAAGCGATGATTTTTTTAATAGCATTTTATCTAGAGTGAACAGAACTCCAACTGTATTTTTCGTTGATGGAGAAGGCTATGAAATAATGGATATGCAAGTAGGATTAGGAGTTGAAGGGCTGGATGTCGAAAATGTCAAAGTACATTTGAATAAAATTATTGAGGAATTAAGAGATGAAAAGTAAGTTTTGGTTGGCATTAGAGATTATTGCTGGGATAATACTAATTGCTCTATTAGTTCAATTTGCTAAGAGGAAGATAGAAGATAAAAACTATTTAATTCAGCAAGAGATGCTCAAAGGAAGTATTCAATCGGTTGAAACTACGTCTATTAAAGATGTGTCAGCCCCTGTTGCAAATAGATTAGAAGAAAGAAACAATATGGCCGTGCAAGAGGTGGAAAAACTTAGAAACGAACACCCTTCAATTATTGCAGTTATACAAATCCCGGGAACTAATGTGCTTTATCCAATTGTGCAAGGTGAAGATAATCAATTTTATTTGGACCATGACAAAGATGGACATTATCATCCGTTTGGAGAAGTTTTTTTAGATAGTAGAAACACACCTGATTTTAAAGATACAAACTCTATAATTTATGGCCATAACATTAGATCTGCTAAGACTATTTTTAATGAATTATTGCAATATGAGGATCAAGAGTATTTTGATGCTCATAGGGCTATATATTTATATACACAAAATGGATTTAGAGAATATAAGGTAGTTTCAGTTTTTAAGGCAAATCCCGATGAATCGTATAGAGAAATAGATTTTGATGAAGGTGGTTATAAAAATTTTGTAGAAAAATACTTCGATTTAAGCACTGTAAAAGGTGATTTGCCGGTTTCAGAAAGCATGATAACACTTTCTACATGTTTTAACAATGAGTATAGGATGGTAATTCAAGCTGTAGAAATAACCTCGCAGGATTAGCTTAAGTATTTGTGATGTAAAAACTAATGTCATAACAAACAAAAAGAACAATAAAAAAGGTAAAACAAGATTTCTTGTTTTACCTTTTTTTTGGCGTACCAGATATGGGTATATCTGAACTGTTGTAAGTGTGAGTATTATCAGACTTTATATTATATACAACTGTGATTTTATATCCATCTGGATCGTCCCAAACTGTCACGGAGTTTACTAATAAATCTAGAACTTTCTTTCTAAAAGACATATCTTCAATATCACCATCACAGAATTTGCTAAGCCACCAAATTATATGGTCCTTTTCCAAAATTACTACATCATTTTTAGCATCTTCTAACTTATCATAAGTTGTAGCTTTTAACTGTTCTAGTTCTGTTAATCTTTCAAATAGAGTTTCAGAGTTAATTCCTTTTTCAACCATTAACACCAAGTTTTCTATGCTTTTATCAATATTTGATATTTCTTTTTCTATTTGTGGAATAGTGGTATTTTCTGAGATGTCTTTTTCTATCTGCTCTATAGCCATATCTGCTAATTCTTCAATGGTATCTGGAGTTAATAATTTTAATGTTGCATGGAAAACAGCTGATTCTATTTCGTTTTTTCTCATTGGCTTTTTATCGCAAGCTTTCTGCTTTTTATAATTTTTACAGGCATAATAATTGTGTACTTTGCCTGTCTTACTAGTTCCACTGTCAGCAACAATTTTGGAACCACAATGGCCACAGAATAGCTTTCCTGAAAGTAAATAATCAACATGTGCTTTATTTGCACCAGGAGCTTTAGACGAACACACGATTTTGTTCTGTACTTTGTCAAATAGCTCTTTATCTACAATTGCGGGAACACCGCCTTCAATTACTATGTCTTGATATTTGTATATGCCAATATATTTCTTATTTTTTAGAATAGAATAAAAGCTGCTTTTACTGAATTTAGAGCCCATTGTAGTCCTATAGCCTGCTTGGTTGAATCGTTTAGAAATATTAACTACAGATTCCCCGCTGGCGTATAGCTCAAACGCTTTTCTAACTAAAGGTGCGGTTTCTTCATCAATCACTAACTTCTTGTTGACTACTTTATATCCGAGTGGCAATATCCCACCTGTGTAATTGCCTTTTAGAGCAGTTTCGTTCATTCCTCTAGTAACTTTCTGTGATAATTCTTGAGAGAAATATTCTGCCATGCCTTCCAATACGGATTCTAGTATTATGCCTTCCGGGTTATCAGAGATATTTTCAGTCGCTGAAAGAACTTGCACTCCATTTTTCTTCAGTTTCGCTTTATACATAGCAGAGTCGTATCTATTCCGGGCGAATCTATCTAGTTTATACACGACAACGGCATCCCAACGCTTTTTGTCGCTGTCTTTAATCATTTTCTGAAACTCTAGACGTTTGCGTATGTCTTTATATGCTGATGTGGCTCTGTCTATATAGGTGTGTACTATCTCATATCCTTTTCTTTGACAGAATTCAGCACATACTCTCTGCTGACCTTCTATTGATTGCTCTGTTTGTTTCTCAGAGCTATAACGTAAATATACTGCTACACGCATAATAATACCTCCTCGGTTGATTTACAGGGAGGCTACATGATATAATAATATTTGGTGGATTGGTTATATATCATGTAACCTTTCGAATGGCCTCTTATTCTGTTGGCGCAGAATAGGGGGCTTTTTTATTAATTATAGATTTGTTGGATTTACTGTGAATTTGATACTGTTGTCACTAAAGCTTATAAATTCGGATAATTCGATTTCAACTGGATCCATGGAAGCAAGAATCATAGCAGTTTGGCAGTTTTCAATTGTAACTTCTGGTTTTATTTCTTTTTGTGCCATCCCAAGGTCAAGATCATCAGAAATAACAAAACTATCGGTTTCAATTCCGTTTTGGAAGCCTTTAAATGACACCTCCATAAATGGACTAACGCCCTTGTCGCTATTGTTTGTAAAATCATAAGTTATTTTGAGACAAGGCTGGTCGTCATATGATTTTATTAAGCTGAATCCTGTGATTACCATGCTATGTTTTCCAACCGTTAAAGGATGACCAACGATAGACTCATCTACTGGTATTTCTGGCTCTTTAGCTTCTTCTTTTGCTTCTTCAGTTGTTTCCTCCGTTGCAGCTTCCTTTGGTTCATCTGCTGGTGGAGTTTCGCTCTTTCCACAACCGCTAAAGACACCTAAGATTAAAACTAGCGCAAGGGTGATACTCAATACTTTCTTCATTTTTTCCTCCTAAAATATATTTTTTTGCTTCAATTAAGCCAAACTAAAATCTTCTTCTGAAATAGAGCACTTTACCGATGATAATCAGCTCTCTATGCTTTTTTTTCTATCTTTTTATTGAATCATTGACCAAAGCAATAAAAACATATATAATATATATACAAAGATAACTTGAGAGGGATAAACACTGTGTTCCATAATGGAGTAGGCTTCGGCTGAGCATTCACATGTGCCTGGGGTTATCTTTTTTTACTGTCTTTTTAAGCTTTCAACTACTTTATCCGGATTTTTCTTTATTTCACTTAATATAAAATCCCTATATTTTTCAGAATAAGTAAATTGTTCATTGTTGCCGATTGTGTGGCAATAGGAGAAGTCAGGATTATCTTTTGCAGAGTAAAATGTATTAAACAATTTTAATACATGATTTGTAAAGCCTTGCGGGTTATCAATTACAATGTTGTTTTTTCTTAGATTCTCGCTTACGGCAGTAACAAGATTATTAAAAGAGTATTTATGAGTATCCGCTGGATCAGTAAGTTGTTTAATGATTTGGACTTTATTGTCAGAATCTTTATCTATTGAAACCTCAAAATCAGCATCTGCCTTTTTCCTTGTAATGTAGAGTTTTTGAACCATGGGAATGGCAAATTTATCTGAATTATATTCATTAGATAATACGTCAATTTCGTTGCCGAGTTTAATAAATTTTTCTGCTATTTCGGGTGAATACTTCATTTTTATTTGCTCATTTGTTAAGGGTTCATAATTTGTGGTAATATGCAAAAAGTTTTGTGCAATATAATTTGAAATATCTTCATTATGAAATCTATTTAATTCATTAATATAGTTTAGAACACATGCTTGGAAAAGTGGAACATACTTGAATTCATAGTCTTCAGTTATATAATGAGTACTTATATTTCTTAAATCAATTATTTTTTCAAGATTTAATCGAATTCTAGTATATTTGTCAGTATAGACTTTATTAATGGTTTCGTTTAAGCTTAGTGTCCTATCAGGACTGTTGTTATAATAAATGTTCTTGTTTTCATTTATAAGTTTCGCTTTTAACATCAATTCCCATGCATTGCAAATAAAGAAACTGAATCCTTCAATTCGATATTTTATTGTTGGTTTATTATAAATTTCCAACCCTAATATAAAAGCCTCTATGCTTTTTTTTACTAGCCTTTTAGATAATCCATTGTTGTTTTCGCTCATTGAAACAATCCTCCTAAAATCTTCTTCTAACTTCAACAACATTGCCTGCCATCGTTGCATACATCCATCCAATACTTATCTTCACCAAAGGTCTTTTTTCTTACTGATAGCATTTGCTGACTTACTCCAAAAATAAATGCTGCATCATAGTTGGATAAAGTACTTGCATAGTCTTCCCAATCCGCAGGAATTAATATATTCCTAGCAAAGATATTTGCCTGTTCTTCCCACAGTCCATTTTTACCAAATCGTAGAAGCCGAGGGGATAAGAAATTGTGATGATTTAAAAATATATGTCCCAATTCATGAGCGATAGTAAATCGTTGTCTTGGTTTTTGCTGATTTACATTATAGAAGATACTGTACTCAGAGTCTTCAAGGAAAGAAAAACCATCTTTGGATATATTAATCAAATGGCTATTACTTTCATTATATGCTATTAGATTTATTCCTTTTGATTCACAGAATTTAGGAAGTGGGGAACATATAAAGCCTGGATTTTTCTTATTAAATTCATTTATTTTATTATATAAATATTTTTTATTAGTCCACATAGCAAACCTACTTATCCTGTTGTTCCTTGAAGGCTTTAATCATAGCCCTTATGGCTTCTAGTTGGACGTTTGATAAATCATTAGCCTCTCTGGCAAGGATAACAGCTTCTTCTGTTAATTCTTCAGGGGTTTCTTCTGGGGGAGTTGGTTCTTCATCGTCCCAGCCCATAAGATATGCAGGGGTAGTAGACAGGGCTTTAGCTAAAGGCTCAAGAACAGTAGTGGGCAAATTTTCTATTTCATGGCTTTCATATCTATATATTGTTGCTCTGTTTTTTCCAATTTTAGAAGCGAGCTCATCAACGGAATATCCTAGCTCTATTCTTTTCTTCTTAATTCTATCTCCTATTTTCATGGGTAACCCCTCCTAAAACAAGTGTACTACAATAGTCGCAATATTGCAATAAAATAATTCGCATATGTGCAAAATAATTATTGACAAATGTTTTATAAGTGGTATTATATAAGTAGAGTGTCGCATATGTGCAACAAGAAAAGGAGGTGATAGCTTGGTTGATATTAAAATATTGAAGGACAAAATATCAAAAGCAGGACTAACAATTACCGAAGTTGCAGAAAGGGTAGGCGTTGATAAATCAACGTTTTATAGGAAACTAAATACGAATGGTGAAGCCTTTTCAATTAAACAAGCAAATGCTATTTCAGTAGTGTTAGACTTAACGGGTGAAGAAGTAAACAAAATTTTTTTCGCCAGCAAGTCGCATAAAAGCGACAAAGCAAACAAACAAAAAACTTAAGAGCATATTTCTTAAGGATTTTGTCTCAAATTTGTTCACCTATTATGTAGTGCAACCGATAAGACTAAAAACATACACTTTTTTTACGAGGTCAGCGTCCTCATGGTTTTTAGAGAAGCCTCAATCCCTAAGTGTTCAATAAAGCCCACTTAGTTATCTAGCTTCACGACTCTTATAGGTGGACCAAAATATGCTTAGCCCTTCTTGGTACACGACATCACTTTGGCTGTTTTGATTCAGCCGAGAGATACACCCACGCATCTGTCTAGCAATAGGAACTGGGTAAAGTCAAAAGTTTGGTCAATATAACCAACTCCTTTCCATACCCTAATGGGTTAAGCATATTTTATAGTTTATTTCGCATATTTGCAAGGTGAGTATATTTGATATGTAAACAATGATAGGGGGTGTATGTATGGAGTTAATAAAGGAGTTTCTAGAGTTTAGAAAAAGGTTTACCAAGCTAGAATGGTTTGAGTTGAATCAAATAATTGATTTACGACTAAAAGAAAAAGCCGACAAGCTGGAACTTGACGACTTTGATATTCAAATAATATGTGAAAGGCTTAAAGTTCACTAATTTGAATAAAGATTGGGTTTATCCTATAAGATTTACCCTTATAGATTATTGGAACATAGTTTAATTGGTAATAGGTGTGTTCATCTTCTCTGTTAAACGGAGCCCATATTTCAGCATTTTCTTCATACCATGTGTTGGGTGAACAACCGCGAGTTCCAACTTTACAGTCAGGGTCATCATTTAGACAGACCCAATTACCTAGTAAACAAGCGTGTATTTCCATAAATAATCACCTCCTTACGGTGATTATAGCATAAAGAAATGAGGTGTATATGAGGTGGTTAGACATAATATTACTAAATATGTAGAAGATAACGAGCTTGTTGCTGAAGCGTGGTTACAAATTGATTTATTTGGATTTACTTTTTGTTTCTCACGACAAAAAGTAAAAATCAGCACCTTGGAAAATGCTGATTTTTGATAGTTATTTCTTTTCCCATTTGCGACCAGGCTTTTGGGTTGGTGGAAGTCTATCGCCACTATCAATTTTTATTTCACGTGGTTTTGGGACAGCTCCACCTTGTGGACCAACTTCTTTATATTTGCCAGCGGGTTTGTTATCTTCGCCAGGCTTATATAGTTTCGACATTATCAATCACCTCCTTTCTGTATATAGTTGTGGATAACTTAATTATACGATATGTAGCATTTGCAAACAAGAGGGGGGGTTCTAATGCAAAGATTAACAGATGAAAGGGTTAGCAAAGGTTTTACTAAAAGGGAATTAGCAAAGTTGATTGGCATTAAAGAGGCTAGATATGGGCACTATGAGAATGGAAAAAGAAAGCTACCAGTCGAAATAGCCAAGAGGATAGGGGAAGTGTTAGAGATTGATTGGAAGGATTTATACGACTAATTAAGAAATGAGGTGTAGTGATGGATAGTAAATTGCTAATATCGATTGATGAATTCTGTGAGATTTATGCAGACATAGGAATGGATGCAGCAAGAAAAATTGTTAAAAGGCCCGATTTCCCAAAGATAAAAGTTGGCAATAGGGTGAAAATAATCATTAAAGAGGTTAATAACTGGTTGGTGGAGCATACAGGGGAGGAGTTCTGATGAAGAAAACACTAACAATAATTTTATTACTAACAGCATTTTGTGTCGGTGCTTACCAACCACAAGCCAAGACGGAAATTAAGGGTACGCCAGTAGAACCGGTGAAAATTACAGAAGCCATATACCAAGAAGATTACAAGTGCCCAATAGAGCCACCCAGCAATACAGATGGAGCAGTAGCGTTGCCAGAATGGAAAGTGACATATGATCCGCTAGATAAAACAAATCTTACGGGAGTGCAGTTGGAAACTTTAGCACCGGGGCTCGGAGAAGCCTTATATAAGATGGAACAAAAACATGGTGTTAATGCGATTTTTTGTCTCAGTGTCGGATGGGTTGAATCCGGCTGGAAGCATACGGCAGCAAGAAATAATTACTGGGGAATCACCAAGGTAGGCGGGGGATTCCGTAGTTGGGATAGTTTAGAAAGTGCTATAGACGGATTTGGAGCTTACATGAATCAGAAGATGTACCATGGGAAACCGATTGAGCAGGTAGCGAAAATCTATTGCCCGCCAACGTGGCAGAAATGGGCGGGAGATGTTAGAGCGGCTATGGCAGGATATTTTTCGGAGGTGGAATAATGAAAACCATAACAGAGCAAATTAGAGATAAATTTGGTTTGTTTGATGATCACAACGCAAGAAGGGATAGCCTGACAGCTTGCACCTTGGACGTAATAAGACAGACGCAAGCGTGGCAAGCGTGGCAAGCATGGGAGGTGAGTTAAATGCTAACTTTAGGAGCGTGGGAACAGAAATCATTAAGTCAAGCGCTGATTAACGCCGTAAAAAAGACGTTAGAGGATGAAGCTATGAGACGAGATTTCGAGCGGTGGTATTTTGAGAAATATGGTGAAGAGTATGAGTGGAAAAACAAATACGCAACAGAGCAATAAAAAAGAGCCCTGCTACGGGAATAGCAAGTGGCTCAACGAGAAAAATATTCTAGCTACATTGTAGCATGACAAAGGAGAAATATCAATGGTGATGAAAATACACAAACTTGAGATTGAAAACGTTAAAAGAGTAAAGGCAGTAAAGATTGAACCTACAGCAGAAGGATTAACCATCATAGGTGGAAATAACCACCAGGGGAAAACCTCTGTATTGGATGCTATTGCTTGGGCGCTAGGAGGCAATAAGTTTAAGCCTTCAGAAGCATATAGGGAAGGTTCTACTGTGCCACCAAGTTTAAAGATAGTAATGAACAACGGCTTAATAGTGGAACGAAAGGGAAAAAACAGTGACTTAAAGGTGACTGATCCTGCAGGTGTAAAGTATGGCCAGAATTTATTAGATAGTTTTGTGGAAGAGTTGGCGCTTAATTTACCTAAGTTCATGGAGTCTAACAATAAAGAAAAAGCCAATATATTACTTCAAATAATAGGCGTGGGAGAAGAGCTGAACAGACTTGAAAGAGAAGAATTAGATCTATATAACCGCAGGCATACAATAGGGCAAATAGCAGACCAAAAGGAAAAGTTTGCGAAAGAACAAGAATTCTACCCTGAAGCTCCTAAGGAGATTGTTTCTGCGTCAGAACTGATAAAACAGCAACAAGAAATTTTAGCAAGAAACGGCGAGAATCAAAGACATAGGAATAATTTAAAAGAATTACTAGAAAATCAAGAAAAAGATAAAGCTCAGTATGATTTCATAGAAAATCAAATAGCAGAATTACAGAATAAAAAAGCTAACTTAGGAACTCTGATTAATACAAGAGCTGAAAATATAATTACAGCTCAAAAAACTGTAGAACAACTTAAAGATGAGTCGACGGAAGAACTCGAAAAGAATTTAGAGAACATAGAGAAGATAAATATTAAGGTAAGGGCTAACCTAGACAAAGAAAAAGCTGAAGATGACGCCAAAGACTACAGAAATCAGTATAAAGATTTAACAACTCTCTTAGAGCAAACGAGACAAAATAAGATTGACTTACTGAAAGGCGCTAATTTGCCATTGGAAGGGCTTCTGGTGGAAGATGGTGAGCTGACTTATCAAGGTTTTAAATGGGATAACTTAAGCGGTGCTGACCAGCTGAAAGTCGCTACCGCTATAGTGAGAAAATTAAAACCTGAATGTGGATTTGTGTTGTTAGATAAATTAGAGCAAATGGACCTTAAATCGCTAAAAGAATTTGGAGAATGGCTAAAAGAAGAACGGTTGCAAGTAATAGCCACTAGAGTAAGCACCGGAGAGGAATGCTCTTTGATTATAGAAGATGGATATGTACAAGGCGAAAATGCAACAGAAGTTCCCAAATGGAAAGAGGGTGAGTTTTAGTGTTTGAGATTAGCGCAGGGAAAATAGCCAAAGCTCAAAAGGTTGTAATTTATGGAGTTGAGGGAGTAGGAAAGAGTACATTTGCAAGTCAATTTCCGGATCCATTGTTTATAGATGTTGAAGGCTCTACCAACAACATGAATGTTAAGCGAATGACTCCACCTACATCATGGACAATGCTCCTTAGCCAAATAGATTGGGTTAAAACAAATAAACCTTGCAAGACTTTAGTAATAGATACAGCAGATTGGACAGAGGAGTATTTGTGCAAACCTCATGTGCTGGCTACAGTGCCACACAGCAAGGGCTATTATGTAAAAAATATAGAAGATTATGGATATGGTGCCGGATATAAGCATTTAGGCGAAATATGGGGCAAAGATTTATTAAACAAATTACAAGACTTAGTAGATAGTGGAATAAACGTTGTAATTACTGCACATGCCCAACTCAGAAAGTTTGACCAGCCGGATGAGCTGGGACAGTATGACCGCTGGGAACTAAAGCTAGAGAAGAAGACAGCAGCATTAACTAAAGAATGGGCAGACCTGTTGTTATTCGCAAACTTCAAGTCGGAGATAATGACAGATGGTGAAGGTTACAACAAGAAGAATAAAGTAATGGGAAGTTCAAGGAAGATGTACGCAGATCATCATGCAGCATGGGACGCAAAGAACAGGCACAACCTACCTGAGATGATGGAGTTTGATTATAAGAATATAGCTCATATATTTGCTGAAGCTGAACAAATGCATGAACAAACAGAAGAAGTAAAACTACCTGAAGAGAAACCTATTACTACCACAGAGCAAACAGAGAAATCAAAAGTTAAGCAAAAAGCCATGGAAAGAAGGTATTTCTATCATTCTGAGTCAGATTCAACTATATTGATAAATCCGGGAGACGAATTGCCGGATGAGAATGAAGGACTGGAAGAAATAACAGAATGGCATTATATCGAAAAAGAATTCGAAACGCTAAGAATAGTTACAGAGGAATACAACAATTTACCGTCAGATAAATACAGTGAACAGGATAAAAAGAAAATTGCTGAAATGGCGTCACAGATTAAAGAGAAGCACCCTAATACTCCGTGGACGAAAGCGTTTGAAGAAGCTAGAAATGCCATTGCAGAAAAACAGCAAATACCACCATTAGACAATCAATTGGTAAGCAACAAAGCACTAAATGACTTAATGGCAATAAATCATGTCACTACTGATGAGCTCCAAAAGGTAGTTGCCAGTAAGGGATATTACCCACCGGATACACCAATAGAAAACTATGATGAAGGATTTGTACAGGGAGTTTTAGTTGGCGCATGGGATCAGGTATATAAGATGATTGAAGAATTACGTAAATAGAAAGGATATATCAATGACATCATACAATGAAGATTTAGGAAGAGAATTAGGGTGGGAAGACGATATAGAGAATGAGTCGGACTTTATACTGCTACCTGAAGGGGAATATGATTTTAGAATCACTAATTTTGAAAGGGCTAGACACAACGGTAGTGCAAATTTACCACCATGCAATAAAGCTGTTGTTTACTGCACGATTGACCGTGAAGGTGGTAAGGCTACTATAAAGAATAATCTATTTTTGCATACTAAGACGGAATCATTTTTATCTGCTTTCTTTATTAGCATTGGCCAGAAAGAAAAAGGCAAACCTGTAAAAATGAACTGGAACAAAGTGCTTGGGGCAACAGGCAGGTGTAAAGTTAGTCAATACACAGGAAGAGATGGAAATATCAATAACGATATAAAATCATTCTTACCGCCTGCTGAAGAGCCAAACAAAGGTTTTGTTCCGGGGACGTTCTAGGATGTGATGTAAATGCAATTAAGACCATATCAAGAAGAGGCGAAGACTGCGATATTAAGCGAATGGGACAAGGGCGTTAAAAAAACACTCCTTGTTCTACCGACTGGAACAGGCAAAACAATAGTATTTAGTAAAGTTATAGAAGAAAAGGTTAAGAGAGGGGACAGAGTTCTTGTCCTAGCTCATAGAGGGGAATTGTTAGATCAAGCTGCAGATAAACTATCTAAATCAACAGGGTTAAAATGTGCAGTGGAAAAGGCTGAAGATAGTTGTTTAGGAAGTTTTATGAGAGTAACTGTTGGCAGTGTTCAAACTCTTATGAGAGATAAAAGAAGAAGCGGTTTTCAGAGTGATTATTTTAACACTATCATAGTAGATGAAGCACATCACTGCATTAGCGATTCTTACCAGAAGGTTTTAAATCACTTTGAAGATGCGGATGTATTAGGAGTAACGGCAACACCAGATAGGGGAGATATGAGGAGCTTAGGGACGTATTTTGAGTCTCTGGCTTATGAATATTCACTTCCTAAAGCAATAAAAGAAGGCTATTTATCACCGATTAAGGCATTAACATTACCACTTAAATTAGACCTTAGTTCAGTTGGCCAACAGGCAGGGGATTTTAAAACTAAGGACTTAGGGAATGCATTAGAACCATATTTGGAAGCTATTGCGGAAGAAATGAAGAATCATTGCATGGACAGAAAGACGGTTGTATTTTTGCCGTTGGTAAAGACCAGCCAGAAGTTTGCAGAACTACTGAGAAATAAAGGCTTTAATGCTTGTGAAGTCAATGGAGAGTCAAAAGACAGAGAAGAAATATTAAAGGATTTCGATGAAGGTAAATATAACGTTTTATGTAATTCAATGCTCCTTACTGAGGGTTGGGACTGTCCAAGTGTAGACTGTGTGGTGGTTTTAAGGCCTACTAAGGTTAGAAGCCTATATAGTCAAATGGTGGGAAGGGGCACAAGATTATTTCCGGGTAAAGACCATTTGCTTTTATTAGATTTCTTATGGCATACAGAAAGACATGAGCTTTGTCAACCTGCAAGTTTAATCGCCAGTAATGAAGAAGTTGCTAAAAAGATGACTGAGATTATCAAAGAGGCAGGATGTCCTATAGATATTGAAGAGATAGAAGAACAAGCTGAAAATGATGTTGTAGCTGAAAGAGAAGCAGCTCTAGCCGAGAAACTTAGAGAGATGAGACATAGAAAGAGAAAGCTTGTAGATCCATTACAGTTTGAAATGTCTATACAGGCTGAAGACTTGGCCAACTATGTTCCTAGCTTCGGTTGGGAGATGGGTCCGGCATCTGATAAGCAGATTAAAACATTAGAAAAGTTTGGAATATTCCCAGATGAAATAGAAAACGCAGGTAAAGCCAAGTTGTTACTAGATAGATTGCAGACTAGAAGGGATAACGGGCTTTCTACACCTAAGCAAATTAGATTTCTCGAAAGCAGAGGCTTTAATCATGTTGGAACGTGGGGGTTTGAGAATGCTAGAAGGCTTATAGACAGAATAGCTGGTAATGGCTGGAAGATTCCAAGGGACATTAATCCTAGTGAATATATTCCAAAGAAAATAGAGGTAACTGAAAATGAGCTTATACCATGGTAATTTAGATTTACGTGAAATTTTAAAATATATAGATCCTGCTCATCTGAATTATCAGGAGTGGGTAAATGTGGGCATGGCACTAAAGGAAGAAGGTTATACTGCTGCTGATTGGGATGAATGGAGTCAAGGGGACATTAGATATAAAGCTGGAGAATGTTTTAGGAAATGGACTGGATTTCTAGGAACTGGAACACCTGTTACAGGAGGAACTATTGTAGCATATGCTAAAGAACAGGGATGGTCCCCTATTGTAGCTAAAGGTGAAGGACATGAACTAGAATGGGATGATGAAATCCAGAATGATTTAGTGGTAATTGATTCTAATTGGCTTGAAGGAAAAGAGATAGAAGAGCCTAAAAACTGGAATCCTGTAAAGGAATTGGCCAAGTATATTGAAACACTCTTTGAATCAACTGAGAATGTTGGTTACGTTACTGAAACATGGAAGAAAGACGATAAATTCATGCCAACTAAAGGAAGTTGGGACAGAACAGCGGGGGAGCTTATAGAAGCACTTAATAAATGTAATGGTGATATAGGCTCTGTGATTGGAGATTATAACGAAGAAGCAGGGGCATGGATACGATTCAACCCATTAGACGGAAAAGGCGTTAAAAACGAAAATGTGACTGATTTTAGATATGCTCTGGTTGAATCGGACACAACAGAAATAGATAAGCAGAATGCAATTATTAGAGAGTTAGAACTGCCTGTAGCCTGTATGGTTTTTAGTGGAAAAAAGTCTGTTCATGCAATAGTAAAGATTGATGCAGGTTCGTATGAAGAGTATAGAAAAAGAGTGGATTATCTATATAATGTCTGTCAGAAAAACGGACTCAAAATAGATAGCCAAAATAGAAATCCATCTAGATTAAGTAGAATGCCTGGAATAGTTAGAGACGGAAGAAAACAATTTTTAATTGATACAAATATTGGTAAAGAGAATTGGACAGAATGGTTTGAATGGATTGAAGGTGTCAATGACGATTTGCCGGATCCTGAATCACTGGCAGATAGCTGGGATAATCTACCGGAACTGTCGCCACCTTTAATCCAAGGTGTCCTTAGACAAGGACATAAAATGCTATTAGCAGGACCTTCTAAGGCTGGTAAATCATATGCGTTAATTGAATTGTGTATTGCTATTGCTGAGGGGAAGAAATGGTTCAATTGGGATTGCTCTAAGGGAAGAGTATTGTATGTGAACTTAGAATTAGATAGTGCCTCATGTCTTCATAGATTTAAAGATGTATATGAGGCGCAAAATATTAAGCCAGAGAACCTTTCTAATATCGATATATGGAATCTTAGAGGCAAGTCAGTCCCAATGGATAAGTTAGCTCCTAAACTCATTAGAAGAGCGCAGAAAAAAGGTTATATAGCTGTTGTAATTGACCCTATATATAAGGTTATAACAGGAGATGAAAACTCTGCAGACCAAATGGCACACTTCACTAACCAATTTGATAAGGTATGTACGGAACTTGGGAGTGCTGTTATTTATTGCCACCACCATAGCAAAGGTTATCAGGGTAGCAAACGTTCTATGGATAGGGCTTCAGGTTCTGGTGTGTTTGCTAGAGACCCAGATGCGTTGTTAGATTTAATGGAATTAGAAGTAAAGGAAGAAACAAGGCAACATGAAGAGAATAAAGCAGTTGCTAAGTATATTGCCCATGTAATCAAAAACGAGAAGCAAGAATACTATTTAGAAGAAATTGGATTGGATGATTTATTAAGTAAATCAGTTATGATGGACCACGCAAAACAGGTGTTTACTATTAAGAGAATGAAGGCATTGAACATTGAAATAGAGAAAATAGAAGAGCAGATAAAACATGTGTCAGCCTGGAGAATAGAAGGTACTCTAAGAGAATTTGCAAGCTTTGAAGCCATTAATTTATGGTTTAAATACCCTATTCACGAACTAGATGAAAGCGATATATTAAAGGATTTAGAACCGGAAAGTGAGAAACCAAGCTGGCAAAAGGCAATAGAAAAGAGAAAAAGTCCTGAACAGAAGAAAGAAGAGCGAATAGCAGGCATAGAGGTAGCATTTGAAGCTTGTAACATGGACAGTGAAGGAGTAACTACTTCTGACTTAGCTGAGTATATGGGGGTATCAAATCGAACAGTTTGGAGCAGAATAAAAGAACATGGTGGATTTGAAACTATAAAAACAGATGGGAAATCATCAATTGTTATTAGAAAAGACGAGAAAAGCTGACCCGGGAAAATAACGTAAAAAACGTTTTTTTCGCAGGTGTAAATTTAACCCGGGAAAACAACGAAAATCACGTTTTTTTCGCAGGTTGGATTTTGAAAATTCTAACCCGGGAAAATAACGTAAATTACGTTTCTTGCACAGGTCAAAAAATCGCTTAGTTTTTCCGTTTTTTTCGCGGGAAGAAAATAACGTATATATATATATATATATTTTTCTTCGCGGGTCGCGGGTGGTCGGGTATGGTAGTCGTGCGTAAACTCTCGCACGACGACCACCAATACACCAACCGACTAAAGGGAGACTTTCAAAGAATTAAATGAGAGATATTTAACAATTATAGTATCAAAAGGAGAGTAAACGTGGAAGCTAATTTATTGCAAATGAAATACATTGAACTGAGAAGTAAAGTTACAGAAATGTGCTTGAAGGAAAAACTAGAATTCACTTTCATGGAATTTAAGTTTCCCGTAATAGCTACAGTGAAATATGACAATGAAGATAAAGACCAAGTTGTTATGAGTGACAACTTAAGACCTGAGCCTAGAACAGGAAGCCTTACGTTTATATTTGGTGATGATCTTGAAATCAAGACAGATGAAAATTTTAGAATTTCTGATGAATTTTTCAATAGGCTTAAGAACAACATTAAGAAATTGCATTATGCATACTTGCAAGCATATCTTAAGAATTCAATGGGGATGATATGGAATGAAGATGAATCAAATGATTGAATTCTTTATGGCTATGATTCCTCCTACAACTACCCATCAACAGAAACGGGCAACAATTTGTGCTGATGGTAAGGTTAGGTTTTACGAGGATGAGAAATTAAAAGCTGCTAGGCAAAAGCTAACGGCTAATCTGTGGAAATATAAACCTAAGCGCATGGCCAATGGTCCTGTAAGGCTCTATGTAAAATGGTGCTTCCCGATTAAGGGCAAAAGAAAGGATGGGGAGTACAAGACTACAAAGCCTGATACAGATAATCTTAATAAGCTACTAAAAGATTGCATGACTGATGTAGGCTTCTGGAAGGATGATGCGTTAGTAGCCAGCGAGATAATCGAAAAGTTTTGGGCGGATATACCTGGGATCTATGTGAGGGTGGAGGAAATATGAATAAAGAAAAAGCAAGAGAAGCAATCTTAGATAGAGTGCAAAAGAACACAGATAAGATAAATTCACTTATGCCTTGGAATAGTGAGAAAAAATATTTGGTTGGGTTCAATGACGGCATAGAATTTGTACTTATGGTTTTGGCAGAGGAGGATAAATTATGAGTTTAGAATACACTGTAGAAAAAATAAAAGATTGGGCGATAGATAGAGGTATTCATATAGCAAATTCTACGGCACAGATTAATAAGTTGTTTGAAGAGGGCGGAGAAATAGCTAAAGCCTTTAACAAACATAATATTAATGGGATAAAAGACGGTATCGGAGATGTTGTAGTAGTGTTGGTGGTACTATCCTTGCAGCTAAATATAGATTTTACGGATTGCGTGAACCTGGCTTACAACGAAATTAAAGATAGGCGGGGTAAGATGATTAACGGAGTGTTCGTGAAAGAAGGGGATTTGTAGGAGGTTTTGAGTGGATAAGGAAACTTTGAAGAATTACGCAGACTTAAAATATGAGATCCATAGGATTGAGAAAAGAATTGAGAAGCTACAAAAGAATATGGTTCATGACTCTGTCACAGGCTCTAATCCAGAGTTTCCTTATCAGCATATGAGTATTCCAATAGAGGGGATAGATGCGGATAGGATAGAAAAGCTGTCCAGTATTCTCCATAAACGCAAAGAGAAGGCGGAGCTTCAGAGGTTGGAGATTGAGGAGTTTATCGCTGACATTCCCGACTGTAGAACGAGGATGATTTTTGAGGATAGATATGTACATGATAAAAGTTGGTTAAGTATTTCAAGAAAATGGGGAAGCAGGAATGAAAGTTATGCCAGAATGATACATGATAGATATTTAGATAAAATAAATATGCCTAGGTGTTTATAACTTAGGCATAGAAGGGGGAGTATATGGAACTTAAAACTATAGTTATTTCGGGAGTTATTTCTTTCCTAGTTTGTAGAATATACATGGGTTATTTTTGGAAAGAATTAGACAATATGTTTAGTAATTTGTTAAAGAATGTTGTTTCTGATGTTAATAATACTATTCTACAGTATTTGAAAGACAAATCTCGCTAAAATCAAGCCCAAACTGAGTCATTATTATAGTATAATTATGGCATTTTAATGTATGGTTCTCATCGGCATAAGTTTCTAATAATGAGAAGTATATAAAATTGTTTGTAGCCCATTCATATTTTGAGTCATCAGTTATCCAAACATCAGTAGGTACTTTAATTAAGCCTAGTCGTTCTAAATTGTTTATCGATGCACTGATTAATGTAGCTTCATCAATAGTAGTAGAATAGGGCTAAAAAACATTGGTTAGAACTATATTGAAAGAACCAGAATCTTTGTTAGAATTTCTATATTCTACTGTGGGAGTTTCTCGCTCTTGATACAAATACTCTAATACTTTTGCATCAATCGGCTCCAATTGTTTAACAATCTCTGTAAATGAAGCTCTAACTTTGCCGTTTAAACTAGAATCAGCAGCAGCTGAAATTAGATTAGCAAACATTGATCTTAATTCAGGCTCACTGATATAATATTTAGAGGCTTCGAGAGCTGGTCCTACTATAGAAACTTTTGGGTCTTGAAGGTTTTGCGGGTCTATACCTTCAAAATTAGAATGGATTTGAGACGATAATAGTTTTAAATTATTTTCATATTTTAGTTTTTTCTCCTCACTAGAATAATGTATCCCTATGAAGACATACTCCCAGATATCTTTTAGAGTGCCAAATACAGAACCGACCACAGAACCGTCTACTTGTTCAATTAATTGATTTACATCTAAATGGATGTTAGGGAATAATTCAATATTACCTACCATATTAAAACCTCCTATAGAATATTGTTTATTATAAAGATTATATCAAATATTTTTATTTTGTGCGTTTTGTGCGGAAAAAACATAGTATAGTATAAAGTGGAACGGTAGATAAAATAGACGCCTCCTTTCTTGATAAATGGTTGCAAATTGGACATCTTTTATGGGTGTCCTTTTTGTGTGGGAGAAATGAGGTGATGAGGAGGTGATGTGCTTGAAATTGACAATTAAACAGAAAAAATTCGCTGATGAGTACATCATCAGTGGAAATGCTTACCAATCGGCTATTAATGCGGGATACAGTGAAACATATGCTAAAGGTAATGTAATAAAATTGTTGGAAAATGTGAGTGTAAAATCCTATATATCTGACAGGATGAAAGAGCTTGAAGATAAAGCTATAGCAAAACAAGATGAGGTACTAAAATACTTAACAGCAGTCCTTAGAGGTGAGAGTAAGTCAGCAGTAGTTGTTGTTGAAGGTGTTGGAGAAGGTTGTTCTGATGCAAGGTTAATAATGAAACCGCCGGATGAAAAAGAAAGATTAAAAGCCGCTGAATTATTAGGAAAAAGATATAGCTTGTTTACAGACAAAGTAGACTTAACTTCAGACCTAACAATAATATTTGAAGATGATTATGGCGAAGAAAACAGTTAAAATACAATGGAACAGGTCGTTTAAAGAAGTAAATGAGTGCAAGAAAAGATATAGAGTCCTAAAAGGTTCTGCTGGTTCAGGTAAATCTGTAAACATTGCCCAAGATTACATCAAAAAATTATCTGATTTTAAATATAAAGGTGCCAATCTTCTAGTTGTTAGAAAAGTAGATGAAAGTAATAGAGACAGTACATTTGCAGAGTTGCAAAGTGCTGTTTTTTCTTTGTTTGGTGAGCACTATGAAAGAGTATGGAAAATCAATAAAAGTCCTTTGTCTATGGAGTGTCTCACTACTGGAAATAAAATAATATTCCGGGGAATGAAAGACGATAAGCAAAGGGAAAAAGTCAAATCCATAACTTTTAAAACAGGAAAATTAACATGGATATGGTGCGAAGAGGCAACGGAACTCAACGAAGCAGATGTGGATATACTAGACGACCGTTTAAGAGGCCAGTTAGATAACCCAAATCTTTATTATCAGATTACATTTACCTTTAACCCAGTTAGTGCGACACACTGGATAAAATCAAAGTATTTTGACACTGCTCACGAGGATATTTTTACTCACCATTCAACCTATTTGCAAAATAGATTCATAGATTCAGCGTATCATAGAAGAATGATGATGCGTAAAGAAAGAGATCCTGATGGATATAACATTTACGGACTTGGCAATTGGGGTGAAGTTGGCGGTTTAATTTTAAGCAATTGGGATGTAAGAGACATATCACAGGATATTTCGGATTATGAATATGTATCACATGGTCAAGACTTTGGATTTAATCATGCCAATGCTATTTTGACGCTAGCATATAAAGATGGGGACATTTACGTTCTTAAGGAGAGTTATATCTACGAAAAGGACACAGAAGAGATTATAGAAGATATTGAGGGTAGTTTTGACAAAAGAGTTCACATGTATTGTGACAGTGCTGAAGCTGACAGGATTCATTCTTTTAGAAAAGCTGGTTATAATGCTATGCCCGTTAAAAAAGAAAAAGGAACTGCGCCTAATGTGTATATCAATAATCAAATAAACTGGTTGAAGCAAAGGAAGATAATAATTCATCCTTCTTGTACGAATCTAATAAAAGAGCTAGGTCAATGGAAGTGGAAGTTTGATGACAAGAGAAGTATTTATTTAGATGAGCCTGTGAACTTCTTTGATGATGCTATTGCAGCATTAAGATATGGAATCGAACCGTGGCGCAAACCAAGAAAGCTAAAGACCATGAATAAATCTAAGTTAGGATTATAGGTGATAAAATGTTTAGAACAGATAAAGAGGCTTTGAGTATTGAAGAGATAAAAGCATATATAGAACGGCATAAAAAAGAGTGCGGAAGATATATTAAACTCCAAAAATACTATGAGGGGAAGCATGATATCTTAGACCAACAAAAAGATAAAAACGTTCCCAACAACAAAATAGTCAACCCATATCCTAAGTATATTACAGATGTATTGACGGGATATTTCATTGGACAGCCTGTTTTATACTCAGCAGTAGACAATGTATCAAGCGAAGATGATGAACTCTTGAAAAGGCTTTTAGAGGTGTTTAAATACAATGATGAGCAGGAAGAAAACGCAGACATTGCAAAAACCTGCAGCATCAAAGGGAAAGCATTTGAAATACTTTGGATGGACGAAGATTCGCAACTTAGATTTACCAACCTTCAGCCGGATGAGGTGTTTTTTATTTATGATACATCTCTAGAAAACAATATCAGATTTGCAGTTAGATATTATGAAGTGAAAATTGATACAAAGACAGTAGAATTCATTGAACTATACGATAAAGACAAGGTTTGTTATTATAACAATCGTTCTGGAAGTATGAACTTAGATAGAGAAGAATCTCATTTCTTTGGGGATGTTCCACTGATACTGTATGAAAATAACAAGGAACAAATGGGGGATTTTGAGCCGGTAATAAGTCTTATAGATGCATATGATTTGTCTCAATCGAACACATTAAATGACATGGAACAGTTTACGGATGCATATCTGGTACTGGTAAATATGCACGGAACAGATGAGGACGATATAGCAGAGCTTAGAGAGGATAGAATTCTCTTAGTTGATGATAACGGTGATGCAAAATGGCTTATTAAAGATGTAAATGATGCATGGGTAGAAAATTATAAGAACAGAATTAAACAAGATATCCATAAATTTTCAGCAACTCCTGATATGACTGATGATAATTTCGGTTCAAACTTATCAGGAGTATCTTTACGCTACAAATTAATTGCCATGGAGCAGTTGAGGTCTGTAAAAGAGAGAAAATTTAAGAAAGGATTACAGAGAAGAATTGAGCTGATATGTAATATCTTAAAAATCACAAATAAAGAAGTGATGTTTACAGGAATTGGAATGCAGTTCAATAATGCACTGCCTCAAAACATATTGGAAATATCTCAAGTTATACAAAATCTATCTCCATATCTTTCTGTTGAAACTTTAATCGAACAGTTGCCATTTGTTGAGAATGCCAAAGAAGAATTAGAAAAACGCTCTGCAGAACAACAGGATTTGATAGATGATGGATATGATAAATTAAAGGACCAGCTACCGGCGGTGAGAGATGGTGAAGAGTAGAGACTATTGGGAGCGTAGAAGTGGAATGGCTCTTTTAGATTTAGAAAGAGATGGGGATGAAATCTTAAAGAGGCTAAATCTGGATTATGTAGCTGCAAGAACAGGGATTATTGATGAGATATCAAAACTATACGGACAATATGCTAGAGATAACAAAATCAGCCAAAACAAAGCGTTAGAACTTATTAAAGGCCGTGAATATAGGACATGGCGCATGAGCATGGAAAAATATCTTGAAGAAATTGGGAACGGCAATGAGGCATTGTTACTGGAACTTAATACGCTATGTATGCGAAGAAGAATTAATCGACTAGAAGCGATTGAGGGAGAAATAATTGCCAATATTGCCAAGCTTAGCAAGGTTCAATCAGACATGGTTAAGGAACATTTAATCCGGTCATTGGAAAACAGCTATTACAATAGCATGTATGATCATTACAAAGATAAAAACAACATAGTTTATGAACTTATGCATAATCATAATGTAAAGCTGTCTAAGACCGCCGTTGAAAAGGTGCTGACGCTTCCGTGGAGTGGAGCTAACTACTCTAAGAACATTTGGAATAGAGAGTACAATGTGGCCAGTAAAGTCAGAAGGCTTGTTACTAGAAACATTATGGAAGGGAAAAGCATTGATAGACTTACATTAGAGATTACAGGCGTATTAGGGGCAGACTATAAACATGCTGCGAAGACGTTAATTCATACAGAAACGGCTTTTGTTAAAAGCCAAGCTGATTTATTGGTCTACGAGAAGTTAGGACAAGAGGAATATGAATTTAGTGCAACTTTGGACATGAAAACGTCTGATGTATGCAGAAGGTTAGACGGAAAACATTTTCCGGTGGAAGATGCTGTACCCGGTGTTAATTATCCTCCAATGCATCCTAGGTGCAGAAGTATTACTATTGCATATAGACCGGATAAGAGAGGTAAGACTAAGGCGGCAAGAGGTGAAGATGGCGAGAGATATAAAGTACCTGCAGACATGACATATCAGGAATGGTATGATATGTATGTTGAAGGAAATGGAGAAAAAGGGTATAATAAAAGTAAGATAAGCGGAGGAATAAGCGGAGGAATAAGCGGAGGAATAACGAATATGAACTCCGAAGAAGCCAACACACACGCTAAACTTTATTATGAGGAGATAAGGCATCAATCTACCGATGTAGATAGAATATCTAAAAATACAGGATATCGCAAAGAGTTTATACTAGAAATAAAACACTATTTGTTCATTGATGAACACGATTTAAATGGTGAAAAAACGCGTTTTCAACCAGATTTCGCAATAGCCCAGTCATGGCAAAGACTGTCACAAGGGAAGATTCAGCCACATGATATCACATTGTTAAAACACGAGGAGCTGGAACGGTCGTTGATTTTGCAAGGGAAAACGCAAGACGAAGCCCATAAAATAGCGTCAAGGGCATATAACTATCAAAAGGAGGCTGAACGATACTATGATTTACTTGAAAAAAGTCAGAAAAGAAAAAGATAGAATACACGCAAACTATTATCCAGAAGATTCAAAAGTTTGTAAAGAAATTAGTATATCCATTGAAAATTTTGATGATTTTCAAGGAGAACTAGTGGGAGGAGAATTAGAGACTCGCAGTCATTTAGGGCATGCAAAAACAACATTGATAGAAATGGCAAAAGGAGAACGAAAGATCAGAGATTGTACCGTTATGTGGTACTGATGAAACCACCGATTAACTTAAAGTTAGCAGGTGGTTTTATTATGCCAAGTAACAGATAATCAACAACTGCTTTTACAGGCGGTTGTTTTTTAATACAATAAAAAGGAGTGGTAAATATGAGTGATGCAACTGTAAGGGATGCTAATAACTTAGAGGGGCAAAAACAGGATGTAACTAAGAGTAATAATCCTACAGAAGGTAAAACTTATACGCAAGAAGAGTTTGACAAGACTCTACAATCTGAAGCGGATAAAAGGGTTACTGAGGCGCTTAAAACTGCAAAAGAGAAGTGGCAAGAGGAATTTGAAGCTAATCTAAAAAAAGAGAAATCCGAAGCTGCTAGACTTGCTAAGTTAAGCGCAGAGGAGAGAGCGCAAGAGGAGTTTAAAAAAGAAAAAGAAAAATTGGATAGCGACAGAATGCAATTTGAAAGAGAACGACTAGAGTTGCAAGTTCGCAAAGATTTGAGGGAACAAGGCGTAGCTGAAAGCTTTGCTCCTTTTTTAATGGGAGAAGATGCAGAAAACTCATTAAAAAACATCAATTCCTTTAAAGCTTCTTGGGATAAGGTGCTGGAAATGGCAGTAAAAGAGCAGTTAAAAGGCGCACCTCCTAAGGCAGGTACTTCAGGTGGAGTTAAAAATGTATGGGAAACAGTAAGCGAAAAATACAAATAAAAAGGAGAGATAATTATGGCAATTAAAGTATTTACAAAAGAATTTGGTGGGCTATTACAAAACGTATTTAAGACAAGACAACATTTCTTAAGAACATTTGGTGGAGCGTTACAGGTTAAAGACGGAATTACCAACAAGGACACCTATTTAGAATTAAAGATTTCAGAAACAGATGTAACCATTCAAGATTATGATATGGGTGAAAATGTAGGTTTTGGCACAGGAACTGGTGGATCTAGCAGATTTGGAAATCGTAAAGAAATCAAATCGGTAGACAAACAAGTACCATATGAAAAGCCATTGGCAATTCACGAGGGAGTTGACAACTTTACAGTTAATGACAACGCTGACCAAGTGATTCAGGAAAGAACTCCATTGCATGCAGAGGCATGGGTAGAGCATCTTAACGGATTGTTGGGAAAAGCGATTTCAGACAATGCTTCTAAAACACTAACTGGACAAATGACAGAAGATGGAATTTCAAAGTTATTTGCAGAAGCGCATAAGAAATTTGTTGATAATAAAGTTTCTAAGGATATTGGTTGGGTGGCATATGTAAATGCTGATGTGTATAACTTCTTGGTAGACCATAAGCTGACTACTACTGCAAAACAATCTACTGCAAATGTAGAGGAACAAGAGATTAGGAAGTTCAAAGGATTTATCCTTGAAGAGTTGGCAAGCGAATATTTCCAGACTGGAGAGCAGGTTATGTTTGCTGCTGACAATGTTGGAGTAGTTGGAGTTGGTATTGAAGTTTACAGAATTTTAGATAGTGAGGATTTTGCAGGAGTGGCAATCCAAGGTGCTGCGAAATATGGTAAGTACATTCCTGACAAGAACAAAAATGCTATTTTAAAGGCTAAGTTAACACCTGCAGCATAGAGCATGGGAGGTTGAAAATGAAAGTTAAAGCTTTAATTGAGTTTTTCGATTTAAAAGAAAGTGTATTACGTGAAATCGGAGATGTCTTTGATGTCTCCGAGGAACGCTTCAAAGAGATTCTAGTAAATGGTGGGGAATGGCTTGAAGAGATTGAAGGTTCGGAAGATACTCCGCCAGAAACAGAAGAACCTGAAGGAGATGTTTCTACAGAAACGGAAGAACCTGGTGGTGATGGTAATGGAGAAGAAGCTACAAAAGGCAAAGCTGCTGCTAAAGGGCCAAGAGGTAAGTGATGACCTTTTAAATTTCTATTTTGAATTAATAGAGCAAAAGGTTAAAAACTATTGTCATAGAGATGATATTCCAGAAGGATTAGAGCTTATTATAATTGAAATGGTGGCAAGCTACGCCTTAAAAACTATTAATGAAGGACAAAACGGTAAAATCCAAAGTATCAAACGCGGGGATACTCAGATTACTTATGGAGGTCCTTCAGGTAGCACCACCACAACAATAGATGATGTAATTAGGGATTATAAAAGACAGCTGTTCAATTTTAGAAAGCTGGTGACGAGATGACAGATGCAGATATATTAGCAACTACGTATTATCACACAGCTACTGTAGTAAGGAATCAAGTGGCCAGAAAAGGGAAATTTGATGATTATGAGCTAGAGACCGTATATGACAGTTTAAAATGTGCTGTATCTTTTACCCAAGGATCTACCGAGGGATTAACAGATACCGTTCAAAGTGTTAACTATACTGCGGTGTTGTTTGCTATGCCGGATGTTGTAATTTTGCCCGGAGATGATATTGTAGCGGATGTTTATGGAAGGGAATACTTCTTTATTGCCGGAGAGGGTGCAGTTTATGAGTCACATATAGAAGTTCCTCTAATTAGGAGTGACAAGGCATGATTAAGACAACGGGCCTAAAAGAGGAAATGGAAAAGATTGCAAGCCTTGGAAAAGTCTTTGATGAAGAAATTACTATAGGCATGAATGAAATGGGGATGGAGTGGAGAGATGATGTCAGAAACAATATCCACCGTGTGTCCGGGGATTTGGCAAGATCAACTAATTTTGAAGGTACAGAAAAACACGGCTCTGAATTTGTAGCAACTGTGTCTAATAACTTAGATTATGCAGAACACTATGAATATGGACATAGGCAACAACCGGGTAGATTCGTTCCAGTGCTAGGGAAAAGGCTAAAAAAATCATATGTTAAAGGTCAATACACTTTCAGAAAAGGAAGGCAAGCAGCTAAGGCTAAGATGCCTAAAATTATAAGAGAAGCTATTAGTAGAGCGGAGGCGAGGTTAAGTGATTAGTTTACAAGATATATTTGATTCCATTTCAGATTATCTGCGTGTAATGTTTCCAGGCATAAAGAAAATTCATATGGAAAGAATAAGAAACCTCCAGACTCCAGCTCTAACAGTTGAGCTTATCTCGTATAATACACCTAAGTTTTCAGCAAATATCATTGAAAAGAAGGTGGATATTGAGATTATTTTCTTTTCTAAAGATGATAGCGTAAAAGAGGCGATGGTAGTGGCAGAAAAGCTGTCTCAAGCATTCAGCATTGGACTTAAAGTTAAAGACAGATTTTTACACGTATTTGAAGAGCCTGAAACTAAATTAATAGACCAGGACATGCATTTTGTAATACGTTTTGATTTTTGGGAAGAGTATAAACCGTTAGTACCAACTTCTGGTGGCAACGAAGCTGAGTTTGACCAGGGAGACACAAATATAGAAAACATTATTGACGAGAGAGAAACTGAAAATGTGGATGGAGTTATTTCCAGCAAATTAGAATATATGGAAGAGATGTTTGTTCACTTAGAGATTGAATAGAAAGGGTGATTAAATGCCTACAATCGGTATGCCTAAGATTCAGATTGAATTTGAATCTATGGGATTAACAGCAATACAAAGAAGTGAGAGAGGGATTGTGTTGCTAATTTTAAAAGAAACTGCAGAGAAGCCTAAAAATAGTTTTAGATTTGCTTCGTTGGTTGATGTTGAAGAAGATGATTTTTCAGAAGAGGTTAAAAAATACGTTGATTTAGCTTTTGAGGCAAGTCCTAATTTATTGTTGGTGGAAACTTATGACGGGACAAATAGAACACTTGCCAACTTATTAAAAGATTTAGTTCTTCAGAAATTTAATTATTATGCAACACCAAATTTGGAGGCTACAGATATTAAGACGGTTTTATCTTGGCATAAAGATATAGTGAAGAAAAAAGATAAAACTATAAAGTATGTGGGGTTTGAAGAGGTTGCAGATGATGAGAATATCATTAATTTTGCTACCACTAAGGTGGTCTATGACAAAGTTGATTATACTGGGCTAGAGTTTACAGCTTTGATTGCATCTCAACTAGCAGCTTTGCCTTTAACCAGATCCTTTACTTTTTTTACATGGCCAAAGATTTCATATGCTAGCCTAGATTTTGTGGATGATGAAGATGCTGCAGTAAATGCAGGGAAACTGTTTCTAACATATGACGGAGAGAAATACAAGATTGCTAGAGGTGTTAACTCGCTTACTACCTGTCATGAAGATAAGGGTGAAGACTTTAGTAAGATTAGAATTGTTGAAGCTATGCATCTGATTAAAGACGATATATCAGAGACGTTTAACAACTTCTATGTTGGTAAAATTCTCAATAAATACGAGAATAAGCAGCAATTTATTGCACTAATAAATCAAGTGTATTTCTTGGAGTTACAAGACACCATATTAGAAAAAGCAGGCAACAGCAGAGTTGACATTGATATGGTTGAAAACAGGAAGTATGCCATTAAAAGAGGACAAGATGTTGAGAAAATGACAGCCATGGAGATTAAGACTTACAATACAGGATCTAATGTGTTCTTAGAGGGAACTGTAAGTTTATTAGACGCAATGGAAGATCTGAAGATTCGTTTTAGAAATCAATAGGAGGTGAGTAAATGTCTAATGAGAATAAAGGAATGAGACGTATAGCCGGAGCATGGGGAACATTACACTGGGACGGTGAGGCGGTATTTGAAGTAGAAGAGTGCTCTGCTGATATTGAGGTAGAGCGTGGGGATGTAATGGTAGGTATAGACGTAGATTCTAAGATGACTGGGCTTAAAGGGTCTGGTTCTTTTAAGGTTCAGCACGTTTACACAAGAGGTGTTAAAAAATTATTAGATGCATATAAGAAAGGACATGATCCAAGAAGTGTGTTATCTTTAGCTCTTAATGACCCGGATGCCGTAGGTGGACAAAGGGAGAGGGTAAACCTTGGTAACGTATGGTTTAATAAATTTCAGGTTGCTGGATTCACTAAACCGGAGATTGTTGGAAGAGAATTTGAGTTTGGATTTACACCAACTGATTCAGATATTGCGGAGGGGATTTACTAATGCAGAATGCTTTAATCAATGCTAAAACGCTTATTGAAAAGAAAATTTTAATACAGAAGAAAAAGACTAAACCGGTGCACATTTCCATTCAGGATTTGGGCACCTTTAAATTTAGAACACCGGATATGTCTGATGTTATAGATTCTACGTCTTTTAAAGGTGGTGGACATGAAGACCAGTATCTTATCTATACTTGCTGTGAAGAACCAAATTTAAGGGATAAGGAACTTCAAGAAACCTATGAATGTTCGGAACCATTTGATATTGTAGATAAGATATTTTTACCTGGAGAGATACAAAGAACCGCTAAATTACTGACAGAAGCTTGTGGATATAAAGAAGATGCTGCAAAGGTGGTTGAAGAAATAAAAAACGAATATTAGGTAACGATGGGGAATTTGAAATCATCAGTTACCTGGTAAAGGCAGGGCATACATTTGAGTATGCCCTAAATTTAAGCCCATATGAAAAAATATTGTGTTTAGGAATGATAGATGCAGAAAGAGAGGTGAGAAATGGGAATCCTTTCAGAAATTAAGTTAAAAGATAATTATACTTCTACAGCCAATAAGGTTAAATCCTCTTTGGATGGTCTAGGTAGTGGACTAAAAACAGTTGAGAAGCGAGCGAATGTATTTAAGTCAGCCATGGACAAAGCCTTTGGAAAGACGTATGAAGTTAAGATAAAAGATGTTAAAGATGATAAGGTGCGTTCTAAGTTACAAAAACTGCAATCAGAGATTAGAAAAACAACAGGGAAAGACTATAAAGTTAAAGTTTCAGCAACTACATCTGCAGTAGATAGGCTAAAGAGTAAGTTGAAATCAGTGAAAGAACAGGGGAAAAACATCAAGATGAATGTGCTTGGATTCATCAAAGCACAGCAAGATGCTCGTAAACTGAGTAGAGAATTGTCTAAAATAACAGGGAAAAAACATCATGTGAGTTTATCTTTACAGGGTAAAGGCGAAGTAATGAGGTCCTTACAGTCGATTGGCGGAAAACTTGCAGGATTGGCTAAAACAACGGTAATTGGATTAGCTGCTGCAGGAGCTGCTGCAGTTGGTGCTGGTATAGTTGGAGGTAGAGCTCTTTGGAATGCAGGCTCTGAACTTGAAAAACAAAAGATCTCCATGGGCCACTTTTTAGGTGGAGATGAAGCTAAATCAGAAGAGTATCTTTCTGCATTGAGAAAAGAAGCTAACCTAACGCCGTTTGAGACTGGTGAAGTTATTGCTGCAGGAACAAGAGCTGTTCAGATTACAGGCGGAGATACTGACCGGGGCATGCAAATGGTAAAACTGGCAGAGGATATGGCAGCATTAACACCAGGGAAAACCATTTCTGATGCAATGGAAGCGCTTGCAGACGCTGACATGGGCGAGATGGAGCGCTTAAAGGAATTTGGTTTTAAGGGTTCAAAAGAAGACTTTGACGCTGCTGGCGGTGACTTGTTTAATATGAAGGACAACAAAGGAGACACACTATTAGGTAAGTTTGAAGGTGGAGCCGGTAAACTAGCAGAATCAGGCGCAGGGAAATTTTCAACTGTAATGGGTAATGTTAAGTCCGGAATATCGGATGCCGGATTGAAGATGTTGGATAGGCTGAAACCTTCACTATCTAAGTTGATTCCTATAAGTGAGAAAATAGGAACGGCTATTCCTGAAGTGTTTGATAAAGTAGTTACAGCTATAGAACCTTTGGGCGAGGGTGTCAGTTCTGTTTTCAATGCGCTTAAAACTGCAGTACAGCCGTTATTAGGTCCGTTGTCTAACCTTGCTGGGGCTGTAATTCCTTTATTTGGCTCAGTGCTTAAGTTAGTAAGTTCTGTGGCTTCAGGAGTATTGGCTCCGGTATTTAGATTTATTGGGACTGTAATAAATAGTGTCGTAGTGCCAGCGTTTAATTGGATTTCGGGGGTTATTTCTGACTATGTAGTTCCAGCGTTTGATTTTATAGGTGGAATTATCAATGATTATGTAGAACCCGCTTTTAGTAAAATTGCAGAGTTGATAGGTGGGGCGGTAACTTCTGTGTTCAATGGCTTAAAATCGGCGGTGGATTGGGTTATTGATAAGTTTAACGCATTAAAAGGAGCGGTTAGCAGTGTAATAAGCTTCTTTAGTGGGTTAGGTGGTGGAGGTAATCCTAATGGAGGATTGGTACCAGGTGGAATGGCTCAATACACAAAAAATGCTACAGGAACAGACTATTTTTCTGGTGGTTGGACAGCAATAAACGAACGAGGACCTGAGCTTATTAACCTTCCTAGAGGTGCTAGAATATTCCCTGCAGGAGAGTCTAGAAAGATATTGAATCAGAATCAGAACAATGAAAGCAACTCTACTGTTAATAATCATTTGGTTATTAATATTACCGGTAAAGATGCTAAAGAAACCGGTGATGAAGTGGAAAGAAGAATAAAACGATTGATTCCAAATATTGCTTAAGGGGGTGAGAAAATGCAACAGTGTATATTAAGCTTTTGTAACCGCGCACAAGTATTGGAATTACCAGTTCCGTTACAGGCATTTCAGACAGAGTGTGGACAAAACACCTATAACTTTACGACTTTAGAGATAGGAGACTTAAAGGCTATTGGTGGGACTAAACTTAGAAAGCTGACGATTAATAGCTTTTTCCCTAATCATAAATATCCATTTCTGCTATCTAATTCTCATCCTGACCCTTGGGCTTGTCATGCTATGATTGAGAACTGGAGGACATCTAAAAAGCCTCTAAGAGTAGTAATAGTGGGAACTGATATTAACTTAGCCATGGCTATTGAATCTTTCAGGGCCGAGAAGAAAGAAATGGATGGCAGTGGAGATTTGTATTTTACATTAGAGTTGGAAGAATATAGGTTTGCTAATGCCGGGTGTTGTAACAGTCGGAGGGCCATTAGTCCAAATACGGGTCTTAGAAATAGACCTAGAGATGAGGTGGCCTAATGAAAGTTATAGCTATGGGCAAGGATATTACAGAAATATGCGGAAACCTTTCTATTAGAGGATCTACTTCACAGGTAGCGAGAACTTTAGAGCTAAATGTGATAAGACCAAAGGCTGATTATTATTTGCCTTCTGTGGATATTAAATTGGGTTCAACAATATTAGTCATAGATAAAGGAGCCACACAGTTCTCTGGAATTGTGTGGTTTCGTGATATGGATGATAATAAGGCAGAACAAAGAATCACAGCTTATGACATGTCTATTTACGTGGCTAAAAGTGAACCAGAAAAGGCGGTATTTGAAAATCAAAGCTGTTCTGATATAGCCTCTTCTGTTTTAGGAGAGTTAGGTTTGCCTGTTGGGCGCTTGGAGCCTGGAGAGGTTGTAACTATTAACGGTCGTAATCAAACCGCCTATGACATAATTATGGGGGCATATGCAAAGGCTTCTAGAAAGAATAAGAAGGTCTACCATATGGTGGTTGAAAACGGTGCGATTCACGTTGTAGAAAAAGGTCAAACAGTTGGAGCTTTGTTAGAATATAGGGTTCAGGATTTGCCGGGGACATTAGTTGGGTTATCTTTTGAAGAATCGATTGATAACATGATTAATAAGACTAAAGTTATTAGGGATAAAGAAAATGATGAGAAAAAAGAAGGCAATGAAAATTCAGGAGATCAAGAAGCTTTTGGATTAGTACAAAAGATAATTCGTGGGGAAGTGGAAGATACACAAGGAATCCTTAAAGGTGCAAGAACTGATATTAATGTTGAATGCTTTGGTGATTGGGCTTATAAAACAGGATATTCTGTTAATGTAAAAGGTGTTAACGCAAAAGGCAAGTATTACATTGCTGAGGATGTGCACTCCGTAAAGGATAATATTCATACCGTTAAGCTGCAGCTGACAACTGAAAATACAATGAAAGGGGCTGATGGAAATGACTAAGACACTTGAACTCTTATATAACGGCAAAAAAGATGAGGGTTTAAAAGCAGCTGTTGAAATAGGAAAAGTACTGAAGCTAAAGCCTTTCACCTTTACAATAAACGGGTCAGAATATAATTCCAATGACTTTACGGTGTATCTTCCGGCTGTAGATAGAATCAAACAACACAGCGAAATAACATGTGTTACTCCAGATACTATCAAAGGAAATGCGACTGTTGATATTGGTGATTTAGAATTGGACCCTGATGACTATGAGAAATTGTTTAAAGTAGGTGACTTAATAGCTGTGAGCGATAGAGGAGATTCTTTTATAGTTCATAACAGGGTGGTGATTGCTTGAGTGTATTGCCTAAAAATTTTAGTACAGATGTTGAGGTCAAAATAGAAGATTTGGAGTTTGACCTACCTGATAAAGAAGATTTCTGCGACTATGCTTATGACTTCCATAAAAACGAACTAAAAACAGAGGATGGAAAACACTACTATGTATATGGTAATGAGGCTTTAAAGATTTGGATTTATAAAGCAGTAAGGACAGACAGATTTAGATATAGGGCTTATTCTGACCAATTTGGAACGGAAGTTTTTACTCTGGTCGGGGAAGTTATTTCTGACAAACTGAAAAAAGAAGAAATTAAAAGATATATTATTGAAACATTGATAGTACATCCTTCTATTGTTTCGATTGACAAAATAGAACTAAGGGAAGTGAAATCAGTCCTTGAGGCTGATGTATATTTTACTTCTGTGTTTGAGGATAGAATGGAGCATGTGATATGTACAGTTCCGATTTAATTATAAGAAGAATTAAACAAGAGTTAAGAAATCCAGCTAATAAAATAGAAGGCTCTTTGGGCTCAGATAATGCACAGGCCGTAGGTGTGGAGTTAGAGAGAGTATATAAGTACATTGACTGGGTTAATGACATGCATTTTGTAGATACTGCTGAAGATGAATATTTAGACCGCAAGGCATTAGATTATGGTCTAGAGAGAAAAAAAGCAACGGCATCAAGGGGTTATGTTACATTCTATGGCCCGTCAGGAACCATTATCCCTATAGGGGCAATAGTAAGATCTGATACATTAAGTTTTAAGACACTGGAAAGTGGAACCATTGAAGATACTAATATTAGGTTAATGTGTGAATGTACTACTTTAGGTAAAAAAGGAAATGTACCAGAGAATGCTATTGAAGATTATCGTGGTATAAATGGAATTACTAGAGTCGATAATGAAGAGTTTAGGGGCGGTGTGGATATTGAAGATGATGAGAGCTTTAGAAATCGGTTGCTTTTGTATATTCGATATCCTGGCACTTCGGGCAATGCTTATCACTATATGCACTGGGCGCTGTCTGTACAGGGAGTTGGAAGGGTATTGGTATTCCCGTTATGGAACGGTCCTGGTACAGTTAAAGTATCTATTCTAGATAGTAATGCCAGAGCAGCTACTACTGAATTGATTAACAAAGTTAAAAATTATATAGACCCTGATGATGGTCAAGGAACAGAGCTAGCTCCTATAGGAGCAAACTTAACTGTAACAACTGCTACAGAGATAGCTATAAATATAAACCTTACGCTAACATTAAAAACAGGGACAGATAAAGACATTGTAAAGGCGGAGATAAAAGAGAAGTTAGACAAGTATTATCGAAAAACATCTTATGCCGGTGAGCCTACCAGAAGAAAAGAAGATATTTCATTTACAATGGTATCCTATGCAAAGATGATAGATATAGTAATGGATATAGATGGCGTATTAGATGTAGTTACAGCCACAATGAACAATAAAAAAGAGAATGTTAGACTGGAAGTGGAGCAGATTCCAATAGTTGGAGAAGTGGTGATAGTATGAGAGGAGAGAGGTTTAAAAAGAACCTTCCAAAATTCATAGGACAGATTCCTGATTTTGATGATTTATTTTATGCTGAGGATCAGGAGTTTATAAGAGTAGATAAACGAGTCCAAGAAGTGCTTTGGGGCTCGTTTATTAATTCAATAACACGCCTGGAAAACCCAAATCCTGTTCTTGATAGGTTAGATGAAATCTTTGGGCTTAAGAAAACTAAATCATCTGTTAATGACAGAATACAACGTCTATCTGCTAGATTAAGGAGCAGAGCAGTAACTACTAGAGAGCTGATAGTGTCCATTTGTAAAGGTTTTGGATATTACGTTCGTTTTGTAAAAGAGTATGAGAATTACATGTTTAGGTTAGAAGTAATCAATGATAGTCTTACAACCAATGTTTTAGACAGTATTGATATAGTAGTACCGGCACACTTAGGGATAAACATATGGGTTTGCTGGCACACAGTTTTAACACTGAACACAGCCTTTGCCGCTCACCGTTCTAGGCGCTATAAATGCGGTGAAATAACCTGCGGAATCAAGCCTTATGTAATGAACTGTGGAGAGCGCATAGAAGCAACGCTGGACATCAATGCGGGAGAATACACTGCTAAAGATTGGGTTAAGAAGGTTGGACAGCACAAGACGAAATTGGCGCCAGATAATGTTAACTATACGAATGTACAGCAGTATGAAGCCCTGGATGAGGCTGACATATTTGTAATAGGGGAGGTGGATTAATGAAAAAAGATGTAACACATATTGGTAGATTCGTTCACCGCGGAGGCACTAGGGAGTATCTAGAACGCACTAATCCAATGCCGTTGGCCGGGGAACAGATGGTTGAGTATGATACAGGATATAGTAAGTTTGGCGATGGTGTTAAACGCTGGAATGACTTGCCATATCAGGTTGGACCGATTGGACCACAAGGCGAGGTAGGACCCCAAGGGCCAGAAGGACCAGAAGGACCAAGAGGAGAACGAGGAGTTCAAGGGCTAAGAGGAATAAAGGGAGAACAGGGAATCCAGGGCCCTAAAGGTGAAGTAGGACCAGTAGGACCACAGGGAGAACAAGGTATTCAGGGAATTCAGGGACCGACAGGACCCAGAGGTGCCGAGGGAAGACAAGGACCGCAGGGGGATACAGGAGCAACGGGTCCCCGGGGACCACAAGGTCCACAAGGAGATATAGGCCCTAAGGGAGAGATGGGCGCTGGAATTAAAATATTAGGCTCGGTCGAATCTGAAGCAGCGCTGCCTATAACGGGAAATCCCGGAGATGCTTATTTTATAGTGGGAAGACTTTGGGCATGGCAAGGGACCAAATGGGTTGACGTAGGCGATATACAAGGACCTAAAGGTGACAAGGGAGAAACAGGCGCTACAGGTGCAACGGGCGCGAAAGGTGATACAGGCGCTCAAGGTATTCAGGGGTTACCTGGTCCACAAGGCCCGCAGGGAGAACGCGGGATTCAAGGAGATGTGGGTCCGCAAGGTATCAAAGGTGATAGAGGAGCTACTGGTGCACAAGGTGAAGTAGGTCCGCAAGGGCCAGCAGGTCCGGCAGGACCAGAGGGACCGATTGGGCCGAAAGGCGATACGGGAGATGTAGGGCCAAAAGGAGATAAAGGAGATACGGGAGATGTAGGGCCAAAAGGAGATAAAGGAGATCCTTTACAACTGGTTGATAGTTTAAGTTCAACCGATAACACAAAAGCGCTTACGGCAAATCAGGGGAAAGTGTTATCTGAATCAATAGCAACTGTTAAACAGTCTGTTAATAACTTGAACTCAAACAAATTAAGTAAATCTGGTGGAACTATGACAGGGAAGCTAATCGCTAACAATAGTGGACATGATGGACAGGTGCGTAGTATTTATGTGTTTACGTCCACTCCAACGGAAACTCAGCTGCCTAATGGGGCTGTGGGGTTGGTGATATAGAATGACATTATGCAGATGGAAGAAATACAACCTAAACAAAAGAACCGAAAAAACGTACTACATGTCTTTTGGAGAGCCGATAGATTTCTATGAGTACAACCACATCTCGGTTCCAGGGAGAGCCGGTTACATTATTAACCAGTCTACTGGTAAGGCGGAGTTGACGGGAGCTTATATTGATTCATCAACCACGGCTACACGGTACACACTGGGAAACAACGGCGGAGTAACAAAATTCTATTTAATAGGTTATGCTACACATAAATCCGAAGGAACTATTAGATCAAGCAGTAAAACAGTTTATAGCGAGGGCGAATATATAGATACAGTGGTGGCTGAAGAAAACACATACCCGTTAGATGGTAAATCCGGAGATTATTGGTATGTGAGAGATGTACAACTAGGCTTATGCCTTAATAATGACAGTGCAGTAAAAATGGCTAAAGAAGTTTACTATAATGACAACGGAACTATAAAGACAGTTAGAGAAGCACACTATAACGATAACGGGGAGGTGAAGCGGTTACTATGATAACAGAAAAGCTAATTAAAGCTACAGCAAACTTTATTCTATCCTGTATTACAACTGCAGAAATAACGGTAGATGGAGTCGTAGAACAGGTTGCAATAATCCACAAAGAAGTGCAGGACAATTTAATAAAAATTCACACCCAGACAGGAAACGGCAGTGGAACAATAGAGTCTATACGTCTTAAAAACGCAGATGGAGATGTGCTTATGGAAAAGGCACATAATGTAGAACGCAGTAATAGATATAGTCTAGTGACTAAATTTGCGCTAAGGCTAGAAGAAAGAATGCTAACAGCAGAGGAGGTGTTGAATGGATAATATAACTATGCAGACTTACCAAACGGGAAGTATTGAAGAAATAAATAAATTGGTAAGCGGTTGGGACATGTATCCAATGATAAGGTTCAAAGACCACGTCAGCGAATTTCCGGACGTTCGCATAGAAACAGATTTGGGAAACGGCTTAATTAAACACGATATTTACGAAGGGCAGATATATCAAGCAGGAACTGACTTAGACGCGGAAAACTTAGGGCATATGGATTTATTCTTATATGCGCTTTGGTTGAAGCACAAAGAGCTACTTGAATATGTTCAGCACCTGACATTACAGGTTGTTGCTCTCAAAGGAGCTGCTATTAATAACATGCCAAATAACATATTCTTTGCGAATGCTAGCGATTTTGCTGTTATAGATGGATGGCATGATGTGCCGAATAAAAGGGTGGTGGCTGTTTAATGGCGATATATAGATGGAAAAAATATACTGTAAATACGGTAAGAGAAACTCGGTACCGCATAAAGTTCTCTGAATATACGGGACAATCTTCACACCCAGAATCTTCTGGTTATTCAGGGTACACTGTGTCTAGCGACGGAAAAATAAGCTTAACAGGTGAATATATAGCAGGAAGCACTGAAAGAACAAGATACTATGATGTATCTTCGGATGGCAAAACAGTACAGAGTTGTGCATATAGACAAGTATATGATTCAAGTCCGGGCGGATATTTTTGGTGGTGGGGTACAGCACAAGGTCGAGTCGAGTCGTACTATATCAACAAAGACACCAAAGGAGTCTATCTAGATACAGTAGTGGCTGAAGAAAACACTTATCCACTAGATGGCAAAGCTGGAGAGTATTGGTATGTCCGTGATGGTTTGGCTAATACGGGGCCTATTATCTCAGGCGCAAACTTGGATTTAGGCGGAAAGAATACGGATTTTCAGGTTGAGTATATGGTGACTGACGCTGAAGGTGATTCCGTAAAAGTAGAAATCTTAATGGATGACCTGCAGATACAGGCACCAACACCGATTAGCTTAGGTGTACAAAACGCTCTTCAAGTTCAGATTAAAAACTATGGAATGGGTAGCCACACACTAACCATTAAGGCGCATGATGGAAAGACATCTACAGAGCGGAAATATTTCTGGGAAAAGGTTAATAACGCGCCCACAATTAGTGGTTCTGACGGTGATTTGGGTAGTAAGAACAGTGCTTTTACTGTGATTTTCCAAGTAGATGATGAGGACCCATCAGATGTAATTACAGCTGCTGTAAGGCTAAATAGAGTAGAAATCAAACGCTTTGAGAATGCCCCTAAAAATGAAACGCTATCTTTTACCATCTCGGATGAAAGAATTCAGGCGCTTGAACTGAACGAAACTAATACCGTTGAAATTGCAGTAAGTGATACAAAAGGTGGAACGAATTACAGAAGATACACATTCCGTAGGACCAATGCTCCACCTATCATATCCGGCAGTGATAAGGATTTTGGAACACTAACTACGCCACCAACAGTAACTTATAGCGTGACAGACACAGAAGCAGATGACGTTACAGTACAGCTAATATTAGATGGAGCAGTAATAAAAACCACTGAACAGTTTACGCAAAACCAAAGCAACACTTGGAAATTAACATCAAATGAGTGGATTAAAACAAAGCCTGGTCTGCACACGCTGAAGATAGTGGCAACAGATTCTTTAGGGGGTAGATCCACTAGAACGTATACTTTTACAAGGCATGTTCCTAGACTTGAAGTAATAGTAAGAGTAGCTGATACAGACGCTGCTGCAAAGAAGATAAACGTTCAGCCTGTGTGGAAGAAGCCCGTTGGTTGCAACGTACGAGTTTTTGCTTGTAATAATGGAAATGACACTGCGCCAACTTGGGAAGACATTACAGAGGTCGTACTTGCAGAGAGGGCTGCAAACCTTGCCAATTCAGTCAAGACCGCTGAAAAATGGGGAGTAGGCGTGAAAGTAATCATGGAAAAAGGAACAGCTACATCTGAATGTCAGCTGACAGGGATAGGAGGTAGTTTTAGCTAATGGTACAGATATTTAATCCAAAGCCTTTGACCGGAAGGCCAACACCTTCTTTAGAGGAACTTAATGAGAAGGTGGACAAAGGCTTTGTAACAATGACAATGATGTTAATGCAGGGTGGCGGTGAAGAGGAAGAACCATTAATGCCACCATTGCCATGATTTGGGTAGGACTAGCGTTAGCCATAGGGGCTGGCGCTATTTTTATAATATTTTTTATGAAGGGAGTAGTGAAAATGTTGATTCTAACAAAAGACAATCCAGTAGTACTAGCGTGGTTCTCTTGGGTGTACCTATATGGTAACCCGATTGAAAAAGTGCCCACTAGGTGGAATCTAAGGGCATTAGTTCAAGAGCTGATTGATGAGCAAAACGCTGCCAATGAAGGCTAAGACAACAGGCGCCCCTGTGGCGCCACCCCTTTGTGGGGGAGGTGAGGAATGATAAATCAAAATGAAATATTAGGTATTGTTTTTGCCATGGTTATTCCGCCGATTTTTACTATCTTCTTTGGGATATGGAAGATTACCAGTCCCATCAGGCAGCTGGATTTAAGTGTGCAGAAATTCACCATTTTAATAGATCACTTAACAGAAACTGACGAGAGACACGATAAAAGATTAAATAAACATTCAGACTTTTTAGATTATTTAATCAAGCAAGAAGCTTTGCATGAAAAATCTATAATAGAGCATGAGTCAAGGTTAAATAGATTGGAGACAAAACAATGAACAATATAGGATTGGTAGAACATTGCAAGATGGCGCTGTCTCAAAGATGGGGCTATGTATGGGGAAGCTTTGGACGAGTGCTAACCCGGGACAACTACAATCAGTTGTACCGCCAATATCCAAGAGAAGTAGGGAGATACGCAGACCATATACAGGCCAATTGGCTTAACAGACGCTGTGCTGACTGTGTGGGACTAATAAAGTCCTACCTATGGTGGAGTGATGGGAATATCCGTTACAATGGCAGTCAAGACACGACAGCTGACGGTATGTACAACTTATCTAAACGCAAGGGACCAATTAGCACCCTACCAGAAGTACCAGGATTGGCACTATGGCGTCCTGGACATATAGGAGTATATAT
>JAAYFJ010000009.1 GCA_012728295.1 Tissierellia bacterium | reverse complement strand
GTATTAAGGATGGATGAATGTTTATTATTCTTTCTGGAAAAGCTCTTATTAATTCTGGATCTAAAATCTTTAAATACCCTGCCAATACAACAAGTTCTACTTGAAATTTATTCAATATATTTAGAACGTCAACCTGATTACTGCAAAACTCTGCTGGAATACCATGTTTAGCGGCCCTTTCAAGTCCAAATACTCCTGGTTTACTGGAGATTACAACAGCTATCTCACCTTTTATTTCTCCAATTTTGCAGCCATCAATTAGAGCTTGAAGATTTGTTCCACCGCCAGATATTAATACTCCTAATTTCTTCATAGCTTTACGCCTTCACCATCTTCAACATTGCCTAAAATTATAGGTTGTTCTCCAGCTTCCTTTAGCATGTCTAAGCATTTTATTTCGTTACCTGCTGAAACTGCTAAAACCATCCCAATTCCCATGTTAAACGTTCCATACATTTCATTGTTTTCTATATTTCCCCATTTTTGCAATAATTTGAATATCTCTGGAGTTTTAATAGAGCTAATATCTAATTTAGCGCCTAAACCTTTTGGCATCATTCTAGGAATATTTTCAAAGAATCCACCGCCTGTAATGTGGCACATTCCATTAATTAGATTTTCTTTTACTAAAGGTAATACAGCTTTTACATAAATTTTCGTTGGAGTTAACAGTTCCTCTCCTAAAGTCTTTGACAGACCTTCAACTTTATCATCTACCTTCATATTCATTCTTTCAAATACAATTTTTCGAACTAATGAAAAACCATTTGAATGAACTCCTGACGATGGTAATCCAATTAATACATCCCCAGCTATTATTTTAGAGCCATCAATTATTTTCTTTCTATCTACAATACCTACAGCGAAGCCAGCGACATCATATTCTCCCTCACTATAAAAGCCCGGCATTTCAGCCGTTTCTCCACCAATTAGCGCCGCACCTGAAAGCTTGCAACCTGTTGCAACTCCCTCAACAATTGCGGCCATTTTTTCAGGGATTAACTTGTCTGTTGCAATATAATCTAAAAAGAACAGTGGTTGCGCACCTTGACAAAGTATATCATTAACGCACATTGCTACACAATCTTGTCCAATTGTATTGTGAATATCCGTAAGAAATGCAAGCTTTAGTTTGCTTCCTACCCCATCGGTTCCTGATACCAACACAGGTTCTTCATACCCTGTCAAATCAGGAGCAAATAATCCTGCGAACCCACCCAACTCGGAAATTACTCCTGGTGTAAAGGTGCTCTTTACGACATCTTTAATTAGTTTTACCTGTTTATATCCGGCTTCTTTATCGACGCCGGCATCGCGATATGTCATTCCCATAACGGCTCCTTTCTATTCCTTAGCAATAGGATAATCACCATTAAAACAACCCGTACAAAAACCACTTGGATATATCATAGAATTGCTTAAACCCTCCAAGCTAATATATCCTAGAGAATCTGCTTCAATGCTCTTTTCAATTTCCGAAACGCTCATCCCAGCAGCAATTAGATGTTCCTCAGTCGGCGTATCCATGCCCAGATAGCAATGTCTTTTAACTGGTGGGGATGCTATTCTTATATGAACTTCTTTTGCACCGTCATCCCTTAACATTTTAACTGTTTGCTTTATTGTCGTACCTCTTACAACTGAATCATCTACAAGAATTACCCTTTTGCCATTTATGTTTTCTTTTAGCGGATTTAACTTAATTCTAACCCCCATTTCTCTAATCTCTTGGGTAGGCTGAATAAACGTTCTGCCGACATATCTATTTTTTATTATTCCCTCTGCATAGGGTATACCAGATTCTTCTGCATATCCAATTGCTGCTACAATACCTGAGTCAGGAGCTCCAATTACAATATCAGCATCTACAGGAGTCTGTCTGGCTAACTCTCTTCCTGATTCAATTCTAGAAAGATAAATACTTTCACCATCAATTAAGCTATCTGGTCTAGAAAAATATATAGTTTCAAAAAAACATAATTTTCTCTTAAAAGGTTTGTGCTGGATAGTCCTAACTCCGTTTTCATCAATGGCTATTAATTCTCCTGGAGCTACGTCCCTAACATATTTAGCTCCTACGGTTTCAAATCCGCAGGTTTCACTTGAAAGTACGTAATCCTCACCTAATTTCCCAATGCTTAACGGCTTCATGCCAAAAGGATCTCTGGCTGCGAAAATACAGTCATTTGTCATAATAATAAAACTATATGATCCTTTAATTAAACCTAGAGTCTGAATAATTGCATCCTCGATGCTATCTTTGTGAAATCTTGCAATTAACATAGCAATTACTTCACCATCTAGTTGAGATTGGAAAATGGCTCCACCATCTTCCATCTCTTGTTTAAGCTTTTTGTAGTTTACTATGGCTCCATCATGAACAAGGGCTAATCCCCCTCGCTTATATCCAACAACTAGAGGTTGAGCATTAATAACTGAATTTGAGGTTGTAATTCCAGTGTTAGTGTTTACATGACCTATTGCCATTTTCCCCATTAGCCTATCGATTTTATCTTGAGTAAATACCTCATGAACTAAGCCCAATTCTTTAAAATAATCTATGAAGCCATTATTGTTTACAGCCATACCCGCACATACTTGACCTCTATGCTGAATTCCGTATAACCCATAATATACAATTCGGCTAACGTGCGTGTTGTTTTTACTTATCATTCCAAAGATTCCGCTCAAGATAGATCCCCCTTAAAGTTTTCCACTTCTTTGTTCATAAGTTCAACATCTTCCTTAAGCTTTTCCTTATGCTTAGCTAATTTAATTTCAATTTCCGAATTATTGAGGCCAAGAATTTGCGCAGCTAAAATAGCAGCGTTTTCCCCGCCGTCTACTGCTACAGTTGCAACTGGAACACCTTTAGGCATTTGCACCATAGATAATAGCGAGTCAAGCCCTCCCATCATAGAAGTTTTTATTGGGATACCGATAACAGGTATATTTGTACATGCTGCAATAACACCACCCAAATGGGCAGCTTTACCAGCCAAAGCCACAATTACACCTATTCCATGTTTCTTTGCATCTTTTGCATAGTCAATGGCTCTATCTGGAGTTCTATGTGCAGAAATCACTTCCATTTCCCACTCAATTTCAAAAAAAGTCAAGGTCTTAGCAACTTTTTTTGCCACTTCCAAATCTGACGAACTACCCATTACTATTCCAACCTTCATATCTTCCCCCTAATTCATAAAGTAATGAACAGCTGATTCAAATATTTTGTGTTCTCCATAAATCTCTCTGTTCTTGTATAAATCAATTCCCGTTCTATCTATTGCAGAAATCGTACCAAATATTTGACCATTTTTACTCAATAAAGACTCTACCTGAGCTTCAGAGCCTGTAGGGTTAAATTCAATGCCATCACCATATTTCCCATCAGGACCCACAAATCTACCAGCAACTAACCCATTAGCAAGCAGATGTGCCATATCACTTGAGATAAATCTTCCCATTTGAGTTGCCACTGGAGCAGTAAATACGTCTCCTGCCTTCATTAAACAAGTCCATGGTGACGCATTTGTTTGAATTTTTATATGGCTTAAGGTGTGATTAAATCTTCCACTTACATGATATGACATAAATGAATTTGGAGCAGAGCCTAATTCATCTTCAAAATAACCAGCTTTTAGTAACCCTGTGAAACCATCACCAACTCCTAATACCAAACCTTTTCTATCTATTAATCTATTAACAGAATTTATTATCTCATCCCTTTTCAACAGCATAGTAAGGAATTTCCCCCCTGTTTCAGGTTCATTTCCATATACACAACCATCTGGCAAAGCAAGGATATCAGCTTTGTCAATAAATGATGCAAAGTCAGAAACCATATCTTCATAGGTATCTATATCATGATCTTTAAAGATAATTAATTCCACATCTGCTCCAGCATCAATAAACTTTTGTTTCAACGTATATTCCCCATGAGTTCCAAAGAAAACAGGGATAACAACCAATGGTCTCTTGCCAGTTTTTAACGTATCTATAGCTTTGTTTACAAAATTTTCTTTTTCTATTGCATTCCCTAATGTGTCATTTACTCCAAAAATTGGATTTAATACTCCCCTTTGAATGGAAATTAATTCATCAAGATCTAAGTTCTCCCCATTAAATGATATTACTTTTGAGTCAACTGTATGACCTAGTACAATTGCATCTTCTCCCCATATTTTTTCTGACTCAACTTCTAATAATATATCGGCATTGTATGAGGTAAACCAATCTTCACACCTATTATTTATCAAGTTAACTCCAATGCCATTTCCTAAAGCCATTTTACTTAAAGTTGCAATAACGCCTCCACCTTCAACTGCCATGGCCGCATATACTTTGTTTTCTTTAATTAAATCTCTAACTTTTTCATAGTTCTCTTTAACTTTTGATAAATTTAATAAATGGTTTTCATCCATCTCATTGTGAATCCAAATAACTGTATTACCAGCTTTTTTTAACTCTGGACTTACCACTCTCTCCACAGTTGTAGCACCAACAGCAAAACTAACTAAAGTTGGAGGAACGGAAATGTCTTCAAAAGTTCCACTCATGCTATCTTTTCCGCCAATACTAGGGGCATCAAACGCTTTTTGTACTAAGAAAGCTCCCAAGAGCGCCTGGAATGGCTTTCCCCATTTTCCCGCATCTGTTCCTAATCTTTCAAAATATTCTTGGAAAGTTAATCTAGCTTTCTCTGGATCTCCTCCTAAAACTGTAAGTCTCGCCAAAGATTCTAAAACTGCATAATATCCACCATGGAAAGGACTCCAAGAGCTAATTTGCGGATTGTATCCAAAGCTCATTACAGAACATGCATTTGTGTATCCTTCTTCTACCGGAAACTTTCCTACCATACCTTGAATAGCAGTTAATCTATTAGAACCACCATATGGTAAAAAAACTGTTCCTCCGCCAACAGAAGTGTCAAAAGCCATATTTAGATCAGCCTGACTACCTTCATTTAATGAGCTAAGTTTTTCCTTCAATTCTATAAACACATTTTCATATTTATTTTTAGTAAAATATTCACTTTCAGGCTGAAGAACCTTCACTTTAGTATGCTTAACCGTTCCATTTGTATTAATAAATTCTCTAGAGATGTTAACCACTGTTTGATCATTCCAGACCATAGTTACATAAGGTTCTTCGGTAACTCGAGCCACAATAGTTGCTTCACAATCTTCCTGTGCAGCATACATTAAAAACTCATCTACATCTGTAGATGAAAGCACAACTGCCATACGCTCTTGCGATTCAGACAGTGCAATTTCAGTACCGTTCATACCAGGATATTTGACTGGAACAGCATTTAAGTCTATATGAAGACCATCGGCAAGCTCTCCAATGGCAACTGATACCCCACCAGCACCAAAGTCATTACATACTTTAATCAATTTAGATGCCTCGGGACGTCTAAATAATCTGATTATCCTTCTTTCAATCAACGGATTACCTTTCTGAACATCGGTTCCACCTTTGTGAAGAGAGTCCTCAGTGTGTTTTTTAGAAGAACCTACTGCCGCTCCAAGCCCATCTCTACCTGTTCTTCCACCTAGTAGAATAATCACATCCCCTGGCTCTGCGGTTCCTCTTGTAACGTTATCTTTAGGAGTTGCTGCTACTAAAGCACCCAATTCCATTCTTTTAGCAACAAAACCATCATGGTAGAACTCTTTAACATTGCCAGTGCTACCACCGATTTGATATCCGTAAGAGCTATATCCTTCCATAGCTGTTTTGGTAATCTTTCTTTGAGCTAATTTTCCATCTAAAGTTTCATTCCAAGGAGTGTGGGGATTTCCACAGCCTGTTAGTCTCATCGCCTGATAAACAAAAGCACGACCAGATAAAGGGTCTCTAATTCCTCCCCCCAAGCATGTAGATGCGCCACCAAACGGTTCTATTTCAGTTGGGTGATTATGGGTTTCATTTTTAAACATAAGTAACCATTGTTCCGGTTTACCATTTACTTCAATTTCAACCTCTATACTAGCAGCATTTACTTCATCCGACTTCTCTTTATCTTCAAGAAGCCCTTTTTTAGATATTTCCCTAGCGTTAATGGTTGCTAAATCCATAAGTGTTATAGATTTTTCTTTGTCTCCAAAAGCGTATTCTCTGGATGAAAGATAAGATTTAAATGCTTGTTCAATGGCATTCTTATATGGTCCTTCTTCCCAAGCTATATCATCAATTTCAGTATTAAACGTAGTGTGTCTACAGTGGTCAGACCAATATGTTTCTAACATTTTAAGTTC
>JAAYFJ010000061.1 GCA_012728295.1 Tissierellia bacterium | reverse complement strand
TTGTATTTGCTGATGGTAGTGCATGTAGTTTTGTAGTCCTTGATCATTGATATAACCTGACCACAGTGCTTGCATCCTCCTTCTGTGGAGGTTGATTTTCCCTCAAAGCCAAAATAGTTCTCATCCTCATATGTGGCTGTAGTCTCAATCTGATTGAGGTTTAGATTTATTTCACACTTTTCTGTGGGATATTTGCATAGATTTTTTATTAAAAAGGGTACTATAATATTTTAGTGGGGATATAATAAAAAAGATGAAGTTTACTACCAAGTTAGTTTATAATTGTAGTGCAAAACAAACAATTAAAACAACAAGGAAGGACTTCATCTATGAGAAATTATAACACAGCTAAGACTTATTTTGAAACCGTATTAAGCAAATTCCCAACAGAGAAGTGTGAAATAAATTTAAACCTCAATCAGATTGAAATTACAGCCACATACGAAGATGAAAACTATATTGGCTTTGATGGAAAATCCACATCTACAGAAGGAGGATGCAAACACTGTGGTCAGGTCATATCAATGATTAAGGACTATAAAACAACATGCACCACCATCAGCAAATACAATTCCAAGAACATATTGTTAAGGCTAACTAAAACCATGTATTACTGTCCTGATTGTCATAGATCTACGACAGAAAAACTGCTAGATGTTTCTGGAAATCAACAGAAAACTAATGGGTTCATAACGAACATGATCAGTTGCTTAAAAGAAACTACCAGTTATTCTATGATCGCTAGAATGCATAAGGTTTCTACAAGCAATTTAATCCGTCACTTTGACAAGGTTGAACTTCGCGAAGCTCAAGTGAATCCACGTAATGTAAGAAACCTCTCCGTTGATGAAGTGAGGTTTATTAAGCTTGAAAATGCTAACTATCAATTCGTGCTGATGGACGGCGACAGCCGTAAAATCATAGCCATCCTAGAAACAAGACAACAAAGTTTTGTCAAAGAGCATATTTCTGGGATGTTTGAAAGTCTAGAAACTATCAGTCAAGATTTATGGGCGCCTTACCGCTCCATAGCACGCTCGTGCTACCCAGGGGCTAAAGTTATTGCCGACCCTTTTCACGGCGTTAAACAGTTTATGTGGGCCTTTTCTCAGACTAGAACAGCCTTAGCCAAAGAACAAGGCGTTAAGACCAACAGGCATTGGAAGCTTCTTACAAAGCGCTACAGCAATCTAGATGAGCGAGGTAAAGAGTAGGTTATGATTTTACTGGAGGCTAATCCTGAACTCATGGCTGCTCACACAGCCAAAGAGCTTGCCCTCGAGATGTACAGTTGCAAGGATAAAACTCTGTATGTTGAGCTGTTAGAGATCTTCAAGAACTATATTGACGAGAAATATTTCCTTCAGCTATAAGTTTTCAGCGGAAATCTAATCTTAATTACATAGAATAGGAAATTGACCTTAGCTGTTGTATACTTATTTATGGGAAGCTAATAAGAGTATAAATTATTTAATAAGAATTATTTAAAATATAGAGTTTAAGATAATATTGGAGGATAAAATGAGTACGATTAAAGAAAAATTAGAAGATAAATCAGCTGTTTTAGGAGTTATTGGGCTAGGTTATGTGGGATTACCATTAGCAGTTGAAAAAGCTAAAGCAGGATATGATACCATTGGGT
>JAAYFJ010000066.1 GCA_012728295.1 Tissierellia bacterium | reverse complement strand
TTGTACACCTGTGTTAGAGAAACCAGTTTGAGAAAGATTACCCTGTCTTCCAGCTTCATTAACACCTCTTATTTCAGATAACCTTGAGGTTGTATAGTCATACTCTTGCGTATCGTAATCTCCAGATATCCACCAAGCAATATGATCGCCAGTCATAGCAAATTGGGTTAACTCCTCTTTTACTATAAAATAGACCAAGCTATTTTCCACTGGAAACTCGTATCTAAAACCTAAGCCATCATCGAACAGACGAAAACGGATAACCATATTGCGCTCTGTATCTTTTTGATTGAGTGCAACAGCCATTTCATTATAATGATTGCGAATACTAGCAGTTTCGCCCCAAACCGGTTGCCAAGTTTCATCAAAAACGGAGCGCTTAATATCTACAACATGAAAACCATCGTAGAGTGATGTTTCATGATTGTTCTCTTTCTTAATTTCACTATTAAATTCTTCTTGAGCGTTTCCCATCAGCTCAAATCCCATTTTACTGGGTTTTATAACTGGAGAGCCTTTATAATGCAATTCATACACGGGAGCCCCGGCAGCATCTAAAGAGAAAAAAGCTTCTAGTTGTCCGTTAGGTGACTTAAGTGTTTGAGCACTTAATAGTCCTACTACCAAGCTAAAGGCTAATAGCATAAAGTTTCTTTTTATCATAATATGGTTGTTTATAAGTATGTGAGTGTTAACCAACATTTTAATGCTGCAGGATTACCTCACTTGTATTCTTTCAAATTATTTTGAATAATATTTGCAGTTTATCCTTGCTATCCTTAATATAACATCTTTTTATTACAATGTTAAGATGGAATATATATTATAGAACAATCTAATAGGGGAATAATAATCACCCCTATTAGACCTTTTAAAATCATTATTTAAAAAGTTCTATATAATCAAGGCAGAATGATTCTTTATCAGAACCTCCATTCTCAATTGAAATAAAATTAAAATCCGATTCTAGTGATACTTCTATTTCACATATACCCCATTTATTTTCACTAGGTAGAGATGGCAAAATTAATTGCTTTGCATTCTTTTCATCATTAATGTAAATACTTGCTATTGCATTTCTACTCAAAGTATTTGAATACTTTACCCTAAGAGTATAATCTCCTCTCGAAGGGGTTTCCACTGCAAATAAAACATGGCTACCAGACTTTCTTAAGTTACCAACATAACCTATACCACTATAGCTAAAAGCAGTAGTTTGTTTTTGAGCTCCACCAATCATAGAAGCAAATTCAGCTTCATACTTTAATGAGTTGTTTTTAATTCTTACAATCTGACATTCATGGGGATCTAGTTCAACCGAATACCCTCCATATATAGGACCCCAATTCTTATGTTTCCATAAATCTCGAACATTAGAAGCATATCCACCTTCAATACCTAAGTCCTTATCAAAGTCTATCCTTCTAGTTTGTTTTGTCTCCTCTCTGTTAAAGAAGCCTACAATCCAGTCGCCATTTGGTAACTGACCTGCCCATATAGAACTTCTCTCAATATCTTTATGGTCAAAACTAAGTGGTTTAGCTACAAATCCTTGTTCATTCAGTTCTAATAGCTCTTTATTCTGGTATACCCACTCATAATCCTCAATAGTGTCATACTGGTCTGCAATAGCTAAAGCTGAGCCTCCCATAACCATAAGTGAAAATTTAAACATCCTTTCTTTATCATTTGCCATTGTATTCATACGCATAAAATCTCCATCTAAAATCATCTGATTCCTACCTCCTATATC
>JAAYFJ010000046.1 GCA_012728295.1 Tissierellia bacterium | reverse complement strand
TTCTAGAAACTTGGTAACCTAAGCTATCAAGCTTAATTTTAATCTTTCTTGTTCCATAATTATTCCTACTTCTATGAAATATATCTATTATATGTTTTTCTATTTTAGATTCTTTATCTGAAGCATCTGATTCTTCCTTATTTAAATGATAATAAACCAAACTTCTAGAGACCTTTAACAAACTACACATAGCACTAATACTGTATTTCTCTTTATTAGAAATAATTAGGTCTACTTTCTGCCTAGTAGTAGTGCTGCCTGCTTTAAAATATCATTCTCCATTTCAAGTTGTTTAACTCTTTTTTCTAACTCTATCAATCTTTTTTCTTTATCAGTCCTGTTATCTTCTACATCGAATGATTGGGTATTATTATATCTTATTACCCACTGCCTCATAGTTGATGGAGATATTCCATACTCATCACTTAGGCTTCTATATGTGTGATTTCCTTGGTTATAAATATTAACTATTTGCTTTTTGAAATTTTCTTCGTAATGTTTTCTAGACATTCTTTTCTCCTCCTATGATTATTATATCATGTTCGGAAAAGAACTGTCCTATCTAGTGTAGCCTATCCAACTTAATAAATATTAATATTTCCTCAAATATTGATATTTATTAAGTTTTGTTATATGATAGATATTACCAATAACTTTTATTTGTTTTAATTATTAGTTTTATAAGCTCACATTATAAAAGTGTGCGATATCAAACAGATTAATTTAAAAAACGATTTCCTATAATCAATCATTATACTATATATAAGTCCTTCAAATATTTACGTCATGTATTTGTCTTATTAGCTATAATCGTAGAATGGAGGTTTATATGAATCTTAAAGAACAGCTATATGTATGTACCCTTGCAGAAGTTGGAAACATGTCAAAAGCCGCCGAGAAACTTTATATATCACAACCAGCACTAAGTTTGTATATTAATAATTTACAAAAAAGACTGGGAATGCAACTATTTGTTCGCAAAAACAATGTTTATAGCCTCACATATATAGGGGAAAAATATGTTGAAAAATCTAAAAAAATGCTTCGTTTGGAAAGTGAATTTGAAATGGAGTTAAGTAATTTTGTAGAAGGAGTCACTGGAAGGTTAAAGATAGGAGTACAGTCAATAAGAGCTCCCCATATTATTCCTGATATTTCTAGATGTTTTAGAGAGAACTACCCTAATATAGAACTTATATTTAATGAGTCCAATATACAAGAAATTGAAAATTTGCTTTCAAACAATATGCTTGATTTAGTTATTTATACCACGATCGAAAGAAAAGAAGAATTCGACTATATACATATCTTTGATGATCCTATTTTATTAGCTGTCAATTCTAATAGCAAGTTGAGAAGAAAAGCAAAATGGATTGACAATGGCCTTTTTCAGTATATTGATATTAGGGAATTACAAAATGAAATTTTTATATTGCCGCAGCGAAATCAGAGTTTAAGGCAAATATGTGAAGCATTATTTAGAAAAGAGAATTTTAAGCCTAAAAAAATTATTGAGTTAAGAAGTATTGAAACTATAATGAAACTTGTATCGAGCGATTTTGGTATAGGATTTAATCGACTAAGCTATGCTAAAAACATGGCTTATATAAATGGTATAAATTATTTAAATATAAAGCAAGATGAATTTAAATCTGAATTGGTAATTGCATATAGAAAAGAATGTGAAGAAATACCTAATTTTGAGAAGATGATGTCATCAATTAAAAAGATAATTAACATAGATGAATAGATAGTAGATATTATAGGAAAATGATTAAAATAAAAAATTACCATGAAGGTGTTAACACCTTCATGGTAATTTTTTGTTAAATACTTATTATTTAAAAATGGTTATATCTACTTATAAAACCCTTATAAACATTATAAGTATTTTATATTGGATTATATTATTTAAACACTATACAATCTCTATTAACAGACAGGATATATTGACATATAAGAATTAAAGAAAATGATACCAAAAGTGGTTTTAAAAGAAACATTGTTTTATATTTATGAAGATGAGTATAATTAGCAAATTTTTATATAAAGACAAATGTTAAATATGTTATATATAGGGGGTGGCATTGCAAGTTGTTATAAAAATTATAATAACATTTGTTTTTTGAATATTAAAATTGTTAATTAGAACAAAGTAATATTTATAATTATTTTTTAGAAAGAAGGGATATTATGGAAAAAAAGAAAAGAACTTTTAAGGCCCCACATTCATACGTAATAGTAATAGGGTTACTCATATTCGTTTCACTACTTACATATATCATACCAGCAGGTGAATATGATAGGTTTGAAACAGAAACCGGCACTACTATGGTAGATGAGGGTTCATATCATAGTGTAGAACAAAACCCTGTAGGCCCTTGGATGATCCCAAATAAAATAATGGAAGGGTTGGAGAAAAGATCAAATATTATTTTTCCTCTTCTAGTTATTGGGGGTGCTTTCGAAGTAGTTATTTCAACAGGTATGTTTCACGCATATACTGGAAAATTGGCTAAGGCAAGTGCAGGGAAAGAGAAATTCTTTATACCAGCAATAGTTTTAATTTTCGCTGTAATAGGTATTACACAATCTACCAATAAATTTATTGGATTTGCTCCCTTAGGGGTAATGCTTGCAGCAACATTTGGATATGATGCGGTAGTAGGGGTTGCAATGATTCTTTTAGGTGTGGGTATTGGTTTTTCAACTGGTATATTAGCTCCTACTACAGCTTTAGCACAAGAGATGGCAGGATTACCTGCTTATTCAGGAATGTGGCTTAGAATAGTAAGTTTTGTAATCTTTTATATAGTAACAACATGGTATATTGTTAGATATGCAGAAAAAGTAAGAAAGGATCCGACAAAAAGTGTAGTATATGGTGTAGAAGGTATTATGGAATTTACTTCTGAAGATAGTAATGTAGAGGTTAAATCTAAGCATGCATTAGTACTAGCAGTTTTCATCATATCTTTTGGAGTTTTAATGTATGGGGCTATTACCTATGGTTGGGGATTAACAGAAACGGCTGTAGTCCTACTATGGATGGCTATAGCATGTGGATTTGTGTATGGTTATGGACCAAGTGATATTGCTAAGAATTTTGTAAAAGGTGCTAGAGGAATGACATCTGCAGCATTTATAGTAGGTTTAGGTGCAACAGTAGCAGTTATATTAGATGATGGAAAAATATTGGATACAGTAGTCATGTATTTTGCCAATGGATTGAATGCTGTTCCAGGCCTTTTAAAGGGTCCAGCTATGTTTATAATAAATATTATTGTTAATGGTTTTGTAACATCAGGAACAGGGCAAGCAGCAGTTGTTATGCCAGTATTAATTCCTGTCGCAGATTTGTCAGGTATATCTAGACAATTAACTGTACTTGCATATAAATATGGAGATGGATTCTGTAACTATATATTGCCACATGCATCAGCCTTAATGGGATTCTTAGGAGCAACAGGGGTTCCGTATGATAAATGGATGAAATTTATGGGGAAATTGTTTGGATTTTGGGTTTTAGTGGGATCTATTATATTAACATTTGGTTATGTAATAGGATATTAGAAAGGAGAAATTATGAAAGAAAAATTAAATCAACATATAGATTCTCTTAAAAATGAACTAATAGAAATGTCGGATTATATATTTGATAACCCTGAAATAGGATTAAAAGAATATAAAGCAAGTAAATTATTGTGTGATTATTTAGAGGAAAATGGTTTTGAAGTTGAGAGAGGCGTTGGAGGGCTTGAAACAGCATTTAGGGCAGTGTATGAAAGAGGAACAGGAGGACCTTCGTTTGGTCTTCTATGCGAATATGATGCATTAGATAGGTTAGGGCATGCTTGTGGTCACCATACGCAGGGACCAGCTATCATTGGAACTGCAATGGCTTTAAAGGGACTAGAAATAGATAAACCATTTAAAGTAGTTATATATGGAACTCCAGCAGAGGAAACTGTTGGTGGAAAAATAATCATGTTGAAAAATGGTTGTTTTAAAGATATTGATGTTGCACTAATGATGCATTTAAGCCCTGAAACATGTGTAGATGTAAAAAGTATGGCATTATCCAAATATAGAGTTACTTACCATGGTAAGGCTGCACATGCTGCTTTAAAGCCTGAAGCAGGTAGAAGTGCCTTTGACGCTTTACTCTTATCTTTTCAAGGAGTAGAGTTTTTAAGAGAGCATGTTAAAGAAGACACTAGAATGCATTATACAGTATTAGATGCAGGGGGAGCAGCAAATGCAGTACCTCCAGAAGCTGTAGGGAGTTATTATGTTAGAAGTTATAATACGGACTATTTAAAACATGTGAATGAAAGATTCATTAATGTTTTAAAAGGTGCTGCCATGATGACTGGTACAACATCAGATATAGTTCTTGAAAAAGAAGTATTTAGTAAAGTTCCAGTATTATCATTAAATGATTTAGTAATGGAGAATGCTGAATTAGTTGGAGCACCAAAAATAAGTAAGCCTAGAGAAAAGACAGGCTCAACTGATTTTGGAAATGTTATGTATACTGTGCCTGGAACTGCTATAAGAATGCATTTTGTACCACCAGGGACAAGTTCTCATTCACAGGAATATCTTGATAATGGTAAAACAGATAAAGCTTATGATGGTATTATTTATTCAGCAAAAATATTAGCTGGTACATGTTATGATCTGCTAGTGGATGAAGGTTTATTAGAAACCATCCAAAGTGAGTTTAAAACAAACTTGGAAGCTTCTAAGAAGATTTAATAATTAGAGAGGAAACATAACATTTAGGAAGGAAATGCTACAAATGTGGTTTTCCTTCCTTTAATAATGAATGGACAAGGGGATTCTATAAAAAATGGACATATTACCACCGAACAATATGAGTTAATAGATGGGTAAATTTGACACAGCGCTATATAATAATTATATTAATAATGATAGGATTAGAAAAGGTGTGCGATTCTCATATAGAAAAAGATCAGTAAATTAAAATGAAAACAATAATTTAATTTTTAAATTTAATACAATTACAAGAAGGGACACTAAGTTATGGAGAATTTTATAATTACATTATTAATCGGTTCGTTAGTTGGGGTTATATTTTATAAATTAAAAGTACCAGGGGGAATGATGGTAGGAGCTGTTGTTGGGGTTTCCATATTTAATATTCTTACGGATATAGCTTATATGCCTATAGAAGGAAGGATTGTTGCTCAAATGATAGCAGGTGCTTTTATAGGATCAGGATTGGAAAAAAGTGACTTAAAAAGGCTAAAAAATATTTTCAAGCCAATAGCTACAATACTAATAGCATTATTAATTCTTAATTTAGTTGTGGGATTTATAATATATTATATTAGCCCAATGGATCTAGTAACTTCCTTTATGTGTGCAATACCAGGCGGTATGAATGATACGCCGATTATAAGTGGGGAAATGGGGGCTGATTCTGCTAAGGTAGCAGTAATGCAATTTATTAGAATGGTATTTGGGATTGGCATATTTCCAAGTATGATTTCAAAGTTATCAAAATTAGAGCAATTTAAAGCTGATGAACTGGAAAATGAATCCTATGAAAGGAAAACCATAATCGACAACAATTCTAAGAACTTAATATTGACTCTTTTACTTGCTATAACATTTGGAACTATAGGAAGATTAAGTGGGATACCTGCTGGAACCTTAGTTTTTTCTATGGCTGGTGTTATTGGATTAAAATTATCAACAAATAGGGCATATTTACCTAAATGGATTAGACGTTTGGCTCAAGTCTTATCAGGGACATATGTAGGGAGCGGTATAGTTTATAATGATTTATTGGAAATGAAATATTTAGTAGGTCCTGCTGTTGTCTTAATCTTGGGTTATGGCATCACTTGTATATTCGTTGGAACCTTTATACATAAGAAGTTTAGTATCCCAATTAAAGACTCAATGCTTGCATGTACACCTGCTGGGGCATCAGATATGGCATTGATTGCAGCAGATATAGGAGTAAAAAGTGCAGATGTTATTGTAATACAGGTAATAAGGATGGTAGTTGTAATATCTGTATTCCCACAAATTATTAGTATTATAGCTAGCTTAATAGGATAAAGCAAAAACTGTATGCTAGTATTAGTGTATGGGCTTTGTTTTATATATCAATATGAAGGTTTATCAAATGATTTATATATGGGTATAATAAATACGTTAAAGAACCATAAAAAACCATCAAATTTCTCGAAATAATTTATAATCATAATAGCATGATAACATAGTAGTATGATAAAAAGGCAATAATACTAGAAATATTAGGAGGGATTATAAAATGAATTTAATCAAAATAGGCATGTCAGGAACAATGGAATCAAGTGATATAAATATAATCATTGGACCTTCTGATGAGGATGTTATAAGTATTGATCTTAAAAGTTCAGTAGAAAAACAGTTTGGGAGGCAAATTAGAAAAGTTATCCGAGATATATTAAAAGAGCATAATATAACTAGTGCTAATATTAAAGCAGTAGATAAAGGTGCTATAGACTATGTAATTAGGGCAAGGACTGAAACCGCTATTTATAGAGCAGCTGACAGAATAGATTATATATGGGAGTGTGATAAAGATGTATAAACTTCGTAGAACTATGATGTTTATACCAGGCAATAATCCTGCAATGATAACTGATGGCCATCTTTATGGCCCAGACTCATTAATATTCGATTTAGAAGATGCAACTGCATTAAAGGAAAAAGATTCAGCAAGATTTCTTGGATCTGAGTCAATACTTTGGACAAAAATTTAGGTTTTTTTCTGGTTCTTCGCCACCCTTGACAATCCAAACATAAATGCTATTGGGTTCTCACCCGAAGGCGAAAAACTCAAAGCAAGATATACATATTACCTTCGTGAGGACAAATCTTAGCATTTCTTTATTGGCTTATCAAGGGCAAGCCCTACGGGTGGCTAGCATCCCCTTAGGCTCTAAATCTAAAGCAAGTTATGCGGCTCTACATATTTGCTCATATTGATTTGGACTCAAATAGTTTATAGAAGAATGGATCCTTTTTCTGTTATAGAATCCCTCTATGTACTTGAATAACTCAATTTGAGCATGTTTGTAATCTATAAATGTATGTAAATATACACATTCTTTTTTTAGTAATACATGAAAACTTTCTATACAGGCATTGTCATATGGACAACCCTTTGCACTATAGGACAATTTGAATCTTTTTGATTCTACGGCATCACGATACTCCTTTGATGTATATTGTGAGCCTCGGTCTGAGTGAATAATTAAGCCTTTACCTGGCTTTTGTGATACTATGGCGTTATCTAATGCTTTTAAAACTATTGAGGTATCCATGGACTTTGAATAACTATAGCCTACTATCTTTTGGGTATGCAAATCTAAGATAGACGCTAAGTAAGTCCATCCATTCCTTAAAGTATGGATATAAGTAATATCTGCTACCCATTTTTCATTTAATTTAGTTGTTGAAAAATCTCTATTTAACAGGTTTTCGCCTTTATCATAGACCTTATTACTTTTTTGCGGCCTATATTTTTTTACTGCTATTGATCTGATACCAAGTTTTTTCATGTGC
>JAAYFJ010000001.1 GCA_012728295.1 Tissierellia bacterium | reverse complement strand
TATAGCATAACACTCTATATCTGGAGAAGATTCACCAACTTCATGTGAATAACCTAATTTTTCCATCTCACGAATTTGTTTGATAAGGATGTCCACGTCAGTAATTGTATTATTGGTAAGTTTTTCCATTCCATGATTATATATCATTTTTATTTCTTCATCTGTAAATTGTGATAATAGACATTTACCGAGAGCAGAAGCATATGCAGGCAAAGAAAGTCCAATTGAAGACATAAGCTGTATAGCTTGATATGGTTCTTCCTTATAGAGATATATAACATTACCAGGCTCTATATTGTCATGAACACCTAGTTGGCATATTTCATTACACTTATGAACAATTTCTTTCATCTCTTTTTTTATGATAGAAAAAGTATTTGTATTATTTACATATTTTTGACCCGTAATAAAAGAATTTATTCCTATTCTATAAAACTTAAAGTTGTCAACATCAATAAACCCTTCGTTTAGAAGAGTTTTTAGAATGGGTTGAAGGGTACTAGGTGAAATATTTAATTGATTTGATATATCGGTCAAATTCTTTCCTTCATTAGAGGAACTGATATAATTTAAAACATCTAACACTCTTTTTGTTGGTTTGTGTGTAGTCATTTAAATTTCCTTTGATAAATAGTATGAATATCTTATCAAAATCTTATTGACTTGTAAAGAAATATAGAATATAATTTATTCGTATATAAGAATACTATTCGCATATACGAATAAATTAATTAGGAGGAATTTTTATGAGAAGCGATATTATCAAGAAAGGCGTAACGAGAGCATCTCAGAGGTCTTTATTAAAAGCTACAGGCTTAAGTAATAAGGACTTAGAGAAACCTTTGATTGGTGTTGTAAATTCTTTTAATGAAGTTAATCCTGGCCATATTGGACTAAATGAATTAGCGCAAGAAGTTAAGTTAGGTGTAGCTTCTGCAGGTGGTGTTGCAATGGAGTTTCCTACAATAGCAATATGCGATGGAATTGCAATGGGTCATCATGGTATGCATTATCCGCTTGCATCTAGAGAAATAATAGCTGACTCGATTGAAGCTATGGCAGAAGGTCATCAGTTAGACGCATTAGTTTTAATAACAAATTGCGATAAGATAACCCCAGGGATGATGATGGCTGCTGCAAGATTAGACATACCTTCAATTCTAATAGCAGGGGGGCCGATGTATGCAGGTATACATAAAGGAAAACAAACAGATGGCAGCAAGCTATACGAAGCTGCAGGGGCTGTATCTGCTGGGAAAATGAGTGAAGAAGAATTAGATCAACTTGAAAAGGCGGCAGCACCAGGCTGTGGAGCATGCGGGTTATTAGGAACGGCTAACTCTATGAATTGTATGAGTGAAATTCTTGGAATGTCTCTTCCGTGGAACTCAACAATACCAGCTTATTTAGCAGAAAGGAAAGCGTTGGCAAGAAGAACAGGCGAAACAATAATGGAATTACTTGAAAATGAAATTACGCCTAGAAAAATTTTGACTAAAGAAGCTTTTGAAAATGCAATAATGGTTGACATGGCGATTGGAGGTTCTAGCAATACTGTATTACATTTAGTAGCAATTGCTCATGAAGCAGGTGTAGAACTTAAAATTGAGGAATTTGATGAGATTAGTAAAATTGTACCTAAGCTTTGCAGTTTTTCACCAGGTGGGGAATACCACATGCAAGATCTTTACAACGTTGGTGGCCTTCAAGTTGTAATAAAAGAAGTTGCTAAATTAGAAAGGTTTCATAAAAATCAGTTGACAGTAACTGGTAAGAGTATTTGGGACAATGTAGAGGATGCAAAGGAGCCAGACGGGGAAGTTGTAAGAACGATAGAAAGACCATACTATAACGAAGGTGGAATAGCAATATTAAAAGGGAATTTAGCAGAAGATGGGGCTGTTGTTAAACAGTCTGCTGTATCTGAAGAAATGTTTGTTCATGAAGGGTCTGCAAAAGTATTTGATCAGGAAGAAATAGCAGTTGATGCAATTTTAAATGGAAAAATTGTTCCGGGAGATATAGTTGTTATTAGGTATGAAGGTCCAAAAGGTGGACCAGGAATGCGTGAAATGTTAACTCCTACCTCTGCTATAGCTGGAGCGGGACTAGATAAGAGTGTAGCTTTAATAACGGACGGAAGATTTTCAGGTGCTACAAGAGGTGCCGCAATAGGACATGTGAGTCCTGAAGCTGCTGAAGGTGGTACAATTACAACTTTTTCCTCTTCGGCTATCCATTGTACTTTGAATCCCAATGTTTCAGAAATAACTCTCACTGGCACCAAAGTTCGACCATTTTCTATAAAAGGCGCCACGTCTGTTTCTACATTGTTTCCATGAACAACCAGT
>JAAYFJ010000077.1 GCA_012728295.1 Tissierellia bacterium | reverse complement strand
TACTTGTAAGATTAACTGTCTATGATAATGTTGCCTTGCCAATGGTTTGCTGGATTTTTCCTAAGAATGTAATAGATAAAAGGGTTAAAGAATTATTAGAATTAGTAGGCATTATAGATAAAATAAATGAAAAGCCAAGAAATCTTAGTGGAGGGCAGAAGCAGAGAGTTGTTATTGCTAGAGCTTTGACTTTAGGGCCTAAAATACTATTATGTGATGAAGCTACATCCGCATTAGATCCTAAAACTACTCTAGCGATTCTAAGGCTATTAAGGGAAATCAATGAAAATTTAGGGATAACCATGGTTGTAATGACTCATCAGATGGAAGTGGTTCGACAAATTTGCAACAGGGTTTGTATATTAGAAAATGGAAAAATTGTTGAGGAAGGACCTGTGCAAGAAGTTTTTCTAAGACAATCATCTGCTTTGAAGCGCTTCTTAGGTGAGGAAGAAATTATTGTCAGTGATGTAGGAAAAAATATTCGGGTCCTTATCACAGATTATGCCGACTATAATCGTATACTTACTCTGCAATATTTCCACTTACAATTGTAACTACTCCCTTTATTGCACAGGCAATAGAGAATATCTTTATGGGAGTGGACAAGCAGGTTATAGAAGCAGCTAGGTCCTTTGGTGCATCTGATATGCAGATTATTTTTAAAGTAATATTGAAAGAATCTATACCTTCACTCATTTCGACACTTATGATCAATACCATAAGCTGTTTAGGTGCCACTGCTATAGCTGGTGCTGTTGGTGCTGGAGGACTAGAGCTGTTGCATTAAATTATGGGTATCAGAGTTTTAACGACATGGTGTTGTATACATCTGTTGTCGTACTGTTTTTTATAGTAATTACCATTAAGGCAGTAGGTAACTGGATACACAGAATTACATTAAAATAAAAAGGCAAATATCCATAAAGCTCTTGGAGGCGATCTGTAGCAATTAATGTAATTGATTCCATTACTAGATATAACAAAAAAGGAGGAAGTAAAATGTAAAAAAGAATTATCTTATCAGTACTAATTTTTTCTATGCTACTAATGGCTGTAGCATGCACATCCACACCTGAAACTAAGGGTGAAGCTAAACCAATAGATGAGTCTAACCAAACAGAAGAAACATCGGAGAAAACATCAAATCCAAAGAAAGTAAGATTAGCTACAATTCCTAACATTGAACCACATTTACAAATTGCTAAAGAAATTCTTGTAAACCATCTAAAGTGGATCAATGCATTTAATGAAGCTAACGGCAGTAATCTTGTTATGGTAGAGCCATATTATTACTATTCACCTATTCGTATGTATTCTAAGAAATGGGATTCAGTTGAAGAATTCCCAGAAGGAGCAGTTATTGCTGTTTCAAATGACCCAAGTAATCTAGAGGTTGCTTTAATTATGCTTCAAGATGTTGGGCTTATTACCCTTGGAGAAAAGTCAGGTGATTTCTATACTGAGGTTGATATAGTTGAAAATCCAAAAAACATTCAACTTATAATGGCAGAAACAATCAATGTTGCTAAAAGCATTGATGACGCTGATGCAGTTATATCCTTTGCATTCTATGCAGTACGAGCAGGTGGAGTGAAAGCTGATGATTTCTTAGCTGAAAATAAAAGGGATAAGGAAGAATATCCAGTAGGCCTTATTGTACAAGAAGGAGATCAAGATGCAGAATGGGCAAAATATCTAGCTGAGAATTTCCTTAAGGATAAATGGATAGAGAAGGCTGACGAGTTTTATCCAGAAGGCTGTTATCCCTACTATAGATAAGTAGCTATAGAGTAAGTGGACAAGCAGGTAAGTTTTTTGTCCACTTACTTATTTTGATATATAAATACTATTATCCAAAGCAATTATTATGCTTTAAACTTATGACCATTCTCTATTGGGCAGGTAGAATTTGTTCAACAGACTATGGATTAGAAAAGTGAGGGGATAAGTTTGAATGAATTTAAGGAGATCATAAGCAAAGCTTATGCAACATTGCTTTTAGAGAGAAAGATAGTTGGTGTAAAATTCATTAAATCCCATCAAGAATATATTAAATATGATGTAGTTGATTTGGCCAGACCAATGCCCTATTGTGTGGCAGTAAAATCTGCTACCCTAGGCCACTCCATTAAAATTAACAGAAAAACTTCAGGATGTGCTGGAAGTACAAGGGAAATGATGAGGGTTATACAAGGCTATGCCTATCATTATGGAGTTACAAAGAATATAAGCATGTCCGGCAATCAGGCCATATGTGCAGAATCCACCGTATATCCATATATAAACAACACTATAAATCTTTCCTTCTTATGTTCAGGAACTAGATATTTAGCTAATTGGTCAGAAAATGAAGTTGCTGTTGGAATGCCTTATCCCATCTTTTTAAATGTCATAGATGGCATTTACAATACTGTAAATGCTGTTGAAATGAATGAAAGGAAGCAGAAGATAAATAAGGCACTTTCAAAAGAAAAGCTTTCCGGATTGGATACGGATAACTTACCTTATTATCTCCGTGGAAAGGAAGAGAAAAGAAGCACCTAAATGGGTGCTTCTTCTTTTATGCCTATTACCTCATAGAAATATTCGTTACTGTATCTTATCATTCCGTATCTTTGGCCTTTCATTTCAGCAAGTATCTTCAATTCCTTACCAACTATCTCGATTGGGTCG
>JAAYFJ010000006.1 GCA_012728295.1 Tissierellia bacterium | reverse complement strand
GTCGATAAATTCACCTGTACCGAATCTTTTGTTCAATACCATTGTTATCGCTGCTGTTAATGTGGTTTTACCGTGGTCTACGTGACCTATGGTTCCAATATTTACGTGGGGTTTCGTTCTTTCAAATTTTGCTTTTGCCATTTTTTCCTCCTAATTTCATCTCCATATTTGTGCCTTAATCATACACGATTGAACGCGATATTTCAACACATTTTGTCAAATACATCACATAAAATATACTTTAAAATTCAATGGCGTTATACAAATGATGAGATTTATTTATCACCACAACAACTTAATTACACAAATTTTTCATTCCATAATATAAAACCCTTCAACAGAAGGGCTTTATATATTTTAAATATATGTTGATAATCACCAGTAAGACAAAAGCCTATATTAAATTCCAGCTTCGTTGTCCGCTTGAACTACCACAGTTTTAACCGTTTTTATTCTAGCAAAGAAATACCAATATTTTATGGCAATAACTATAACCAGAGTTCCTCTCATATATATATTATCAACTTTACAAATTAAAAAGCCCAACATAAGGGAAACAGGGATTAGTATTGTCAACTTAGTTTTTATAGTCATTGATCTTGACTTTTCAAAACTCTCTAGGTGGTTTGTGTATATTTTTGTCCCTTTAAACCATCTATCAATTTTTTCACTTCCCTTTGCAAAGAAAAATGAAGCTAACAGTAAAAACGGCGTTGTAGGCAGTACAGGAAGCCAAATACCTATTGCTCCAAGGACCAGAAAAACAAATGCTAACGCTATATAAACATACTTCATAATTGGAGTTCTCCTTTCTTGGCATCCCAAACTCTATCTACTATAGATAAGGTTGAAGGTTTATGAGAAACTAAAATCATGCCGCGACCTTTCGACTCTTCCTCCAACGCACTTAATATCATACCTTCGTTTAAACTATCTATGTTTGCCGTTGGCTCGTCTAAAAGCATCATAGGAGTTTTGTGCAACAGCACCCTAGCCAAAGCAATACGTTGTCTTTCCCCGGCGGAAAGCGATTCTCCCCACTGAGCCACCGGCGTATCATATCCATTAGAAAACCCCATGATCTGATCGTGAATAGACGCTTTTTTCGCCGCTTCAATAACCTCTTCATTTGAAGCCATAGGATTAGCCAGTCGTAAATTCTCTCCAATAGTTCCCATAAATAAGTGAGTAGACTGAGTCATATAACTATATTGCCCCCTAAGATTGACAGTGCTAATATCTTTTAAGTTCTTATCATTCATATTTATATCTCCCTTAACAGGATCCCAAAATCTCATCATCAATTTTAACAACGTAGATTTTCCACAACCAGATTCGCCGGAAATACCAATTTTATCGCCTTTTTTAACAGCAAAATTTGAATTTTTAATTACTGGCACATCTTTGTAAGAAAAGTCCACATTATTAAAGCTTAATTCTTCAAATTCATCTATGACTTCCCCGTCATATTTTTCCTCAACAACAGGAGATTCCTCTAACAATCCCATGACCCTATCAGCACTGGCCAAAGTTTGCATTAAATTGTTCGATAAAGCCGATAGTGCTAATACAGGACCAAAAGAACTCATCATTGTAACTATGGGTATAATCACAGACCCAGCACTTACACCAGAAGAAATCATCTTAGAACCCACAAAAATACTCAATAGCAATTGCCCATAGATAACTACATCCGAAGACATCCCCGTTATAGACTCGTGATTTCTCGCTATAGACTTTTCCCTAGCAAGCCTGCTCCCTATTCCCCTTAACTTATCAAGCATATATGAACTGCTTTGGAACTGCAAAATCTGTCTTCTACCCCTAATGCTATCGAGAATAAAAGCAGACAGAGAACCCATTAAACTACGATACTCCCCACCAGTTTTACGGCCATTTTTCTCGTTTATTATAGGAATTATTACTCCTACAAATAAAAAACTAACTAGCAAAATCAACCCAAAAATAAAGTGATAACTCCCAACAAATATAACCATCACAGTAGAAGCACCCATGGCAATAGCCACAGGAGATATGGTGTGCGCATAAAACACCTCTAATAATTCCACATCAGTAGTTATCAAAGAAATTAAATCACCACTAGAACGCTCCTCCAACTTAGCTGGAGCTAAAATCCTCAAACGACTATATACCTTATCCCTAATCAAAGCCAATATCCTAAATGCCAAGTCATGATTGTTATATTGTTCTACATATCTTAAAACCCCACGCATAATACCAAAAACACCTAATGCATATAGGTATCTCGTGGAAAAATATCCGCTTTCAATCCAATTAGTCAAAGCAACGGCAGCGACAGTCACTAGAAAAATTGCACATAAATTTCCCAAAATCCCCGAGAATATAGCTCTAATCATCATGACTTTAAGAGGTGCTACTAATTTTAACATTTTAACAATCAAGCTAATATTAGACCGCCTCACTTGAGTTGTTCTCAAAGCGCTCCCCCTTTCCAAAGTTCTCATAAGCCATCTGCTCTCTATAAAGGGAAGAATAGATACCATTGTTTTTTAGCAGATTATCTCTATCGCCATGTTCTATGAGTTTGCCTTCATCCAACACATATATCCTGTCACAATTTTCAGTGTTAGCCATTCTATGGGAAATAATCAAAATACTCCTACTTCCCTTTAGGCTACGAATATAATCCATAATAATGGTTTCGCTCTCCTCATCAATACTAGATGTTGCCTCATTCAATATCAATAACGCCCCAGGATGCAAAAGACCCCTAGCCAAAGCCAAACGTTGCTTTTGCCCACCAGAAAGATTAGATCCATTTTCACGCAAGATAGTATCCAGCCCAGCTTGCTCTTCAAATACACTCCACATTTTCACCATAGTCAAAGCCTCAATCATCGCTTTATCCTCTATTACTTTTCCCATGGAAATACAATCCCTTACCGTCCCTTCTAACACATATTCCTCATGACCTAGATAAACTACATTCCTATACAACGCTTCCATAGATACTTTAGAAATATCACACCCCGCCATAAAACAAGTTCCTACAGGCGCCAACAACTCCTGTTGTAAAAACTTAGCCAAAGTCGACTTTCCACTTCCGCTCATACCTACGATTCCTATAGTTTCTCCAAAATCAATATCAATATCCACATCAGAAAGAACTTTTCTTTTTCCATCGTAACTGTACGATAAGCTTCTTATAGACAAAGGCAACGCACAATCCAAAGAATCCAATCCCTTGTTACTTTTTTATACAGTAGGTTCATCAGCTTATGACCAGCAGCCAATCCATTCATAGAAATATGGAAAAACGAGCCTAACAATCGCATAGGTATAAAAAACTCAGCACTGAGTAAAATTACCGTCAATGCACCCGCAGGTGAAATACTTCCCCTTGAAGCAAAAATAATTGCTAATATCATTCCTAAGGCAGCTCCCCCAAAAGCAATTAAATCCATAAGAGTAATAGAATTTAACTGCATGCTTAGAACCTCCATGGTAGCTATTCTAAAATCCTCAGCTTGATTATTCATAATACGTTGACGCTCACTGTCGGCACCATATAATTTCAAGGTCGTAAGACCCAGTAAGTTTTCTAAAAAACCTCTGCCCAAAACTGAATAGCTCATCCAATATTTTTTTAGCGTCTTCTTAGCAAACTTTGCAACAAACATAATACTCATGGGAATCAAAGGCACACTTATTAAAAGAACTAAACTAATTGTTATGCTAATCTCCTTAATTACAAAGAATAAAGTCAAAGCCGCTACAATGCTGTATACCAACTGTGGAATATACATGCTGTTATACAACACCATTTGATCCACACCCTCGCCTATAAGCTGAATTAACTCCGATGGAGCAAACTCCTTTAGCTCATATCCAGGGAGAGAAAATATTTTCTTTAAAGCCATCTCCCGTACTTCATGTTCCATGTCCCTTGTAATTGCAAAACGCATACGACCAGCCAGAAAATGGCTCCCCAACCTTATGACCACAGCAATCCCCACGGTTAAATATGGGAAATGCCAAGCTGTTCCTAAATACCAGAAACCCAATTCCTTAGCAATACTAAGTGTTATATAAATTCCCGAAAAAAACCCACCCACTGCAATAACACAGTAAGTGGAATATATATCCATCTGCCCCCCAATAATTTTAATAACCGCTTATCAATCACGATATCCCCTCTAAAATCTTTACTATACTTATTTAATAGGGACAAGTGGCAACCAAGCAACTTGTCCCCAACCATATTAAATACTTGATTCTATTTTGTAATTACAGCTGTTCTAGCCTCGTTATCCCAGTCCACCTTAGCTTGCAACATTTCGGCAATGGCGCGAATAGGCGCAAAATTTCTACCATCTTTATTAATAGCCGCTTGGTCAATTGCCATAGCTACACCATTTTTTACTATTTCAGCTTTTCCTACAACTAAAGTTGCATTAATGTCTCCACCTTTAACAGTAACCATTTGCTCATCTTGGTTCCACTCCACTTCCACACCAAGAGCTTCCGAAATCAATCTAACAGGAACCATAGTTCTCTCGTTTTCAATAAACGGAGCAACATCCCCTTTAACTTCTTTTCCATTAACATTAATCTTAATTTCATTTGAAACTGGAGCTTCAGGTTTTGTCGCTACAGCACTATCCCCTACTATTTCCTTAGCATTAGCCCAATCAAATTTGAAATAAGCATCCTGCTCTCCAGCACCAGGCTTTCCACCAGCTAACTCATCCATAGCATTAACCCAAACTGCTACCCACACTATTTCATCTTTTGCATCCCTAGTAAAAGAGAACTCTTTTGAATATCCATTTACATCAATAGCTTTCCCTGAAACCTCCGCCTTTACTTTTGCATCATGATTGCTGTAAACAAATAAATTTGTGATCTCACCATTTAAATTCATTAACTCCATGGATTTAAACTGCATATTAAACTCATATTTTCCATTAGCTTCTTTTACGATTGCAATATGGTTAATAGCGTTATTACCCATGGAAAACTTATTCGGATCCATACTTTGATGCATCATATTCACTGGAACTTCCCACGTTTCACCAGCCGCAAAAGAACTCATAGGCATGGCCAAAATTACGATTAGCATTATTATTGCAATAGTTTTTTTCATATTCTCAACCTTTCAATATTTAGATTTGTATCAAGTGCCTGATTCAGGCACTTGACATCCATTCTTAGTGATCTAGGTTATAAAGAACCTGTGCCACTTGCGCTCTGGTAAATGGACTTCTAGGTGCAAAGCTTCCATCTGGCATTCCCTTGATTAATCCTTGCGCCGCCATATCCATAATCTCCGCTCTAGCCCAGCTTTCAAACTGACCGCTATCCGCAAAGTTTACATTGTTTACTGTAACAGGCTTAGTTTTATTCGTAGCCTTTAAGAATCTTCCTAGCATTACTGCCATCTCTTGTCTAGTTATGGCTTGGTCTGGCTTAAAGCTTCCATCTTCGTATCCTTTTGTAATACCAGACGATACTGCCCAGTTAATATATGGGATATAGTACATTCCCGCCTGAACATCGCCAAATGCACTGCCCCCATTAACTACACCATTGACAGAAACCATTCTACCCAATACAGTCACAAACTGCCCTCTTGTAATTGGACTTTCAGGACTAAATGTAGTAGGAGTCGTTCCCTTGAAATACCCTTTAGAAACTGCATAATCTATTACAGACTTAGCTCAGTGATTTGCTGTGTCCACAAAACCTGTAACCACACTGGTAGTGCCGTCGGTTCTAGACACTTCCTTAGCAGAGTTCCAATCGAATACCAAAATTCCGTCTTGCTCTCCTGCTCCCGGGGTGCCACCAGCCAACATATCCATTGCCGTTACCCAAACTGCTACTCGGATTTCCGGCTCTTTTTGTTGATTCCTCACAAAGCTAAAATCTCCTCCGGACTTAGATGCCTCTGTTTTCGGGGTTCCTGGTCCGTTATCATATATGAACAGATTTGTAAGTTCTCCTGTCAAACCTTGCAATTGCATTGGATGAAATGTAACTGTATATGTTGCTTTTCCATCTTGCTCCACTACTTTTGCAGTATGGCTTATAGCATTGTTGGCCATGGACTCTTTGCTGCTGTCATAAGCATGTTTAACACTTACAGGTACTTCATAGGTTATAGATGCTTTAGTTTTATCTATAACTGGTTTTACAACATTGTTAACCAATGTGTTGCCCTTGATTTTAGTCATTGCAAGCTCTAGTTCTCTTACTGCTTTATCAACATCATATTGTTTGTAATTTTCTGGTCTATCAATAATTCTTTCTGCTTCATATATAGCGTCTTGTAGTCTTCTGACATCTTCAGAAGATTTTCCCGAAGTAGATAATCTTCTAGCTTCGTCATACAAGTTCTTCAGCTTATATGTGTCAGGTTTTCCGTCATTAGGATTATTTGGATTTGTGCCATTGTACGAGAATTTCAATATCGCATCTTGTTCTCCTGACCCTGGTCCTCCTCCAGCTATTTGATCCATGGCATCTACCCAAACAGCAATCCTTATTTCGCTTTCAGGTCCTCCGTTTCTAGTAAAGGTAAACACTCCATTGCCATCTGATTGAACTTCTGTTTTCCCACTTCCCTTTCCACCATCATATACGAATAAATTGGTAAGCCTTCCAGTAAAGTTACTACCAGCATAGTCTAAATTCATAGGCTTAGTAACCAATCTATAAGTGGTTCTTCCGCCAGATTCTTCCACGTATGTGTTGTGTTCTATGGCATTGTTTCCCATGGAGTATTTGTTCTCATAAGCATGCCACATTTCAACATACGCGTTAGTTCTTCCGTTTCCATTGACACTATTACCATTGCCATTTCCCGGATTTGGTCCTGGGGCAGGGGAAGGTGCAGGAGCGGAAGCGGTTTTTAAATTGGATTGAGCCTGAACCAAATTCCATCTAGCTGTAATATATTCACTTTTTGTAGAGGTGTCGTTTAGAAATACTCTCTGTGCTTCATTGATTGTATTTTGGAATGCTATTGCACTATTCGCAGTCTTGTCAGACAAGTTAATTTTAATAGCTGACTCAATAGCTTTCCCTAACTCTTTTTTCTCTTCCGACTCTGTAGGAGTTGGCTCAGGATCCGGGTTCGGGTCTGGATTTGGATCCGGATTTGGATTAGGCGTTACCTCTTGCGCATTGGCACCATCGATTATTAGCTTTGCTTTTTGTGCGCCTGCTCCAGATCCAGGTTCTCCCTGTGCTATAACATCCATAGCATCCACAAAAACTTTAACCCATACTGTTGTTTCTGTTTTTATAACATCCATAGGCACTTCAAAAGTAAATTTAGTGGGATATTCTTTTACAGGCGAGTTTTCACTCGTTTCAGGCACTACATCCGATGCCAAGGTTTCCACTGTTGCTTTATTTGGGTCGTTATCCACAAAAGTAAATAACTTTAACAAGTGACCCCTGAAATTCATAATATCAACAGCTTTGGTATTTAACTCTAAAGTAGCTTTATTATCTTTTACCGTCACCTTTGCTGGGCTAATAATCGCTGCATTACCCATTGAAGGTTTATTATCATAGGAGTGCCATAGCTTTACAGGGACTTTATAAATCTTTTCGTCTGTAACAGGTTTTTTTTCTTTTAACTCTGACAATGCATTTTGAAGCTTTGTAGTTGCATTAGTAACTTGCTCTTGTGTTGCTTGTTCATTGTCTATTACGGATTTCGCATCATTTAATGCTGCTACCATATTGTTTACTGACTCATCAGTATATTTTATGCTGTCTATTTCTTCTGCTCGTTTTATAGCCTCTTTTAATGCTGCCTTATCAATTGTGGGTTGAACCGGGTCTATAGGAACTTCACCTGTGCGTTCTAGTTTTGTGTAATCCAACATTAGAACAGCTTTTTCAAATGGCTCGTTAAGCGTTCCATCTCCTTGCATTGCATCAACTGATACAGCAATATACTGTCTAGGTTCTCTATCTGTAATAGGTTTTTGTACAGTCACCATTCTTTCAAACTCTCTTTGTAGCATTGAAATATATGTGGTTTTAGTTTTTATTGCTTTAAAAGGTATTTCAGCACTCATTAGGCTATTATTTGCAGCATACTCCTGTGCTGTTACCGGATTCTTTTGAACAGTATAATGCCACATATTTAAAATATTGCCCAAAGTTCCCCCAAACTCCATTTGACGCACATCAAAAGTTAATGTTTGTGTTTTATCTTCTTTTACCACTAGTTTTGCAACGCCTTCTATAGCTGCATTTCCCATTGACGGTTGCTTTTCGTCTGCAAATTGCATAAGTTTTATAGGCACTTCATATAGTCCAGCCTGAAGATTTTTAGGTTGCATGATTTTGCCTGAATTGTATTCTGGCTCATCTACAAGTTTATCTAGAGTATAATCCTGAATATGTTTAATATTCTTTCTAATAGTAATTGATTTAGTCCATAAAACCATATCATACGCATACATTGTTTCTTTTGGATTTGTAGCTTCGGCGATGGATTCAATTCTATCATTTAGGTTTGAAATATCTCTTTGAATCTGTTCTTTCTCTTCGCTATTTACTTTTTCACGAACTGTCTCTAACCATTTAACTACTTCTTTAGCTTCTTTATATACCTGTTTATTAAAGTCTTCTCTATTTTGTTGTGCTAATAAGAATATCCCTTCAGACTGAATGGGAGAAAATTGAATATTTATCTTTCCTCCACTACGCATATCATAACTTTCTATAGTATTGATGAGCCCATTTGGAAGAAGCTCATATGAAGCTACTTCTTTTCCTTGTATTCCTAATTCACCAATATCCATAATTTTATAATTAAATAAAGCTTTTCTCCAAAAACTCTCGTTTAATCCTTCTGAATAAGATATTGACGGTTTAGTTTTGATTTTCTAGAATTGGCAATTATCTTTAGTTGTTCCTTTATAAAGTCAGCACTTGATTCATCATAATAGCTTTTCCATAACTTTATTAATGTAACAACACTTTCATATTCTGTGTTGAATTCCTCTTCTACTGTTTCTCCATTATCTAACCAATTTAACTCTACTGTTTCTGCACCAGAAAAAGAAGTTACCATTACCGGAAAATTATATGCTGTTTCGTCTAAGGTTAAAAATCTCTCTAATAATACAACTGCTTTTCCCGTTGTTCTTAATTCATTTAAGTCTAATGTAAGTTCACCATTTTTAGTTAAGATTGTTACTTCGTCTTTACTAAACTCATGATTAAGAGGAAGAGATAGTTTGGGCTTGCTAGAGTTCACTTCCCTATCACTAACTGCACATACACTTGTCATATTACTTATCAAAAGAACTACTACCAGCAATAGCGTAATTACATTTTTTAATGCTTTATTAATCATATTTCCTCCTAAACGTTTGTCTCCCATGTTTTTTAACGTTCCAACGGACCAATAATTAGTCCGTTGGAACGTTGTTACTATCTTAAGGTAATTACAAAATCAACAGGTTTGAAATCCCCCATTGCATGGCCAAACATAGTTACTGTACTTTTAACTTGAGCTTCATTTAATTCTACAGGTCCACCTAATTGGATATTGGACATTGTATCTGCATCAATGGATATCCTCACTTCTCCTGAAACGCTAGGTGTAATTGAATTAACTACCCCTCCTGGACCAACATATTTCATAGCTTCCATAGTACCTGATACTCCCATAAACTTAAAATATTTGGTTTTAACAACCAAAACATTTCCATCCAAATAAGCACTATCTACTGCTTTTTGAGCCATAGATAATGCTCCTCCAGGATATTTGCCGTCTTTATATATTTCTACCTTTACAGGTTGATTTGAGCTTACCGCCATAACTGGCATTGCAGCCCCTACCAATAAAACTATTGCTAACATAAAAACTAAAAACTTTTTATTCATAATATTACCTCATTTCTCGCAAGGCACATTCCGTTTTTACGGCCCCTTGCCTCAGCCATAAAACACATGCTAACAATTATCTTCGCCTCATTTCAAAGGCATTCCCTAGGCAGATATTCTCTTGCAAATTAAAACTTCCTACCTCAGTCATAACGCTATCTAATATACATATTTTGCTTCTGGCCTCAGGCCTCCTGTCCTTCTCCTATATTAATACTCCTCCTTTTAGTATAGAGAATATAGCTGCTTTCTCCCCTTTCTAAAAAGAATAAAGCTATGTAAGCAATAACTTTTGCTCCATATTCTTCACGCTTTCTTTATACTCATTGGCTACCTTTATTCTCTCCTCTTCTGTTGCTTCTCTAGAGTTATTTCCTGGTTCTACCATTTTGTCTTTAACTGATTTTGGAATTATCATGTCCGGGATCATTTTCATTCTAGCTATGACTTTTTCATCTACTGTTCCTGGGCATATTCCATAACCTAAACTATTATATTTTTTCAAAATTTCTTTTATGTTGTTTTTAACATCTTCTCCATGGGGTGAATCTGGCATAGCTCCCATGGTTACAAAGATCCCTAAATTCTTTGGTTCGATTTTTTCTAATATTTTTAGCACCGCTTTATCCGGTTTAGCCTTGTCAACCCATCCACCTAACAGAATAAAGTCATAGTTTTCTGCATCTATGATTTTGTGTTCTTTTAAATCTAACAGGGTTACTTGGCACTGATTTTGTAGCTCTCTGAAAATGGTCTCTGCTAATTTCTTTGTGTTTCCAGTCTTAGATGAATAGGCTATTAGCCCTTTTAGTTTTCCGTCCATTTATACCTCGCATAAACATCTTCTGTGTAATACTATCGGTCTGTCCTCGTATCGTTCCACTTCTAAATCAACCCCAAAGAGTGTGTGCATATGTTCTTTGGTTACTACTTTTTCTGGCTCTCCTTGAAATAATACTTTTCCTTGATATAATCCTACGATTTCATCTGAGTAATCTATGGCTTGGTTTACGTCGTGGAGTATCATCACTACTGTTTTATCGTATTGGTCGTTTAGTTTTTTTATTAGTTCTAAAATATCGTATTGATATCTAATGTCTAAGTATGTGGTAGGTTCATCTAACAGTAACCACGGTGTTTCTTGGGCCAATGCCATGGCTATCCACACTCTCTGTCTTTGCCCTCCCGATAGGTTGACTGCTGGTGTGCTCGATAATTCTTTGAGACTCATAGCTTCTAGCGCGTTATCTATAGCCTCATTATCCCTATTGTCATATCGACTCATCATTTTCATATACGGAGTACGTCCAAAGCTCACCAACTGTCTTACTGTCATGTCACCTGTTACTCTGTTTTGTTGGTGTACTATTGCCACTTGTTTTGCATATTCTTTGGGCTTTATTGAGTGGATATTCTTTTTATCGTAAAATACAGCTCCCCTTTTAGGCTTTAGTCCTTTGGACAGGATTTGAAATAACGTGGTCTTTCCCGAACCGTTAGACCCTAGAAGCGAAGTGATTTTCCCCGGTGTAAATTTTAAGTTTAATTCTTTTAATACTGGCCGTCTGCCATAGGCAAAAGTTAGATTTTTAATCTCCATAGTCTCCACCTCCTGTTTTTAAAAGAATTATAAAAAACGGTCCTCCTACCACTGCCATTATTACGGCTGCCGGTATTTCATATGGGTACGCCACCGTCCTTCCTACTGTATCGGAAAGTAATAACATAAACGCCCCAAGCATTGCTCCATGGGGTATTAACGCCTTGTGGTCAGATCCTACAAACAGTCTGCTTATATGGGGTACTAGCAATCCCAAAAATCCAATTACTCCCACTGTTGCTGTGGTTATAGATGCCAGAACTATTGCTATTAAGGCTACGATAAACCGGTTTTAATCTACATTTACTCCCAACGCTCTCGCCTGCTTATCTTCTAGTAGCAAGAGATTGCACAGTCTAATTACACAAAGGCTTAGTACCAATCCCACTATGGTGTATATGGCCAATAGTCTTACATCTCCCCATGTCTTTTGGGTAATGTGGCCTGATACTATAGATTGTACCTTTGTCAAGTTGGAGCCTCCTCCACTAAACGCTTTTATTCCTTCCATTATTCCTGTAAAGGTCAAGTTTAGTGCTACTCCCACTAGGATTAGCTTTGTGGGTTTAACTCCCCCGTCCCATGCTAGACTATAAATTAAAAAATATGCTACCATCCCTCCGGCTACTGCTAATGCTGGTACTGCGTAAAACAATGCTGGGAATAATGCCGTCACCAATGAACCTACTAATGCAGCTCCACTGCTGATACCTATAATTCCTGGGTCTGTAAGTGGGTTTTTCATTACTGCTTGTAATAGTATTCCTGACACGGCCAAAGCCGCTCCTGCCAACAACGATATTATTATCCTTGGATACCTAACGTCATATATGATCGCCACTTGTTTGTCGTATGCTACAAACAATCCTTTAAACAATTCTCCATAGGATATTTTCAAACTCCCTGTCTTCATAGAAAATAATATTAAAGCCAACAATGCCATTAAAACTATTACAAAATTCAGTATTATTATTGCTGAGGATTTTTTCTTAACGGTTTTCATTGAAAATCTCCTCTAAATCTTTTAGCGCTTCTGTGTAGTTAAATTTAGCGCTCATTCCAAATCTGTCGTAGTTTAAGTCTTTTACTTTTCCCTCTTTTACCGCTCTAAAATGCTTCCAAGTATCGTTTTGTTCAAATTCTTTTGCAAACATTTCCATTACATCTTCTGGTAGTGCATGGGCTGTCCTCAAAATAATATCCGGATCTTTTTCTAACATATCTTCTACGTTTATATTTATAAATTGTTGGTCGCTGTCGGAGTATACGTTTTCTCCACCAGCTAGCCTTACTAAGTCTCCCACATAGGAATTGGGGGTGGCTACAATATATGACCCTGGTAGTCCCATTAACAAGAGAACTTTAGGTTTGGATTTTCCTTCTATTCTCTTTTGATAAGGCTCCATAAACTCCTTATATTCTTTTAGAAGTTGATTTGCTTGTTCTTCTTTCCCAAAGAGTTTTCCCATATCTTCAATAGATTTATACATGCCATCTACATTGTTTAGATTCAAAAATCCATATTTAAGTTTTAGATTTTCGTATTTTGGCAATAGGTCGGATATTAAACTTACCGGGCTTAGTACCATGTCCGGGTCTAATCCTTTTATGATTTCCATATCTGGTGTCATTGCCATTCCAACTTTTTGAATGCCTTCATATCTTTTTGGTACTGTTGATATATTGGAGCTTGGTACTCCCACTAAATCTAGTTCTAGTTTGTCGCATATATCTGTTACTGCCATGGACGTAGCTACGATTTTGTTGTATTCTCCCGTAGGTTTTATTTCCCTTTCTGCTTGTGGTCCACTTTGATCTACACATGATGTTATGCCTAAAGTAAGAATTAACAGGAATAATAGAATTTTAAATTTGTTTGTCATTATCTACTCCTCCTGTCCCTTGTTATCTCCCGCTCTTTTTGAAGTATGGCCAAGCGGCTAATGGTTATGGCTCCTATTAATAGCAACCCTCCTACTATAACCAGGAAGAATACAAATAGTGCTTTGGTATAAAATCCAGGTTTTGATTTCCCATTTTCTTGTTGTCCAGTTTCTTCTGTTTCTGTTTCGTTTTCAGTTTTGCCATCTTTTTGAGGCTTTAGCTTTCCCAGCTCTGGACTGTCGTTAGTTAGTAGTCCATGTTTATATCCCAGGTCTCCAGCCCCCATTAGGTCGTTTACCGCTTTAGTTTCGATTTTTTCTCCTATTTGAGATGCGTTTACTACCGCCGTACTTTGTGGTGTGGTCCCTTCTTCTACTGACACTGGTGCAGGTTGTACTGGCACAGCTTGTGCTTGTGATTGTGCCTGTGCTTGTGTAGTGTCGGATACCGATAGCACAAAATCTGTGTTCCCTGGTGTGAATCCACTAAAGTCAAAGTAGAATACCACGTCTCTTCCCATGGGTCCTACGAAAAACGTTGATCTGACTATGGCTTCTTTTGCTGGTATTTGGAATCTATAATCTACGGTGTCCGCTCCCTGTTGCATAACCTGGAAGTCCACTTTATAGAAGCTGTCGTCGCCTCTGTTTTGCACTGCAAACTGAACTCCTTTGGTATATTGTGCCAAATTATATCTTACCGTTGCATATAGTAATCCGTTGTCATCGACTTCAATTAGAGCCTGTCCATGGAGTACATTCTCACACATCCCTTGCCCAATTCCTGGGTTGTTTCCCGCATCTTCTATCATTCCATTTACTGGGTGGATATAGTATGCATGGGCCGTGGCAATTTCATAGCTTCCTGCATAGGCAGTAATAGGTGACATGGCCATTATTATCATTGCTATTAATAAGATAAGTGTTCCTTTGAGTTTCATGTACTTTCCTCTTTTATGCATAGTTATCATAAGCTCTATATTCTTCCATTTTTTTATCAATATTTCTCCAAAGGAGAACCATAATTACAGCTATTAGTCCTACCACTATTGGGATAAGCACTAAAAATACCTTAGATTCTTTTTCCACAGTGGCGCTTTCTCTTTTTTCATTTACTACTTTTAGCTGATCATCTATTGTAGGTGCGCTGCTTGTTAGTGTGTTTGTAGCAACAGGGTTAGTTGTGCCATTTGTTAAAGACGTAGTTGGCGATTGTACAGGGGTTTGTGCTTGTGGCGGAGTTACTTTTAACACCGGAGGCTTAGTCCCTAATTGCAGCGGTGGTTTAACAGGTGGAGAATTAGTCGTAGCTGTTGTTGCCACTGCTGTGCTGCTCTTCTCAACTATAGCAAACACTCCTAGTGAATCTGTGCTAAACACCATTTGTCCGTCTTCTATTGAATAATCTACAGCCAAGTTTTTCTCCACATTATATAGTTTGGCATCTTTGCTCATATCCCCTAGTGGTATTTTTATTTGAACTACGCCTTTAGTTTCTAGTTTTTCTCTAAGTCCATTGATATTTTGGACTCTGTCTTTTGGAATAAAGTCTAATTTTCCTAGAGCTTCTAATCTGTATGCGGTTACTTTAGACAACGCTCCATATTGTTCCACAAGTTTACGCTGTTCTTCACCTATTATCTTATTTGAATAAAACCAAAACTCTCGGTCATAGGTTCCCTTCGGGGCTATTAATGTAATGCCTTTGTCAACTTTTGTGTGGATTTGTTCGATGTTGAATTCAGGTAGCTTCGCTCCTTGTGTCTTTGCGTTAATTAACTTACTTTCCTCTAAAGTTATGGGTTTAATTTTCCCCCAATCCAGTTTTAATCTAGCTTTTATTGGGTCATCTCCCATAGGCTCTACTTTAGGGTCTAACATTATGGAGACGAATTCCGACTTCCCTCCAATGGGAATAGATACTACTTTGGCTCTAGGATCCTCTTCTCCAGGAATTTGAAGACTGAAGTCATAGTTGATTCCTCTGTGAAAGTTCTCGTCTTCTCCTACATAATATACGCTGATTAATGATGCAGTTATATCCATTACCGTCATCTTATCGGAACCTAAAAATAGTGTTACACCGTTGTCGTCAATTAATAATTCCGCTTCATCAGACAACGCACCATCTCCCATGCTGGGGCGGTCTTCGTTATTATGCCAAAGGTTGATTGGTATTCGATACATGCCATTTTCTATGTTTATAGCCTCACCAATTGTCTCTGGTTTTACCATGCCATCCGCTCTTTTGGCTACGTTAATGCTGTTTTCAGTTGGCTCGGAGTGTTCTGTCTTAACTATTTCAGTTTTTGTAAATGAAGTTTGTTCCGGCCATTCCACTTTCAATCTAGCCTCTTGTTCTCCCACTCCTAGCATTGCCATTACTGGAACATAAACACTAACATCAATATATTCCTCGCCAAATTCGACGGGGAATATTAATTTTTTAGGATATAGTTTCCCTTTTAATAGTGGATCTGTCCCTTTATTTGGATCATTAAAATCATCGTATACTTCATAATATTCTTCTAAAACTTCTACTGGGTTCCCCTTCACTTTCATAGATCCTAAATATCCTACAAAATCTCTGGTTTCAAGGGGAATCATATTTATTATAAGAAAGTGTTTATCCCCTTCTTTTATAAGAGTTCCTTCTGGGACGATCGAATTATTTCCCATAGATAAAGATTCATCATAAAACTTATAAAGTTGAACTTTAACTGTTTCTTCTGTGTTGGCAAAAGAATATGTGGGGACTAATGTCGTTATGATAATTGCTAATACTAATGTCAAAAGAAATACAATTTTGTCGTTGTCGTAAACAAATTTATTAATGTCATATTTTTTTGAGCAACTAGGCAAACTACCCCTCCTTTCTCAATATTGTAATTTTGCATAGTGATGAATGTTTTCTTATTGCTAATTTCGACATTAAAGAAACCATATTCACCTATGTACCATACAAGGCCACGGAGGCTAATCGCCTCCAACCTTGTATTATGGATTTATTGACTGTCGAGATTATAAAGCACTTGCGCTACTTGAGCCCTGGTAAATATTCCATCTGGATAGAATTTCCCATCTTCCATGCCTTTTAACAATCCTCTTGATGCCATGTTTTCAATGGCTTCCTTTGCCCAGCTGTCTATCTTGTCACCGTCTGTAAAGTTTACATTAGTTACCACTACTGGTTTTTCTTTCTTTTCTACCTTCATAAACTTATCTAGGATTACTGCCATCTCTTGTCTTGTCAGTGGTTCGTCCGGTTTAAAGGCGTTTTCATCTGTTCCTTTGCTTATTCCATTAGCTATTGCCCAGTTTATATACGGAACATATTACATGCCTTCTTCTATATCCTCGAAATTTATGCTATTATCTTCTGCTTTTACTTTTGCCATTCTGCCCAATACTGTTAAGAATTGTCCTCTGGTTATTGGCGCCGCAGGATCAAATGAATTTCCTGTAGTTCCTTTGAAGTATCCTTTTTCTACTACATAATTGACTACTTCGCTTGCCCAGTGATTTAACATATCTGTGAACTTTGTTTCTGCAGGTATATTTGGCTTAGAAGTTGGTTTTGAAGTTGTAACAGCCTCTATCGAGCTGGAATCTATTGCAATTCCATAGCTTGGCTTTTCAGGTGTTGGTTCTGGAGTTGGTTCTGGAGTTGGTTCTGGAGTTGGTTCTGGAGTTGGTTCTGGCGTAGGCTCTGGCTTTTCTTCTAAGCCTTCTACTGCCGATTTCAACACCTGTTTAGCTAAATCTACTTCCTCTTGCGTTGTATCTTCCTTGTCGTATATAGCTTTTGCCGCCTCTAGAGCCTCTTCCAGGTCCTGTAAAGTTTCTGCGGTATACATTTCTTTATCAATGCCTTCCGCTTTTGCAATCTGTTCTTTTAACTCTGTTTTGTCAGCTTCTGGTGCAGGTTCCTCAATGGCTTCTGCTTTTGTTCCATCTATTATCAGGTTAGCCTTTTGCGCTCCTGCTC
>JAAYFJ010000041.1 GCA_012728295.1 Tissierellia bacterium | reverse complement strand
TTTTTCAACTAAGCTTGTGTCCATCTTCTTGCAGTATCTCATGCTTTCTCTTTCAATTTCCAGGCTAGTATAAAGCAGGTCGTTTCTTGAGTAGATTATATTCAAGAAGTTTCTAAGGCTTTTTGGTGTATGGTCTTTGCCATCTAGGTGGATGTGTATACCTGTTGTCTTGTTGGCAAATCCTCCAGCTTTTCTAATCTTTCTAACCATTTCTTGTAGGCTGTCAATGTCTTCCTGGTAGGTTAATATTGGGCTGACAATTTCTACGCTATACTCAGCTCCAGCTGCAATTCTTTGTCCATCTACTTTCTTTTGGCATCTGATGCTTCCATCATAAACAACCTTCCAAATTCTCCCGCTAGGTTCTGCTACCCAGTAGGCTCTGCCATGCTGACTGCTTCTACCTCCTAAATGGTCTGCTAGAACTTTAGCTGCCCTTCTCCTTGTAATTCCTGTAAATTCAACTTCAATTCCTAAATTCTTACTTAGCATTTCCTTTTCCCCTTTCTGGTGTGTTTTTGTCATGTACATATATCACTCAGAAAGGGATAAATAGCAAGTACTATTTTCATTATAAACACAGTGTTTTCAAGGGTTTATAAATGTTTTTAATCTGCTACTTTCCTGCAGATATCTTCACCATAAATGATGCCGAGAGAGCTGCCTTTATCCCAGTTAACATGGATTGTTCCAATGTCATCTATATAATCAACAGTGCCCTTGTCGCCAGCTTTTAAAGTGGTGTAGGGGTCATCCATTTTTACTAGGGCGACTCTAGTACCTTTAGGAAATTGCTTCTTTAATAGTTTTAAAGTATCCTTGTGTATTTCTTTCATTAATTCTGGGCCTCCTTGTTGGCTGGTAGCCCATTTCTAAAAGCGGAGCTTCCTTCAAGATTTGAAAGTAGAAGTTTTCTATGTTCCTTGTAATTAGGGCCAACCATACCAAGTCTAATGAGCCAAGTTCTAAAACTATACTTGTCATTGTCTGTCTCTACTTGTTTTGACGAAGCATATTTCAGTTCTTTTGCCTTTTTAATAAGTAGGCTAAGAAATTCTGATGAAATTGGAATATCACCTTTTACAAACTTAAAGGTTATTTTATTGTCTTCAAAGGAGATACCTTTGCAATTATTCTCATTAATAAGGGCTAGGAGTTCAGCTAAGTTTTTTAATCCTGCAATATCATCAATTAATTCTTTATCTACAATATTATCTTCAAGTTCATAGACCTTTTTGATTAAAGATTCCTTGCTGTAGACCATATTTAAAAGATTTCTTATTGACCTAGCATCATGTCCTTCAAGAGGAAAAGCTATCTCTATCTGATTAAAATCTGCATCAGATGTAGGGTTTAGTATTTCATCTAGTTCCATTTCTTCACCTGCCTTATTAATGATTGTTCCTTCTCTGGTTATAGTAAATTCTCCAATTTCATAGGCAAAGCTGGGAACTCCCAGGTATTTTGCCTTCAAGCCTAGGTGCTGGCTTAAAATTTTTACAAGTTCTTTTCTATCCATTTAAAAACCTTCCTTAATGTGGTACTACATATATCACTCAGAAGGGGATTAATAGCAAGTTGTATTTTAAATAGGGCCAAGGGTTTATGCCAATATCTTTTTATAAGGCCAGTGTGGGCAAACTGTGGCCTCGTATTTGCCCTAAACCTTGGCAATATCAGCATAAGAGAGCTTTTTACCATCTCTTAAAAGATAAACATCATCAGAGCTTCCTACCTGTTCAATATATCTTTTTACAATAACATCTGTATATTTCTCATCAAGTTCTATGATATTGCATATTC
>JAAYFJ010000039.1 GCA_012728295.1 Tissierellia bacterium | reverse complement strand
TCATCGCTCGACTTGCATGTGTTAGGCACGCCGCCAGCGTTCATCCTGAGCCAGGATCAAACTCTCAAATAAAAGTTTCTGGCTCTGTTGAAAACTGACTTAGTTTTCCGCTTGTTTGTTTACTTCGTTTTTGGTTCTCACACTATGTTATTATCAAGGTATACCTACGGATTTAACCGTTAGGTAAACGCCACCAGCGGTGGCGCCATAACCAATAATACCACCGTAGAAATGATTTGTCAACAAAGAATTTGCATTTATTTTATATTTTTTTTACTTTTTATATTATCAACTACATCTAGTGTATTACTAATATTCCATATACTAATTAATAAGGACTCCATCTTTTAGCTTCATTATTTTATGACCAATTGCATTGGCGAATTCATAGTCATGAGTGATTATTAAGATGGCCATGCCATCTTTTGCAAGGCTATCAATCATGCTTATCATACTTTCTATGGTTTCTTGATCCAAAGAAGCCGTTGGTTCATCAAAACATAATACGGTGGGATCACCCATACAAGCTCTTGCTACTGCAACTCTTTGACTTTGTCCACCTGATAGTTGATATGGATAGTAATTTTTTAAATTAGTAATTTCTAAGGATTCTAGAAGTTTAAGTCCCTTGGCTTCTGTTTCTTTTTCTATTTTCCCAAATAATATCTTAGGTGCTAGCATTAAATTATCCCATACAGTTAAATGTGGAAATAATCTGTGGTCCTGAAATACCATTCCCACTGATCCTTGAGTATCTATAGTGCCACCATCTTTATTTTCTAATCCATTAATAAGTCTTAATAAAGTCGTTTTGCCTTCTCCAGATCTTCCTTGGATACATAATATCTCTCCTCTATCTAATTCCATATCCAGACCGCTTAATACTTTTAAGTCTCCATAGGATTTTTCCAATTTACTTATTTTTAACATTTTTCTCCTCCTATGAAATGTAATTAGCTTTTTCTTCAATCTTACTCATTATTTTTGTAAGTACTGCAGTTAACAGCAAATATACTCCTGCGACAAATATATATGGTATAAAGCTTAGGTTAGCAGTTGATACTCCATTTGCTACTTTTAATATATCTGTTAATCCCAAAATATATACTAATGAAGTGTCTTTTAATAATGTTATTACTTCATTGCCAATGGCAGGAATGGTGCTTTTGAAAACTTGAGGTAATATTATATGAAAGAAAGTTTGACGTTTGTTCAAACCCAATACTGTTCCAGCTTCCCATTGTCCTATGGATACGCCTTCAATTCCGCCACGTAATATCTCTGCAAAGTATGCAGCATAATTTAATGCAAATGCTACTATTACCGCTTGATATCTGCTTAACGCTACTCCTATTACAGGTACAAAAGGTAAGCCGAAAAACAGGAACATCAATTGTAAGAGCAAGGGAGTGCCCCTCATAAAATAGATATATCCTGCAATAATCTTATTTATAAGGGTTATGGGGCTTCTGCCAAGCATTACCACTATTATCGAAAGGGGTAATGACAGTAAAAGAGTGAGGAAAAACACCGTCATCGTCGTGGATAAACCTTGTGGCCCCTGTTTTAATATTATGGTTAAAACATCCATTGCACTCCCGCCCTTTCGTTATTTGGCAAACCATTTTGAGTATATTTCGTCATATACTCCTTTTTCTTTTAATTCCTTAATCGCATTGTCAATTTTTTCTTTTCTATCTGTTTCGCCTTTTCTCATGGCAATGGCATAGTCTTCTTCTTGTAATGCTTCATCTAAAATCCTATATTCATCTTCAGTGCCATTTTGACGAAGATAGTAACGAATAAACACCTCATCTACAACAACTGCATCTGTTCGCCCAGCCTTTAAATCCATAACTGCCTCTGTATTTGTAGGAAATTCAATACATTTTTTATCTTTTATTATTCCAATTAATTCTGGTGTATCGTTGACAGCTGTTAATGCTCCAGAGTCCTCTTGAACTGCAACTACTTTCTCGCTTAAATCAGAAATCTTTTGAATTTCTGAGTCTTTAAGTACTAAAATAATCTGACGATTTGTAAGATATGGTTCGGATAGTGTGGTTTTTTCTTTTCTTTCTTCTGTTACAGAATAACCATTCCAAATTAGGTCAATATTTTTTCCATTTAGTTCATTTTCTTTCATCTTCCAATCAATAGGTTGGAACTTGATTTCTACATTTAATATCTCGCCCACTGCTTTGGCTAAATCTACGTCAAAACCGACTATTTCGCCTGCATCATCTCTAAATCCCATTGGTGCAAATGTGTCATCCAGACCCATAATCCAAATCTCCTTTGCCCCTTCGTCTGTGGCTACTGGCTCTTTTTGCCCACATCCGACACTTGCAATCAAAATAAATGCTAGCAATAATAAAATAATCTTTTTCATGTCTTCCTCCTAAAATAAAATAAGCTCCCATCCTCAAAGGACGAGAGCACTCGTGGTTCCACCTAAGTTCATCATGACATCACTGTCACAACCTCTGAAGGTACGTATTCATACCTTGTCCCTTTAACGGTGGCATCCGTATCGGATTACTACAATTTTCACCCGATAAGCTTAGAGATGTGTTTCCTATTTCATTCATCGCATCTTTTCACCACATAGATGCTCTCTGTAGATTTCCGAAACAGTACTCTTCTCTTCCTAGCTTTTATGCTTTACTTCTCTAACGCGTTATCATAAGTATAGCACGCTTTTATAATATGTCAACACTTTTTTAATTTTTTATAAATAAAAATCCAATTAAAGGTATCAACGCCACTACTAAAAATAATAATGAGATACCAGCTCTTTTCTTTCTAAGCTCCATTTCCTCTTTCTGCTCTGCACTCATAGTATTAGCGTATTTATTTCTTCCAAATAAATATAGCAATAGCCCACCTGAATTTCCTGAAATCGAGAAGATTCCCCAAAACCTCGGGTGCTTTAGTCCCCTACATTTAGCATCTAAAGCTACCATTCTATATATCTGATATGCCATACTAATTGATCCTGTCATCACAATAAAAATCAGAACTATCTCATACCATTTAAAATACATAATGTCCCTCCTATATCTGCATGATTACCATATAAAATAGCCATCCAGTCCCTATAACGCCTAGACTTGAGCTTATTATTAGCAGTGGTATATTCTCGCCTATCCATGAGTTTACAGCAATCAATATTACCATCATAATTAAATTGAGTGCAAATAATCCCAATAGTTTTTTATTGCTTTTGACTACATTTGTAGTGTCCTCTAAGTGCTTAATCATTTTTTCATCCTCCAATAATAGTTCATCTAAACTAATAGCATAAACTTTACTTATATTAATTACATTTAATATATCTGGATATGACTTTTCATTCTCCCAATTTGAAATAGTTTGGCGTGAAACATCTAATGCCTCTGCTGCTTCCTCTTGGGTCATTTGTGCATTTGCTCTTGCCGTTTTTAATTTTTTCCCTATTTCCATTTTGTACCTCCTTGCCTTTATGATAAATTATGTATATTTATATGTATATCAAAATGGCTTTACAATTGACTTTTTCCTATGTCAAATCTCTTTTACATCTCTATATTTATTATTAATACGTTAATAATGCCAAAAGAAATATTTCTTTTGGCATTACTCTTTATTTGAGATATTGTCTTTCGCATGTTTCTACAAGTTGCTTAGCTAATATTGTCGTAGTTACCGATCCTACTCCACCTGGTACTGGTGTAATGGCTGAGGCTTTTTTTGATACCGTTTCATATTCGACATCACCTGTTATCCCTCCATCAGGAGTTGGATTAATTCCCACATCTATTATGACTGCTCCATCTTTTACAAATTCTTTCGTTAAAAAACGGGCTTTTCCTATGGCACAGACCACTATATCAAATTCTGAAGATAGTTTCGATAAGTTTTCTGTTCTAGAGTGAGCAATGGTTACAGTCGCGTTTTCATTTAATAACATAAGGGCAAGGGGCTTACCTACTATTAAACTTCTTCCTATTATTAACACTCTTTTACCTTGTAAAGGTATTTCATAGTATTTTAATAGTTCCACCACACCTTTAGGCGTACACGGTACCATGCCTTCTCTTTGCATAAATAACCTAGCCATATTAGCTGAAGTAATGCCATCTATATCTTTTTCTGGACTTAATGCTTTTCTCACAGCATCTTCTCTTATATGTTTTGGCAGGGGCATTAAAATCAAGACTCCATGAACAGTTTCATCTCGATTTAATTTCTCAATGGCATCTAAGCAATTTTCTTCACTTATATCACCATCTAAGGTGATGTGTTTTACATCTATTTCCATGCCTGCCATTCTCTTAGTCGCACCATTTTCATATGCCATGTCATCAGGATTATCTCCAACTCTTAAAATTGCAACACATGGATTTACTCCATTAGCTTTTAATCTTTTTACTTTAGAGACAATTTGCTCTTTAATTGAATTAGCTACCGCCAAGCCTTTTAGTTCTTTTATCTCCATTAAATCCCTCCTATTAAGGAGCTAGTCTATTATTAAGGTCCTCAATAATATGGTTGTATTCTATCTCTACAGCTGCTATTTTTTCTTCTGCATCCATTAATAGTGCTGCTTTATTCTTCTCATCCTGAAGCATTTTCAAATTAATATACATATTCCACATGGAGGATTTGGCTGCAGCTAAAATACATTCTGCAGCTACTCCCACATCACTTTGCACTAGCTTTGATCCTATAATCAAAAGTCGTTTTGCATCAAGTATAAGCTCTATACACATAGAAAGCGTATCTTGTGGAGTCTTCATGGCAACTAATAGGGCTTTTTCCATTATTTCTTCCCTATTATTTCGTTCTTCATCTGTGTTCTTTGGTAATCCATATGCTTTCGAAAGAGGCAAAAAGTTTTCCTCATCTTCATCTACCATAATCAGAGCCTTTTGACTGTTCTCTTTCGCTCTTTTATCCATCTCTAGTATTTCGTCTTCGTATTCAGCATACTTCTTCTTGCCCATTGTTAAACAGCACACCATGGATATTAATGCTGCTCCCTGTGATGCTAAAAGCGCCCCTACTCCGCCACCTCCAGGTGCTGGAGCATCAGATGCCAATTCCTTTGTGAAATCCCATAGGCTTTTATTTCTCAGTTCCATTGTACCTCCTAGAACAGTCCCGTTATCAATCCATCTTCACTTATATCAATTAATTCCGCTGCTGGTTTTTTCGGTAATCCTGGCATTGTCATAATCTCTCCTGTCAACGCTACAATAAAACCTGCACCTGCGCTGATTTTGATGTTTCTAACCGTTACTTCGAAACCTTTTGGTCTTCCTAATAGTTTTGGATCATCTGTTAATGAGTATTGCGTTTTCGCCATACATATCGGCAAGTTGCCATATCCTAATTCCGTTAGTTGAGCAATCTGTTTATCTGCCTCTTTAGTATATATGACGCCTTCTCCCCCATATATTTTAGTGACTATGGAATTAATCTTCTCTTTTATAGAAAGCTCCGTATCATAGGCAAATTGAACCTTTTTCTCGCTAGACTCTGCCAATCTAATGACTTCTTTTGCCAATTCAACTCCGCCTTCGCTTCCCTTTGCCCATACTTGTGATAAAGCGACGTTTACTCCCAGTTCTCCACAACGTCTGCGAATTAATTCTATTTCTTCAATAGAATCCGTAGGGAATTCATTTATTGCTACTACTGCTGGCAATCCAAATACCTGTGTAATGTTCTCAACGTGCTTTAATAAATTAGGCAATCCTTTTTCTAGTGCTTCCAAATTTATCTCATTTAATGATTCCTTTGGAACTCCACCATTGTATTTTAACGCCCTAACAGTGGCTACTACCACTACAACTGATGGTGAAATATCCGCCATTCGGCATTTAATATTTAAAAACTTCTCTGCTCCTAAGTCGGCTCCAAACCCAGCTTCAGTCACTACATAATCCTCTGCTAAATCCATAGCTGCTTTCGTTGCTATTACAGAGTTACAGCCATGGGCTATATTTGCAAAAGGTCCTCCATGAATAAAAGATGGAGTTCCCTCTAAGGTCTGTACTAAATTCGGCTTGATAGCTTCCTTTAATAGGGCAGCCATGGCGCCAGGAGCATTTAAATCTCCCGCTGTCACTGGTTTGCCTTCAAAACTATAGGCTACAATAATTCTTGCTAATCTCTCTTTTAAATCTTTTATATTATCACTTAAGCAAAATGCAGCCATTATTTCTGAAGCTACGGTTATGTCAAAACCGTCTTCTCTAGGTGTACCATTGGGCTTTCCTCCCAATCCGTCCACTACAAATCTCAATTGGCGATCGTTCATATCCATGCATCGCTTCCAGACAATTCTCCTGGTGTCAATTTTAAGCTCATTACCTTGCTGAATATGGTTATCTAACATAGCAGCCAATAGGTTGTTTGCCGCACCTATGGCATGAAAGTCTCCGGTGAAATGCAGATTAATATTTTCCATTGGCACTACTTGTGCATAACCACCGCCGGCAGCTCCGCCTTTTACTCCAAAAACAGGCCCTAGGGATGGTTCTCTTAAGGCCACTAGTGTACTTTTTCCCAATGACGATAGAGCATCGGCCAATCCGATAGTCGTCGTGGTTTTTCCCTCTCCTGCCGGTGTAGGGTTAATAGCTGTAGTTAAAATCAGTTTTGCTTTTTTAGCTTTTGGAGTCAATTTCTTCGGGTCAACTTTTGCCATATAGTGTCCATAGGGCTCAATGTCCATGGGTTCTAATCCAATTTTCTTTGCGATTGCTTGAATATTTTGAATTTTTGCTTCTTGGGCAATTTGAATGTCCGTTTTCATAAATACCTCCTCATAGTACCAAGTGAGTCTTCTACTTGTACTCTTAATTATAACTTATTTATAGTCAAAATACTTGAAAAATAAACGAGGGAATCAAATTTCCCTCGTTTTAATTAAAATTATAGTTTCTTAATATAGTTTACTTAAATCAACTTCTTTATTAAAGCTATATTCAGGTGAAGGGAACTCTCCACTTAGAGTTTCCTCGTGGAATTTGTTTAAACCCTTTAACATTTCAGCTCTAACATCAGCAAAGATTTTTACAAATTTAGGTCTAAAATCTGGATACATTCCAAGCATATCCTGTAATACCAATACTTGGCAATCCACATCAGGACCAGCACCTATTCCCAAAATAGGAACTGAAACTGCTTTGGCAATAGCTTTTGCTACTACTGATGGTACGCATTCTACTACTATGGAGAAGGCTCCTGCTTTTTCAAGGTTTTTTGCGTCTTCTATAAGTTCTGCAGCTCCTTCTGGTGTTCCTCCCTGAACTTTATATCCACCTAGTTGCGTAGCATTTTGTGGTGTTAAACCAATATGTCCCATTACTGGCACTCCTGCTTCGGTAATGGCATGAACCCTGTCTACATATTTCGTTCCACCTTCAAGTTTAATACAATCGCAACCGGATTCTTTAAACAACCTAATGGCGTTTCTAACAGCTTCTTCCACGCTTACCTCATAGGAACCAAAAGGCATATCTCCAGCAATAAATGTATTGGGAGCTCCTTTTACAACAGCTGTCGTGTGATGAATCATTTGCTCCATAGTCACTGGCACGGTACTAGAATAGCCTAGCATGGTCATACCCAAAGAATCTCCAACTAATATGACCTCAACATTGCTCTCGTCTACAATACTGGCTGTAGTATAATCATATGCTGTAATATAAGCAAACTTTCTGCCTTCAGCTTTAAATTTTTTGAAATCCAGCACCGACATTTTCTTCTTCATTTTCCAATTCCTCCTATTTTTCCGAACTATATACTATTTTTCCGTCTAAAACGGTAAAATCCACTATAACATTTATTATATCTTCATTGGGAAGAGCTAGCAAATTCTCTGAAAAAACTGCTAAGTCAGCCAATTTTCCTATAGCTAAACTCCCCTTAATATCTTCTTCAAAAGTGCTATATGCTCCGTTGTAAGTATATGCATGCAACGCTTCTTCTATGGAAACGCACTGATATGAATCAACTTTTTCTCCAGTATTTCTGTCCACTCTATTAACCATAGAATCCAGCATTATCACTGATTCTACAGGACCTGATGGGCTGTCGGAACCGATGCTAACTTTTATTCCTGCATCCATCATAGATTTAAGTGCAGAAAAATATTTCATTCTTTCACCATAGTATTTTATATAGTTGCTCCCATTCCAAAAAATAAACCCTGGATTTGTCGAAGGACATATATCTAACCTTGCCATACGTTCAATTAAATCCTCATCAACTATGGTGCAATGCTCGACTCTATGGCGAAGATAACTTTTCTCAGGATGCTTTGCCATTGCTTTTTCATAGCCTTCTACCATAAACTCTATGGCTAAATCTCCAACCGCATGAGCTGTAGCTTGGCAATCCGCCAGGTGAATCTTTTCAATATAATCAGCTACTTCTTCTCTATTCCAACCTAGTATTCCCGGCATTAGCTCATCATGGGAATAGGGTTTCCTCGTAGCACTTGATGGACCTGAGGTACCACCATCTATCATGAATTTACTTGCACCGACTCGGAAGTATTCATTTCCCAAACCTGTTATAAAACCTAAGTTAAACCAATGTTCATTATCTTTTTTGCTCTGTTCTTTCCCAAATATACTGTGAAGCATCATGGAGCTTCTCGGTTTAAATGTTCTTTCAGTACAAAGTTTTTGCATTATATGATAGGCCTGCTTATCTGTTTCTCCTGGATCATGAATTGAAGTTATACCCGATTCCAATAATTTAGTCTCTGAGCTTAATGCAGCTTGTATTTGCTGTTCATCTGAGTATTCCACATAGCTCCACAACTTAAAGTGGGTGTGGTCCTTTACCATTCCTGTTAATTCACCATTTTCCACGACTATTTCTCCAGGTGGGTATTTGCTGGCATCCTTCGCTGAATAAACTCCAATATGTTCAAGGGCTTTGGAATTATATATGCAAATATGTCCGCAAGTCCTCATACATTGGACAGGGTTGTCAGGAGCTGCTTGATCCAACTCTTTTAAAGTGATGTGGCGCTTTTCCTTTACGCTATTTTGATCATAGCCCATCATAGAAATCCATTGTCCAGGACCTCTTTTTTTCGCAGCTAAGTTGGCTAACTCCAAAATTCCTGCTATGGAGTCCACATATTTAATATTGGTATTTATTATAGCAGCATCTTCATCCGTGCCAAATAAACCTGCTAAAATTGGGTGAAAGTGCGAGTCTATTAAACCAGGGGTGAGCAATCTTCCCCTTAAGTCTATAACCTCTGTGTCACTATCAGTTTTTTCCAAAATATCTTCCGTGGAACCGAGCAGGGCAATGTATTTGCCATTTATTCCCACAGCTTCATAGGTTTCTTTAAGATTATCTGGATTAGAGCAAAATACAACTCCATTTATAAATGCCAAGGTCAACATGCCATCAAATCTAATGGAATTCATAGCCATCCCCTCTCACTCTAAACGATTGCAAACAACCTATATTTATAGATACCCATTTTCTAATGCCACTATTAAATCTGTTATTAATTCATTGGCTGGGGCTTTTAAACCCATATCATTTGCCAGAGATGCCACGGCGCCATTTATGCTATTTATTTCAGTTTTTCTCTTATTCAGCACATCTGCACGCATGGAAGAGCAATTAGCTCCTGTAGCTTTTGCCACAGCTAATACATGCTCCCACTCACTATTTGCATCTAAGTTTAGGCCTTGTGCATTGAAAACCGAAACAGCCTCTTTAACCAATTTTTCTGAGGCGTTTCTCAATCCATCATTTAGTGCAATTTGTTCGTTATTTACGTCTAATAAAGCCGTAAGGGGGTTTATGCCCACATTTACTATTACCTTCTTAACTATTATTTCTTTGACATTTGAGTTGGTCTCAACAGCAAACCCAGCTTTATTCATCAATTCTTTTACTATATATGCGTTTTGTAAATCCTTACCATAAGTACCTATAATCGTATCTCCTGAGCCTGCGTGAAATATATGTCCGGGACCTTTGACAGTACAACCATGGGAGGTCGTTCCCATAATGATTCTATCCTCATCTGCAAAAGCCTTCATATCTTCATCATTACCATAACCATTTTGTAATGATAACAATATTGTCTTATCTCCAATAATATCTTTATGTAAGTTTATGGCATGGCCTGTTTGAATAGATTTGACAAAGACGATAACGACATCCATTATCGGTAGTCCCTTGGAATCTTCATATGCCTTAGGATAAAATTTTTCCAAAGTTCCATCTGGTTCTTCAATGGATAAACCATTATTATTAATCTCTTCTACATGCTTTTTCCATATATCTATAAGATATACATCTGAAACTTTTGAAAGTTTCCCCCCATAAAGACTTCCCATAGCTCCCGCTCCGAGAACTGCCACTTTCATATTTTTCACTCCTTGTTAATTGTCAATAATAGATATAATCAATTTTATTAAACTAGTTTACAGGCCAGTTTACATCCCAATTCACAAGATATTTCCGCAGCTTTTGAAATATTCTGTCCTACGATTTCATAGCTATCTTTTGTAGATTTATCGCTAATGCTCCTGATGACAATAAATGGAATTCCCTTTTCATGACAAACCTTTCCAATGCTAAAGCTCTCCATATCTATGGTAAGGGCTTTTGATTGCAATCTCAAGCTATCTCTCTCTTGAGCATTTTGAAGAAATAAATCCAGAGACAGCATTTTGCCATAATGTAATGAAATTCCACTATGCATAGCTATAACTTTGATTTCTTCCACTAATGATTTGTCTGGAAAATATGAGCTTTTGCCATCGGTGACAGGACCTATAACTGCGTCTAAAATCGGCAATTTCTCGTCCAATGCTCCTGCAATTCCCACATGTATTACAACCTTTGGCATAGTCGAGTCCATATAGTCTCTCAAAGTTTTTTCAGCATTTATTTGCCCCACACCCGTTTTTAATAGCTCTACTCGTTTACCTTCAAGAGTACCCTCTAAAGTGTTTCCCTTAAACTCAATATTCTTCAAGCTATCCTTAAAGAGCCTTAACTCTTCACCCATAGCTGCTACCACCAATATGGTGTTAATTTGGCTCTTCATTAAATAAATCAGGGTTTTCGCCCATTTCTCTTATCATTCTCTCCAATTCCTGCTCTAATGACCTTAGTTCAGATGCTTCAAATGGAATAGTTTGCGCAGGATCTGTTACCATAATATCCTTAATTGCCTCTTCATTGACTATGTGCTTCTTAATAGGGTCCAGTTCATCGTCCTCAACCCAAATTACAATAGTCCCTCCGTAAATGTCAACATATAATGTGGACTCTCCATCTTTGAATAGATGGAATTCAAACCATGGTAGATGACCAGTTTCTGGTACATTTTTCAGCGCAACTTTCAATTCATCACTTAGATTGCCTCTAAAGAATCTCTTGCCTGTCTCCTGGGCATCTTCTAATTCTTCTCCAAAGGACTCTCCTATTTCATTTGCTTCTTCCCCAGGCCAAGTTACTAGCATAAAAGTATCGCTTTTGTCCCATTGCTTCTCCAATATCCAATTCCAATGGGTTAACGATGGCATTAATGGCAGTGATGTAATGGGATCAATTGCATAATTAAAAATAAAATCTACTATTTTCATGTCTTCTCCTTAAAATAAGCCTTCCAAAGTTATTGGAAGGCTTTAATCTTATCCTAATTCACAACTTTTATTTTCCAATTTGGAATTCTATTAAGTCTAAAATAGGTGCATCTGGATGTAGTTTGTCTATACCGATTACGTGAATAGTAAAAGGTCTATTCATATCTACACTTGTTGCCATTACACTTTCTTTTAATATTTCACCCTTAGTCAATGTAACGGTTTCATTTCTCATATTATCTTGTGAAACGTGAGCAGAAACATCATATCTGCCTAAATCTGTGCTAGTAAAATTAAGTTGGAACTCATTGCTTTCTTTAGAGTAATCCCATTTAAAAGCCACGCCTTTTTCATCTTTAACTACGAAATCTTTTAATGTTTCAACTATATTAAATCCTTTGCTAGGTAAATTGCTTTCAGTTTTAATTACAGGTGCAGCCACCAATGTTCTTGAAGTTACTTCACCTTTGTTTTCAACTGTAGGAATCAAATCAGAAGCATCAGATGTAATTAATACAGTATCTGAAGCGGCATCGTATTCCACTTTGAATCCCAACAATGTGGATAGATCTCTTAATCTAAAATACGTGTAATCATTTACAAGATAAGCAGTTAAATTAAGCTCTTCTTCACCTAGAAAAACCTTGCTCTTAGCAAAGATAGCTGTAGCTGGGCCATCTCCAACAGCTTTTAAATCATCGTATATTACTTTGTACTGCTCCTTAGGAATCATAACGACTCCACCTTTGTCTTCACTGAAGAATACATTGAATTTAGCAGAAGTGTCTTTAAGCAATGCAGCTAAATCCCTAATTTTAAAGTAATTTTCATCTTTGATATTGTAAGGATAAATCTTTACAATTTCACCATTTAGCTTTACCTTTTGTGGTGAAGGAATAGCTCTTTCTTCTCCCTCTAGTGCCATTACAGGAATAGCCATTAAAAGTGTTAATACCATTATTAAAGCAATAATTCTTTTTTTCATTTACTTCCTCCTTAATTATCAATAGGGATAATTTGAACTGTTTCAATAACCCCTTCATGACATCTTGTTACGTTTAATCTATATCCTTCTACCTCAAACTCCATACCTTCCTCTAAGGGGATTTCATGCTCTTTAGAATACATATAGACCAATCCACCTAAAGTCATAGAATCAGCTGATGGTAGAGAATAACCCATTTTTAAATTAATTCTATCCACAGGCAATGCTGCAGAATAAATATTTTCTCCTGTTACGTGAGGAGAATCTCTTTTTACTAAAAATCTCAAAATTAGGAATACTATGGCTATTGCAACAGTTCCCATAACCAGGTCAAACATATTTTCTGAATATACTAGCATCTTTCTAGCAATTACAAACAACACCAATGACAATATGGACTCATTACTTCTAGTCATTAGCATTATTATGAACTCAACACCCACTACCAAAATCAATACGTGGTTTAAGAATAGCTTAAATATTTCGAAAGATTCTCTTTCAGTAGACACCACTATTTTGTAAAAATACTTAAATAAATCAGGTATGCACAGTATTATCCCAATGCCTATTATAACACAAAGCAATAACTCTAACATGTGGATAAAATTCTTCAACTTGTATATGGTTCTGTTTCTAAGCATATTTTTCTCCTATTCTAATAAGGATTTCTCCGCTTCTTTTCTCAGTTTTTCCAATACTTTCTTTTCTATCCTAGATACTGTCATCTGTGAAATGTCCAGTTCTTCAGCAATAGAGACTTGAGTTTTTTTATTGTAATACCTCTCTATTATTATCCTCTGTTCCACTTCATTAAGCTTAACCATAGTCCTTCTAATAAAGTCATTGTTCTCTATTTTTTCGTACATATGATCTTCTTTACCAATAATATCAGCTAAGTTGATTTCTTTGTCCTCAGTTCCAGATTCATAAACTATATCCAAGCTTTGTGGAGAATATACCTTGCTCGCTTCCATAGATTCTAGAACTTCTTCGTTGGTCACTCCTAAATATGTTGCTAAATCTTCCACACTAGGTGACCTTTGTAATTCTTGGGCTAATTGAATCTTTGCATCATTAATCTTTTTGGATAATTCTTGAATTCTTCTAGGAACTCTTATAGTCCATCCTTTGTCCCTGAAATATTTCTTTATTTCTCCAATAATTGTTGGCGTTGCAAAGCTTGAAAACTCAAAGCCCTTATCTACATCGTACCTATCAATAGCGTAGATAAGCCCAATACTTGCGACTTGAAAAATATCATCATAATCTATTCCTCGATTAGTATATTTTTTTGATAATATCTCCGCTATATATAGGTGCTCCTCAATTAAAATATCTCGAATCTCTTTATTATTATCATCTCTGAATTTAATAAATAATTCTTTGATTTCTTCCTTGGTAAGCTTTCTTCCTAATGCATAGTATAGTTGTTTATCCATGTCCTATTCCTAACTAAGTTCTTTGAACATAATAACTTGGTCTGATTCAAATGAAACTTCGTCCATCAATGATTGCATGATTAGTCTGCCAAGTTCTCTTTCCTGCTCGGAAGATAGGTCACAAAGTACATTTGAACCTCTACCTCTAACTTTGGCAACCATTTTTCTGTCCTCTATCTCCATGGTCAATTCCAATGATTCACCACCACAGGCAACCACTTCAATGCATGCCTCAGATATTGCTAGTTTAACATCTTCTAAGGTCTCGATATTAACTGAATAATGACTTAGAACTCCAGCAGCACACAGACGAATAACTCCAATAAAATCACTATTTGCAGGAATACTCATGGTAAAGATATTAGCCATCAAGTTGTCCCTCCAGTTCTATGAATTTATCCATCTTTGTAATTAGCAGTAATTTTGCTATATTCTTTTTCAGGTTGATCATCTTTAGTTTTCCGTCTTTAGACTCTATTTCTTTTACAAAAAACATCAATACTCCAAGGCCTGTAGAATCTACATATGTTAATTCTGCACAATCTATTTCCACATCTACAAAGCCGTGACGATCCATATCTTTAACCACCTGTTTCTTAAATTCGGCGGAGCTGAAAATGTCTAATTCGCCTTTCGGCTTAATACCCAGTAATTTTTTTTCTTCTGAAAATACTATGGTAGTATCCAAGCTCATATGAATCCCTCCTTATAGGTATTCTACTGGAAAATATATACTTTGTAAATGATAAATCATTCACCAATATATTTAGCAATTGAAACTATTTTACCGTCCTTAATGTTCATAACTTTAACGCCTTGTGTATTTCTTCCCATAATGGAAATATCAGCTACTTCTAATCTGATGATAATACCTTGCTCATTTATCAGCATTATTTCATCCATGGTATCTAGAACTTTTGCACCGACAAGAGGACCTGTTTTTTCTCTTATGTTGTAGGTGCTCATACCCTTTCCGCCTCTAGACTGAGTTCGATATTCTTCAACGGACGTAAGCTTTCCAAATCCTTGTTCAGATATTACTAGAAGATACATATTCTCTTCTACTCTTTCCATGCTGACAACCATATCATCTTCATCTAAGGTCATGGCTTTTACACCACGAGCTGTACGTCCCATGGAGCGAACTTCCTCGGTGTTAAATCTTATGGCTTTCCCTTTTTGAGAAACTATTATTACATCCTGTTCTTCATCTAATAAACGAACATCTATTAGGTGTTCCCCTTCTCTTAAGGTTATACCAATTATACCGTTTTTACGGATATTATCATATTCTTGAAGTTCAGTTTTCTTAATAATTCCCGTATTGGTTACCATAATCAAAGCCTGTCCAGGTTTTTGTTCTGCTATTGGTATTATTCCGGAAATATATTCTTCTGATTGCAGATTTAGTAAGTTTACTATAGCCATTCCCCTGGCAGTTCTACTACCCTCTGGGATTTCATATGCCTTTAGGGAGAATACTTTTCCACTGTTGGTAAAGAATAGTATCGTATCATGGGTTGAAGTGATGAAAATGTCCTTAACCACATCTTCTTCTTTAGTAGTAAGAGCGGTTATTCCTCTACCACCACGTCTTTGAGGCCTATAAGTTCCTTCAGGCATGCGTTTAATATATCCTGATTGAGTCAAGGTTATTATTACATCTTCCTTGTGAATCATGTCCTCCATGTTAATCTCAGTAGCAGCAGGTACTAGTCTGGTCCTTCTCATGTCTCCGTACTTTTCTTTTATCTCTTCCAGTTCTGTTTTTATAAGGTTTAAAAGTACCCTTGGATTACTTAATATTTCAGTCAGCCTAGCAATTTCTTTAATAAGCTCTTCATATTCGTTTTGCAGTTTGTCTTTTTCAAGTTTTTGCAATCTTCTAAGCTGCATTATCAAAATCGCCTGACCTTGAGTGTCAGTCAATCCAAAAGATTCTGTAAACCTTCTCTTACTCTCTGTATCATCATCAGATGAGCGTATTATTGCTATTATTTCATCTATATTGTCCAAAGCTTTTAGCAATCCTTCGATAATATGAGCTCTTGCTTGAGCCTTATCTAAGTCAAATTGAGTTCTTCTAGTAATTACTTCGACTTGGTGCTCAATATATAAGTCAATTAATTGCCTTAGATTTAATACTTTAGGCTCACCATTAACCAAAGCTAAGTTGATTATTCCAAAAGTGGTCTGCATCTGAGTGTATTGATATAGCAAATTCAATATAACTTGAGGGTTTGCATCTCTCTTTAGTTCAACTACGATACGCATTCCCTTTCGGTCAGATTCATCTCTTATATCTGAGATTCCTTCTATTCTCTTATCCTTTACTAAATCTACAATTTTTATTATTAAATTAGATTTATTAACTTGATATGGAATTTCTGAAATAACTATTCTATGTCTGTTTTTATATTCCTCAATTTCTGCTTCAGCCCTTAATATTACACGGCCTCTACCAGTATGATAAGCATCTAAAACAGGTTGACGTCCCATAATCTTTCCACCTGTGGGAAAGTCTGGTCCTTTTATTATTTCTGACAATTCATCAATAGTTATTTGTGGATTATCTATTGTGGCACTAATTCCTGAAATAATCTCTCTTAAGTTATGAGGAGCCATATTGGTAGCCATTCCAACAGCAATACCCGAAGAACCATTTACTAGTAAGTTTGGAAAACGGCTAGGTAATACGATAGGTTCTTCTTCACTTTCATCAAAGTTTGGTTGAAAATCCACTGTTTCTTTGTGGATATCTCTAACCATCTCTTGGGTCAATTTGCTCATTCTAACTTCTGTATAACGCATGGCAGCAGCGCCATCTCCATCAATACTACCGAAGTTTCCCTGTCCGTCAGCTAAAGGATATCGCGTGCTGAAATCTTGAGCTAATCTTACCAACGCATCATAAATTGCCGAGTCTCCGTGAGGGTGAAAACTACCCATTACATCACCGACTAACTTGGCTGATTTACGATATGCTTTATCTGGAGTTACACCTAATTTATACATTCCATAAATAATACGGCGATGCACAGGTTTTAACCCATCTCTTACATCAGGCAGAGCACGAGATACAATTACACTCATAGCATAATCTAGATATGATTCCTTCATCTCATGTTCTATATCTTTAATTACTATCTTCTGTTTATCCAAATTGTCCATAGGGCCTCCCTACGCATCTATATTCTTAACATATCTAGCATTTTGCTCAATAAATTCTCTTCTTGGTTCAACTTTTTCACCCATTAAGGTAGTAAATATTTCATCAGTTGCCAAGGTTTCATCCATCCCTACTTTTATTAAAACCCTATGTTCAGGATCCATGGTAGTTTCCCACAACTGATCTGCATTCATCTCCCCTAAACCTTTGTATCTTTGAATTTTAATATTCTTATCGTCTTTATATTTTTCTTGAGCTATTTTTAATTCTTCTTCATCATAACAATATTCTAATATTTTAGACCCTTTAATCATACCGTATAGTGGTGGTTGAGCAATGTATATATGACCAGCCTCTATTAACTCCTTCATATAACGATAGAAGAAAGTCAATAAAAGTGTCCTAATATGAGCACCATCCACATCGGCGTCTGTCATAATAATAATTTTTCCATACCGAAGACCTGATATATCAAATTCTTCTTCTATTCCAGTTCCAAAGGCTGTTATCATCGCCTTTATTTCCTCATAGCCTAAAACTCTATCCAACCTTGCTTTTTCTACGTTCATAATCTTACCCTTTAAAGGTAAAATTGCCTGGAATCTATTATCCCTTCCGCTTTTAGCAGAACCACCTGCAGAATCTCCCTCCACTAGGAATATTTCCGTCACACCTATATCGCTTTCTTGGCAATCCGCCAACTTGCCCGGAAGAGGTGTGTTGTCAAATATTGATTTCGTCTTTCTAACCAAATCTCTAGCTTTTCTTGCAGCTTCTCTAGCTCTTCTAGCATTAAGCGCTTTATCTAATATACTCTTAGCAACTTTAGGGTTTTCTTCCATGTAATTAGAAAGGTTTTCAGAAACTATTGACTCTACAACTCCTCTAACTTCACTATTTCCCAATTTAGCTTTGGTTTGACCTTCAAATTGTGGTCCTGGTAACTTTACAGATAGAACAGCTGTTAATCCCTCTCTTACGTCATCACCAGTTAAGTTTTCTTCTTTCTCTTTAATAATATTATATTTACGACCATAATCGTTCATAGTCCTAGTTATAGCTGACCTAAATCCTGCTAGATGAGTACCACCTTCTTCTGTATGGATGTTGTTGGCAAAAGGTAATACTTTTTCTGAAAAACTATTAGTATATTGCATTGCCAGTTGAACATTAATGCTATCTTTATCACCTTCCATATATATTACAGAAGAATGGATTGCGTTTTTATTTCTATTTATATATTCTACGAAAGATCTAATTCCACCTTCATATTTAAAGAAATCCTCTTTTACTTCTTCTTCTCTGTGGTCAGTTAATTTAATGGAAACGCCTGAATTTAAAAATGCCATTTCCCTAAATCTATCTTCTAAAATTGGATATTCGAAATCCAAAGTGTCGAAAATAGTTTCATCAGGCATAAAATGGATTTTTGTGCCTGTACCAACAGCATCTCCAATTTCCTCCAGTTTAGAAACTGTAACTCCTCTTTCAAACTTGAGTTGATATATTTTGCCATCTCTTTTAACAGTGGCTATCAACCAAGTACTCAAAGCATTAACAACACTTACACCAACGCCATGAAGACCACCTGATACCTTATAGGCATCATTATCAAATTTTCCACCTGCGTGTAGGATTGTAAGAACTGTTTGTAAAGTAGATACGCCAGTTTTTTCGTGAACCTCTACTGGAATACCACTACCATTATCCTCGATGGAAACCGACCCATCTTCATGAATAACCACTTCAATTGTATCGCACTGTCCAGCCAGTGACTCGTCAATACTATTATCTACCACCTCATAAACTAAATGATGTAAACCTTTTGGTCCGGTAGATCCAATATACATTCCCGGTCTTAACCTAACAGGTTCAAGTCCTTCTAATACCCTAATCTGGTCGGCGGTATATTTCCTTTGTTCGCCATTATTTTCAGCCATAGGCGTTGCCTCCTGTTCTAACCTTCAACTCTAGTTATTTTTTTTTCTTCTATAGTATAAATTCTGTGTTTTTTCGTTTGAAATGAATCTAAGTTAACTGCATCTGTCATAGTTATAAAGCTCTGAGTTTTTTCCAATATATCCATTAGACTATTTTTTCTATCTTCATCTAATTCTGAAAAAACATCGTCTAAAATCAAAATTGGCAAATCATTTAACTTATTTTCTATATATTTTAATTGCCCTATCTTCAATGACAGAACAGCACTTCTCTGCTGACCTTGGGAACCAAATGTCCTTGAATCTTTATCATTGATAAAAACCGATAAATCATCTCTATGTGGACCAATTGCAGTATTTCCTAATCTTAAATCTTCTTCTCTAGATTTTGCTAACAGATTTCTATAGTGATTCTCACCTTTTTCTATTTCCATAAAAGTGTTGTAATAAAGTCTTAGATTCTCTTTGTTTTCAGTTAGGGATTTATGGTTTTGTGATGAATAAGGAGATAATTCTTCTATTATTCTTCTCCTACCTTTTAATAACAATAAACCATGTTCCACCAATTGTTCATCATAAACATCTAGGAGTTTGTCTTTCTTATCAACACCCTGCTTTAATCTGTTATTTCTTTGGATTAAAACTCTTTGATAACGACTTAAATGTTTCTCGTAAATGGGACTTATAATCATTAAAAGCTGGTCTAAAAAAGTTCTTCTCTTATCCGGTGAACCCTTTATTAAATCCATTTCATCAGGGGTGAATATCACTATCGGACTTTGAGTTTTTAAATCCTTTTGAGATGTTAGGGGCTCCTCGTTTATCCTAATGATTTTATTGCCTTGATTATTTATCTTTATCTCTACAAATCTATTAGCATCAGAAAACTGAATATTTGCTGCTAAATATGCTTCTTCTTTATTAAAACCCACCATTTCTTTAACGGTGTGCGTACGAAAGCTTCTGCCTTGGTGAGCCATGAAAATTGCTTCGCAGAGATTGGTCTTACCCATGGCATTTTTACCTACAATAATATTCATACCTTTATGAAAATCCATTTGTAGAGCCGGATAACTTCTAAAATTAACCAATCTTAGATCTAAGATTGTCATGACTTATCCACAATTACCTTTTCATTATCATATTCAATTTGGTCACCGGGATATATTTTTTTACCTCTTCTATATTCCACTTCACCATTCACTTTCACAAGGCCATCTTTTATCAGTAATTTTGCAATTGCACCAGAATCTACCCATCCACAAAATTTTAGCAAAGAATCTAATTTAATGAATTCGGTATCAATGGTAATTTTATCCATATTAATCCTCCTTTGCTAAACGTACAGGCAATACTAGGTATAAATATTGTTCTTCATCTTCACCTTGAATAATTAGAGGATTCACACTATCAGAAAAATAAAGTTTTAATTTATCAGATTCCATGTTCTTAATTCCATCTAGTAAATATCTTGAACTAAACGCAATCTTTAGTGATTCTCCCATATAATCAACATCAACTATTTCTTCCACACTTCCCATCTCTGTTTGAGACTGAATAGTTAATGTATTTTCTGATAAAGTTAATTTTAAAAGATTTGCTTTATCTTCTCTAGCTAATAGAGCAGCTCTTTCAACACTTTCTAATAATTGTTGTCTATCTGCTATAGCAGTAATTGGATGGACAGTTCTTAAAATTTCTTCATATCTAAAGAAATCTCCCTCTAATAAGATAGAGTAAAATTCCATATGGTTCATGGTTATTTTTAAATGACTTCCGGAAACTTTAATAGTTACATCCTCTTCAATAGAATCTAGTATTCTCGAAAGTTCTATTAAGTTCTTTCCAGGTACAACAATCGACATTTCTCCCTGTCCAGAAATCCCAATCTCTCTTTTGGCCAATCTATAACCATCTAAGGCGACTACTTCAATGGCATTATCTTTTACTTGGAATAGAACCCCAGTAAAAATGGGTCTGAAATTATCTTGAGCTACAGCAAACACTGTTTGTCTTATGGATTTTCTCAAAATATGTGATGGCACAGTAAAAGTCTTTTCTTCCTCTACTAATGGCAAAGATGGATATTCATCTCCAGAAAAACCTATTAGTTGGAAAGAAGAATTACCACATTTAATGCTCATATTTTGTTCATTACAATTTATAGTAATAGGTTGATCAGGTAAACGTTTTACAATTTCAGAAAATAATCTAGAGTTCACAACTATTAATCCTTCTTCCTGAACCATAGCAGGTAATAATAGTTCTATACTCATATCTAAATTAGTACCAGTTAATTTCAAACCGTCTTTCATAGCTCTAATAAGGATTCCGTCTAAAATAGGTAATTGACTTCTAGTGGATATGGATCTTTGTACAACATTGATTCCGTCGTTTAGCACTCTTTGTGGGATAATAATTTTCATTGGATCCTCCTTTTGCTTAATACATATTATTAATAGATTTAGTAGTCGTAGTAGTAGGGACTGTGGATTAGTTGATAACCATAAATTACTTTGATAAATAGGCTGTTGTAACGTGGGCACAACTATGTGGATAAGTATAGTAATATATCATTATTTATCCACAATCACTGTTGAATGTTTTCTTTTATATATTTGATAGTTGCAGCTAAATCCTCGTCTACTTCTTGCATGTCGTTAATTTTATCGTAGGCGTGCAAAATTGTAGTATGGTCCCTTCCGCCAAATTCTTGACCTATTTTAGGTAATGATAAATCTGTTAGTTCACGAGTTAGAAACATTGCGACTTGCCTGGGAAAAGCAATATTCTTAGTTCTTTTTCTACCTAATAGCTCTTTAACACTAATATTGTAATAATCGGATACTTTTTCCATAATAAGGGGAGCGTTAATCAGCTTACGTTCCTCTACAATTATGCTGTCAAGTGCTTGTTTAACTAACTCTTGTGTAACGGGTTGATTAGTTAATACGGCAAATGCTACCACTCTTATTAAAGACCCTTCCAGTTCTCTAATATTAGATTTTACGTGGGTTGCAATATAGTTAATGGCTTCATCAGGGACATTGACAGATTCCATATCAGCTTTTTTTCTTAATATGGCCATTCTGGTTTCCAAATCTGGTGCAGAAATATCCACAATTAATCCACTTTCAAATCTACTCCTAAGTCTTTCTTCTAGAGTTTGTATTTCTCTTGGAGGTCTATCAGAAGAAATAATGATTTGTTTATTGGAAAAATAAAGAGCATTAAACGTATGGAAAAACTCCTCTTGCGTCTGTTCCTTTCCAGAAATAAAGTGGATGTCATCTACCATTAATACATCTACGTTTCTAAAGGTCTCTCTAAATTTTTCATTTTCACCACGTTGAATGGAGTTGATTAACTGGTTTAAAAACTGTTCAAAAGTAACATATAATACTTTTGAATCAGGGTCATGATCATGAATATAGTGACCAATTGCATGCATTAAGTGAGTCTTACCAAGTCCAACCCCACCATAAATAAACAATGGGTTATAGTCTTCACTAGGGTTTTTAGCTACAGCCATTGCGGCGGCATAGGCTAAGTGGTTATTTTTTCCAACCACGAAGTTTTCAAAAGTATAACGTGATATTAAGTTCTCTTTTCTATTTTCATTAACCACCGCAGGTTTAGAAATTGGAGGCAGATGATTTGTAGCTGGGTCTAAAAATATGAGCTCACAAGGTGAACCCACAACTTTATTCACAGCCTCATTAATAGTTCTGCTGTGAACACCCTCCATAATATTCCTACTAAAAGTATTAGGTAATTGAATAGAAAGAATTCCGTTTTCAAAGCTTACTGGATATATATTTTTCATCCAGGTATTATAATTGACCTCGTTCATCTCTTTGCGAATTATCTGCAAAGCTTCGGTCCATAGCGTTCCCAATTGGTGATCCATCTATGTCCTCCTCGAAACTATTTTATTGAATAAACCTCCACAAAAACGAATCCTTCCCACATAAGGACAAGGATATTAGAGGAATTGGCTAAATGTAGTCGACAATAACACGTATAATAAAAATATAGTTTATTACTCAAATAATAATAAACTAATATCATTAATATGTGTGCTTATATTATCATCTAATATCATATCAAAAGATAACCTTGTTTACAAGAACTTATCCACAGGCTCAATGTGGAATTATTGGGCTTATAGTTGTTTTTTCTTGACATCAACGACGTTAGACAATATAATCGTTATTAGAGTATTCAAATATAATGTATACTAAAAAACATTCAAGCTCTCAGCGAGGCTGAGAGCTTGAATAGCTATGATAAAGGAGGTGTTCCCATGAAGAGAACTTTTCAACCTAAAAACAGACAACGTAAGAAAGAACATGGATTCCGTAAGCGTATGAAAACACGCTCAGGTCGTGCCGTGTTAAAAGCTCGTCGTCAAAAAGGACGTAAGAGACTATCTGCTTAATAGTGATATCATGGAAAAAAAATACATGATAAAAAAAAGTGAAGAGTTTAATAGGGCTAGATCTAAAGGAAAGACCTTTCGTAATAAGCAATTTACTATGAATCGTTGTCCCAACGGATTACAATACAGTAGATTCGGTTTTATCATTACAAAAAAAGTAGGAAAAGCTACTGTTAGAAACAAATTGAGACGGCGTTTAAAAGCTTTGGTTAGAGAGAGGTTAGATAGTATAGAAAAAGGTTTCGACTTCGTAATAGTTCCTAGACCTCAGACTTCCGAACTATCTTTTATGGAACTGGAGAAAAACTTAGATCACATTTTTTACACCACTAAAGCAGAAGTAAAGAGGCGATAATATGTTGACGAAATTAATGTTAGGTATCATATGGTTTTACCAAAAGATATTATCTCGCTATGTATTTGTTACGCCTCGATGTCGTTTTTCGCCTACTTGCTCAGAATATGCAAGATTGGCTTATGTTAAATACGGTTTTTTAAAAGGAACATATCTTTCAATAAGGAGAATATTAAAATGTCATCCTTTTCATGAAGGTGGATATGACCCTTTGCCGTGATAGGAGGTAACTATGACTTTGTCCCCTGCTGTAATGGGGTTTTTTGCAGTTCTAGCCAAAGAAGTCACACCTGAGAAGAAAAATTTCTTAGCAAATATTTTCGGGATTATTCTGAGAAAAATATATGACTTCATGAGTTCAGCAATTCCTGTGGAACCTGAATTATTCTCATATTTGGCAATGTCCATTATTATTGTAACTATTTTTTTCAAGCTAATATTGCTACCTTTATCTATTAAGCAATCTAAAAGCACGAAAATGATGAGTGAAATCAATCCTAAGATAAAAGAGCTTCAAGTTAAATACAAAAATGATCCCAATACTTTGGCGGACAAGCAAAGAAAGCTTTATAAAGAGATGGGATATAATCCTATGTCTGGATGTTTATTGCTTTTATTGCAACTTCCTATTATCATTGCTCTATTTAGCGTGTTGAGAGAACCACAATTATATGCTTTTAGTGATCCTGGAATGTACGATTCTATGAACAAAGCGATGTTGTGGATTCCAAATTTGGACTTAAAAGATCCTGTAATCTTTGGATTGCCGCTAATGGCAGCCGTCGCTACATTTCTTCAGTCTAAGATAACTCAACAGGGACAAGTAGTTACAGATGCACAACAACAGAGCATGACCAACACTATGATGTATATGGGCCCGGTTATGATATTTTTCTTTGCAATGAGATATCCTGCCGGATTGGCGTTATATTGGACAGTTAGTAGTTTCTTCTCTGTATTTCAACAGATTATAATTAATCATAGTAAAGTTGGAGAAAAGGAGAAAGCATAATGAGCGTTAGAATTTTTACAGGTAAATCTATTAAAGATGCTTTAATAGAGGCATCTGAAGAATTGGGAATTCCCGTAGAGGACATTGACTATTCAGTACTAGAACAGGGAAAATCAGGTTTTCTCGGAATCATAGGATCTAAAGATGCTGTGATTCGAGTAGAAAATGAAGTTATTGAATCTAAAGTAGAAAAAGTTGAAGTATTATTAGAAGAACCGGAAGCAGTTGTTTTCGAAGAAGTTTCAAAGGCGATGGACATACCTGTGGAAACTGTTGATAGCGTTATTATATCCAATGAGAAAGTCGATGAAGAGCAAGAAATTGCTGAATCAGAGCCTGTGGATAAAATTGAAGCTAAAGTTAAAACTTTCCTTGAGCCAATATTAGAAAACATGGTTAACAGATTTGATATTTCAGTTAGACAGGAAGAAGACAGGGTTTATGTAACCATTGAAAACAATCAAAATGATAATTTCGGAATCTTAATCGGGAAAAGAGGGGTAACTCTAGATGCGTTGCAATATCTTTTGTCGATAGTAGTAAATCAAAATGAAGAGGATTATTTAAAAGTGATTCTTGACACTGAAGACTATCGCAAAAAGCGAGAAAAAGCTTTAATAGAATTGGCGAATCGCATGGCCAATCAGGCGATAAGACAGGGAAAAAGAACTAGACTAAATCCTATGAATCCTTTTGAAAGACGTGTAATACACACAGCATTGCAAACTTTTCCAGGTGTTACCACATATAGCGAAGGAAAAGAACCTTATAGAAGGATAGTAATAGAAGTTGAAAAATAATATTTAGAAAATAAAATGTGTTGAATAGGTAATTACCTATCAACACATTTTTTGATTTATCAACAGGCATACATATATAATTATAATAACACGAGCAACATTATAAAAATAATAAATAAGCAAATGCTTATCCCGAGGATAAATAATTGAAATTCATTGAATAATGGAAGCAATTACCATATAGTATATGGTAATTGAAAATACACTTATCATAGATATTTATTATTGGAGGTTTTAATGAAAATACTTCACTGTATAGCTCAACTTCCCAATAGAACAGGTAGTGGAATTTACTATAGAAGTTTGATTTCACAAATCGATCAACAAGAAAACTGGAAACAGGCAGGAATTTTTGGGCTAAATGAAAGGCATTTGGCACCTTGGCTACAGCTTAATAAAGAATATTCTGTACAGTTTGAAACTCACAACTTACCATTTCCTATTGTGGGAATGAGTGACGAAATGCCATATGATTCGACAAAGTATTCTGACATGACAGATGATATGATGGAAAAATGGAAGCGCGCTTTTATTAGTAAATTGATGGAAGCAAAAGAAGAGTTTAATCCAGAAATTATCATATGTCACCATTTATGGATATTATGTTCTCTTGTATTAGAAGTTTTTCCAGATACACCTATTATTGGAATTTCCCATGGAACGGATATACGTCAAGCTAAGCAAAACCCTGCAATAGCTAGAGAACATGTAGGTAGTTTAAGGGGATTAACTAAAGTATTAGCTTTAAGCAAATCTGATATTGAGGATATTAGCACCTTATTCGATATTGAAAAAAATCAAATTTTGGTAACTGGTGGAGCTTATAATCATTCTGTATTTTATCCTGGTAGAAATAAAAAAGAGCAGTATAATAAACCTAAAGTAAATATTGTATATGCCGGTAAAATTGCAGATTCTAAAGGTGTTTTTGAGTTAGTGGAGGCCTATGCAAAAGCTAGGCAACATTATTCTGAAATGTCCCTTCATCTATTTGGAAAAGAATCTGATGAAACGAGAGAAAGGATCGGGAAACTATCCAATCATGATCCTACCATTCGCTTATTTGATGTGGTATCTCAAGAGGTTTTAGCAAATCATATGAGAAGCAGTGACATATTTGTATTTGCCAGTTATTATGAGGGGTTGGGATTGATTGCTTTAGAAGCCTTAGCATCGGGACTACACTTAGTGTCCAATACTCTTCCGGGGCTTAGGGAGCAATTAGGAGAGGAATTGTGCTGTGAACCCATAATCAGCTGGGTTGAACTTCCTGAACTAGAAAATTTTGATGAAATTTTGGAATCAGAGCGAGATGCCTATGTTGAAAAGCTAAGGGATGCCATATTAAATCAGGTTTACAAAATAACTACAAATTGTGAAGATATATGCTTTCCCCATGATAAAATAAAAGATCATACATGGGAAAGTTTAGCTAAGAGAATAATGATAATCCTAGAAGATTTGATTTAGATAATAATTTTTGTGGCTAAATATAAACAAGGCTATCGGTTTCCGATAGCCTTGTTTATATTTGTCTAAAACAATAAGTTGGTAGGTATGTACAAACTTATTATTAATATTGCCTTCTTTCGATAATATGACGTGCTTTTCTTTTAGTATATAATACTGCTTGGAAAATGGAATATATTAAAAGAGCACAAATAATTATATTTACTAAAACAACTGCAATGTATTGCGCTTTCCAAGTTGCGAAATGACGAATTAATATACCAAGATATCCAAGGGTGAAACCTAGGCCCATAAAAGCATTGTGGAATTTAATCATAATAGACATGAATAATACGAATCCGATAATTAGCATAATAATGCTCCATAATTGCGAAGACGAGAAATTATCAATCTTAGTGCCCAGTAGTATCCAAAGATTTTCCATCCAAAGGAACATGGCATAACCAAATCCCATAGAAAAAGGCAGTTCGTATGCAATAAAGCTTAATTTCTTTAATGACCTTGAACGCAGCTGTAAATTAATCAAGAAAAGAAGCGCCAATGTTACCAATCCAAAAATTAGAGCAACTAAGAATAGTTGTAGTTGGAACAGTATTAACCATAATATGGATATTATTGCTAACAATAAACCCATGGGACGTATAAAAGGTAATTTATAGTGAACTAGCTCTTCATCTTGGAAAAATTGGTGCCAAAGATAGATTGCGAAAATTACTGACATAATCCACCAAAGATATGAAAATATTGAGTGCGGCACTAATAGATTATCATAGGTAAGCACAAGGCTATCCATGGTATTTCCAGCTAGTCCTTTAGAAACATTTACCACTTGTAGTATAAATAATATTATCCAAGATATCGCGACCCAGAGTTCAATGCTCTGAGGACGGAATTTATCCTTCATAATTATCCCTCCCAGTATGTATATTAATACTATACCAAATACTCATCATAAGGTAAATAGCACTGTGCATATATTATACATTAATATATTAAAGTATGCATATAAAAGGAAACAGTTGCCCCAGGCAACTGTTTCCTTTTATAAACCTGTAAAACACATTTTATCAAATACTTGATGTATCGGTGCGCCGTTTATAATATGAGAGATAACCTTTTCTTTAGCTCGGTCGAAAGCTGCAAATTGCTGCTCAGCATCCTGCTTATGGCAATAGACTTTCCAATACCCCGTAATTAAGCATGGTCGCTTATTATTTATGAAAGAGATAACATCAGGAAGTGGATAACCGAGAAAGACCCCATTTTCATGAGGACATCCTTCTTTAAATCTGTGTTTTAGCCAATTCAAATGAGAATCTAAACCACCATCATCATATCCATAATTTTTCAACAGAGTAGAGATACCTGGTTTATCAATATATTTGGCAAGCTCGTCACGAGAGTAAATAAGTATGTGTATAGAGGTGCCATCATCTTTTAATATATAAGAGTTAAAAGGAAGTGAGGATAATATATTAGTCTCATTCCTCTTCCAACTAGAGTACAGACCTCTTCCTGTATTTCGCAAGCAAAATAGGCAAGATGGCCTCAACCCTTCAAAAACAGGCGCTAAACGAGAACTCAATATATATAAAAGAAATTCATCATCGGAGAAATCTTGCATGGTCTGTACTAATTTATTCATTATGCTAAGCCGGCACCAAGATCTCTAAGCTGGCCTTCTAGATAGTCGTTTGGAGCGCCCATGGCTATCACAGGTTCATCTACATTAGCTCCATAGCCTTCCATTCTCTCTTGCCAATCTCTCATCCATTGGCCATTACCCCAGCCATATGAACCGAATAAAGCCACATTTTTTCCTTTTACTACATCTTTAATGGACTCTACAAAAGGTTCCATAACTTCTTCCTCTAGCACTTCATCACCCATTGAAGGACAACCTAGCGCAAGAGCATCGCAAGAAGCCACATCTTCAACTGAGGCAGAATCAACTGACTTTAAAACTGCTCCATCGCCAACACCTTCAGCTACAGCTTTAGCCATAATTTCAGTATTGCCTGTTCCACTCCAATAGATTACAAAAACTTTTTTCATTAATACCCTCCTTATCATTGATAAATACTATCAATGATATTATACTATATATAAATACAGGGATTTTTAAATATAGAAACGAAGTTTTTAATAATCTAACTCAATAAGGAGAGGCATATGAACCAAAGTGAAATGGAATTACTTTATATTATTAAGAATCATGATGAATCACGGTTGAGAAGAGAGTTTTCTGCAACATTGGGGACAATGGAACCAAAAGAGAAATTGGTATTTATTACAGATTTAAACGCCATTATTTATACTCATCTTCGAAGTATGACTAAAACTAAATTTAAGCCAATATATGAAAAGAATCGTTCATTATTAATCACTAGCAGAGATTATATATCCGTTATAATAAATTACCACAGGGCTTTACAAAAAGAATATGGGCACAACATTAGCGAAATTGAAAGAGTCATGGCGTATATTGATGACCATTTAAATGAGGATTTGAATCTCAATATCCTGGCAAAGCATGTTCATCTTAGTAAAAACTATTTATGTAAACAATATAAAAAATACACAGGTATAAGATTTTGTGAATACGTAAATGAAAAAAGAGTTGAAAAGGCAAAAATATTATTGACCCAGTCCTCTAAATCCATGGATATTATTGCAGAAGAAGTCGGCTATAACAGTCAAACGCATTTTTCTACAACTTTTAAAAAGCATACTGGAGAAACTCCGCTAAGCTATAGAAAGCAATTTGCCCTAGTCTGTTAAAGTAATTAGACTAAGAAATATTCCTTTTTCCTTATTACAACTATAATGATATAATAGTGATTACATCAATACTATTCACTTTTGGAGAGGAGGTTTCTATGGGAACTATTGCTGCAATATCCACTGCTTTAGGAGAAGGTGGAATCGCCATAGTGCGTTTAAGTGGAAAAAAAGCGTTAGAGATTGCTAATAGACATTTTAAAAAACCAAATGGCAAGCCAATGGGAGATCAGGATCATAGAGTATTACAATATGGTCATTTTTACGAGGGAGACCTTCTATTAGATGAGGTCTTATGTGTATTTATGAAAGCGCCTCACACATATACTAGAGAAGATATGGTGGAGATACATTGCCATGGAGGCATAAAAGTGGTAACTAGAGTACTATCTACCGTATTAAGATCAGGTGCCAGACCTGCAGAGCCTGGTGAATTTACTAAGCGCGCATTTTTAAACGGAAGACTAGACTTAACTCAAGCGGAAGCTGTAATAGACGTTATTAAATCGCATTCTGAAAAAGGAGTAGAGTTGTCATTAAGACAACTCCAAGGACGATTGACAGAAGCCGTAATGGACTTAAGAGAAAAACTCTTGTCATTATTTGCTTTTATTCAAGCGGACATTGACTATCCAGAAGAAGACATTGAACGAATAAATGAGAAAGAAATAAGAAGTATAGCAGAAGATTTAATTGTTAATATAGATGAACTTTTATCATCTTATGACAAAGGTAAGTTATTGAGGGAGGGAATAAAGACTGTAATATTAGGGAAGCCTAATGTGGGTAAATCCTCCTTATTAAACAGGCTTTTACGAGAGGAACGAGCTATTGTAACGGATATTCCAGGCACAACTAGAGATACAATAGAAGCCTATATCCAAGTTCATGGCATTACTTTAAGGTTGCTGGACACAGCAGGAATTAGAGAAACTGGGGATATAGTAGAAAAAATTGGAGTTCAAAGAGCCAGAGATGAGGTTCAAGAAGCTGATTTATTACTTGCTGTATTTGACCGATCAGAACCTTGGACCGATGAAGATGAGTCGGTATTAGAGGAAGCTCTTAATAGGAAAAGCATAATATTATGGAATAAAAGCGATAAAGTTGCCGCTAATTGGAGTGATGAACTCTTAAATAGAATGCAAGGCAATTTAATAGTAGAGACTGCATTGGTGGAAGATCGAGGCGTGGAAGCCTTGGAAGATGCAATTTTAGAATTATTTTTCCAGTCGGAACCCGTTGAACACGAAACTCCCCTTTTAAATAATATTAGACACAGAAGGCTTGTGGAAACAGCTAAAGACCATGTTGTTGAACTATTGGAAGGTGTAAATATGGGAGTTACCATGGATTGCCTGGAGGTGGATATCCGTGGAGCATATGATGCCTTAGGTGGTATTTTAGGGGATTCTGTTGGAGAAGATGTGTTAGAAGAAGTATTTTCAAGATTCTGTTTAGGCAAATAGAAAGGACAAGGATGAGTAATATTAAACCCTACGAGGGTAAATCCTATGAAATTATAGTGGTGGGAGCAGGTCATGCTGGAACTGAAGCTGCGCTAGCTGCAGCTAGAATGGGACATGATACCCTGCTAATGACCATGCAATTAGATAGCATAGTAGCTCTTTCGTGTAATCCTAATATAGGAGGTACGGGAAAGGGCCATTTAGTGCGAGAAGTTGACGCCTTAGGTGGTGAAATGGCTTTGAATATAGATAAGACATATTTGCAAAGCCGTATGCTGAATACTTCAAAGGGGCCTGCCGTTCATTCCTTAAGGGTGCAAGCAGATAAGCGAGAATATCATGAAGCCATGAAAACGGTATTGGAAAATGAGCCAAATTTAACTTTGCGCCAAGGAGAGGTGGTTTCCCTATTATATGAAGGCGATATAGTTACAGGGGTAGCAACAGCAACAGGAGCAATTTATAGAGCAAAAGCTGTAATCGTTTGCACTGGAACATATCTTCGTGGAAGAATTTTTATGGGGGAATTAAATTATTCTTCAGGGCCAGATAATATGAGACCTGCTGAAGAATTATCCAGCAGTTTAACAGATATGGGTATTGGCCTTAGAAGAATGAAGACAGGCACACCTGCAAGGATTCATAAGGATTATATTAATTATGAGAACATGGAATTACAAGAAGGTGATGAAACAGTAGTCCCCTTTTCATTTTTAAACTCTGAAAAAATTTTGGATAGACCGCAAATTCCCTGTTACCTAACATATACTACTCCCAAAGCACATGAGATAATAAGGGAAAACATTCACAGGTCTGCATTATATTTAGGAGACATTGAAGGTGTAGGACCGAGATATTGCCCATCTATCGAAGATAAAATCGTCAGATTCCCCGATAGAGACAATCATCAGGTATTTATTGAACCTGAAGGTGCAAGCACCAAAGAGATGTATGTACAAGGCGTATCAAGTTCTTTGCCGGAAGAAGTGCAGATGGAAATATATAAGAACATTGAAGGCTTGGAAAACGTAAGATTCATGAGATCTGCATATGCCATAGAATACGACGCCATTGATGCTACCACATTAAAAAACTCACTAGAACATCAAAAGTGGAATGGATTATTTTTTGCAGGGCAAATTAATGGATCTTCTGGCTATGAAGAGGCTGCTGCTCAGGGAATAATAGCGGGAATTAATGCTGTGCTGAAGATAGAAGGTAAAGAACCTTTAATATTAGATAGGTCACAGGCATATATTGGAGTGTTAATAGATGATTTGGTGACAAAATTTACTGATGAACCCTATAGAATGATGACGGCAAGAAGTGAATATAGACTAACACTTCGTCAGGACAACGCAGATTTACGACTTACAGACTTAGGCTATGAAGTGGGATTAGTACAAAAAAACAGATATGATCACTTCTATCATAAAAAAGAAAATGTGGATTCTGAATTAAAGAGACTACAAAACATAGTATTAACACCGACAGAAGCCACCAATTCAGTTCTTGAAGGATTAAATTCTGCACCGATTAAAACAGCTGTTACAATGGCAGAGTTGCTCCGCAGATCTGAATTGAACTATTTATCCTTAGCTCCACTGGATATAGAAAGACCTGTTTTGAAAAAAGAAGTTTGGGAGCAAGTAGAAATACAGATTAAATATGAAGGATATATACAAAAGCAACAACAGCAAATAGATAAGTTCAGAAAACTAGAGAGTCAACCATTAGAGTTAGAATTTGATTATGATGATGTACAAGGTTTAAGCACAGAGGCCAGAGCAAAGCTTAAGCAGATTAAACCCCAATCGGTGGGGCAGGCGTCAAGGATTTCAGGCGTCTCCCCTGCAGATATTAATGTACTATTGATATATCTAGAAATGAGAAGAAGGAGAAAATTTAATGAAATGGCTTAAAGAAGGTCTCGAGCTTTGGGACATAGAACTCTCCCCCACTCAAGAAAAAGAATTTGAATCATATAGAGATATGATATTAGAATGGAATGAGAAATTTAATATCACGTCACTAACTGAAGAAAAAGATATGGAGATAAAGCACTTTCTAGATAGCATCTCTCCCCTGTTATTAAAAGAATTGGAAACGACCTCAAGTGTATTAGATATGGGAACAGGTGGAGGTTTTCCTGGCATACCACTAAAAATCATGAAACCAGAATGGAAAATGGTATTGGCGGACAGCTTAAATAAGAGAATTAAATTTCTTCAAGAAGTAATATCTGAGCTAAAGCTTAAAGATATTGAAGCTGTTCACGGTAGAGCAGAAGAAATGGCAAGGAAAAGTGAATTTCGAGAGAAGTTTGATATGGTAATATCCAGAGCAGTGGCTCCTCTTCCTACCCTGGCTGAATATTGCATACCTTTTGTAAAGGTTGGTGGATTTTTTATAGCAATGAAAGGATCTGCCGCAGAAGAAGAATTGGAGCAAGCTGAGAAGGCAATAAAAATTTTAGGGGGAAAATATGTACGAAAAGAGACGATAAATATCCCCCATCTAGATTGGCAACCACAATTGCTGATAATAAAGAAAGTAGAGAAAACCCATAGTAAATATCCAAGGGGTGGCGGAAAGCCTAGAACAAAACCCCTATAATAAAATATAATAGACCAATTAAGTAAACCTTTCGTAAAATCAACGTACGAAAGGTTTAAACTTTTCAGAATGAAATAGTACTAGATTTTTCTTAAAACCTTTCAGAAGGCAAAATATACGGTACAAAAAATATACAAAGCAAGGCAAAATAATACGGCAAAGATATCCACAGAACACAGTTGATAATGATGCGATTTAAACAATGGCTGTGGATAACGTGGATAAACATAGAGATTTGCAGTTTTTAAATAATACAATATTACGACAGAGAGTATAATAAAATTACAGTTTTAGCTATTCTAAAACCGTGTAAGCTGTTAAAATGGCCATATTTCCCCGATGTCAATGTATTTAATAAATACAATAAAATATAAAAGAATATAATCTTGGCATCAACACATATCCACAAAGATATCCACAGAAGTTATTGAATCGAAGAAAAGGCTGTGGATAGTGTTGGGGATAACTGTGGAACGGCCAACTGTATTATAATAATTTAACTAATTCCCTATTCTCTAAACTCTAATGTACTGGTTTAAAAAAGGTAAAAATATGGTAAAGAAAGCATATGTAATTAGTGAAAAATTTTATATATTTAATAATATATAAAGTATGCTCCACGTGGAGCGTTAAGTATATCTTTTTTTCCTGTTCTTTGGTATGATATAAAAAAGAAAGGATGGTAATATGGCCAAAACATTTGCCCTCTTTAATCAAAAAGGTGGCGTAGGAAAAACCACAACGGCTATTAACCTTTCAGCAGGCGTTGCTCGCCTAGGCAGAAAGGTACTATTAATTGATATGGACCCCCAAGGCAATGCTACCTCTGGAATGGGAGTGAATTCCGAAAATTTTGAAAATACCCTATACGATGTTATAGCAAACAATCTTGACATTAGCGAAACAATAATCTCTATAGATAATACCTTAAGTCTTTTGCCAGCTGATCCTAACTTAGTTGGACTAGAAGTAATGCTAGCAAGAGAACGTAATTGGGAACAGATATTAAAAGACAGACTAAGCAAAGTGTCTGAAGAGTATGACTATATCTTTATAGATTGCCCCCCTTCCCTAGGATTTTTGAGCATACTATCGTTAGTAGCTGCCAATAGCGTACTAATACCAATTCAAAGCGAGTACTACGCTCTTGAAGGTGTTAGCCATTTGTTTAATACAATTGAATTAGTAAAAGCTAATCACAACAATGACTTAGACATTGATGGCGTTATTATGACAATGGTCGACATGAGAAATAATTTAGCAATACAGGTAATTGAAGAAGTTAGAGGTTTTTTTAAAGAAAAACTATATGAAACTATGGTTCCAAGGAATGTTAGACTTGCAGAAGCGCCATCATTTGGACAGAGCATATATAATTACGACAGATTGAGTAAAGGCGCACAAGCATATAAGAAATTGTCACAAGAATTCCTGAAAAGACAAGGTGAATCGATTAAAGGCAAGAGATTCTTTGGTCTTTTTAATGTTTAATGCTCCACGTGGAGCACTGGAGTGATAATATGAAAACCAACAAAAGAGGATTAGGTAGAGGAATAAACGAGCTAATACAGGATAAATCACAAGCACAAGCTCTATTAAGGCCGAAATCTATTGCTGAAGAGTTAGTTAACTTGCCAATTTCAGAAATTACAGCAAACCCTTATCAGCCTAGATCAACATTTAACGAAGAAGCTTTAGGAGAGCTGGCAGCGTCAATATCGGAGTTCGGAGTCTTGCAACCGCTTATCGTTACAAAAAAAGGAAAAAAATACGAGCTTATTGCTGGAGAAAGACGACTTAGAGCTGCGAAAATTGCCGGACTAGAGAATGTTCCTGTGATTCTGCGGAAAATAGACGATAAACAACAGGCACAAATAGCGCTGATAGAGAATGTTCAGCGCGAAGATTTAAATCCGATTGAGGAAGCTAGAGCATATACTTCTGTAATAGAGAATTATGGGATAACTCAAGAGGAACTTGGGCAAGTTATTGGCAAAAGTCGAGGATATATAGGTAATACTATGAGATTATTACGTTTAGATCCTAGGGTGGTTGACTTTGTGGAAGCTGGAAAACTGTCTATTAGCCATGGGAAGCAGCTATTGAGTTTGCCGACAGATAAACAATATGAAGCTGCAGTAAAAATAATAGATGGAAATCTTACTGTCAGAAAAACCGATAAGATAATGCCTAGACCAAAAAAAAGTCAAGAGTCTATATATTTTGAGGCTCTAGAGAACGAACTTATGGGTATAATAGGTAGTAAGGTAAGAATCGTTCCTGGAAAAAACAAGGGACATTTAGAAATTGATTATTATGGCAACGAAGATTTAGAGCGGATCATTACATTTTTTAAGGAGCAAATATAATGAGACCTATATTTTATCTAATAGGAAAGAAAAGCCATGGATGGGGTGGTCCAACCCTTGGAGTAGTAATCCACAATGACTTTATGACATTGGAAGAGAAAGACAAAATGGCTTCTAGCCTAAACAATGGCTGGGTATTCTTCGTACAAATTATGCATTGGACTGAATTTTGTATTTCTAGCTATCATATGGCAGAAGTAGCCACTGCTCCCATGGGATTAAGACAGGTCGTATTAGAGTTAATGGCTACCTTAGGTCATATAAGGGATGACAAACCATTAGTAATGCTATGTGAGAATAATCAAAAGTTTTGTTATAGCCAAATGGACATGGAAGAAATAAATGGACTTTTCTTAAAATTAAATGGAACATCAGAAACGCAGGAGCAAATGTTTAAGGGTAAAGGTGAAAATATCTACGATGATCCCAATACACTTTGTTCTTTGTGGCAAAGAGAAAAGCTGGATATTGGTGAATATGAGCTAAAACAGGTGGAATTTAGAGCTGATCCAGCGTATTCTTATGGTCTGACTAGAAGTGAAAATGAACTTTGGTTAAAGGCGAATGTAGACTGGAAAATTTTACTAGAAGGAGTAATAAAATAGGTGTTGTTATGAGCAAAATTATAGATTCACTTTCAGTTAATAGCGGATGGATTATTCTAGGTCTTATAATAGCAGTAATTATATTACTCATTATGGAGTGGAATAACTGGCAAAAGATTAACAAATTACAAGCGTTAAAAAGAAGGTTAGATAGATTAGTTTTAGTAGAAGAGCCTATTACACTGGGAGAATTACTAAAATCACTCAATAGCGAAGTTAAAGGCTTACACGAGAAGCATGGTGAGCTTGAAAACACTATGAAGAAAATTACTAATGCTTTTGATACTACAATAGTGCATTTCTCATTGAAGAGATATGATGCTTTTGAAGACACTGGCATGAATTTAAGCTTTTCACTTTGTCTTTTAGATATTAATTTGAATGGCATTATTATCACAGGAATTAATGAAGCGTCTAAGGGCATGATATATTCTAAGGTAATAGTCTTAGGTGAGGCGAAGGATAAGCTCAGCCCAGAAGAGGAATTTGTACTAGCAGATGCTAAAAGTAAAACTTGATTAATTTGTTATTATTAGTTTTAAGCTAAAAGCCACTATGCATATATGCATAGTGGCTTTTCTATTCTACTTGTCACTTTTATACAAACTATTATTTAGATTTCTCTTCCAGAAACTGTCTTCTAATTCCAAAATAATAAGATCCTGTAAATATATACAATATTCCAGCAATTAAGAAAATATATGAAGGATGGTAGTTATTGACAAATGCAGAGACTAGACCTCCGATAAAGAAGCAAAGCACAACTGAGATATAGAATAAAAATTTCCGATAACCACTTTTGCTACCCCGCAGAGCACAACCTAGGTTAAAGCCTGCATCACTTAAATACCCTGTCATGTGGGTGGTTCTAACTAATAGACCTTTATAGTGAATGAACATGGCATTTTGCAGCCCTTGTATAAATGCAATGGTAGGTATGTATATAGAAGCAGGTATTTTAAAAATCCATCCTATGAGTACTGCTATCCCGCATATTAGCAATACTCCTCCATATCTTTTTTTGGGAGATAACTCTCTTCTATAAAATAGGAGTCCTGATAAAAATGCGCCTAGAAAAAACGCTAAAATAACGGAAAATAGCAGTATTACAGTTTGATATTCTCCTCCGTATAACCCTTTTGTGAGCTGGCTAATATTTCCTGTATGGTGCGTAATCGGTACTCCATAAAATATTATTGTCCCAACGTTGATAAAGCCACCAATGAAAGTTAGCATAAAAATCCATAAATATACTAGCTTTGAGCGAAATTTCATATTATCACCTCTTAGATAAGTATATATATTATGTCACTTTAATGCAAAGTTGACAACAGCGTAGGTAATTATTGTGAAATATAGCATGAAGTGCGGTAGTGTAGTATAATTAAAGAGCAGTGAACACAATGATATCGCATTTAATAAATACAATGTTACTAATGTTAGATTATTACAATAAAAAGTGTTATAATACTGTGCATAGACAAAAGCGGAATAAGTGTTATTAATAGTATGTCAACACATTTAAGCAAGCGAGAATTATAGACTCTAGGAGGAAATTATGATTGATTACAAAGACATTGTTCGCCAACTTACTCACAAGTTAGTTAATATTCCCAGTGTTGTAGGAACGGCAGGAGAATGGGATGTGGCAAAAGCTATTTGTGAAGAGTATAAGCAATTGCCATATTTTCAAGAGCACGAAGACCAACTAATATTTATGCCAGTTACAGAAGGTATGCGTGCAAATGTATTGGCAATGGTCCGAGGCACTAAAGGCAATAATCCTGAAAAAACGCTAGTTTTGATGGGGCATTTAGATACCGTAGGGGTTGAGGACTATGGCGATTTAAAAGAATTAGCTTTTAGACCAGATGAATTGCCAAAACATTTAAGACAACATATCTCAGATAGTGCTGTTTTAAAGGACCTAGACAGCGGCAAGTATGATTTTGGTAGAGGCGGTTTGGACATGAAGTCTGGAGTTGCATCGGAAATAGCTGTAATGTCATATTTTGCCAGCCATCCAGAGGAACTGGAAGGGACCTTAATATCTATCGCCGAGTGCGATGAAGAAGGTAATGCTGAAGGTATAACTGCTGCATTGGATCAATTGGCAGCTTGGAAAGACGAGCTAGGATTGACTTATTATGGAGCGATTAATACAGACTACTCTACTCCTGATAATAAATCTGATGATAAAAAAGTAATATATTGGGGAAGTATTGGTAAGATGTTACCAACTTTTTACATCGTTGGTAATACCTCTCACGTAGGTGGGGTTTTCAACGGATTTGATCCGAATTTACTTCTAGCTTCAATCACCATTAGATTAAGTTATAATCCAGATTTTTGTGATCACCAAAGTGGTGAAACCGCTCCTCCGCCAGTTAGTTTGAGACAGATGGACTTAAAATCTCACTACGACGTGCAAACAGCTATGGAAGCATATGGTTATTTCAACTACTTTACCCTTGGTACAGAACCTAATAGAATAATTAGCAAGATGAAAGATGTGGCAAAGGAAGCCTTTGATGATGTAATAAAGATGATGGGGCAGAGATATAATCGCTTCTGCCAATTAAAACAAATTAAAAATGATGGTTTGACTTGGGAAGGACAAGTATATTCTTGGGAAGAGTTCTCAGGTGATTTGGCTACAGTCCATGGCGAAAAATATACTTCCTACATGAGAATTTTTGCTGAAAACTTATTGAAAGAGCAACCGGATATGGATATTAGAGAATATAATTTAGCCATGGTGAGAGAAGCTTGGAATCGTTGGAGCACTCAGCAAGCTCCTGTGGTCATAGTGTTTAACAGTTCAACCTATTATCCGCCAGTGGTTCTAGATGAGGGAAACCATCTGCACAGCGCCTTGATGAATGCAACTACTGAAGCTGCTAAAGCAGTTGCGGGAGATATGGTGGAGACCAGATTATTCTATCCATATATTTCTGATGCCAGTTTCTTATACTTGCCTAAGGATAGGAAAGGAATGAAGTCTCTCCAAGAGAATACTCCTGGTTGGGGATATGTGTATGAGCACCCAACTAAGGCAATAGAGACTGTTTCTATGCCTGTAGTAAATATGGGAACTTGGGGCTATGATGGTCATCAGATAACTGAAAGAGTCGACAAGGATTATGTGTACGATATATTACCTCGCATGATTCACGAAACTATATTAAGGCTTCAAAAATAAAAGTCAAGGAGAGGAAAGCATATGAATATTGAGGTTGGACGTTCCATGGGCATTATGGCAATGAACATGGTGGCAAATATTCCTAAATTTAGATTATGGCCGCTATTAATAGGGGCAGTAGTAGTGGCAGGTGTTATTCATCTTATAACTTTAAAACATGCCAAAGTAAAAATGGCCAATGATGCTAAGGAAGATGCAAGAAAAGAAAAGGCAGAAAACACTTCATTGCTTATAGTAGATGCTCAAAATGATTTCATAGATGGTGCAGTAGCTTGTGAAAATAGTATGGAGGCAATTGACAATATATTAAAGTATATTAAGGCAAATCCAGAAATAAAGACTTTTTATACAGCGAATGAGCACCCTGAAAATTATATTGGATTTACAATTAATGGAGGCAACGAGCCAGTTCATGTAGTTAAAGACACAGACGGAGCGGAAATATTCTTATCATTTAAAAACCTGGAAAACCCTAAGCAAAGGGCAGTTGAAGAGAACACATACTACAAGGGTACAAAGGAAAACACCAAAGAATATTCTGCGCTGGGAGCTATCAATAGAAAAGGCGATCCATTGAATGAAATGCTAAGATCAAATGTGGTGCTGTGTGGATTTGTTTCCGAAGAATGCATAAAGGAAACTGCCATGACATTGGTAGAATCAGGTTACAAAGTTGAACTACTGTCTGATGGATTGGGATATAAGACGTTTGATTCTCATATTGACACTATATTAGATTTGGAAAATCTAGGGGTAAGACTAATCTAATGAAAGTTACGATTATTGCAGTTGGCAAAATAAAAGAAAAATATATTATCGAAGGAATTAGGGAGTATGAAAAAAGGCTCAAAGGGTATGTGGAATTAAACATAGTAGAAGTTCCCGATGTGGCTGCTCCTGAAAATCTATCTGAAGCAGGTAAATTAAAGGTATTGCATGAAGAAGGACAAAAGATTTTGTCAAAATTGCCTTCAGGAAAAACCTATGCCTTGGCAATTAATGGAAAAACATATAGTTCAGAGCAGTTGGCAAAGAGGTTTGAAAATGATGGAATTATGGGTGATTCGCAGGTAAACTTTATTATCGGAGGTTCTTTGGGATTGTCGGATGAAGTATATGAAAAATGTGATGAGAAGATTTCGTTTTCAGCGTTGACGTTTCCGCACCAATTGATGAGGCTTATATTTGTAGAACAACTATATAGGGCTTATAGAATAATAAACGGACATCCATATCATAAATAGCTGGAAATAATTGGGGGATCTAATGAATTCTATTAAAGACAAATTAACAGCGGGAAAAGCAGTTTATGGAAGTTTTTTCGAACTGGGCTCAGGAGCAGCTATGGAAGCCATGGGAATTGCAGGTTTGGATTTTGCGATTATAGATTGTGAACACGGCCCGTTTAATCCTCAAGTTACTATGGAATGGGTCAGAGCAGCAGAAGTAAGAAATATTGTGCCCTTTGCAAGAATTCAAGAAATAAGTAGAGCATCTGTTCTAAAAATGTTAGATATTGGCGTAAAGGGACTAATAGTTCCCTGTGTTCATTCTGTAGAGGAAGTAAAAGATTTGATTAAATGGGCGAAATACGCCCCCATGGGAGAAAGGGGTTTCTTCACTGCAAGGCCTGCTGGATATGGTCACGATTTAGGAGATGCTTCTATATCTCAATATATGGAATCTACTAATAAAGGAAATATGCTTATTCCCCAATGCGAAACCTTAGGTGCGTTAAATGTCATTGAGGAGATTATGGGCCTAAAAGGTGTAGATGGCATATTTGTAGGACCTTTTGATCTGTCTATCGCTATGGGAATACCAGGAGATTTCCATAATCCGAAATTTCAACAGGCATTAGATAGGATTGTAAAAGCGGCAAAAAATGAAAACAAACCTGCCTTTATCTATGCACCCAATACATTGGCAGCAAAAGAGCAAATGGAAAGAGGCTATCAAGGGATTGCCATATCCATGGATGTGGGAATTTTAATAGATGGTTATAAAAGTTTATTAGCGCAGTTGAAATAGCGTAAGGAGAAAAAGGTAAAAGAGCCAAATTGCTCAACAACTCAATTAGATAAGGCTAATTTTACCTAGTACTAGTTATAGTTAGCAAACAAGGGGTATAACTAACTGTAGTAAAAAAACAATAATTATCAAAAGAAGATGTGTTGGCCGATAGGCCGTAGAAAGGAGAAATGAATGAAATCATTAAAAGGAACTCAAACCGCTAAGAACTTGATGGCTGCTTGGATGGGAGAATGTCAAGCTGCAATGCGTTACACATATTATGCAAAGCAGGCAAAGAAGGATGGTTACGTACAAATTCAAAATATTTTCCAAGAAACAGCAGATAATGAAAAGGAACACGCAAAGCGTTTCTATAGATTTATGGTAGCTGATTTAGCAGGAGAAGTTGAAAATCCAAATTGGAACTATCCAATGGTATTTGCTGACACACCTGTAAATCTAAAAGCTTCTGCTGATGGTGAAAATGAAGAAGCAACTGATATGTATCCTAATTTTGCAAAGATTGCAAAAGAAGAAGGTTTCGATGAAATCGCTGTAGCTTTTACAGAAATTGCAGAAGTTGAAGAACGCCATGAGATTAGATTTAGAAAACTATTAAGTAATATAGAGACAGGTCGAGTGTTTAAGAGAGATACAGTTGTAGAATGGAAATGTAATAACTGTGGATACATTCATGAGGGTATGGAAGCTCCAATAGAATGTCCAGCATGTGTACACCCTCAAGAGCATTTTGAGCTATTTGTAGAAACGTATTAATAGATAATACAAAACATCACACTTCCAGTAAAATTATTGGAAGTGTGATGTTTTATTTTTAAGATATTTTCAATTATTCTTTAGAACGAATGCGCTCTCCAATGGCATAATATAAAATCCATGCAGCAGTGGCAGCAGTAAATGCTTGGATAAGATTTCCGACTGTACTGGCAAGTGCAGCTTCATGACCATATAGAAATATCTCAGCGACATAGTAACCGAAAGCCATCCAAAGTGCGGATAAATAGCTAATCCATATAGAGGTGGATTTTCTCTTCTTAAAAGCAAAGAATAGCTTTCCTGCTATAAAGCCTTCCAATCCCTTTACAATTAAGGTAATGGGTGCGTAGATATAATAGCCTAGGGTCATATCGGCAATAGCTGAGCCAAGTCCACCAATTATCATGCCTGGAACCCCTCCCCATAAAAACGAGGAAAATAATACCATCGTATCACCTAAATTCACAAATCCCCTTGTGAAAAATGCGGGTAATACCAGGACTACAGTTGCAACTACCACCAGTGCAATAAATAGCCCATAAGTTGTAAGTTGTTTAGTAGATAAATTTTTCACGTTAACCTCCTTAATATTATATATTCTAACAATACCTTGTTAAATAATCAACCATCAGACCATAAAATAGTATATCCACAATAAGTTATCAACAGATAATGAAGAACGCGTATTTTATGCCATATATTCTGTTCATAAGCTGTGGATAGTATTGGTCTTTTGTATTAATAGTGATATAATAAAAAAATAAATTAAATACGGAGGAAAGCATGAGAAAAAGAAGTTGGATTTTGATAATGATTTCGATGTTATTAATATTTATCACAGCTTGTAACAAAGAGAATATGGAGCCAGAAGCTCTGGTTGAACAGGAAATTAAGATAGCTATTGAAAATGCTGAGCTTAGCGGAACTCTGTTGGAAGCAGACAACGAGAAAGCCTTGGCGATAATTGTACCAGGCTCAGGTCCAACTGATAGAAATGGAAACAGTGCGGTAGGATTAAATACTGATGCATATAAAAAATTAGACATGGGGCTAAAGGAAAATGGAATCAGTTCATTCCGCTACGATAAACGTGGAGTGGGGCAATCAAAAGCAGGGTTTGAAGGCAAAGAGGCGGAATCGGATTATGACGATGTCATCAACGACCTAGTGAAAATAATTGAACATTTTGAAGGGAAGAATATCTGGTTAATCGGACACAGCGAAGGTTCTACAGTGTCTATTATTGCAGCTCAAAAAACGGAGGTACAAAAGGTAATCTCACTAGCTGGACCGGGAGAAAATATTGCAGATATTATTAATTGGCAAATAAGGGAGAATAAGGCCAATCCCCCTGAAATAATTGAGGCTTGTGATAAGATAATAGAAAAATTGAAAAATGGAGAGATGGTAGATGAGATACCGGACTATTTAATGGCTCTATTTAGACCGTCTGTTCAGCCATATTTGATTAGTTGGATGAAATATGAACCAGCTGAGGAAATTGCAAAGCTAAAGTGTGAAGTAGTAGTTATTCAAGGTGATGCGGACATTCAGGTAACCATAGCAAATGCTGAAAAGTTAGGTGAGGCATCGGGAGTTACCCCTAAGATATTAAAAGGGATGAACCATGTATTAGTTGAGGTGGATGGTCAGCAAGAGCAAGTTGAAAGCTATTCTCACCCTGAATTACCTTTACACCCAGAGTTAATAAATTCAATTGTAGAATAATAATATAAGCTCGGTACCACCGGTACCGAGCTTATTCAATGTAGGGTTTTAATATTTCATAGGGATATTTACCTTGAATAGGAATTAGTAAATGTCCGTCTTTTTCAAACTTTATATCATCAAATTCAAAAGAACATACGGAAACACCACTACTATCAAGTCCAATTAATAAATATCGCGGATGGGCTCCCCAAATTCTTCTACCGGGTTTAATTTTTATTTCCATGAGCGATTTATTAATGGCATCTAGGTCCATAGAATTATCAATGATTGTCATTTCACCTGTTTTGCTATCATAGATCTCATAAGATATAGCAGGTGCCTTTAAAAGCATTCTAGGGGAATATTGCTTTAGATAATAGATTCCTATTAAAGAGGAAAACATTATGATTCCAATTATAAGTGGAGCAAGAGATTTTTTTTTCATTATTTTTTTACCCCAAAGGCTGCCATATAGATGGTAAGTTCCGTATCGCCGTCTAATTGCAATAGAGCATCCATCAGCTCTTGATTATAGGCGGCAATTGGACATACGCCCATATCAAATGCTTCAGCAGCAAGAATGGCATTTTGGCAAGCGTGTCCTGCATCCAGTAGAATTACCCTGTGGGCAGTTTCTATATATCTCCACTCCATTCTATAGGGTACTGCAGTATAGGCCAAGACAAATGGAGCTTTGGCTACAAATGATTGTCCCATTACAGCTTTGACAATATCTCTTTTATCTAAAATTTTCGAGATTTTCACCAAGCCATGTTCAATTGGGTGGTATCTATATACTCCCGATTTTATGTTTTCAACGTTATTTACCAAGACATAACACTCTAAGGCATGGCGATTACCAGCTGAAGGCACGTTGCGCAAGTAGTGTACACCCATTCTTCGCCTAATGCCTTGAGAAAACTTCAATATGGCCGACAAAGCTTCCTTTGGAGCAGGAGATATGGAATAATCCCTTAAGCTTTCACGATTTTCAATTAGAGCTGTCAAATCTAGATTAATAGACTTTACTTCAGACAACAAGATATCACAGGGCTTATTGTAATCTAGGCAAGGCGAAGGCATGGGAATTTCCATATTTTGATCTGATTTAGAAAAATCGGCCTCTAGCCTCATTCTATCTGAGATAAAATTTCTTCCCTCGGGATAGTTTGTTTTCATATTGGAAAATCCTTAATAAAACCCATTTTTTTCCTGGGGAATGATTAGCCAGCATAATAGATACGGAATCAGCCCAAAAGCTCCAAGCATGGTTAATAGAACCCAAATAACTCTTATTACACTAGGGTCAATGTCAAAATACTCACCAATGCCACCACAAACTCCACCTATAATACGATTTGTTTTAGAACGGTATATTTTTTTCATAGTTTTAGTCCTTTCTTTTTTATGCATATCGTTTGTTAATAATGATACCACAATAAATATTAGTATAACCAATGTTTGCCAAATATTAGCTTTATTATTACTAGAAAGCAAGAATTTTTGTTTGAATTGATACTAATTTTTATTTATACTCAAAAGGTTAACTTTAGGGTATAATGTTAGCGGAGGTTTTAATATGTCATTTTTTTGCTGCTCCCTATCTAGTGGGAGCGATGGTAATTGTCAATTTATTCAAACGGATAAAGCGAAAATATTAATAGATGCGGGTTTTAGCGGTAAAAGGGTCGAGCTTCTCTTAAAACAGGTGAAGGTATTAGCTTCTGAACTGGATGCTATCTTTATTACCCATGAACACAGAGATCATATTCAGGCTGCAGGCGTGTTGGCAAGGCGCCATAATATACCTATTTATGCAACAGCTGGAACTTGGGCTGCTATGACACCTATTATTAAAGAAGTACCCAGAGAGTTAACTCGTATCATAGATAGTAATTCCACCGTTTCCATTGGAGATGTGGGGTTATTTGCGTTGCCAACTCACCATGATGCGGTAGATTCTGTGGCGTATATCGTTAATTGGAAAGAAAAGAAAGCCTCTTTTATCACAGATACAGGCTGGATATCACCCTATATGATTGGAGCAATGGAAAAGTCAGATTTATTTTTTATAGAAGCTAATCACGACATAGAGGCACTTCGAGATGGGCCATATCCTTTGGAATTAAAACAGAGGATAATGGGAAATAGAGGGCATTTGAGCAATGAACACACGGGAGTATGCCTGAGCAGATTGCTAAAAGGAAATGGGGAAAGAATCCTACTGGGGCACTTGAGTAATGAAAATAACACACATAAATTGGCCCTAGACGAAGTAAATAAAAACTTAACAGAGCAAGGTTTTATTGAAGGAGAGCATTATACAATTGAAGTTGCCGAGAGATTTGATGTAACCCATGGAATCAAGTGGGAAGAATAACGGAGGGTCTATGAAGATATTAATTACTAATGACGATGGAATAATGGCTCCTGGGATTAGAGAGTTGGCAATTGAAATTGCAAAAGCCCACGATGTTACAGTGGTGGCTCCAAAAGAACAGCGATCAGCTAATAGCCATGCAATTACTCTGTTTGAACCCATAACTATCGAGGAGCAATCCATAGACGGTTTCAATGGGAAAGCTTTTTCAGTGGCAGGAACCCCAGCAGATTGTGTAAGGTTAGCAATGGAGGGGAAGTTGGTAGAGAATCCTGACTTCGTATTGTCAGGAATCAACTTAGGCTACAATGCTGGAATGGATATTCTATATTCTGGTACGGTTTCTGCAGCTATTGAGGCAAACGTGTATAAAATTCCATCTATGGCAATATCTTCCAGATATGTAGATGGAGAGGCTAGATATGATACAGCAGCTAAGGTGGCGTTGGAAATTTTGGAATTCGTTCAAGAGCCAATGAAAGGCTGGCCATTATTATTAAATGTAAACGTGCCATATTTGGACTATGAGGAATTGGGAGAAATGACCATATGTCCTGTGGGTAATGTAATTTATGATAGATACGAGCGCAGTTTTGCAGATGGAGCAGGTCCATTAACTTTAAGTTTAACAGGACGATATGATCAGGTACCAATAAAAGGATCTGACAGGGATTATTTATCGCAAGGAAATGTGACCATTACGCCATTAATATACGATTTGACGAACTATAGTTTAATGAATGTTGTCAGATCTTGGTTTAATAATAATAAATAATTTTTTTTATTGCATACATACTTGAAAACAGGATATAAATAACAAGCAGGCAAAGATGAAAAATATTTCAAGTATGTAATTAAAAAATAGGAGGGTTTATTAATGGAACAAAGAAAAGGCGTAGTAACATTTGGCGGTGGACCAGTAACTTTAAATGGAAAAGAGATTAAAGTTGGAGATAAAGCACCTGAATTTACAGCAATAAAAAATGATTTAAGCCCATATAATCTTAGCGAAGACTTAGGCAATATCATTGTAATCAGTGTAGTACCATCAATAGATACTGGGGTTTGCGAACTACAGACTATCAACTTCAACCAAGAGGCGTCCAAGCTAGATGGCGTAAAAATGCTAACTATTTCATGTGACTTACCTTTTGCACAAGGTAGATTCTGTGCAGCTAAGGGTATAGACAATTTGATTACACTATCAGATCATAGAGATTTGGATTTCGGTCTAAAGTATGGATTTGTAATTGATGAGTTAAGACTATTAAGCAGAGGCGTAGTAGTTATTGATAAAGATGGCACTGTAAAATATGTGGAGTATGTAAAAGAAGTTACCACTGAACCTGATTATGTAAAGGCGTTAGAAGCAGTTAAAAGCTTATAATAGATGGAAAGCAGCTCCTGGGAGCTGCTTTTATTATGCACAAATACTATGGTTTTAGAATAAAATACTATCTGCAAAGAGATGGAGTCTAACTATTATTATTTACATATAAGGGTAAAAATATATTATATGAATAAGGAGGGGATTTCATGAACAAGAACATTATTGGTGCGGCAATATTTCCTCATCCACCGATAATTGTAGATAAAATAGGCGGAACAAGAGGTCAGGAGGCAAAGATAACCATTGATGGCGTTTATAAGTTGAGTAAGGCAATTTCGGAGCTAAGACCGGAAACCATCATATTAGTTTCACCTCACGGAATAGCATTTAGAGATGCTATATCCATGCTAGGAGAAGATATTTTAAAAGGTGATTTCGAAAACTTTGGTCAAAGTCAATTAAAATACAGTTACTACAATGATTTAGAAATGGTGGAGGCCATTGAAAGGGAATCGAGAAAGGTTGATGTCCCTTTGATAGTTGTGGATACAAAAAAGGCAGCTACATATGGAGCCATGGCAACTTTAGATCATGGTGCTCTGGTGCCGTTGGAATTTTTGTCAAAAGAAATAGATGAGTTTAACCTGGTCTCCATTACTTATGGGATGCTTGAGGCTAAAGAGTTATTTGAATTTGGAAAATGTATTAAAAGGGCGGTGGAATCTATTGGAAGGCGTACTATCCTAGTGGCTTCAGGTGATTTATCTCACAGACTTAGTAACGATGGTGCTTATCCGTATTCTCCCTATGGAGAAGTGTTTGATAAAGAAGTTATAAAGATAGTTCAATCAAATGATCTCAACAGCTTTGTGAGCTTTGATTCAACAGTTAGCGAGGGAGCAGGAGAATGTGGTTTACGGTGTTTTCAAGTTATGGCAGGTTTTTTAGATGGTATAAATATAAATAGTGAAGTGATTTCTTATGAGGGTCCATTTGGTGTCGGATATTTAACAGCACTTATTAGCGCTAAACAGGAAGATCCTATAATAAAATTAGCCAAAGAAAGCCTAGAGCATTATGTGAGAACAGGAAAGTTTTTAATGAAAGACATAGAAATACCTGAAGAACTGCTAGAGGAACAGGCAGGTTGCTTTGTGAGTTTAAAGAAGAATGGACAGCTTAGAGGTTGTATTGGAACTATAGCTCCAACAAAGGATAGCTTGGCAGAGGAGATAATAGTAAATGCAGTTTCGGCGGGAGTATACGATTCAAGGTTTTATAAGGTGGTGCCAGAAGAGCTAGAGGATTTGTCATATTCAGTAGATGTATTGAAGCCGGCAGAACCAATATCGGACATAAGCCAATTAGATACGGAAAAATATGGAGTAATAGTCACTTCTGGCATGAGAAGAGGATTATTGCTACCGAATTTAGAAGGCATAGATTCCGTGGAGCAGCAGGTGGGAATTGCATTGATGAAAGCTGGGATTGCACCGGAAGAACCATATACCATGGAAAGGTTTGAAGTAATTAGACACCAATAGGTAGGTGATTTTATGAAAGAAGCTATGTTTTACCAAAAAAGATCTAATGGTGATATAGATTGCTTACTTTGCCCACATAATTGCCACATATCTGAAGGCAACTTAGGTTTTTGCAAGGTAAGAAAAAATCAAAACGGAAAACTATATACATTAAACTATGGAAAAATCACTGGAGCAGCCTATGATCCCATTGAAAAAAAGCCGCTCTATGAGTTTTACCCAGGAGAGATAATATTTTCCATTGGTAGCTATGGATGTAACTTTAGATGTGATTTTTGCCAGAATTACCAGCTGGTATATGACCATGAAAGATATAGTGATGCGGATATAGATAGGTTGTGGGAATTGGCAGGTGCAAATGGTTCCATAGGAATTGCATATACATACAATGAACCGACAATTTGGTATGAATATATGTATGATATTTCATGTGGAATAAGAGATCGAAAATTAAAGAACATAATGGTAACAAATGGATATATCAACCAAGAACCACTAAAGAAATTATTGCCGCTTTTAGATGCGATGAACATAGATCTTAAAGCTTATAGCGATGCCTTTTATAAGAAGATTTGTTCAGGCACATTAGAACCTGTATTAAAGACAATAGAAACGGCGGCAAATTGCACCCATATCGAAGTTACAACCCTGTTGATAGATGGGGAAAACGATAGAGATATTGAGGCGATTGCAAAGTTTTTAGGAGATATTAATAGCGATATCCCCTTGCACATTAGTAGATATTTTCCAAGATTTAAGAGAAATACACCTGTAACTGATGTAAATAGCCTATATAGAGCTGAAGAAATTGCTAGAAAACACTTGAATAAAGTATATCTTGGAAATATTTAGCAACAGAGGTTGATTTATTAGTATAATCATATAGGTATATAAGAAAGCAAATTGACGACTATAAGAGAGGAGAAATATATGAAATTCAATCTAGCTTTGATACAAATGAAAGTTCACTCTGAAAAAGAGGAATGCATGAAAATTGCAGAAAACCATATTTCTGAAGCTGTAAAACAAGGTGCAAATGTGGTTTTATTGCCTGAGATGTTCTGTTGCCCTTACCAAGCATCACTATTTCCTTCATATGCTGAAGAAGAAGGGGGCTATGTTTATGAGGAGCTTAGAGCATTAGCAATTAAGTACAATATATATATTTGTGGTGGAACCATGCCAGAAAAAGATGCCCAAGGAAAAATTTACAACACGTCTTATGTATTTAATCCACAGGGTGAGCAAATAGCAAAGCATAGAAAAGTACATTTATTTGATGTTAACGTTAAGGGCGGTCAATACTTTATGGAATCGGATACGCTAACTGCAGGAGATTCCTTTACAGTATTTGATACAGAATATGGGAAAATGGGGCTTTGCATATGCTATGATATGAGATTTCCAGAGCTAGCTAGATTGATGAATATGGCAGGAGCAGAAATAATATTGACACCGGCAGCTTTTAATATGACTACGGGTCCTTTACATTGGGAATTGCTATTCCGCCAAAGAGGTGTTGATAACCAAGTATTTACTGCAGGGTGTTCTCCTGCCAGAGATTTGGAAGGTCCATATACATCTTGGGGAAATAGCATTATAGCATCACCATGGGGTAAAATAGTTGGACAACTAGATGAAAAAGAAGGAATATTAGTGCAGGAAATCGATTTAGAAGAGGTTAAAAATGTGAGAGAACAGTTGCCACTATTAAAACATATGAGGAAAGATTTATATCACTTAGAATATACTGGGGAATAATGGTAATAGAATATATGATATTTGCATAAAAATAATATTAACATTGAGGTAGAGAGAGGGTATTATGCATGGAAACTCTAGTTTTATACGATACGACAGCCAATGATTATAGTGGAGTGGATTGGCTTAAATTGTTGTTAGATAACCTTGGTCCAGAGCATAAAATACAGAAAATAAGATTAGACTACAATGAAATAAGCTCATGTTTAGGGTGTTTTGGATGCTGGACTAAAACGCCAGGGAATTGCGTTATTAAAGAAGATAAAGCTAATGATATTGCTAGGCGCTATGTTAATGCAGATGTGGTAGTTTTGTTGACCCAAGTGGTATATGGAGGTTATAGTCCGGATATTAAAGCCTATATAGATCGAAGCATTTGCATTCTTTCTCCATTTTTTACAATGATAAAGGGAGAAATGCACCACCAGAAAAGATACGAAAAATATCCTGAACTATATGCCTTTGGTTACGGGAAGACTACAGCTGAGGAAAAGGAAATATTTGCAAATCTTTCCAATCGAAATGCATTGAATTTATACTCTTTAAGAAATAAAGTATTTGTTGCAGAGAATAAGGAAGAAATGGTAAGTTGTATTAAATCTTTCAATAATTTTTTGATAAGAGGAGATGCGATATGAAAATAGTTGCCATTAACGGTAGTCCTAAAAAGACTAAAAATACATCAGCTAAAATAATAAAAGAAATAGAAGAAATACTATGTATGGATATAAAGGTGATAAAAGCTTTGGACTTAGTTGGTGAATCAGATAGCAACCAAAAAATTTTGTCTAAACAAATAATAGAAGCAGATGTACTTTTAATAGTATGTCCATTATATGTAGATGCCCTGCCATCACCTGTTGTTAGAGCTATGCAAATCATTGAAAAAGAGTCCAAGGAATCGGATTTGTTACCAAGAGCATATGGGATAAGTCAATGTGGATTTTTTGAAGCAACACATAATAAAATTGCCTTGAAGATTATGCAAAACTTTTGTTCTAAAGTAGGTATTCATTGGCAATATGGTATAGGCATTGGAGCCGGTGTATTTTTAGGGGAAACAAAGCAAATTAATAGCGGCCCAACAAAAGCAGTTTATAATGAGCTGGAGAAACTCTGTAAAGATATAAAGAACGACTTGCGTGAGGTAAGAGAAAACTCTTATATATCGCCTTCTATGCTCAGGATATTGTATAAATTAGGGGGGAATATTCAATGGAAGAGTCAAGCGAAAAAAAACAACGTTTACGACAAGCTACATGATAAGCCATTTATTTATTAATGGATGTGTAGTAATAGGAGATTTAAGTTCAGCTAGACCATGAAAATAGAGCGTTAAAAGTGGACATTGAATGTCCACTTTTCTAATCGTAAGGTGCTTTTAAATTGAGAACAATGACATAAAACCATTATGTCTAGAGGTGGCCACCGATTATTTATAAAGGCGTTAAAGTACAATAATAAGTGTAATGTCATTTAATAAACCATATTAAAGTTTAAAGCCTAGAATATTGGATATATTTGTACTAGAATATGCCGAGGTGATGATATGAAATGGAAAGGTAGAAGGTCCAGTGACAATGTAAACAGAGGTGGTTCCGGTGGAAGAATAGCTGGCGGAATCGGTGGTGTTGGACTGATTATTATGCTGTTGCTTGCATATATTTCAGGACAGAACCCATTGGAAGTGTTGATGGATAATGTGGGTAGTGGAGGCTTGACACCACAAACTACCCAGCAAGAAGAGTATGTGGCTAGGAATGAAGAAGAAAGAGAATTAGAAGAATTTTTGTCAGTAGTACTAGCTGATACTGAGGATGTTTGGCATGATATATTTAAGCAGCATGGCGCTGAGTATAGAGAACCAAAGTTGACACTTTATCAAAATTCTACTAATACAGGGTGTGGATTTGCTTCTGCTAATATGGGGCCATTTTATTGTAGTGCAGATGAGACGATATATATTGACGTTTCGTTTGCAAAACAGTTACGGTCGACATTTGCCGCGGAAGGTGACTTTGCTTTCGCCTATGTACTTGCCCATGAGGTAGGTCATCATGTGCAAAAACTTATAGGTACATTGCAAGAGGTTCAATCTCTAAAAGGGCAACTATCAAAAACGGAGTTTAATAAGGTGATGGTAATGCTAGAATTACAGGCAGATTACTATTCCGGTGTATTTGCACACTATGTGAAAAACAAAGGTTATCTAGAAGCTGGAGATGTGGAGGAAGGAATGGCGGCAGCTTCAGGCGTTGGAGATGATAGAATACAGGAAATGCAAGGTGGAAGGGCAAATCCGGATACATTCCAGCATGGAACTTCAAAGCAAAGACAAGAATGGTTTGTACGTGGACTTGAATACGGAGACCTAGAGCATGGGAACACTTTCAATTCAAAAGAACTGCAATAGCATATAATAACAAAGGCGACCAATTCACATTGATCGCCTTTGTTTTACTTTTGCAATATAATTTTCATAGGTTCTCCAGCACTCATTTGATCTGGCATTTTTGATTCGGATTTTTCTGGAATTTCTTGTATAAACAATTTTATTGTCAGTTCATTTTGCGCTAAAAGAGCCTCACCTTTTTTGCCGACGTATTCCATAACAACAGTGTCTTTATTGGCTGTGATGGTGGAGAAAATATATTCTCTGTTTTGATTATCTGTTGCTATAATTTCTACAGGAAAAATATTTTCCCGTGCATTTTCCTCTCTTTTTAGTACCATGGTTATTCTAAATTTATTTGACCTTAAATAATCTACATAGACAGGTTTTCCGTCAATTTCACCTATAACCTGGTCAATGGGGTGGGTGATGGTATCGAGGTTCTTTAATAATTCTTCTCCTTTAAATTCAAATCTCCAATTACCTTTAATGTCTTTGCTAATTATTTCTGGGTTAGTAGTTTGCGATTCGGGTTGTTGCATAATGCTGACCTTATTAAAGAATAATTCTATGTTACTATTTTCATCAATGGAGGTAGATAAGTTAGTTTCCAACAAGTTTTGAGATATGGTTTTAGTTAAGTTCCAACCGGAGCCTCTTCCACCTAAGGCAGAGTTTATTCCATTAATTTTCACGGAGTGTAAATCAGGAAAGATGGAAATATCAGTATTGTTATGGAATTCAGGATAAAGTTCCGGTTCTATGATTTCGCTGATTAGGTTTATATTTAAAACGCTATCATCAAGTACAATTTCTTCAATGCTGATTAATATGCCTTTGTCGATTATCTGAGAGTGGGGCTTCATAATAATATCGTCAACTTCTTCAGGATAAGGTGTGTGTTTATTCATAGAAACAACAATATTATCATAAACTTTCATCATAGAAGCATATAGTTCCTGCCCAGGAGATGTGAACATAAATCCTATAATTAATGTAGCTGCCACAACTGCTTTTGGCAACCAATTGAACTTCTTTTTCTTGGATAGTTTTGGTGACAAAGTTCTTTTAATATTATGCATCTCAATATCGTTAATGATTTCTTTAGTTCTTGGTTCATCGACTTTAACATTATTTAAAATTTCAAAAATTTTATCTTTTTTCACAGTAGTTCCTCCTTTGATTTAAACAAATTTTTTCTACCTCTGGAGATTCTATTATATAAATATTCTTTTTTTACCCCTAATTCCGCTGCCATTTCATCATAGGATTTACCATTAAAAAACAGTTGTATGAACAATTCCTTATCGCTTTCTTTTAGCTCATCTAATAAGGTTAGCAATTGTTCTTCATATTCACGTTTAATCAATATAGCTTCAGGAGCGTCTTCCTTAGAGATGTCATCATCTCGTAGAGGGACTTCGTCTAATAGTTTTGAACATTTTCTGTAGATATCGATGCTTACATAAACTGCTATGGCTCCTATCCAGTTTTGCAAGCTGCCTTTTGAGGGATTATATTTATCAATTTGCTCCCATGCTTTTAAGAAAGTGTCATTGAAACACTCTTCCTGTTCTTGAGGAAAGTATATCAGTTTTTTTCTTATTATTGCCTTTACCCAAGGGCCATAGTTTTGGATTAGTTCAAATAGTGCGTCTTCATCCTTTTTCTTTATTCTTTTTATCCAAAGTTGCTCTTGTTTTATATTCATCGTTAACCTCCTACATTGAATGATCATTCTGTATCTAGTATTACGGGGGTATGTATATATTCTATCAAAAATTTATTAAATAATTTATTAAATAATTTATTCTAAGTATAGAACCTTTGACAATGGACAAAAATTCATTTACTCTAATAGTATGATGATTGCATGAAGAATAATAATAAGGAGAAGATTATGGATATTATAGAAAGATTTAAAAAGTATATAGCTATGGATACGAGGAGTGATGATAGTAATCCCAATTGCCCAAGCACTCCAGGGCAGTTAGAGCTAGGTAAGTTATTAGTTGCTGAGCTACAAGATATGGGGCTATCTAATGCATTTCAAGATGAGCATGGATATGTATATGCCACATTAGAATCCAATATAGATAAGGAAGTACCTGTAATAGGCTTTATCGCTCACATGGACACTGCACCGGATTTAGACGGCAAGTGTGTCAACCCACAAACCATTGTTTATAATGGTGGAGACATCAAATTAAATGATAAATACTCCATAACTGAATCTGAATTTCCTTTTATAGCCGAATTGGTAGGGCAAGAGCTGATTACTACAGATGGCACTACGCTTTTAGGTGCAGATGACAAGGCTGGTATAGCTATAATTATGGATGCTATTCAAACTATGGTAAAGGATGATTCCATTAAGCACGGAACTATTAAGATAGGATTTACACCAGATGAAGAAATTGGTAGAGGAGCTGACTTATTCAACGTAGAATTATTCGGAGCAGATTTCGCTTATACTTTTGATGGCGGTCCATTGGGTGAATTGCAGTATGAGAACTTCAATGCAGCTGGTGCTAAAATAGCAATTCAAGGGAAAAATGTTCATCCAGGAAGCGCTAAGAATATTATGATTAACTCTCTTGAAGTGGCTATGGAAATTCAAGGCATGCTTCCGAAAGCACAAAGACCGGAATATACACAGGATTATGAAGGATTTTTCCTGTTGACAGGTTTAGAGGGGGCAGTTGATTATACCGAGATGTCATATATTATTAGGGATCATAATATGAGTAAGTTCTTAGTTAAAAAAGAGCTTATGGAAGATGTGGTAGCTTTTATTAACAAAAAATATGGTAATATTGCAACTTTAAGCATGAAGGATTCCTACTATAATATGTATGAACAAGTTAAGCCCCACATGGAGGTTGTGGAGTTGGCAAAAACCAGTATGGAAGAAATGGGAATTAATCCAATAGTAGAACCCATTAGAGGTGGTACAGATGGGGCTAGATTATCCTATATGGGATTGGTTTGTCCAAATCTATTTACCGGTGGATATAATTACCATGGAAGATTTGAATTTATTCCTACAGCATCTATGGCAAGGGGTTCAGAGCTTTTGATAAATATTGCGAAGAATAATGTGCTTGGAAATAAATAGGAAATTTAAAGCCCGAAACAGATATATCTGTTTCGGGCTTTAAATATATTTGGATAGAAAGACTATTTTCTAAAATTTCGATAGTCAACGTTTTTAAGAATTTCTTCTTTAACTCTTTCAATATGATGGCGTAATTTATTTTCTATTTCTATTTTATCATTTTTCAAAACTGCATCTAGGATTTCAGATAATTCATCAATAACTTCTAAAGGCCTTTCTTTACTCATTAAGGAAATGGGTATCAAACGCAATAAGTGCATATCTGCTTCGTTAAGCATATTTTTTAGTGGTTGATTCTTGCTATTGGAAGCTATGGCGCTCATCCAATCTCCATAGGCTGAAGCAAAGTCTGACGGATCTTCACTGTTTAGAGAATTTTTCATTATGTTAAGCTGATGTTTTAATTGCATAGGTGGTTTTTCAGCTTTACTCTCCGCCATAAGTTTAAGGGCCAGTAGTTCCAACGCTCCGCGAACCTCCAACATATCTAACGCAGTGCCTACTGAAATCTTACTTACAATGGATCCTTTTCTAAGGAAAGTAGAAACCAAACCTTCTTGCTCTAATTGTTTCAGAGCTTCTCTAACAGGAGTTCTGCTAACATTTTGCTCATTGGCAATGGTCATCTCTATTAATCTTTCACCCGGTAGGAGAGTGCTATTGAGAATTTGTTCTTTTAAATCCAGATATACTTGCTTGCTCATGGATTTTTTAAATTTGTCAGTAACCATATTTGCCCCTTTCTTCGGAGGTTTATTAACACATACTTTCTAATATAGATTATACCATATTTGGCACAAATTTTATACAAAAACTGAATTTTTTGTGAATTACTCTTATATTGAACAATTTTTATAGCAAACAAACAAATACATTCCATATTATTTTATTAATCTAATGTGAGGTATAATTATGTTATACTTACCCTAAGGAGTGTTATTATGCGTAAAGAATATGTGCACTATTCAAGTCATCTGCCCTTGCAGGTAAAATATATGGAGTTTAATTCAGTTCCGCTAAGGTGGAAGAATGCACTAACTATCCTTTGGGTATTAAAGGGTGGTTTAGTGGTAACGGTTGAGACCGAAAAATTCTTTGTATTAGAAAATCAGGTGGAGATAATCAATGCCAATGAAGTATTTGCCATTGAGGGAAGAGGAGAAAACAGAGTCCTTATGTTGGAAATTGATCCGGCTTTTTTTCAGCGCTACTATGAAGAAGCGGAGGAAACTTTTTTTTATACTAATGCACCTGGAGATAGAAAAGATGATTGGAGATATTTAAGGCTGAAGGAATTGTTAGCTCGTCTTAGCTATGAAGCGGTCAGAAAGATGGATGACTTCGATGAGCAAGTGGAAAGCCTGTTGTTGAAGTTGATGTATCACTTGCTAAACCATTTCCACTATCTTTATTATGAAGAACAAAGTCTTAAAGAAGATGACGAGCAGTTGGCTAGATATCACCGTATAGTAAAGTATTTGAGTAACAACTATATGGATAGAGTAAGGCTGTCTGACTTAGCTGATGAAGAATATCTTTCTGAAAGCTATTTATCTTCGCAGATAAAAGAGATGTTTGGACAGGGTTTCAAGGAATATCTAAACCAGATTAGAGTTGAGGAGTCCACAAAGCTATTGCTGGATTCAGATTTTCATATAAGTCGTATTTCCGAAGAAGTTGGATTTAGTCACGTTAGATATTTTAATCAGCATTTTAAACGTCATTATCATATGACCCCGAGAGAATATAGGAAGCGTTTTAGACTTTCCGATGAAGATGTAGATAAGATGACCATAATTGCGGAAAAGCCGTGGGAGGAAGCAGTAGAGGCGATGACTCCTCAGCTAAGAGGGTGGTCCAGGTTTTTCGTAAAGGATCGTATGAGACGTGTGGACCTATCTTGGAGAGAAGAGTCTATTGGAGAATTTCCAAAGCCAACGCTAATAGATATGGGAGACGCCTCTCTTTGGCTAGAGGAAGAAAACAGAGAACTATTCAAGACCATGCAACACACAATGAACTGGAAATATGGCCTTATTAGGGATTTGTTTTCTGATGATATGGATATTTATCGTGGTAAAAATAGGCGATTTATTAACTGGACTAGAGTTGAGGGGATTTTAGAATTTTTCCATGAGATGAAATTAGAGCCGGTTATTGAGACAAAGGGTATAGAAAAATACATTATTAATGATTTTATAGATAGTTTTAGCTATGACTACGGAGAAGAGGTAGTTAAGGAGTGGCTTGAAACAAGAGATCCACAATGGTACCCAAAGCCCCTTCCCGTGGAAAGACATTCTTACTACGACAGATTGGAAGCGGTCACTTGGATTTTAGATGGGATTGAATCAGGTGAGGGAATGTACCGTTGGGAAGCTGTAGACATGATTACTAGAAGTGTGGAACTTACCAATGAGACGTTTTTCGGTGGTCCAGGACTTTGTACTGCCAACTTCTTAAAAAAACCGGCTTATTTTGTAATGGCGTTTTTAAGTATGATGGGAGATGAGTTAGTCGCTGAGGGTGATGGCTATTGGCTTACAAGGAGTGATGATGAATATCAACTGCTTTGCTACAATGGGAATGGGCCTAAGTGGGAAGATGGAGATTTTACAGAAGGCAGCAGAGATGAGCAAAAATGGGCGGTAAACTTGAAAGGGCTGAGTGTAGACTATATTATAACGCGATTTGCCTTAGATGCGAACCACGGCTCTCTATATGATAGGTGGGAGAGTATCGGAGAGCCTGAGCGATTAAATGCAGAGACATGGGAAAGATTTTCCACATATATCCATCCACGCATGGATGTAGTGAGAGCTGAAAAAGCGCCTATTTTCAACTTAGTTTTTAATACAAAAGCCAATGGGGTAATGCTATTTTTGTTTAAACCTCAAGAGTAATAAATAAAGTATAATAATTTTTTCTGGTTGTAATTCCCTTTAGTCAATTACCGTTGAACTTCAAGGGATGTCATAGTATTATAAATAAAAAGGGAGGTGGGGTTATGAAAAAAGCATTGATAGTATTAATTGTGGCATTTATGTTGTTATTTACCGCCTGTGGTGGTGGCGGCGGAAGTGAACCTACAGGTGGAGGACCTGAAGTTGCTATGGCCAACTTACCTGAAGGTGCGGAAGTAATTGAAGGTGGTAAATACGAAGGAATAACCATTACTAACAAATATGAAGGTGGTTTTGGGGAAAAAGTTCGTTACGTTCTAACTTTAAAAAACAATTCCGAGGAGGATACTTATAAGGGCGAGGTCTATGCGGTATTTTTTGATGCCGATGGAAATGTGATCGGACAGGAGAAATCAAATCTATCGGGACTTAAGCCAAATGGGCAGTTAGATCTTATTTTCTGGAGTACGACAGAAGCTGTGGAGGGTGCTGAAAAAATTTATTTTTTGAAAGCAGAATAACGAGCATTAGCGACAATAAAAACACCTGTTGCCAAAGATAGTATTCTGGAGGCTTATTATGAGACGAAGTGAGTTTTTTGAAGAAGTAAGTAGTTTTGGAGAGCTAAGGGACTTTGTTTTAGAGCATGGATTGGACGATGTAATGGAGTTGGAAGACTCTTCTGACTTTAGCTTTAGAATGAATGGGGATGCTGAATTAGTGCTTCTACAAAATGACTGGATATTTTTACATAATTGGTTGGATGATAGAATACATTTGGCTGACAAGGACTGGTATAGAGTTGACGGATGCAATGATTCGATTTACGTTGGATATTATGACTTTGAGTCGACAGAGTTGGATTTACTAAAATCAGAATTGGCAAAGCATCTAGATGAAATAGATTTTTGGGAAGAAGAGGAGTTAGAAAGGGACTCATACAATGCTGAGTATGAGCAAGATATGCATGACTTTGAAACTTTTATGACCATTGATTACTTTCTAAATAAGTGAGAGCAAGAGAACAGAGATGATGTAATGACAGGTGTTTTACTTGACAAAAGCTGAAGATGTTTTTATAATAGAACTAATTTAAGAATGCGATCGTAAGATGAGTAGATATTACTTTTTTTAAGAGACCTGTCGGTTGGTGGAAGACAGGAAGAGTATTATTGAATATGACCTTATGCGCAGCTTCTTTGAAGCCGGGTTCACCCGATATAGTGAGCTAAGAGAGCCTATGGCTAATTAGAGTGGTACCGCGAATAACCTTCGTCTCTAAAGAGACGGAGGTTTGTTTTTTTAAGGAGATGAGAATATGACAGAAAGAAAAAGTTATTATATTACCACCCCTATTTATTATCCGAGTGATTATCTTCATATTGGACACACTTACTGCACAGTTGCGACCGATACGGTGAAAAAATACTTGAGTTTTTTAGGAAATGATGTTTTTTTCACTACTGGTTCAGATGAACATGGGCAGAAGATAGAGCAGAAGGCGAAAGAGTCCGGAATGGGACCTAAGGAATATGTTGATAAGATAGTTGAAGGTATAAAGGAGCTTTGGGAGATGCTGGAAATAGATTATGATGCCTTTATTCGGTCTACTGATGACCACCACGTAAAGGCAGTACAGAATATTTTCCAAAGACTATATGATAAAGGTGAGATTTATAAATCTCACTATGAAGGTCATTATTGTACACCTTGTGAATCCTTTTGGACGGATTCACAACTATTAGAGGGAGAGCTGTGCCCAGATTGCGGACGTGCAACGCATTTACAAAAGGAAGAAGCCTATTTCTTTAGATTGAGCAAATATAGAGACAGAATCCTTGAACTCTATAGGGATAATCCTGCATTCATATTGCCGGATTCCAGAAAAAATGAGATGATTAACAACTTCCTAAAGGAAGGTTTAGAGGACCTATCGGTATCTCGCTCTACTTTAGACTGGGGTATAAAGGTTCCATTTGATGATAAGCATGTAATATATGTTTGGATTGATGCATTGAGCTGTTATTTGACTGCTTTAGGCTATGATGGAATCAATCCAGAATCCATGGGCAAATTCTGGCCAGCACACGTTCACTTTGTGGGAAAAGAGATTGTTAGATTCCATACGATTATTTGGCCTGCAATATTAATGGCGTTAGAACTTCCATTACCTGATAGAGTATTTGGTCATGGTTGGATTCTATTTGACGACGATAAAATGAGTAAGTCAAAAGGAAATGTAGTATATCCTGAGCCAATTATTGAATTATACGGTATAGATGCTTTTAAATACTTCTTGTTACGAGAGTTCACATTTGGTTCTGATGGAAGCTTTAACAAGGAGAAGTTTTTACAGAGATTAAATTCAGATTTAGCTAATGACCTAGGCAACTTAGTTAGTCGTACTGTAAGCATGATTGAAAAATATGATGGCGGAACGATTTATTCACCTAAGGGTAGTCAACCGGTGGACTTAGAACTATCTGAACTGGCAGTTGGTACAGCTGAAAAGGTTGAGGAATTAATGCATAACTTCAACTTCTCATATGCCTTGGAAGAAATTTGGAAATTAGTAAGACGTAGCAATAAGTACGTTGATGAGACTATGCCTTGGGTATTAGCGAAAGAAAATCCTGAAAGACTTAAAGAAGTTCTATATAATTTAGCGGAGAGTTTAAGGGTTATTTCAGTATTAATCTATCCATTTATGGGCAAAACTTCTGAAATAATTAGAGAGCAATTAGGGCTTATTGAGCCTGCGAAGTGGGAAGATGCTAAAAACTGGGGCCTAATTAAAGATGGAACTTCTACTAATAAAGGAAATATTATATTCCCACGTTTAGACATAGAGGTGGAGCTAGGCAGATTGACTGAAGCCAATCAAAAACTACTAGATAAGCGATTAGGCAAAAAAACAGTTGAAGCACCAGAGGAAAAACCTCAAGTGACCATTGATGATTTTGCTAAGCTACAATTTGTAACAGGCACAGTTCTTTCATGTGAAAACCATCCGAAAGCTGACAAGCTATATGTAATTGAGGTGGACTTAGGTTACGAGAAGAGAACTATTGTAAGTGGATTAAAAGACTGGTATGAACCTACTGACATAGTAGGGAAGCAAGTTATTGTAATTGCAAACTTAAAGCCTGCAAAATTAAGGGGTATTGAGTCTAGAGGGATGTTGTTGGCAGCAGAAGATCAAAATGGAGAGTTAGCGTTACTAACCACTTTAAACGAAGTGGAAAATGGCGCTTCTGTATCATAACCATGTTATATCAACCTTCTGTAATAAAAGATATTTTGACTCGCCATGGTTTTCAGACTAAGAAGCAATTGGGACAGAATTTTCTTATAGATGGAAATATTATTAGAAATATTATGGACAAGGCTAATATTGGACCTGAGGATAATATTATTGAAATTGGCCCTGGTATTGGTACATTAACAGAAGCTTTGGCTTCGAGGGCTTCTCAAGTGATTGCAATAGAAAAGGACGATGACCTATTGCCTGTATTGGAGGAAACACTTCCACAGGATAATATTAAGGTAATTCATGGGGATATATTAAAAATTGATTTGGCTCCGATAGTAGAAGAATTATCTGCCAAAGGCCCTGTAAAAGTTGTATCTAATCTTCCATATTATATAACCACTCCTATTATTGCCATGTTGTTAGAGTCTAAACTACCTATAAAATCTATTACTGTGATGGTGCAGCAAGAAGTGGGAGAAAGAATGGTAGCTGGTCCTGGTAGCAAGACCTTTGGTGCCTTATCATTATTATGTAGCTACTATAGTAAACCGGCTTTGATTCAAAAGGCTCCTGCAGGAGTATTTATGCCACGGCCTAAAGTAGATTCAGTAGTGGTCAATTTGGAGATTATCGAATCAAGAAACTTTGAATACGAAGATAAAATGTTTAAACTGATTCATGCTGCATTCATGAAGAGAAGGAAGACTTTGTCCAATGCATTATCAATTGTGGAAAAAGACGTGTTGGAAAAAGCGTTAAAAAAGGCTGATATAGACAGTAATTTGCGACCTGAAGCACTGGGAATAGATAAGTGGATGAGCCTTACAGAAGCCATAGAAGGAGAGCGATTATGACTGATGAAATATTAGAGGCCTTAGAAATACTTCACGAAGGGGATGTATTAACTACACTATCTGAAATTTTTCAAGCTCTATCAGACCCAACCAGATTGGAGATAATTTGCTGTTTAGGTAGACGACCCATGTATGTGGAAGAATTGGCTATGGCATTAAATAAATCTCAGTCATCAGTAAGCCATCAGCTTCGCACACTAAGAAATCTCAGACTTGTAAAGTTTGTAAAAGATGGAAGAAGAAGTATTTATGAACTGGATGATGATCATGTTCACGAACTATTCCATCAAGGATTGGAACATGCCAGACATAAGCATTAATCGCAAAATGCCCTTAGAGAACTAAGGGCATTTTTTTACAAGAAAAAAACCGGTTTTAGACCGGTTTATGGTTTTGATTTCATTGGTAAGCCAAAGTATGTTTTACCAGGATCCATCTTTATGCCTCGTAAGTAGTACATATCACTGACAGTTACTATTTGGAAGCCCATTTTTTGAAGTTCAGGAATTGCTCTCTCCACAGCTTCTGCAGTTGAGTCGTAAATATCATGCATTAGAACTATATCCCCATCTTTTGGGTTTTTCATGATTTGCTCATAAACTGCATCTGCTGATCGGCTCTTCCAGTCGTTGGTATCTACGCTCCACATAATAAGTGGCAAACCACTTTTTTGTTTCAAATTAGCATCCACTGCACCAAAAGGTGGTCTTATAAACGGCATGTCCACACCTAGCAATCTAAAGGCTAATTCTTTTGGAACGGCAAGTTCTTTTTTCAACAACTCATCGGAAGCGTTAGTCAATGATGGGTGAGAGTAGCTGTGGTTTCCAATATCATGGTGTTCCTCTACCATTCTCTTCAGAACTTCTTGATTGTTTTCAATCTTACTTCCTAAAATGAAGAAAGTTGCTCTTACATTATGTTTCTTTAGGATGTCTAGAATCTTTACAGTGCTCTTATTATTAGGTCCATCATCAAATGTCAGAGCTATCATAGGCTTTTCTGGATCGATATTACTAATATCAACTCCCCTTGCTCTACATTGATCTTTATAGCGTTGCACGATATAAGGTGTAGGCAACGAATTAGTAACTATATAGGCATCTTCACCGGCTGGTACAACGATTTGTTTTAGAGGAATATACTCTTCTTTTAGATGTTCTGCAAATGCATTATATGGAATATCCACTATAACAGCTTTGTGTGATTTGTCTAATAAAGAGTTTCTTTGAAAGATTACTTGTAATCCATAGGGTCCAATAGAATAGGTTCCATTGCCCTGTGCCGCATTTTGAACTGACGTTTTCATTTTAGGGTTTGACTGTTTATGGCTGAATTCTTTAGATGTATTAAAATAATCTGTCAACGCTTTGCTAATAATCGGCAGAGGTGACGATTGAAATAAATCTTCTAAACTTAAGGCGGTATCTTTCTTAATATCCACATTAATCGTCTTCAACAAGGTAGTACCTTCTGTACCAACTTTGTCGGTGCTCATTACATTAAACGTTATTCCCACTAAATTTTCTATGGGTCTAGCGATACTATATGTAATTACGAGCTCTCCACGAGATGATTCACTGGATTTTTGAGACATGGCATCTTCAAACTCACGAACCCAGTCATAGACGTGTGCTTTTACTAAAGCATCAATTTTGGAGCTGTTGAGAATAGGATAATTGACCTTGATAGAATAGAATTGGTGGTTTTCTATCAACGTTTCCATGTCTTCGCCCATATTGATATTGACACGCGTAATTACCGATTCATTTTCACCTAGAGGAGAAACAGCAGCATCGGCAACATTAATATCATTTTGATAACTAGAACTTGTGCAACCAGTTAATAGAAGCACAAAGGAAAGCATTATTAACCATTTATTAAAAAACTTCATATATTCACCACCATTCATTCTTATTATAATATATATGTTAAAAAAAGACAGCCGTATTTTGAAAAAACTTCAATTACTTTTTATTTAACAAGCCGCTGAATTTTATCAATTTTCCAATAGAATATGCATATTTTTCTCTTTTTGATATAAGAGTTGAGAAAAGTGTAATGGGTATATATACTGAATACTAGAGAAAAGGAGGGCATATATGAAATTTGATTATGAGTTACAGATTCAACGATTTGTTAATTTGATAAGAGCTGGAGAAAAACCTATACATAACTTCAAAGTTGGAGTTGAGTTAGAGCATATAATTGTCCATCAGAATGATGGCAGCAGTGTACCGTACCTTGGAGATGAGGGCATAGAAGGAATTATGCAAGACCTTATTGCCAAAGGGTGGGTAGCCCACGATGAGAGCGGATATGTCTTAACGGTGACCAAGGAGGACATGATTATTACCACTGAGCCTGGAGCTCAGCTGGAGTTCTCCATGACTCCTAAAAAGACCATTGCAGAAATGGAAGAAACATATAATAAATTCCAAAGTGAATTGCTTCCAATACTGGAGGAAAGAGGACTCTGGGCTCTTTCTATTGCATATCATCCAAAGACTAAGATAAATGAAATAAACCTATTACCTAAGGATAGGTATCACAATATGTTCGATTACTTTAAGCAGCATGGCAGTCGTTCCCATAATATGATGAAAGGTACTTGCGCTCTTCAAATAGCTGTGGATTTCAGCGATGAGGAAGATTATCGCAAGAAATTTTATGTTTCAAATATGTTATCTAATGTTTTTTATTCCATGTTTGAAAACGGCTTTTTCTTTGAGGGAGAACCTTGCGAAATGCATAATATTCGCGCATATATTTGGGAAAACACGGATAATGATAGGTCTGGGTTAGTAAAGGGGGCGTTGGATCCGGATTTCAACTATGAAAAATATGCCAAGTACCTATTGGAAAGACCGGCAATTTATGCATATGTAGATGGTGAGATGACATATACTAAGGGAGCGCTAATAAAGGATTTAGTAGATCCTGAAAATGCCAAAGACGAGGAGCTAATGCATTTATTTACAATGTTTTTTCCTGATGTAAGGACAAAGAATTTTATTGAAATAAGAATGTTTGATGCAGTTCCTTATCCATTGAGTTTTTCAGCAATAGCACTGATGAAGGGTCTTCTATATGATGAAGAAAACCTAGAGGAACTATATCAAAGTTGCAGAAATTTAGATGTGGATAGGGTTATGTCTGCAAGACAGGAACTATATTATAAAGGATTCGGAGCATCTCAATGTGAGAGGACGGTTTTTGAAGTGGCCTTAGATTTGCTAGAGATGGCAAGATTAGGACTTCCCCTGGATGAGAGAAAATATTTGGAACCTTTAGAGGAGATGCTGACAAATAGGATGAATCCTTATCTTAAGACTGAAGAACTGTATAAGAGAGGGTTTATTCCATCTGTTAAATGGTGTGCCTTAGGAGAGGGTGGTAATGAATAGACTGACTATGGATTTTTTTAAGAGACTTAGTAATGATTCTAAAAAATACGGATTAGACGCTGAAAACATGAAGAATAAAGTTGGAAAATCCAGAGCTATTTATAAAGGGAAACCAGTTCCGTTTTCATATCAGCCGTGGCTAATGCTACAGGAGGATAAAGAAGCACTTAATGATATTGGAAACAAAATGATGGAGATAGGTAAAAAGACCATTGGAGCATATTATAAAGATCAATCAATACGACAACTTTTTGATTTCCCTGATTGGATAGAGGATTTGATTCTTTGTGAAAACCCATTAAACGGCACGGTTCCCATGGGAAGATTTGATATATGCTATGGTTCTCCAGAGCAATATTTTTTTTTCGAACTAAATACAGATGGGTCATCTGCAATGAACGAGGATAACGAATTGGCGGATATTTGGCTTAGTAGCGAAATTGCAGAAGACTTAAAAGAAAGTTGGCAGTTGAGCAAGTTCGAAATGTTTGACAGCTGGGTGGAAACATGCGTTGATTTATTTCATGAATCTGGTGGAATAGGTTTGCCTAAGGTTTGCATTATGGATTTTTTGGATAGCGCCACGACTGAAGAGTTTAAAAGATATAAAGAAGCTTTCGAAGCCAAGGGCTGTCCATGTATTATTTCAGATATAAGAGATTTGGACTACATTGATGGAAAGCTATGTGATGGTGATTTTGAAATAGACTTAATATATAGGCGCATGGTTACTTTTGAATTAGTTGAAAGACCTGATGGGGCTGAGAATTTCTTGAAAGCCTATAAAGATGGCGCCATGCTAACAGTTGGTCCAATTTCAACGCAAATCATTCACAATAAGAGGTTTTTTGCATGCTTATTTGAACCTCAGCTGAGAAAATATTTTACGGAAAAACAGTGTAGATGGATTGATGAGCACGTACCGTATACGGCGGTATTGACTCCTGAAAAATATGATATGGCTACTATAAAAAAAGAAGAATGGATATTAAAGCCCATGGATAAGAATGCTTCTCAAGGGGTATTGGCTGGCAGGGAAGTAGATTTACATGAGTGGCAAAATGCCATAGATGAGGCTATAATAAAAGAAGATAGCCTGATACAAAAATTTATTGAACCGTACAAAAGACCCTATGCATTTTGGAGGGGCGGAAGATGGATAAGAGAGGATTATGGCTCTGTGCTGGGCATGTTTTTTTTCAATGAGAAGCCTGCAGGATACTATACTAGACTAGGGGTGGATACGATTATTTCAGGAATGACGGACTATTATTCAATACCTCATATTTTAGGAAAGGAAAGAAAATGATATCTGTAGATTTATTAACAAAAGTTGCCCAACGGCGATATGGTTCCATAGAAAAGGCGTCAGGTCGCCATGGACTGGGTATCTATGCAGGAACTGTAGGGCTTTTGCTCAACAGTTTTTTGGCGATTACAAAAATAGTTTTTGGAGTATTATCACATTCCATAGCATTGGTAGCAGATGGAGTAAATAATTTCTCTGATGCTATTTCATCAATGGTTGTAATATTGGGCATGAATATTGCTAGAAAACCACCAGATAGAAAGCACCCATATGGCCATGGTAGGATGGAATATGTGACAGGATTAGTGGTAAGTTTTTTAGTGCTTAGTATTGGGGTTCAGTTTTTATATCAGTCTGTATTGAGAATTATAGAACCTCAAGTATTGACTCCTCAAAAGGGCGCCATCTTCTTTATGGTTTTGGCGATGGTAATTAAGCTGTGGATGACTAGGTTTTACAAGAAGATATCTAAGCTGACTGGCTCATTGACGTTTGAGGCAAGTGCAACAGATGCAATTAGCGATGTATTGATAACATCTGTGGTATTGCTAAGCTACATTATCGGTTCTGTTACCAAGTATCCCATTGATGCGTATATGGGCTTATTAATTAGTATCTGGGTTACAAAAGAGAGCATTGGCTTGATAAAAGATACTCTAAATCCTTTATTAGGGGAGGCGCCTGACCAGGAATTAATAAGGAAAATTGAAGCAAGAGCAAAGGAGGAACCTTTAGTTCTAGGAACCCATGATTTATTTTTGCATAACTACGGATCTGGAAAATATATGGGAACCATGGACGTGGAGTTTTGGCATGATGTGGATATGATGACCATACATGATGCACTAGACAATATTGAGAAAGATATAGAATCTGAATTGGGAGTGAAGCTAGTTCTTCACATGGATCCTATAATGACAAAAACTGAGGAACAAAAAACGTTATATAAAGAGCTTAAGAGATGGGTTGAATCTCGAGATGATGTTCTAGATTTACACGACTTCAGATTTGTGAACAAAGGTGAGAAGGACCTAGTGTGTGTGGAGCTGACTATAGACGGGGAAAAAAGCAAGCACTTAGAAGATAAGGAATATTATAAAAGTGAAATTAGAAAGATTGTAAATAATCACTTTCCTGGATATGATTTGTATATGGATATAGATATAGGCTTTAGAGATGAGCCTAAATGATTGTAATTGTAAACAGTGTGATTTATAATAATTATAATGAAATAGTATGATATGTATGTCCTCATCCCAGTTAAGGAGTTGAGCTTATGAAAGTATTAGTGGCGGGAGCGGGTAAGCTAGGAGCGAAAACAGCCCAGGCTTTAGTTCGTGAGAATATGGATGTTACAATAATTGACAAAAACGAAAATGTAATAGCTGCTCTTAGTGAGAGAATGGATGTATTGACGGTCACTGCCAATGCTTTGGATTTTTCTGTGTATAAGGAGTTGGACATTTCAACTTATGACTTGCTAATTGCAGCAACAGATAGCGATGAAGCTAATACTATAGTTTGTACAGCGGCAAAAAAACTAGGGTGTAAACAAACTATTGCTAGAATAAGGAACCCTCAGTATTTAGCAGAGATAAAATTTATTAAAGAGGCCTTGGGGATAACGTATGTAATAAACCCAGAGTATTTTACTGCCAATTCCATTACAAAGTACTTGCTGAAAGCATATAGTAAAGGTGTCGGGGACTTTGCAAAAGGGAAAGTCCACATGATAGACTTTGCAATTAATACACACCATGAATTGACCGGGAGAATGATATCTGACCTACCGTTAATGGAAAACTTAGTAATCACTGCAATTTCTCGGCATGGTACAATTATCATTCCCGATGGCTCAACGGTTTTGGAAACTGAAGACGTAGTACACATTATGGGACAATCTTCTGACATTGAAGCTTTTCAAAGACACTTCCATGACAGTGTTTTTACGGAAAAAAGGCCGCAAAAGGTAATGATTATTGGCGGAGGAAGGGTAGGTTTATATTTAACACGTAATCTTATAAAGGAAAATATTGAAGTAACCTTAGTAGAACAAAGCATGAAACGCTGTGAAGAACTCATTGAGCACCTTGGAAGTGGTTGTCTTGTCATTCATGGTGACGGCACAGACTTGAAGTTGTTACAAGAAGAGGGAATAGAATATATGGATGCTTTTGTAGCTACCACAGGAATGGATGAGGTCAACCTACTGATGGCATCAATTGCCAAACAAGAGGGTGTGGGCAGGGCAGTTGCAAAGGTGAGTCGATCAAATTATGAGGGAATGATAGATCGTCTATCTTTAGATGCCGCATTTAATCCTATTTACATTACGGCTTCTAATATTCTAAAAGCAATAAGGGGAGGCAGAGCCGTATCTGTTACCCTTCTATTAGGTGGAGAAGCTGAGGTTACAGAAGTCGTACTACATCCAAAGGCGATAGTGGTTGGCATGAGAATAATGGACTTGAATTTGCCTAAAGGAATTATCATTGGCGTCATAATAAGAGATGGCGAGGTAATAATACCAAAAGGTGAAACCGTGTTAATGGGTGAAGACGGATTAGTTTTATTCTGTTTAACTGAGAATTTGCCTACTTTGAAGAAATTCTTTATATATCAGCAGAAGGTAAAAGAGGGAGGGCTAATCAATGAATTACGTCGTATCCATAAGGGTGATTGGTAGTCTGCTCTATATGGAGGCTGCTCTTTTAGTGGCTCCTTTCTTAATTAGTATTTACGATGGCTCTTCAGACAGAAGGGCCTTCTTTTGGACGATTATTTTAGCAATCGCCCTTGGAAGAGTAATGAGACTGCGCAAGGGACAGCATCAAAACCTTAGGCCGAAAGATGGTTTGCTGATAGTGAGTTTGGGCTGGATAATAGTCAGTATAGTTGGCGCCATACCATTTTGGTTATCTGGTAGCGTACCGACCTATATTGATGGGTTATTTGAAGCTGTTTCAGGATTTACTACCACTGGTGCTAGTATTATTAAAAATATTGAAATCCTTCCTAGGGGAGTGGTGTTTTGGCGAAGCCTTACCCACTGGATTGGTGGAATGGGAATATTGGTATTTGCACTTAGCTTGTTGCCGGCCTTAGGAGCTGGGGCATTTCAAATTTTTAAAGCAGAGACTCCAGGGCCGATTGCAGGTAAAATTGCTCCTAGGATGAAGGATACTGCAAAGATATTGTATATAACATATTTCGTAGTAACCCTTTTGTTATTCATCCTACTAATCATAGGAGGAATGGACTGGTTTGACGGATTAGTACATACCTTTGGAGTTGTGGGAACTGGTGGGTTTTCAAGTAAAGTTACAAGCGTTGGACACTATAATAGCGTTTATATAGAAGTGGTTATGACTATTTTTATGGTAGTATGTGGAGTTAACTTTTCACACTATTACAATGCATATAGAGAAAGAAGCCTTAGGACATTTAAAGATGAAGAGTTTAGATTATTTATTGGAATTATTATTATTTCTATAATATTGGTATCAGCAAATCTTAGGATTTATGGAGGCATGACTTTGCCAGAGGCTTTGAGGAGCGCATCTTTTACAAACGTTTCAATCATCTCCACCAGTGGATTTGCTACGGTGGATTATGATATGTGGCCGGCATTTAGTCGTCTTGTAATCTTGATATTGATGTTTATGGGTTCAAGTGCAGGTTCCACTGCTGGTGGCATGAAGATGGTAAGAATACTGATAATGGCAAAGGCAGTGAGAAGAGAAATCGCTAGAATATTTCACTCGAAGGCAGTGATGCCAATCAAATTTAATGGCAAAGTATTAAATGATGGAGTAGTTTCAGGGATTACTGCATTTTTAAGTATTTATGCTATGGTGTTTGCAGTGTCTGTGCTAGTAATTTCCTTTAGTGGATATGATATGATAACTTCCATAAGCTCTGCGGCTACGACTATGAGCAACGTAGGGCCTGGACTGTCATTAATAGGACCGACCAGCAACTTTGCATTTTTTCCTCAGTGGATTAAACTTTATCTTTCATTGCTAATGTTAATGGGAAGATTGGAGTTTTTCACATTAATAGCGCTGATTGCTCCAAAGAGATGGGAAAGAGAGGGGCTATAATGAAGCAGATTTTTAAAAATAATTGGCATGAACATTTGCATAGTACAATGGAAGGCGAAAATTATCAGCAGCTTAGAAAAAAACTGATATATGCATATAAGAATGGAGTGGTATATCCACCAGCGAATGAGATTTTTTTCGCATTACATACCACAGACTATAATGATGTGAAAGTTGTTATCTTAGGTCAAGATCCTTATCCTGGGCAAGGACAGGCAAATGGCATGGCGTTTTCAGTAAATCGAGGAATTCCCATTCCAAAGTCTCTTAACAATATCTACAAAGAATTAAGAGAAGATATAGGTTGTTCTATTCCATCCCATGGAGACTTAACATCTTGGGCAAAGCAAGGAGTATTGCTATTAAATACAGGCTTAACTGTAGCAGCAGGGCAACCTGCCAGCCATAGGGGCTGGGGCTGGGAAGAGTTTACAGATAAGATTATCCTATCCTTAAACGAGAGGAAAGAGGGGATAGTATTTATACTATGGGGTGCTCATGCTGGAGAAAAATCTAAGTTGATAGACAAGCCACAGCACAAGATACTCAAATCACCGCACCCCAGTCCGTTGTCAGCATATAGAGGTTTTTTTGGGAGTAGACCTTTTTCAAAGACCAATGAATTATTGATTCAAATGGGTAGAGAGCCGATACAATGGTGTATTGAATAATAAAATATTGGAGGAAATATGATTACTTTATTGGAGAATGAAATATTAACTATAGTTAAGGATGAATGCAATGGCATTCCGTTTCTAGTGTATCGCCCTTCGCCTATAGATTGTAATAAATGGGCAACTATATTCTTTTATCACGGTTGGAGTTCAGACAAACAAAGACAGCATATAAGAGCGCATATCTTAGCAACTATGGGATACCAAGTTGTAATGGTAGATGGGATTCACCATGGCGAAAGAGGGTTGCTGGACTATGAGTCGGACGAGGTGGTTAGGGAGTGGCTTTGGAAGGTTGTGGCAAAGAACATTGAGGAATTTCCGATGCTACTTTCATACGCAAAAAATTTATATCAGATAGATATGGATAGAGTAGCGGCAGCTGGTCACTCGATGGGTGGCATTACCGCAGCAGGACTCTTTTCAGCTTATCCGGAGTTAAAAACAGCAGTTGCTATGAATGGAAGCTTCAATTGGAAGAGAACTGTAGAATTGTTTGAAGAAGATGAGGTGTTGAAGAAATCATTTGAAACCTGTTCTAAGTTCGATCCAGCATTGAATAAAGATGCTTTTAATCAAAGACCAGCACTATCCATTCATGGAGAACTAGATGATGAGATTTCACCAATGGCTGACTTAGAATTATATCGTAGCATGAAAGTAGGAGAAGGACTTTTAGAAACCTTTGTATTCAGCCCTCATGAAGGTGCAGGGCATGTAGTAACTACTAATATGATGGAAGAAATGATACTTTGGCTAGGACAATATCTATAATGAGGGGATAATATGGTTAATTATATTGGAATCAGCTGTGGTACTGAAAGAAGCACCTATAGGACTATGGTACATTTAAATAGATACTATGTTAGAGCTGTTGAGAAAGCCGGGGCTATTCCTGTGCTGATTCCTAATGTGAGTCCGGAATTATCTAAGGAATATTTAAATCTAGTAGATGGACTGATTCTATCTGGCGGAGATGATGTAGCTAGTTGGAGATTTCATATGGGACCATCTGCTAATGTATCAGTTTTTGATGCTGCTAGAGATGAGATGGAGGAAGCTCTGTTTTGTGAGGCATATCGCAGACAAATGCCCATATTGGGAATTTGTAGAGGAATGCAATATATGAATATATTATTGGGTGGAGATCTATATCAGGATATTCCCACTCAAATGAAAGGAGCCTATAATCACGTTTCCAAGGAGACTTTAGAAGATGGTTTTCATACCATAACCTTAGACAAGGATGGTTGGTTAGGGAGATGGTTAAACAAAGAAACCATATTAGTAAATTCAGAGCACCACCAAGCGTTAAAGACAGTAGCCAAAGAGCTTAAACCTGTAGCATATAGCGATGACGGAATAATAGAGGGCGTCGAAGGAATTGATGGACCTATTTATGGAGTTCAATTTCATCCTGAAGCCATGGTCGAAAAGCACCCAGTGATGATGAAAATTTTTGAAGGGTTTATTGAGCTAACAAAGGAATATAAGTTAAATAAATAATTGGGGGAGATTATGCAACGTTGGGGAGCAATTTGGAATGAAAATCAAACCATATGGAGAGTTTGGGCTCCTGGGCAAAAGATAATAAATTTGATTTTGTACATGGTAGATGGACAAGTTCAAAGTTATCTTATGAATAGGGATGAAAATGGAGTTCATAGCTTATCACTAGAGGGGGACTACCATTTAATAGAATATATATACGACTTGGGGGATCAAGCCGTAGTGGATCCTTATGCCCTGGGGTTGACTAGTAATAGTGCCCGAGGTGTGGTTATGGATTTGAGCCGTTGCGAGCCATCTGGTTGGAGAGAACATAATATACCACAGACTTCCCCAGAAGAAGCCATTATTTATGAATTGCACATAAAGGATTATACGTATGACTCCAATGCTAATGTGCTCCACCCAGGAAAGTATTTGGGACTAGCACAGCGTGGAACCAGACTTAGAGGGCTCACCACTGGGTTAGATCATTTGGTAGAATTGGGCATAACACATGTTCATCTTATGCCGGTGGCAGATTTCATAACGGTTAATGAAAATGAAGATGCCTTTGATGATCCATATAATTATAATTGGGGATATGATCCATTTAACTATTTTGTGCCAGAGGGAAGCTATGCTACAGATGTGAAAGACCCTACGACAAGAATTAAAGAATTTAGGCAGATGGTAATGGCACTCCATGAGGCTGGAATAAAAGTTGTAATGGATGTAGTATATAACCACACATATTTAGGTAAAGACGGGCCATTGGAGGCTCTAGCGCCTGGTCAATACTTCCGTTTAAGGCAGGATGGTACCTTTAGCGATGGCAGTGGTTGTGGAAACGAATTGGCCTCAGAGAGACCACATGTTCGGGAATTGATTATGACTTCTTTGCTCCACTGGCAGAGAGAATATAAAATAGATGGTTTTAGATTTGACTTAATGGGGCTAATGGACAGGGAAACTGCTAAGCTAATAGCAGATACACTAAGGATTAATGACCCGAAGGTGCTGATTTATGGGGAGCCTTGGACTGCTGCAGAAACAACTTTGAGATTGGAAGACAGAGTAACAAAAGGCACTCAAAAATTTAATAAATACTCAATTTTTAATGATGACTTTAGAAACGCTATTAAAGGTGGTAACGATGGTGGTGACCCAGGGTTTATTCAAGGGAATCCACGTAATAAAGATACTGTCCTCTGGGGAATAGGTGGCTCGATTGGAGGAAAATCTTACTATGGAATGCCCTATGAAAGTGTGAATTACTTCAATTCACATGACAATTTAATATTAGAAGATAAGTTGAGATTGAGTCTAGATAATATTGATAAAGAAAACATGGATGCTTGCACCAAGCTGGCATTTGACATATTGTTACTCAGCAAAGGAATTGTATTCTTCCACGAGGGAAATGAATTTCGCAGAAGCAAAGCTGGACTGCATAACACATATAATTCTCCAATAAATTTGAATAGGTTAAATTGGTTAGATAAGCACGAAAACTGGAATGTAAACGCATATGTGGTGGAGTTAATAAAGCTGAGAAAACGATTGGCGTGTTTTAAGGCTAAAACATATGCAAGGATGGAAATTGTTCCTACAACACATCAATTAAGACTTCATTGGAGGATGTATTTAGAAGAAAGTCTTTGCTTAGAAGTGATGATAAATGCAACAAAAAAGCAGTGGTCACCACTGACACTAGAACAAGAGCTGTATGGAGAAAGGACGCTGTTGTGGGACGGGTTTAGCCCTTGCTACAAGCCATATAAGGGTCACCATGTTAAGGTTGCTCCGAAGAGAACCATGGTATTTATACTGAATTGCTCCACCCATTAGTAACTATCAAAAGAGAATTATCAATTAGAAATAATTACAAGCGATATGTAGTGTTGAGAGACATTAAAAGGACAACATGTATAGTACCAGTTGTGATACTAAGTAGGATTTATTAATACAACTCACAGAGAAAACGCTGTAAAACGCATAAAATACAGGTTTACCAAAAGAGGGTTACAATATTAACGTAATCAAATTGTAATAATTAATTGAATACGTTGCAAACACTGGGATACGCACAGTTTCAAAATGATACCGCTATTTTGGTATTAAATGAAAAACGTTGATAAATCAACACTTGTAGCGACTGCTCCACTCAAAATTTGACATTTCTGCTATTATTTCATAAACTGATACAGCGTTGACACTTCAGAATTTATGCGAAGTGACGACAAGGAGGATTGGTTAAATGAATAAAACAAGAAATATGTGGAAATACTTTAGTGTATTGCTTATTATGGTCATTATTGTATCCTTTTCCTATTATACAGTTAGTGCTCATCCTGGAGTAAAGGTTACTCTATCATTGGATGATATCCAAAGAGACGTATATACAGAAGCTCTTACTGTAGGTGAGTTGCTTAAGGAATTGGTAAAAGATCACAGATTGGTTTTGGAAGATAGCATGAATGTATCTCCTTCCAGAGAGACTGAGATTAAACCAGGCATGACAATAAAAATCAATACAATAAAGCAATATACTTTGATTGAGCAAGGTGTATCTAAGCAGATTGAAAGTTATGAAGATGAAGTACAGGCAATATTGGACGAAGTGAACTTTAAGTTAACGGATAATACGTACACTGTTCCTGGGCCAAGCGCAAAGATAAAAAATGGTTCTACAATTGAGGTAATAAAAGTAGAGAAAAACCGTCAAACAAAAGTTGCGCCAGTTCCAGCACCAGTAGAGTATATTGATAATCCTGAAATGTTCCAAGGACAGCAAAAAGTTGTTCAAGAAGGTAAAAATGGACTAGAACGTATTACAACGGAAAGTATCTATTATAATGGTCGCCTAATGGAAAGCAGAATTATTAGCTCAGAAGTTATCGAAGCGACTGTAGGTTCAGTTATTGAAAGAGGCATTAAAGAGGCGCCTGTGGTAGAAACGGCGACAGGTCCACTAAGATATAAGTCAGTAATCGTAATGGAAGCAACGGCATATGATAACAGCTATGCAAGCTGTGGGAAACACCCAGGTGATCCATATTATGGAATTACGGCATCAGGAACTGTGGCAGGACCTGGAACGGTAGCTGTAGACCCTAAAGTTATACCACTTGGAACAAAATTGTATGTTGAGTCCATGGATGAAAAACCAACCTACGGGTATGCGACAGCCACTGATACAGGTGGAGCTATAGTAGGAAACCGCATAGACCTTTGGAAGACCTCCAACGCAGAAGCAATGGAGTTTGGAAGAAGAAATGTAAAGGTATATGTATTGTTTGATGAATAGAAGGAATTTAATCCCTTTGACTAATTGTCGAAGGGATTTATTATATGAATAAAATAGATAAAAATAAAACCTTTTAGTTGTAGCATTATCTTAAGCGCAACTTAAAAGGTTTTATTTTTTATATAGGAATAAGGGAAATGATTATTAACTCATTATATTTGACTAATATTTTATTCAGACATTATATAGATTTTACAATCGTATGCTACTATTCAATAGCTAGGAGGTCATGTGTTTGAAAAAAATAATAGCAATCGTATTAGTTGTGATTCTAATAGGAATATTTGTATATTGGAACAATGCTGAATTTGGGAATAGTAGATGGAAACAGGATACCATCACATATGAAAAGGCAAAAGTAATTGAAGTAATTTCGGAAGAACTAAATAACGATGTGCCAGGGATAACCTTGGGAATACAGCGAATAAAAGTGGAGCTGTTAAAGTCTAGGGATATTCTAACTTTAGACAATAGGCTAACTCAAACTCACAATGTTTTTGTGGGAGAGGGAAGCAAGATAATAATGGTAGCAGATAAACCGGAAGGTGTAGAGCCCTATTATTCAGTTTATAATTACGACAGAATAGGAGGAATAACATTCTACATTATAGCGTTTTTTATTATTCTCTTTGCAATTGGAAGGATAAAAGGAATAAAAAGCGCAATGGCACTAATATGCAGTATTTTTATTATTATGTGCTTTATGATTCCAAAGATATATCAAGGTTCAGATCCTGTATTAATATCTGTAATAACAGCATTATTATGTAGTATTTTTTCCGTAATAATTCTTTACGGATTCACTAAGATGTCCATGGTTAACCTTATCTCCATTCCTTTAGGATTTATATTTGGAGCGGCAGTATTCTATCTTATGAGTATGACGCTACATATAACGGGATTTCAAATGGAGGATGCCGAATCATTAATGCTGATTATGCAAGAGTCTGGATTGAAAATCCATGGTCTGTTATTCGCATCAGTAGCTATTTCATCACTTGGGGCTGCTATGGATGTGACAGTGTCCATTAGCTCATCTCTAGCAGAGATAGCAAAACTAGATGATGAAGCTACGTCAAGAACGTTATTTGATTCTGGCATGAACATAGGAAAAGATATTTTAGGAACAATGGTAAATACACTGATATTTGCATTCCTAGGAGGATCACTGACCACTATTTTGGTCCTAATATCCTATGGGGTTCAATTTCATCAACTGATTAGCTCAGACTTTTTAGGAATTGAAATCATTAGAGGCTTTATAGGCACCTGTGTAGTAATACTTATGGTTCCAATTTCTTCGTTTTTTTCAGCTAATATTTATAAAGATAAATTACCCATAATAAATAAACTCATTAGGAATTAATAAAGGTAATTATTGAATAACACATGATATAGAACGACTACTGATAATATGACAAGGGAGAGGATGTATTCAATGAAGAGGATTTTCAGCTTATGGCTAGCGATGCTACTACTTATTTCAGGAATTTTGCTGCCACAAAACGCAAGTGCAACACAGGAAAATGTAGCTTTAGAACAAATGGCTTTTGCAAACATCGAAATTAAAGCATGGCTGGCAGATACAGCTAATGAAAATGCTGTTAATAGTAAAGAATGGTTGTATTCCGAAGCTAATGAAGACCCAGGAAAGACAACAGACTGGTCTATGGGGGAAAGTCGAAATGATATATGGTCTGTGGGGCAAGCTCCATTTGGAGCAAAAAGAGGAGCTGCTTTATATGCAGGTTCTTTTACGACTGCAACTGTTTTAAAACAGTATTATCAAGACAATGTAGATATTCCAGCATATTTCTTTTTGACATCTTTTAAAGCAGAGCCTGCAAAACGACAGGAATTAAACTTTACAATTAGCTATGACGATGCAGCAATAGTATATATTAATGGGACAAAGGTATGGGAAGGCAATGTTCCAAGTGGTGGGTATAGCAATAACTTAAGCTATGGAGCGGAATTTGCCGGTGGAGATCCTAATAAGACAGATGTGAAGATTAGTGCAGATGTTCTTCAAAAGGTATTGAAAGAGAGGAACATCCTGGCAGTAGAGCTACATCAAGATCGATCGACAAGTTCTGATATTTACTTTGATTTAAATAGTTTTGAGTTATCAGATTCATCAGCTGAGCCTTCAGAATCAGATGATTCAAATCAGTTAGAGTATGCTAGAATGCCTATGCTGACCATTGGAGAAAAACCAACGGAAAGAAGGTTCACATGGTATCGAGAGCAGGCTCAGGGATATTTGGAAATTGCAGAATCCAATAAAGAGGGAGATTTTTCAAATGGGACAGTTATTGAAGCAGATACTAAGATAAATACTAATACAAATCAGTATTCTAGCTCGCAAGTTCAATTGAAAGATTTAAAACCAAATACAGAATATATGCTAAGAGTGTGGAATGGATCGGGTAATAAATCTCAAATATATAGATTTAAAACACAAGGAGTAAATGAATATAGTTTCTTATTAGTAGGAGATCCTCAGATTGGAGCTAGCAGAAATGTTCCCAAAGATGGGGAAGGTTGGGAAAATACTTTATATAAGATGAAAGAAGTAAATCCCGATTCAGCATTTTTATTAAGTGCTGGAGATCAAGTAAATATACCTAATAATGAAAATGAGTACTTGCATTTCATAGAAAATGGTGGGTTTGAAGGCTTTTCGCTGGTGCCAGTAATAGGAAATCACGATTCTAAGTCGGTGGCATTTTCAGAACACTTTAATTTGCCAAATGTTACGGGCTATGGAAAGACAGAGGCGGGAGGCAATTATTACTACACATATAACAACACACTATTCATTGTATTAAACTCCAACAATAGAAGTATGGCGGAACATATTAGTACAATAAAAGATGCTATTCAATATGTTGAGAGAGAAAAAATGAATATTAAATGGAAAGTAGTAACGTTTCATCACTCCATTTATTCAGTAGCTTCTCATGCCAATGATACAAGCATTTTGCAAAGACGTGACGAATATGCACCTGTGTTTAAAGAATTTGGGATAGATGTGGTACTAATGGGGCACGACCACGTATATACAAGATCTCACATTATGGATGGATTAACTCCTATTGTAAAGTATGAGGAAGATGGTTCTGTGCCGGGAGAGTATATAAATCCAGAAGGAACTTTATATCTTACAGTGAACTCTGCCAGTGGAAGCAAATATTACGGCATATTGAACCAACAGTTTCAATATGCAGCAGTGAAAAACCAGGAGAGAACTCCTAACTTTACAAATGTAGTGGTGACAGATACGTCATTTGAAGCTACTACCTATAGAACCCATGATAAAAGTGTTGTAGATACTGTCAAGTTGATTAAAGAAGCTGAAAAGCCCACAGTTGTGTCGGTGGAGCAACCATTGCCAATAGAAGTGGAGTATAAAACGGCAGTTGAGAGCATAGTTCTTCCTGAAAAGGTAGTTGCCAAGCTATCCGATGAAAGCTCTAGGGAACTGGATGTAATATGGTCAATGGAAGAGTACAATGGAGAATTACCAGGAGAGCAAGAATTTATTGGCAGCTATAATCTTCCTGAGGATGTAGTAGGCGACAAGCCTGAAGTGAAGATAAAAATAAAAGTAAGG
>JAAYFJ010000037.1 GCA_012728295.1 Tissierellia bacterium | reverse complement strand
TAGCCTTGATGAGAATTCCTTTGGTTATAGACCTTCAACAATAGAGGAGTTTTATATTTGTTTTGCAGAAAACACCTATTTATATACTCAATCCATGGTATATTTTGTATGGGCCTATGATGAATTAAATAAGAGAAAAAAATAAAATATGCAAAAAATTGCCCTTGCAACCTAAAGTTGACAGATAGTTGCTGGTAAATTAAGCTGTAAAAGAATATTATATTCTTGGGAGGTGTTTATGAGGAACATAGGACCATTCAGTTTATTTATTATAGTGTCTTTTTTACTTAAGCTAGGGGTAATTATCTATGTAGTTTATCTGATTATCAAAGCCCTGAAAAAATATATTAACTCGGGCGGGATTAAGGCGGAGGATAGGATTTTTGTGCAGACCCTTGGGGAGACTTTAAAAAAAGAAAGAATTAAGAAGAATATGACCCAGGAATTTGTAGCAGAACAAATGGGAGTAAGTCGCCAGGCCGTTTCCAAATGGGAAAACGGAAAGACCGACCCTTCAACATCCAATTTGTTAAGCTTGTGCAAATTATATGGAATTTCCCCTGAAGAACTCTTGTCTAAAGTTAATAGATAGCAGCAAAAAAACCCGGATCTTCCGGTTTTTTTAATCTTAAGTCCTTATATTAGGGTAAAACTATCTCTCCAACCTCTAAAGCTTCACCATTAACAGATTTCACATAGACTAGAAACTTGCCGCTTTGGAGCTTGGCGTAAAAGGCAAATTCCTCAGCTGACACTTCCTTCATCTTATCAGTGCCGTCATATTGACTATTAGCCCAATCACTTATATAAAACTTGGTATTTTCTGTAAGGAAGATAGTATTGGGATAAGTGGCGGGATTGTAGATATGGTAGCCGAATTTTTCGAAGGTATTGGATTTTTCTCCGATTTCTTCAAAACGCTCTCTATCATCTACAAGCTCAACCTTGTCTATATCGATGTGAGGGCTTATATCCGGCGAAGAAGATTTATTATCTAGTGACATTTCCATATAGTAGCCCAAATATTCACTTTCAGGAATTTCATAAAAGTATTCCAAATCCGATTCTTCTTCTAAGAGCACTTGGGATTTTCTAACTGTAGTATCCATAAGGACATTTTCAATATAGTCAAAGGCTGCATCAATAGGATCCAGTCTCCAGCTTTCTTCTCCCTTGTCCGCCTTTTCCTGAAGATCTTTAAAGTATTCATAGGATTCCAATTCCGCCTCATTGTTATAGGGCCATAGATATAGGTTTCCATAAGTGTCTAAAAATCTTTCTACTATCCAAATTCCTTTTTCATCGTCTCTTATGGGCTTGGAAAGGAGTAATTTTATCCTAGTGCCTGATGAGTCATTAAAGGAAACTATTTTATGCTCGCTGTTATAGGAAACCAAAATATTACCAATTCTATCCAAAAACTCCCTAATGGCCATCTCCTGTCTCATCTTATTGCCGTATAAATAACCTGCATCATCGGTAGCGGCGACATTCCCCAGAGGTCTATATTCTCCGTCTACTATTTCAAAGAGTAAAAAGGGCCCCATTTCAATATTGCCAACCCAACCGCCACCTAAATCTTCGGCATCTGCGGATTTTAAAAAGTTTTCACTGTCTTTAAATTTCAGACTGTAGGAGATTTCCCAAAGTTCTAAAGGATTTTCCCTTATATGATTAAACTCATTGTGTTTTTCATAAAATTCTATCTTGTAATCTACTATCTTATGGCCATGCTCACTTAGATAATCAATTTTATTTTGGATATAGCTTATTGCAGCATTGATAACCCCTTCATCAATCCTTAAATCTTTATCCGGCAAATTATGGGGCTTGAACTTTGAACTCTCTTCTTCAAGATTCTCAACTTCAGCTTCTGCAGGAGTCTCTTTTTCTCCTTCAGGACTTTTAGCAAAACAAGCTACCAGAGTCAAGGCCAGGATGCAGATGGCCAAGACAGATATCCAAAACTTGGGCTTCTTATAAGAAAGAATATTTTTTATTCTGGACTTGGTGTTGCTTTCTCCAAAGGCGATAGGAGATGCTGACAAAATTCTTTTTCCTGAGGAGAATGAAAGCAGAGATTTTGAATAGTCAGCCTTGATTTGGCTTCCCAATTCTTTTAAAACCTCTTCGTCACAGGAGAGCTCCATATCCAAACCCATCAAATAATAGGCCGGCCAGACCAGGGGGTTAAACCAATGGACTGAACTTATAGCAAAGGCCAGGAACTTGCTGATATGGTCCAATCTTCTTATATGAATTTTTTCATGCTTAAGAATATATCTTTTTTCATCTTCACTAAGTCCCTGGGGCAGATAAATTTTAGCTTTTATCAGTCCAAAGACGAAGGCTGTTTTTATAGTTTCATTAATATAAATATTATTTGTAAGCTGTCTTGAATTTTTAAGCTTGGATTTAAATCTCAAGGTATCCAGACCGGTGTAAAATATTAAAAAGCCCAAACCTGAAATCCATATATAAGGAAGCAAATCGATTTGTTTTGCAGCCGGAGTTTCTATTTGCTTATGCTCAAAGTCAACATTATCCTTATGCAAGTTTCCTCGAAATTCAGATTGTTTAATATTGTAAGAAGGAGTATAAAGTCTTTCTTCTCTTGAAACTTCAAGGGTAAGGGGGCTATGACTTATTATCTTGTCCTTGGCAGCAATAAAAGATAAATTGCTTTCAAAGGAAAAGGGCACCAGCAGTTTTACAAAGACCGGAATCCATAAAAGAAGAGAATATTTCTTAGGAGCCTTTTTTAAAAGTAATCTGACCAGCAAGACTAAGATTATTATATAGCTCGCATCCAGGCTTAAGTCTACTATTTTATAAAAGAGATCAGTCATTTGGCATCCTCCTTATATTTTTCAATTAATTTCTCCAGTTCCTCTATATCCTTCTCATCTAGAGTATTCTCCCTAGAAAATGCAGTTATAAACTTAGGCAAAGAGCCTCCGAAATGTTTATCTAAAAAACTTAAACCCCTATTGGTATTATATTCATCTTCAGAGATACAAGGTTTTACTGTAGAATTATTATTTTCAATAACTCCCTTTTTTTCCGCTCTTTTTAAGATGGTATAGGTTGTGGATTTTTTCCAGTTGAATTTTTCCTCGCATAATTTTACCAGCTCAGAAGATTTTATAGAATCACTTTCCCAAACCAGTTTTACCAGTTCCTCTTCCGATTGGGTTAATTTTTTAAAAGTCATATTGTCCTCCCTGGTCTATAAGCTGTAGACCTATCTTGAGTTAAGTCTACAACTTGTAGAACGATTTGTCAAGCAAGAATTACATTAAATTTTCCGGGGCTTATTTACAAAAGAATTTAAAAGTTTTTAACTAGATGCGAAAAAAGCCGTGAAATTGTAATGAAAGGACATTTTTTCCCCTTTCGGGTATACCAAAATGCCTGAAATTGTGATAGAATAGGTTAATCATTCGAGTAAAAGAGGGAGGACATATGAAAAACAAAAAGATTTTGATGCTCATGTTGGCACTGGTTTTGATGCTTACTGCTTGTGGCGGCGGCAAAGAAGCAGCGACAACAGGCGAAGATTCAGACGAAATCGTAATAGGAGTTATGGGACCTTTAACAGGTAACGTTGCTATTTATGGTATCGCATCAACTAACGGAACGAAACAAGCAATTGACGAAATTAACGCTGCCGGTGGTATATTAGGTAAGCAAGTAAGACTTGTAATTGAAGACGAGAAAGGCGACACTCAAGAAGCAGTAAATGTTTATAACAAGATTGCTGAATC
>JAAYFJ010000054.1 GCA_012728295.1 Tissierellia bacterium | reverse complement strand
GTTGAAAACTGACTTAGTTTTCCGCTTGTTTGTTTACTTCGTTTTTGGTTCTCACACTATGTTATTATCAAGGTACGCCACTCAAAGTGAGTAGCTTTATTATCATAGCAAATTATCTTTCAGCTGTCAAGAGTTTTTTTTAACCCTTTATGTGCTTTCTTGGACAACTTGTTTGACAACGATTCATATCATAACACCCTATTAAAATCGTGTCAACACATTTTAGTGTTTTATTTAAAAACATTTTTAATTTATATTATACTTCCGCATTTTCAGCTATTTCTCTTCTTAATTCCTTTAGCTGGTTTGTTAATTCTGGAGATTCTGATAGATTAATTGCATAGTTTACATTTATCAAAGCTTCTTCTGTTCTTCCCAATGCATTTAAAAACATAGCCCTATTACCCATGATGGTTGGCTCGTTTTCGTTGTTTGATAACGCTTCGTCTGCAATCTTTAGCCCTTCTTCATACTGCATTAACAAATATTTTTGTATTAACAACTGGTTATAATAATGAGCGTAGGGATAAGATTCTATAATATTGAGTAGTTCTGTTTCGCTTTCTTTTTCTTTCCCTGAAGCCCATAATAATACTGAATACAGAAAGCTAATCCTATGCATCTTAGGATATTTTATTAATGCTTGTAGGATATTCTCCTCAGCTATATCTAATTTACCTTGCGTCAACTGCGATTCTATGGTTTCGCATATTACTTCAGGCTCAATAAAATCTAATAGTTCTCTTACTTCTTGCTTAACCTCTTCCTTTTCTCCTACTTGTAAATATGGTTCCATAGTTAACTTCGCTTTTAGATATAGGCCAGCGTTAATATAATATTTCCCCAATAAAGGCCTTACTTCATCAGATTTATATCTATTAAGAACATCTTCTAACAAGTCGGTTCCTTCTATTATTAATTCGTTTATTAGTTGAGCATCTTCCGATTCATTTGCAATTTCCCCATATATTGATGCCAAATTGCTCATGGCAATATCATTGTAGTCGTCAAAGGTTAATGCAGCTCTATATGCTATTGCTGCCTTGACTTTATCGCCATCTTTATCATATTTCCAAGCAAAACTTAAAATTGTTTCCAGGGGATTTTCCATCATTTCTGATAGAATCTCTATATACGTGTTGGCAAATTTAAATAATGGATCTATTCCTATTACTGCTATCATACCTTCTATAATATGGACCGATCCCACTTCCTCTTCAAACTCACCTTCTTTAATTCCTTCAACTAAACTTTCTGACCAAAGTGGAATCGGCGCTGACAATCGGTTTCTTAGCATTGTGTTCTCAATTTCAGACTTTGGTTCTAGAAATGCTAAATCTCCAGTCTTATTTTTAAAAAATTTTTCCAACTTCATTTCTTTAACCTCTCATTCCTTGTCTATACTGATCTTTTCTAACGTTTCCATATTGAGTATATTTAAATAAATGACCACGTAAAACAACTACAATAGATAGCGCCATCTGGAATACTAGCCATAATACTAAATGTGAAACATTATTTGTTGGTATAAAAAATGCTCCTGTATGATATCCAAAGATAGTCCACCCTACGAACATTTGATTTGTTACTATTGCAATTCGTTCAGAAACAGACGCTAAAGCTAAGATAATTGGAAGCCATATATAAAAATTCCTTTTTAAATAATCTAATTGTGAAGTTATAAGCTCCATTCTTCTATACTTACCTAAATATATTTCCTCAGGTATTCCACTAAAAACAATAAATAGTATGATATAAAATAAACTAGCATTAATACTAAGTCCGTTTGTTACATATCCTAACAAGAATAAAACAAATTGAATAAAATAAACATCCCACAAAAAAGTAAATGCCATCGTATATCGTATTTTTGTTATGGAAAAACTATCGTAGTCTATTAAATCTAGTAGACTTTGCAAAACTACTGACAAAACGGCTGAATTAATTAAGGGCATAATAAATCCTCCCAGCCCACTAAGCCCTACCATTCTGCTCAATATCATTTGAGAAATACTGTAAATCAGGCCTGCAATTGGAACAATTAGCAAAGCTTGTGGTGAACCCTTGATGCTATTTATAGTTTGTCTTATGGCATATCCATATGCCCGTATTAATCTCTCTAAATATTGCATGTTAACCCCTTTCCTATTTGTGTATTACATAAAAATATTGCTGTATGTTATAATTATACTATTAAAGGAGGCTTAATATGTACAAAAAGTTACAAGAGTATGCAAAAACAATAATTCGTGCTGGTATTAACCTACAGCCTGATCAAATTTTGGTAATTAAAGCAGAAATATCTATGGCTGACTTTGTTCGGTTGGTAGTAGATGAGGCCTATGCAGCTTCCGCTAGGGAAGTGGCCATACAGTGGTATGATGAGCATAGTTCCCGTGCAAAATTTATCCATTCTCCAATAAACGTTTTTGAGAAAGCTGAGCAATGGATGGTTGATAGGGCGATGCACTATGCCAGCCAAAATGCTGCTTTTCTTTCGCTTGTCGGTGCAGATCCTAATCTTTATGATGGTATAGATCAAGAAAAATTGTCAAAAAGTTATGCGGTGAACTCCACCGCTTTAAAAGATTATTATCAACTAATGATGACCGATCAAATACGATGGTGTGTTGCTGGAGTTCCTACTGTAAAATGGGCTCAAATGGTATTCCCAGACACCCCAGATGATATTGCAGTTTCAAAGCTGTGGTTAGCAATATTAGATGCTGTTGATATTAAAGGTGAAGGCGACTGCAATCAAGTCGTGAGTAAGGGTAAAGCTTTATTGCATAGAGCTGAGAAACTCACTTCATTAAATCTTGATAGATTGCATTACACCACTGAAAAAGGAACAGATATAGTAATCGGCCTTGCAGAAAATCATCTTTGGGCAGGAGGTCCTTCAGTAGCAGCAGACGGTATAATTTTTATGCCAAACCTTCCAACTGAAGAAGTATTTACCGCCCCCGATAGATGTAGGGCCGATGGTATTGTATATAGTACAAAACCTTTGTACTATCACGGTCAACGAATAGATGAATTTTGGTTAAAGTTTGAAAATGGGGTTGTGGTTGATTATGATGCACAAATAGGAAAAAGTACTCTAGAAATGCTATTGGAAAACGATTCGGGATCCAAGCGTTTAGGGGAGGTAGCTTTAGTGCCTTTTGATTCCCCGATTTCCAACTCCAACACATTATTCTATGAAACCCTATATGATGAAAATGCTTCTTGTCACTTAGCGCCCGGCAAAGCATATCCAAATTGTGTCATAGGTGGCGAGAATTTCAGTGTAGAAGAATTAGAAAAATACGGACTAAACGAATCCATTACCCATGAAGACTTTATGATAGGGGATGCTTCAACTAAGATTGTCGGATATACAAAAGATAATAACATAGTCAATATTTTTGAAAATGGAAATTGGGCAATATAAAGACATTGATAGAGGGCTATAGCCCTCTATTTTTTATTTCATATATTCTTCAAGATTTATTATACTTATTAAAGAGTCAAAAACTTATATAAATCATATTCCTCTAGTATTTCTATAAAATCGTTCGGCAAATCCCCTTGTATCACTAAATCTCTCTTTAAGAACGGATGCAATATTGATATAGAGTAAGAATGCAAAGCTTGTCTATGAGAGCATTCTTCTCCATATAGAGCGTCACCCAATAGTGGTAGACCTAAATCTGACATCTGTGCCCTTATTTGGTGGGTCTTTTCTGTAATAAGAATTGCCTTTAACAGAGTTGCACCATCTTTGCTTCCTAGAGGAAAGTACTTGGTTTTGGTGTCCTTGCCATGATTGGCTTTTATATACTTTTTACTTATATCATCATATTTCAAGGATATACCGATGTCAAAGTTCTCGTTTACCTCCCCTTTAACTGCTAGTAAATACTCCTTGTGCCCACTATTCCATTGAGTCGCCATAGCTGAATGAGCTATATCGTTTTTTGCAACCAATACTACTCCAGAAGTAAATTTATCAAGCCTATTAATAAATCTAACTTTTCTCTTTATACCCCTTTTAACAAACAAATTTGCAACAACGGACGAAAACGATATCTCATCGTTATTTTCAGACTTAAACATAGATAGCCCCGCCGGTTTTTCAACGGCCATATAATATTCATCTTCATATATAACGCTTATGTTCATCTGAAAGGGCAACTCGTCAAAGGTCTCTTCCTCTAAAACAACAGATATCCTATCTCCACTCTTTAGCATAGACGAACGACTTTCGTACTTCCCATTAACTAAAATTTTTCTTTTCTTGAAGTACTCTCGTGCCTTTCTATTGGACAGCATCATTTCTGACTCTAAAAACTCCGAAAGTTTAATATTAGATTTTGAAATCAGCGATAGCTGATTAATGTCATTCATGAAACCACCAACTAATTAACTCGTCTTTTTTTATATTACCAAAATAAAGATTTAGATCCCCTATGGAATCTAACGCCTTTTCTACTTCATCTATGTTCCAAACTTTACCTTTCATGGCATTCTCTATAACGGTTACATCTTCTGTTCCAAAAAAATCTCCAAAAATATGAGCTTCCTCCACCTTGTCTGCAGGTTTGTATAAATATAGCTCTATTATTCCAGATGCGAATTTTTTCCTAAATCTATTGGTAAATTTTGGAGAATCTCCATATACCCAATCACTACTCCTGTATTTTTCATTTGCCAATCTATCAATTTCTATTAGCTCTTCTTGTGTAAGTGAAATCGGATTTATTTTTTCTCCAGATAACTTGGAAATTGATTTTCCTAGTTCGCTTATGAAATCTTTTACCTCCATATTTTCTTTTAGCCAAGGCTTAATATTAGTGACTCTTTTTTTGACTGATTGAACTCCTTTGCCCTGCAACTTATCCTCTTTAACATTTAGTGCTTGTCCTAAAATATCTAGATTAGTATCAAAAAGCAAAGTACCATGGTTGAGAACTCTCCCCTTAGACTTATACTGCGCAATCCCGGAGAACTTAGAGCCGTTAATTACCAAATCATTCCTTCCCGTCATCTCACATGGTATCCCCCACCCCTGCAAGGCATCTATAACGGGTTTGTTGATAATTTTAAAGTCTATCCCCGAATCTGATGATTGCGAAATTATAGAGAAATTGACATTCCCTAAATCGTGATAAACAGCGCCACCTCCAGTGATTCTTCTGATAACATGTATTCCTTTAGATGTGACGAATTCATTATTAATTTCATCATAAGTATTCTGGTTTTTCCCAACGACTATTGTTGGCTCATTTTGCCACAATAAAAATACCGTTTCTTCTCCGCCATTCCTAAATAAATACTCTTCAATGGCAAGATTAATCCACGGCTTCGTATTCGTAATATATAAATATCTCATAGCTTCACCTCGCACAATAATTCTATACAATCTAAAAAGAAAAAGATATAGCAATTTCAATTTTGTTTACATTTTCGTCAATCGTGGTATATTTAGAGTATATCGTCTCTAGATAATAATCACATTATAAGTAATGATTGGGAGGTCAATATGAGTCAACCTAGGATAATTAATATAATTTCAAATAGAAACTATGAATCCAGAAGAGTTTTCCAAATTTTAAAGTCAAAGCTCGAAAAAAGTGGTTTTGTCACACCAGATGAGTTTTCACATAAAGCTGAGTTAAGTATATGCATTGGAGGTGACGGGGCTTTTCTGCGAGCAGTACACAATAATAAGTTCCCACAGGTACCTTTTATTGGAATTAACACAGGCCACCTAGGCTTTTATCAAGAAATATCCCCAGAAGATATAGATAGATTCATAGACGATTATATTAATAAAAGGTTTGAGACCTTCGAAATGTCCTTAGTCGAGGCAAAGGTTTTTACTGATAAGAAGAACTATTTTTTAAATGCAGTTAACGAAATCGTAGTGCGGGGGCAAAAATCAAAAGTCATCCATCTAGACGTATTCGTAGACGGTAATCATTTAGAGAAATTTAGTGGAGATGGAATTATTATTTCTACACCCCATGGCAGCACCGGATATAACTTTTCTGCCGGAGGAGCTATAATTCACCCTAGGCTATCTGCAGTACAGATTAATCCAATTGCACCAATGAGTTCCAGGGCATATAGGTCTTTACCAAATCCAATTGTAGTTCCAGGGAATTGGACAATAGGAGTTCATCCTGAACAGAGATACAAAAACGGAACCACCATTGTGCTAGATGGAACAGAAATGTTTTATAAGGATATTATTAAAATTAATCTTAGGATTAGCAGCAAAAAGATTTCAAGGATAAGCTTCAGCTCCCATACATATTGGGAAAACTTAAAAACTAAATTTTTATAGTGCTGAAAGGAGAATAAGATGGGAATTATTAGTTGGTTAATATTAGGAGCAATATCTGGTTGGCTAGCTGGAATAATTACTAAAAAGAACCCCAAAATGGGATGCATGACAAATGCTTTAGTAGGAATTGTAGGAGCTTTTATTGGTGGAATGTTAGGCACTTATGTATTTCACTGGGGAAAAGTTAATAGCTTTAACCTTAAGAGCATAATGATATCCACTTTAGGAGCTGTAATATTATTACTAATACTAAATGGAGTTAATAAAGACAAAAATAATTAATCTTACATGAAAAGCCCCCTGTTAAAGGGGGCTTTTCATGTTAAACTAAAGATTCCATTTCTCTAACTAATTTCTCAAATTTTTCTAATGCATAGCCTACAATCCTTGGATTTTCCATGTCTATCCCAGCATTTTTAAGCACTTCAACTGGATAGTCCGAACAACCTGCTTTTAAAAACTTCAAATACCTGTCCACTGCAGGCTGTCCTTCGTTAATAATTGCCTCACTAAATGCTACGGCAGCTGAAAATCCAGTAGCATATTGGAAAACATAATAATTATAGTAGAAATGAGGAATTCTCGCCCATTCTATTGCAATTTCATCATCTGATACTATATCTGCTCCGTAATAGTATTTGTTAATTTCTAAATACTTGTCTTTTAACCATTGGGCAGTAAATGGTAGTCCCGCTTGCATTTGCTTATTAATTTCATGTTCGAATTCTGCAAACATGGTCTGTCTATAAACTGTACCTCTGAAACTATCTAAAGAATGATTTAATAGTATTTTTCTTTCTTTTAAATTATCTTTTTCTTTTTCTAGTAGATAGTGTAATAGTAACTGCTCATTACATGTGCTGGCTATTTCAGCTAAGAATATTGAATAATCCCCATATTGATAAGGTTGGTTTTTCCTAGTCAAGTACGAGTGCATAGAGTGCCCTAATTCGTGAATTAAAGTAAATACATTATCTAACGTACCCTTATAATTTAGCAAAATATATGGTTTTGAATCATATGAACCACTGGAATATGCCCCCGATCTTTTACCTTCGTTCTCGTATACGTCTACCCAACCATTTTCAAGACCTTCTTTGGCAATTTTGTAATACTCTTCTCCCAGGGGTTTTATTGCTTCCAGAACCATTGAGACCGCCTTTTCATATGGGATGTTATTACTATCTTCAGCAACTTCAACAATTGGAGTATAAACATCGTACATATGAAGTTCTTCAACTTTTAATGTGTTTTTTCTAAGCTTGATATATTTATGAAATGCTCCTATTTTATCATGTACACCTTCAATAAGAGCGTCGTATACGGTTTCTGGAATGTTGTTTTCAAATAAGGCCGCTTCTCTAGAGCTATTGAATCCTCTTAGTTCGGAAATTACTTGATTTCCCTTTAATGCTCCAAATAGCGTTGATGTCAAAGTATTTTTATAACTGTCATATGTGTGATAAAGCGTTTTAAATGCGTTTTCTCTCAAAGTTCTATCTACAGATTCTACTAAAGGAATGTATGTTCCTGATGTCAATAAGTGCTCTTCCCCTTTTGAGTCTATTACAGACGGAAACTTCATGTCAGCATTGTTGAACATACCATAAGTCTTTGCAGACGCTCCTGTGACTTCTCCAAAAGAAGCAATCACTTCTTCTTTTTCTGGCGTCAAGATATGAGCGCGTCTTCTTAATCTATCATTAATAAGTTGCGCATAATCATTTAGCCTGCTGTCTTCCTCAACGAATTTACCATACGCTTCATCATCTAATTCCATTAGCTCTGGGTCTATAAATGAAGATGCCTGCATAAATAAAACCATTAGGGAATTAGCTTTGTCCATTAGTGCTTGAGAAGCACCCTCCCTTGTGTCTTGGTCTAAGTTCATGTGTGCGAAGGTTGCCAGATTCCCTATTTTTCTCTCTAAATCTAAATAATATTGTATTCCTTCATATAGATTAGATCCACTATCAAGCAAGTGACCTTTGTACTTAGCAAGATTCTCTACACCTTTAATAACTTGATTATATTCGTTTTCCCACGCACTATCTTCTGGGTACATGCTAATAATATCCCATTTGTATTTCGATTCTATTTCACTTCTGTTATTTGTTCTCATATTTACCTCCACTAATTAAGTGCCCTTCTAATTATTTCTCTTGCAATTGGAGCTGCAGCGCTCCCACCTGTCGAGCCATTGTTTTCCAGTATCACAGTTACTGCGATTTTCGGATTATCATATGGTGCAAAACCTGTAAACCAAGCATGTGTTGAACCTGTGCTAGTTTCAGCGGTGCCTGTTTTACCTGCAACCCCCTCAGACGTTTCTGCTTGTGTTCCAGTTCCTGATGTGACTGCTCGCCTCATCATTGCGGAAATCTTTTTTGAAATCTCATGGCTTGTTACATCCCCAATTTTCTTTGGCTGAATTTCTGTGGTCGATCCATTAGGAGAAACCACCTCTTTTACTAAATAAGGCTTCATCAATTCTCCATTATTAGCTATAGCAGAAGTTGCCATTAACATATTTAATGGATTTGATAGTACGCTACCTTGCCCTATTGCTGTTGATGCTAATGCGGTCTTATCTGTTATATCAGAAAGTCTAAGTCGACCAGTGCTCATGGGCAAATCAAACGGAAGATCCTTGTTAAAATATACTTTCTCTCCAACATTAACATAGTTTGCCTTAGAAAGCTTTTCACTCATACGTGCAAAATATGTATTGCATGATAGAGCAAATGCTTTTTCTAGATTAATATTTCCATGGCTCCTTCCGCCATAGTCGCTAAAGTCATATCCGCCAACAGTATAATGCCCCGTGCATTCAAATACCTCCTCTTCATTGTTGAGCGTTTCCAGTTGAGCTATTGTTGATAATATTTTAAATGTTGAGCCTGGAGCATATAAACCTTGTGTTGCTCTATTTAGCAACGGTGAATCCTGGCTAGAATTTAACGTCTCCCATTGCTCTGTTAAGGTACTTACGTCAAAATCTGGCAAGGATACCATACATAATATCTCTCCTGTTCGAGGGTCCAGCGCAACAACCGCTCCTTTTTGACCAGACAGTAATTCTCGGGCTTTTCTCTGTAATTCTGTATCTATTGTAAGTTTAATGCTGTTCCCACTACTGTCCCCTGAAATCAATCTTTTTATTGCAGTTATCGTTGATGAGCTCATCGTATTGGTCAATACATCATTTTGAGTAAGTTCTAATCCTGATTTCCCATATTGTTTATTGAAATATCCTATTACGTGAGAGTAAAGTCTCGGCTCTGAGTAGGTTCTAGTATATATGCCGTTATTTTCCACTGAGCTTGCTAGAACATATCCATTCCTATCAACTATGTCTCCTCGTTTTATAGTATCATCTGCAATATAGTTTCTTTTGTTCAGTGCCGATTTTTCAATTTTTGGTCCACTGAACATTTGGAAATATGTTAAATACACAACTAAGGAAAGAAGCATTGCAGACATTACGCCGAGTACCATTAATGTTTTTTTCTTTTCATTTTGGTTCATCTACAACCTCCTCATCATGGGGGAGAACCTCTGATGCTACTTGTAAAAAAGCCAAAGCTATAAAACTAGATAGCATAGAGCTTCCTCCGTAGCTTACAAAAGGCAGCGTTATCCCCGTCATTGGAATAAATTTTATTCCTCCACCTATTGCTACGAAAGCTTGAATTCCAAATAACAATGTCACACCTAATGCTAAAACTCTATAGAACGTTAATTCTTGTTCTAATACTATTTTCATTCCGCGATATACTAATAACAAAAATAGTAGTATAATAGCAACTCCCATAAACATTCCCATTTCCTCACATATTGCAGGAAAAATAAAGTCAAATTGAACTTTGGGTATTAGGTAGGGGTGCCCTTCGCCTAAGCCAGTTCCAAAGAATCCTCCAGCTGCAATAGCAAACAATGATTGTAGAATTTGATAACCCTCAGGGATATTCCACGGGTCTTTCCATATGGCAAACCTTATCCTCACGTGTCCAAATACCGCATATCCCAATAAAGCTCCTACTATCATCAGCAATATATTGAGTTTCCACATTTTTCTATTTTTTTCATAAACAAATTGTGTTCCTGAATATATTCCCATCATTATTGCTGCCGTTCCTAAATCTCTTTGAAGCAAAAGTAGTCCTACGTAGCTATATATAATAGCCATAAAAATATAAGGTTTCCACTTTGTCTCCAAACCTTTGATAGGAGTAGTATAATATACTGCTATTGCCAATAGAATCAATAGTTTTGTCAACTCCGATAACTGGATGGTTATGCTACCTATATGAATCCAGTTAACTGACCCATAGTCAGATCTTCCAAAGACAAGGGTTAAAATAAAAAACAAATAACCCAAAACGATATAAATCCAAAACATATTTTTTAATAATTTAACATGCTTAATAAAATAATAGGAGCTATAGAAAGCTACTATTCCTACAAAAACCCATAGTAGTTGTCTAACCCCACCAGATGGGTAAATCCTAAAAACAGTAACAATCCCTATAGTCATAAGCATTGTCACAATTAAAAATATATAATCATCTCCATTAGATATTCTTGGAACAAGAAAATTTGAAGCATATACTAATATCATTAAACCCAGTGCCATGTAGATAAATGTATTATCTAGGTGATCAATATTAAAGAGAAAAAGCAATCCTATTGTCAGTATTTGAAACAGCAAAAGGAGGTTTCTCGGGCTCTTCTTCAATTTCATGCCCCGTCCCCTCCTTTATCTACAAAGATAAACTCTAAACTACCTATGCCTATATAGTCACCATCTCTTAACAATACAGGATCTAATATTCGTTCTGCGTTTAAATACGTTCCATTAGAAGAATTTAAATCTTCTAATATGTATCCTGTCTCACCAAGCTTGATTTTGCAATGATGCTTTGATACGTACGAGTCCTTAATAATAACGTTATTACTCTTTTGTCTTCCCATAGTTAGTCCTTCGCCTAGCGTATAATACTCTCTCATTTTATAGCCTAAGGAATCCAATCGATTTACAACCTTCAGATATGCTCCCGAACCTTGTTCCAATCGCCCTATACTTTTTATGTCCAAATAAATCATACGTACAATATTCATAATGAATAAATATACAATTGCTATTAAGACATATTTTAAACTCATGGACAAAATGTCAAACATCGCTTTACTCCTTTTTCTTTGTTATACTTATATTAACATAAAGATTTACTCCTGAAAAGGCAGTCAATATATTATAAATTTAATATATGCTATTATTATATTGGAGGTTATATGAAAATCATAAAAATAGTATCTCAACCTAAACATCAGTTTTTACTCTGCCTAGATAATGGTAACGAAATATCTATAGGGGAAGATGTCCTTATAAAGTACAACCTCTCAAAAGATTTGATAGTTGACGAGAGTTTTATTGATACCATCCTCAACGAGGACACCATCAATAAGTGCTTTAATAGAGGACTGTTTTACTTAGGGTATGGTATGAGAACAAAAAAGCAATTGTGTCAGTATCTCACTAACAAAGGTTTTGAAGAAGAGGTTTCACAAGAGGCTGTAAGTAGGCTGGAGAAAAAGGGCTATATTAATGATTTAATCTTTGCTCAGACCTTGATTGATAATTGGTCTGAAACAAAGTCCTATGGAAAAAAAGTAATGCTTAATAAGCTATACGAGCGCGGATTCTCAAAGGAAACCATTGAAAATATTGCTTTTCCGAGTGAAGATTCTTTGATTGAAAAGGCGAAAGAATTGGCCGTTGCCAAATGGCCATCTATAAAAGGTAAGAGTTCCTATGATAGAAAAGGAAAGCTCTACCGCTACTTATATAGCAGGGGATTCGATTACGATACTATATCAAAGGTAATGGGAGAAATTGAAGATGAGTGATTACTATGTATATATTTTAAAGTGCAGTGACAATACGCTTTATACTGGATCGACCAATAATATCTCTAATAGATTGCTAATGCATAATATTGGAAAAGGTGCTAAATATACCAGGGGTAGGTGTCCTTCTATTTTAATGTATCTAGAACACGTAGAGAACAGAAGTCTTGCCGTGAAAAGAGAAGAGGTTATAAAGAAACTAAAATTGGATAAAAAAGTTGAACTTATTAATAGTGCAACGAACGAACTGTTTAATGGAAAAATAATGGTATCAGCCTGTTTGCTAGGAGATAGTTGCAGATACGACGGAAAAGCTAGGGAATACCCAAATATTATTAAGTGGTCCTCAAACAAAAACATTATCCCTTTTTGTCCTGAAGTCGAGGGTGGGCTTTTAACGCCAAGATTGCCATCAGAAATACTTGGAGATAATGTAATAAACTCAGCGGGAGAAGATGTCACAGAATATTTCTTAAAAGGAGCTGAAGCTGCAATTGAAAAATGTGATGAAGAAGGCATTGTCTGCGCTTTATTGAAAGCCAACAGCCCATCCTGCGGATGTAGAAATATATATGACGGAACTTTTTCCAAGAAGTTAGTTCCTGGTATGGGCTTTACCGCAAAGAAACTTTCCAATCGTGGAATTGCTGTCTTTGATGAAGATAATTTCCCATTTTGAAATAGTCACAGAAAAATTAGTTTAAATATTAAAAGGTTGTGTCAAATATTTTGACCCAACCTTTTATTTATTATTCTTTTATCATTTGAACGTACGGAAAACTAATGTACCCTATTTTTCTATACAAAGATTTAACTTCTGTATTTTCAGGCTCTACTTCCAATCTGTACCTAGCGACTGGACTATTTTCTTCTAACCACTTAAGGAAATACTCACCAATTCCATTGCCCCTATAAGCAGGCTTAACATATACCTCTTCAATCCATATAACAGGTCCACCCGCCTCCCTGCAATATGTATTATTAATTAGTCCATATCCTATTATCCCATCAATCGATTCAATAATAAAGCATTCAATAAATACGCTTGAACCCATCAATTCTTTAAAAGCTGCAAGATGTTTCTCTTGACTTACATTATATAAAACTGCTTCAGAATCATAGAAGTCCGTACTCATTGCCAAGAACTCTTCTTTGTCCTCTTGAAGGATTTTTCTAATTTTAATGCCCTCAATTACTATAGCTGCCAATATCATCACCTCGAGCTTAATTATAGATTAATGTAATTAAAAGTCAAATTAATTAATATATTTACTTAAAGAGTCCCCTATCGGTTATTCTTCCTGTATAATTCAAAAACATTGCCTTTTAATATTCTATTTTTTCTTAGTCCTTCTTTTTTTCGGTTTTTTCTCTTTTGCTATTATACCTAGTATCAGCGCCATTATTAGCCCAATTACACCCGCACCTAACAAAATTAAATAATGAGCAAATGCATCTAATTCTTCAACCATATATAAACTATCCAATTTGTTTATTATGTTTGAAACACCATATACTATTGCAATAATTCCAGGCAAATATTTTACAAGCCTTAAGTTTCTCGTTAGGAAATGAATGACAATTACTAGGAACACCATCGCCAAACACACATATAAGCTAAGGGATAAGTAATCACTCCCCTTAATTCCTTCCATTATTTTTTCTACTGCACTTGCCATATTATTGTACCTCCAGCAGATTCTTAGGCAACTGCCTGCCAACTTCTTGTCCCCAACGTTCTACGCTTGAATCTATTGCCCACTCCGCCATAACTATTTCAGCACGATTTGAAATCGGTATCATTGCCAGCGGTTCTTTATTAATTTTTCTATTATGTGTTGAATATATTTCCAATCCTTCTTTAGTTAGTATTATTAAAATGTCTTGATTAGGAGAAAAAAAAGCATCTATCGTTTGTGGCAGGATTAGTTTTATTTCCGACCAAGGCAATATACTTCTATCATATTTTACCATATCTCTCGGAACAGCAATATTGATTGGAAAATCATATACTTGTGATTGCCCATCTCCAAGCATAATAACCCTTTTACCAAAAATGTTCCAAAACCCCTTATCTCTATATAATGTGATGTTCTCATCCTCTCCTAAAGGGGCAATACTGTCAGGAAGAGCAATGTTTTCCGCTTGCAAAAATTTCACTTTCCCATCTGCCACCAAATCAGACAGTTGCGTCCTCTGTTTTGCCGCCAAATTATCTAATGGATATATTCCCACTATCTCATATCCATCTTCATCTCGCTCTGTTGCTGATATAAAATCATTCCCTAAGAAAATAATCTCCCCATTCTTCATTATAACCGAGTTCCATTTAGTTTGCGACATTTCAGTTTCTAAATTATCTGAGTTGCTGGAATTATTATTTTCATTTAATGGACCAAATCTAATGATTGTATCACCATTATCATAAGTTGAACTGGCGACATTAATTTTCCAAAATCCATTTTTCCTTGGAAGCAATAAGTCGTCTAGTTCTAAGACACTTAAAGGAATTCCATTCTTTATAGGAATATACAACGATTTATAGCTAGCACTTACAAGTTTATCGGCACCTTCATATACTTTGATTCCAAGTAATAAAGCAGCATTTTGTTGCTTAGTCTCTCTAGAAATTGCATCCCTATTAACATTTTCCTCAGCCAAAATATATCTTTTTACCTCTTCAAAGCTAACTTGAGATTGAACTTTTTCCATTAAATAAAATCATTTTTCTACCGCCAGAACAATCATATTTTCTTCTAGTAGAAGCAATTCAGCAAAATTATCTTCGTTTTTAATAATATTAATTACCACAATATTTTCTTTATATGAAAAACCAGACAATAATTCTGTTCTATAAGTCTTGAACAAATAATCCTTACTGGGTATATTTCTTAATCTAAATTTCGGACCTAGCACATATCTATTGCCAATAATAGCTCCATCTCTGTGAAATAACACAGTGTCTCCAATGTTTAACCGATAATCTTCCAACACCCTATTTGAATATCCCTCACCTAAGTAGTCTACCACTTCCCACTTCCCTTCAATAGGAAGCTTTTCATTCTCAGGTACTACTAATCCAGCAGTATTTATTGGCTTTTTGCTACATCCTACTAGCAACAGACAGATGAAAAATATCGCTATTCTTTTCATATATCTTCCTCCTGAACCGGGAGCGTAGCTTTTATTATAGTAAAATTATCTACTTCACTTTCTACATTTAATTTTCCACCATGTAGTTTAATGATTTCATCAGAAACGGAAAGACCAATACCCGTTTTAGATCCTGCGTGTTTGCCTTTATAAAACTTTTCTTTAACATGGGGCAAATCATCGACATCGATGCCTTTTCCATTATCTTCAACCTCTAATATGATGAAATCTTCTTCTCTATATCCTCTCAAATAAATATTACCACCTTTAGGTGTGAACTTAATACTATTATCAATTAAGTTAATTAATACTTGTCTAATCCTATTTTCGTCTCCAATATATTTTCCCAAATCTTTGTCCACACTTAATTTAAATGTAATATGCTCATTATTAGCCCTAGGCAACATTTGCCTATATGTGTTCTACAACAAATACTCCAAAGAAAATTCCTTTTTCTCCAATGCTATTCTACCCGAAATAAATCTAGAGAAGTCCAACAGTTCTTCTACCATTTTCGTCAATCTATCAGCTTCGTGTTCAATAATTCCCAGTCCTTCGCTTATGAGCTCTTCCTCTCCCTCTCCACAACTTTCAAGGGTAATAGCCCATCCTTTAATGCTTGTTAGAGGAGTTCTTAACTCATGGGATACGGATGTAATAAAATCATTTTTAATCTGTTCCCTCTTAAGAATCTCATCGGCCATTAAGTTCAACGTATGAGCTAGCTTTCCTATTTCATCAGACTGATTGATATCGCTTCTAACTTGAAGTCTTAAATCTCCCATTAATTCGGCCACTGCCGTCAAGCTTCTAATAGGATCAACGATGGTCTTTGCCAATAATCTTTCAAAAAATAGAGCAAGACCCATTACAAAAACACCAACCCATGCAAATACCCATCCCATTCTTCTAAGGTCCGCATCAGTTTCTTGTAGTGAGCCAATAACTCTAATAATTCCTATTATTTTACCATCGCTATAAAGAGGCCTAGACACTGCCATTAGCCTATCTTTTGAATACTCTGCAAATCCAACCCAAGAACCTTCCTCACCTAATATAGCTTTCGTAACATCAGGAGTGTTCACGGGAGTGCTTGAAAAATATCCTATACTATCCATTATTATCTCTTTATTAAGATTCAATATCTGCACTTGCGAATCCACTTGTCTCCAAAGCACATCAACATCATCTACCAGTAAATCCTCTAGTGAATATGAGGAGAAATATCTCTGGTAGAAGTCAGTAGTGATTTCAATTTTACTGGTCAACAAGTCTTCCACATTTTGGTAAAGGTAATGTTTTATTCCCCTGAGCAAAGCAAGCTCCAAAAATAGCACCGTTAACACAATAATTAAAACGAAATTACCCATTAAACGTTTGCTTATGCTGTTTTTCAAACCCTCACCTCAGTGGCTATTTGGCATCTCCCCATCTATAACCCATCCCCCAAACAGTTTGTATATAATCAGGATTTCTAGAATCATCTTCAATCTTATGTCTTAGTCTTCTTATATTTACATCTACAATCTTTGAATCACCAATGAAATCACAGCCCCAAGCAAGATTTAATATTTCATCTCGCGTCAGAGCCTTTCCTGGTGATTTCATAAAAATACTAATAATTGCAAATTCTGTGGGCGTCAGTTCTATTTCCATATCATCTTTTAAGAATCTCCTAGAATAAGTGTCTATTTTAAAGGGACCATATTCTAATATATTATTATCTCCCTTTTCTTCTCTATTGACCCTTCTTAACAGAGATTTTATTCTTAATATTAATTCCGTAGGATTAAAAGGTTTTGTCAAATAATCATCCGACCCCATCTCCAAACCACTAATTTTGTCGATATCCTGTGTCTTTGCTGTTAAAAATATTATACCCATTTCCGGGAATTCCTTCCTCAATATGCCACAGGCTTCAATCCCATCCATGACAGGCATCATAACATCCAATACTACTACATCCGGACGATGCAATCTAGCAAGCCTAACTCCATCTTCTCCGTTTGCCGCTTCCCAAACATCCATCCCAGCTCTCTCTATATTTATTTTCACGAACTTTCTAATAGCATCTTCATCTTCAACTAAAAGAATTTTAGGTTTCATAATATCTCCCTATCTCTGATCCAGTGTTAAAAATTCATATCCTTCGGATTGCAACCATTCAATAATCGCAGGTAAAGAGTCCACTGAGTTTTGCTTAGGCTCACTATCGTGGAATAATGCGGTTATTGTCTGTTTTCCTTTTGCAGTTTCTATAAATTTGTTTACCATAAAATCTGCTGTATACTTACTACTTTCGCCGTCTCCATTAATTGCATTCCAATCGAAGTAGTGGTATCCTAAGCTATTTAGATGGGCAGCAATAGGCTGCTTTTTTTCCTCAAAAGAACCACCTGGGAACCTTACTAAATCTGAATGAAAATCTTCGCCTAAAGTATTTTTGATGGTTTTTTCAGCCCTACTAAAGTCTTCCATAAAAGCATCTACACCTTTATATATTTTATCATAATCATGGGTAAATGTGTGGTTACCAATTGAATGCCCCTTCTCGTGGATAGTCTTTAGCACCCCAGGATATTGTTCTACTTTTTTCCCTACTACAAAAAAAGTTGCTTTTACACCATATTTGTCCAAAATATCAAGAACTTTAGGCGTAATACTATCATTAGGACCATCATCAAAAGTTAAGAATACTCTTTTTTTCTCTCCTGCTGGCATTTTTTCGGCCTGCTGTTTTTTTTCTTCTTCTATTTTTATCTGTTTTTCTTTGGCTTCATAAATTTTTTCTTTGTTGGTCACTATCCATTTATTGAAGCCCTGATCAGCAGTTTTGTTACTTGTACCTTTAAAATCGTTAATAAAAAGCGACAGCAAAAATATGGTTGCAGCCACTACAACCATCATAAAAATCCAACGACGAACTATATATTTCTTTTTTATTTTTTTCTTTTTATTCATATTTTCACCAATTATTTTTCTAATAATTCTCCTTTATTGTATCATACATTATTATTCATATCTATTGGTGACAACATGTTTACATTTTATTATTCAAACAATTGTAGTTTGTACAGTCTTGCATATATTTTGTCATTTCCCATCAACTGTTCATGGTTGCCCTGCTCTGCTATTCCGTCTTCAGTTAGTACAATTATTTCATCAGCATTTTTTATTGTCGAAAGTCTATGGGCGATTACAAGATTAGTTCTTCCCTCAAATAGATTGTTTAATGATTCTTGAATGATTTTTTCAGTTTCATTGTCTAAAGCGGAAGTTGCTTCATCCAGAATTAATATCGGCGGAGCTTTTAGAAAAATCCTAGCCAGTGCAATTCTCTGCTTTTGTCCCCCTGATAAGAGAAGCCCTTTTTCACCAATATAACTATCGTACCCGTCTGGTAAATCGTTAATAAATTCGTGAACATTAGCCATTATCGATGCTTTAACAACTTCTTCGTGACTAGCATCTGGCCTTCCGTATAATATATTATCCTTTATTGTACCTGTAAAGAGGAACACATCCTGCTGAACTACACCGATATTCTTTCTAAGAGACTCTATCTTTATTTCTCTAATATCTACTCCATCAATAGTGATATTGCCTTCGGTTACATCATAAAACCGCGGTAACAAATGGCAAAGAGTTGTCTTTCCAGCTCCTGATGGGCCAACTACTGCAACTGTCTTGCCTGCAGGAATATCTAAGTTTATTCCTTTTAATACAACTTTATTGTCATCATAGGCAAAGCTTACATTATCGTATTTAATTGCTCCTCTAATATTATTTATGTCTTTCGCATTGGAAGCATCAACTATTTCTGGTTTGATGTCCATTACTTCAATGAACCTTACGAACCCAGCCATACCATCTTCGTATTGCTGAGCAAAATCTGTTAACCTTCTAATAGGCATCATAAAAAAGTTAATATACAAGATAAACACAATTAAATCTGCCATTGTCATCATATCTCTAAATACAAAATATCCGCCAATGAACAAAATCAATAGGTTTAAAAACGACTGAATCATTCCCATACCTGCTGCATATTCAGCCATTACTTTATATGCTATATTTCTAAACATGGAATATTTTTCATTTCCAATCTGAAACTTTTCCAACTCATAGTCTTCATTGGAAAATGACTTTGATACCCTAATACCAGATATGCTGTTTTCAATTTGCGCATTAACATCGGCTATTTTACTCCTGACATTTTGAAATGCTTTCTCCATCGCCTTTCTTCTATTGAGTACAAAGGCAATCATAAATGGGACAAAAGAAAACAATATGAAAGTCAATCTGTAATCTATGGTAAGTAGCATAATAAATGAACCTACTATCATTACGGCTGAAATAAAAATATTTTCGGGTCCATGATGAGCAAGTTCTCCGATATCTCTTAGGTCATTTACCATTCTGCTCATTATATGACCTGTACGATTCCTATCATAATAGCTAAATGATAGAGTTTGTAAATGAGCAAATAAATCTCGTCTCATATCTTGCTCAATTTTCACACCTAGTCCATGACCATAGTAATTAACAATATATGTGCTAATATACTGCACAATAAACAGTGCTACCATAATAATAGACCACTTTAGTAATAAGTCCATCCTATTGTTAGGGATGTAGTTATAAAGCATATTTCTGGTAAATATTGGAAATAGCAAGTTGAATACTGAAATAAATAAAGAAAATCCCAGATCTATTGCTAACCATATTTTATGTGGCTTATAGTACTCAAAAAATCTTTTTATCATGTCATTCTCCGTTACAAATATACGCATATGGGCAATATGAACTCTCGCAATTTTTTTCAAAATCATCGACTTCATTGCAATTGCTGGTTGCATTTACATAATCATCCCATTTTACAAGAAAATCATTCAATATCGTTTCATTAAATGGTACATCTACAATTGTTTCATCATTTAGAAACATCAGTTGCAAATTAGCATCTTTCACTCCTATAGCATAGGCATAAAAATATAATTGATGGGAATAATAATCTATTAAATCGCTCTTCTCTTTCAAAGAACTGAAATAATTGGTTTTATAGTCCATAACAGTCAAACCTTTAGGCCCGATAGCAACTAAATCAACGGTTCCTATAACCTTTTCATCTCCTCGAATTAGAGAAAAACTTCGCTCTCTACTCAGGATTTCATAAGGTTCTAGCAATTTAATCAACGCATTCGCCATCTTTAACCCTTTTTTAGCTATTCCAGATTCCATATCTATTTCATGTTTTGAAGCTATGGTTCGCAACACAGTATCAATATCATCACCATCATTATAATTTTGAGCAAAATCATGTACCAATAACCCTAATGCCGCTCCATGTCCAGTACCTTGGCTTGTACTACTCTCTTCTGGTGTATTGTTAATATATCGGTGAAAGTATCTCCTAGGGCACGCTCTAAATACCTGGTACGCAGTTATGCTTTGAACTCTCTTTAATTCTTGAGGTTCCCATATTTTTTTCGTCACTTCAATAGGATTGCTTTTCTCAACAGATATATTATTTACTTCAATCGTTATCGGTTTTTCTACAATATCCTCTGGCAAGTCAGACTCAATTAGCTTCAATAGAGTTCCGCTTACTTTATCATCCTCCATTACAGTTCCTAATATCAATCTTTTTTTAGCTCTGGTCATAGCTACATAGAGAACTCTTAGCTCTTCATCCAACTCTTCTCTCTGGTTCCAATCTTTTACCATGTTGTAATATGGGGAAAGCATTTTTCTCTTTATTGCAAGGCCTTTGTGCTTATTGTATATCCAAACAGGCGATTGATTGTTAGATAATCTGTGAAGATCTGGCAAATACACATAATCAAACTCCAATCCCTTAGCTTTGTGTATAGTCATAATTGAAACTGCGCCTTCTCCTGGCAAATGAACATCGCCTTCTTCTATACCTTTTGACCTTAGAGCAATGAACAGCGAACTTAAACTTTCCCAAGTCAAGTGCTTCTCGCTTTCCCATTCTAATATCAAAGACTTTAATTTGTTTAAATTGGTGACAGCTTTAATATTATCTTGGTACGCCCATAACTCTAATATACCCAATCTATCATATGCAAAGTCAACTGCTTTTGAAATCCCCTGATCTTTTCCTATTTCTTTAATCTCTTCTATTGCATTTAATAAATCTTTTAGTAGGAAAAGCTGCACTTCGTCTGTGGGTTCTTTGTTTTCAAACAACCAACTCACCACAACTCTATCTTCTAATCCTCCAATCGGGCCTCTCATTAACCCGGCAACTGCAATCTTGTCTTCAAATGAAACTATTGTTCTTATTAGCAGTCCAATATCTATTATCTCTTGTCTTGAAAATAGATCATCTCCACCTTCATTAATACATGGAATCCCCCAATTTCTCAGCGTTTTCTCGTACTTTAAGGAATGCCCATTAGCCCTTAATAATATGGCCATCTCATCCCATTTAGCACCTTGCTCATGGAGTTTAAGCATATGATGCGCCACATAATCAAAACGTGTCGCTATTTTTCCATTCGGCACCTTAATTATCTGCATATTATCTTTTGAAAGCTCAGGTTGCATAGAGATTAAGCAATCGTATTCATCTTCCCATATGGAATCAAAAACTGTATTTACATACTCTGTAACCGACTCTCCGAAACGATAGCTCTTAGTCATGGTAAGTACCAAACCCCCAGAGTTTTCTATTAGCTCTCTGAGTTTATAAAATTCATCTAAATCAGCACCTCTGAACTTATAGATACTCTGTTTTGGATCCCCTACCACAAATAGATTTTCTCTATCTAACGAGGATTTCTCTGTACATATTTTTTCAATTATCATTCTTTGTCGTTTGTTGGTATCCTGGCATTCATCAACCATTACATAACTATAGTCTCTTTGTATATATTTTCTCACTTCATCATGGTTTAATAGCTGCAAGCCTGCATTTTCTAAATCATCAAAATCCAGTAGATTCAATTCCGATTTAAGCCTTTTATATTCTCCGTCAACTTCTTCTAGGAGCAAGACTATTTGTTCATAATCTATCTCGTGTTCTTTTTCACAAGTCATTAACCCTTTATTTGCTATATCCATAAGAGCATCTATTTCTAGTTGGCACTTTTTAATTTTACCTGTATTTTCTACAATAAGTGTTAATAATTTAGAAATTTGACTATCTGTTATTTCGCCAGATTTCAACAATTTGAATAAATCATGATTAAGTACATTATTCCATTTGCTGCTTTTGCTAGCATTATTACCTATAGTATCTAATAACTCCTTAATTTCAGCTAATGATGGAACGAATTCTTCCCAATTATTCTTTGTCTTTGTCAATAGCGACGGTCCATTTTCAGCAGCTTGACGATAAACAGAAACAAAGGTCTCTTTTAATAAACTTCTCCACCTATCTATTCCCGTTATGCCCATTTTAGGAACCCACTCTTTGAACAAATACCCGTGCTTTATCCAAGTGTTGTTAACCGCTTTGTCTAATAGCTCTTCACTTTCCCAGGTCTCTGCCAAAGTAAATGTAGGATCCAATCCAATATACATTCCATATTTTGAGATTATTTCATTGCAAAATCCGTGAATAGTGTTAATGCTACACTTATGCATCTGATCAACATATCCACCCCATTTCCCTTGATTTTCATCTCTTTTTTCCTTTATTAGGCTTGTTATCTTCTCTTTCATCTCATCAGCTGCTTTGTTAGTAAATGTAATAGACAATATTGAAGGTACTTCATTACCCAATGGCAAGTTCCCCTTTTCCAATATGGACAAAAATCTATTACTTAAAACATATGTTTTTCCTGTACCCGCTCCAGCTTGGAGACAGATATTTTTGTCTATTGTATCAATCGCCATCCGTTGCGGATCCATCTCCATTGTTTTCCCCCTCTTCATCATTATACCTGCAAATATCAGCATATGGACAATAGTCTTTGAAGCATAATTTAGGCTCGACTAAATACCTGCCTTCTCTAATATTATCTACAATATCGTCTAACAAGACATGTAGGGTCTCAAAATATTCTTCGTAATTTGTTAAATTATAAGGCCTTTTTCGTCCATCCTTAAGCTCTTTTTCGGGATTCTTAAATAGATATTGATATTTTACTGGTGATATTAATCCATACATCGTTGCTATAACTTTATCTTGACCTAATGCACTTGTATATATGGGCATTTGCAAACTAATATTATTCACCGCATCTCCACTCGTCGGTGCATTTTTTTGTTTGTAATCTATTATTATCATTTCTCCATCTGCACTCAAATCAACTCTATCTATCTTACCATAAATGCAGTAGTCTCCAGATTTTGCTGTTCGTTTCATAGAGATTTGCAGTTCAAATTCACTAGGAAAAGTTTTTGGAACTACATTCTTCAATCTTTCTAAATCCATTTGAATCCAGTTTGTTAGTGTTTCAATGGCCCACGCCTTAACACCATCTGATAACTCAGGATTATTATTTTGATCTAATTCACCCCAAAGGGTGTCTATAATACCAATTATTACATTTTCATTAACTATATCAAAATCAAAATCGCCATTTTTAATTTTCTTATAATATATTTCTAAGCATCTGTGTATTAGACTACCAAGCTTCATGCGAGCCTCAGAGTTTTCATCCTTTTCAGTAGTGAAAATCTGATCACAACCGAATGCAAATGGGCAGTAATTATATCTTTCCAACGCTGTTACAGAGTAAGAATACGAATTGTTCGCATCTTTCATATCCCATAACCCCATGTACAAAGGGTTTCTTTCAGCTCTTTTATCAATAGCTTCCCATCTTACTTTTTGCACCAACGGTACATTGCTTTCAAATTTATAATCTTTAACTGATCTCAATTGTCCTGTCTTATCGTTTCTCCATTGCTCATCGGACTGGAATGAACTCTTCCTAATAACATACTTTACGCTATTTCCCAGGTAGTCGTAAACCCATTCTGATGCACCCTGCACGCTCTCGTCTAAATAATCTCTAGTTACATAACCAATAGTTAGTTCACCTTTTGTTGAAATCAAGCTTTCTCTTAGCTTTCTATTCCATTTCTCCACCTTATCTATACCGATTACTCTAATGCCTAATGTCTCAATTTCCTCCCCTAGCTTTCCTGAAGCATAAAAAGGTAATTGAACTTTCCCAGGAACTTCTGAACTTGCGCCAAGAAATAATCTAGATACACCTCTTGACTCTAGACTTTGTTCGATGGTAGTTACATGTATTCCACAATCCTCACCTACGGAATATATGCTTCCTTCCAAAATCTCTTCCATCCACATGTTAGTTACTTCATCTGAGTTAATACCTGCGGCTTTACTATAATTCGTCAAGGATTTGTATATTTGTTTGACCCAAGACCAATCCTCTTCTGTATACTTAATCTCAACTACTTCAACTATGTTATTAATAGCTTCAAAAACTAAAATTGATGATTCCTTATCTAACAATTCATCTAACTTGCTTGAATCCTCTATTTCAAATGAATCTTCATCAATATGCTCATCGCTATTTCTATAACCATATTTTTCACCAATATAGTATTGCCACATCTCTTGTCTCATAAGTTCTTGAGTTGTCTCTTGATTATCTGTGTCTTCTCTCCACTTAATATACGAATGAAAAAACCTTCCATTTTTACTTTTAGTAATAGGAGTTCTCCAATTATACATTAATGGAATGTTTAACTGTTCAGCTTTTCCGATTAATGCATTCCAAATATTACTGTCTAACAATATTATTTCTGGAGACAAATCCCTTTTTTCCATAGCCCATATTAAGGCTTCTTCACACAACAGCTCTAAAGATGACGCCTTTAATACCTTTGATATCACGGGTTTTTCTATGGTTTTCTCTATTGAAGTTTCTATTACATCCGCATTCAAATAAGATGAAATAAAATTCGTCTCTGATTCCTCTGGGATAATAAAAATAATCTCCACTCCTAGTTTTAAAGCATGTTTAAGCAGTGGTATTTCCCAACCATCAAAAGAGCCCTTATCTTCAATAACAATAATATCAACTTCCCATTTGTTTTTTTTGATTAGTCGATTGCTTTCATTAATATTATTAGTATCTAAATCAAATATATTTCTGTCTATCATCAATTCACTATAATTATTATATATGCTTATTAATTCTTTAAAAATAGATGAAGAGTTTTGGAGTAAATCAGCATTCAGTTCTGTTATTCCACTTCTTTTTATATCTTCAAACAACTTTACCATTTGTTCCAAATAGCCTTTACTATTTATCAGTTTATTAATCGGGAACACCGCTTCTCTTCCAAGCTTATCTATTGCGGTTTTACACATTCTCCATTTCATGGAATCGCTCAGTATGTTCTCTTCTTTATTTAAAGCCCAGTTTTTCCATGTAAACCATTTGATACCGTGATATCCATTGTGTTTTTCCAACAGATCAAATTCTCTTTTATTAAGCTCCTCCACGGAGTTAAAAAAAGCCCAAATATTAGAAAATTTACCGGTACTTATTAAGTCATTATATATAAAGCTACCATCTTCTCCAGAAGGCAGCTTAAATACTTTAATTGTTTTTTTCATAGATTTTTCCTTGCTAATATTGCAGCACCTAACATTCCAGATTTGTTTTCATATTGTGCACGTTTAAATGTTATGCCACTATCTCGGTTAACTTCTTCTCCATAGCATTTAATCATTTCATCCCACCAGTATCTATGAGATTTAACTACTCCTCCACCAAATACAACAACCTCAGGATCCACTACATTCTTAAGATTAGCCAAGTATATCCCCAAATCCATTGCCATTTTTTTTACGCTCTTTTTAGCCATTTCATCTATATAGTATCTTTCTATTATTTCTTCTCCACTAATTCTTTTACCGGAAAGCTCCTCATAGTTTAATTCGAGGCCAGTTCCTGAAATGTACTTCTCTACACATCCATTCTGTCCACAAAAACACTTTCTACCTTTAGGATAGAGAATGCCGTGTCCTACCTCGCCTCCCTGATAATGACTTCCCCTAAGCACTTCCCCTCGGTATACGATAGCGCCACCAAGGCCTGTGCCTAAGGTAAGCATTACCATAGTTTCAGAGCCAATACCTGCCCCATAATAGTATTCTGCCAAAGCAGCACAATTTGCATCATTATCTACAAATACCGATAGACCATCAACTCTATCTTCTATTACTCCTTTAATGTTAGTATTTGACCAATCTCTAATATTACCACCAATAGCAGTAACTATCCCTTTGTTAGTATCAACCGTTCCTGGTGTACCTATTCCAATGCCATAAACGTCTGGATGCTTTTCTTTCAACAATCTAATCATGTCTACCATATTGTTAAGCACCACTTCTTTATTAGTATCAGTTGGTCTGTTGATTGCTTCTAATATAGTGCCATCATCATATACTATTCCAGCTCTTAAGTTTGTACCGCCAATGTCTAACGCAATGACTTTTCCTCTATTTAACAGGCTCATAAAGACCCCTCCGTTATCTTTACAAGTTCTTCCAGCATTGATAAACCACCAATTGAGTTTCCATTAGAATCTAACGCTGGACCAAATACAGCATATCCATAATTACCTGGTTTATATGCTAGGATTCCTCCTCCTACTCCTGATTTTGCAGGAACGGTAGTATTAGCAACAAATTTAGTACTTCCATCATATAGGCCTCCTGTAAGCATCATTGCCATAACAAGCCTTTGAATTCTATCGTTCGATATTTTAGATTCATCTATGCCTCTATAGCCAGATGCCATCCATCCAGCTAATCTCAGTAATCCTTCTGTGTCCGTTGATATTGCACATTGTCTAAAATATTCCCTCAATACCTGTTCGACTGAGCCTTCAATCCTATTTCTACTTTTCATAAGATATCCAATGGCCATGTTTCTGTATCCAGTTTCTTCTTCTGATAACGCTACCTGCCCATCTACAAAAAAATTGTCGTACTTAGTCCAAGTTTTAATATACTCAATTAAATTCTCAGCTACTTCATTGCCCAACATGCCCGTCACAGCGATTGCACCTGAGTTTAACATGGGATTTGGAGCTCTATATGGAGGCTCATCTAATCCCTCCAAGGTGTTAAAAGGTTGTGCAGAAGATTGAAAACCAACTTTTTCATACAAAGCTTCCTCTCCATATCTTGATAATGCCAGTATTAAAGAAAATACTTTGGTTATACTCTGTAACGAAAATGTATCTTTGTAATCGCCAGCTACGTATATACCCCCTTTATTGTCCTGTACTCCACATGCTATTAGATTCGGGTTCTGTTTAGCTAGTTCGGGAATATAATCTGCCACTATGCCTTCCTTCGTCCTTGCTCTTCCTATCGAAATAATGCTGGTTAAATCCATTTTCCACCTCAATGTACATCAAAAGTCGATCCGCCAATAAACTCTCTCAGAATAGAGTTGTTGGGGATTAGTTCATCTTGATCAATATCTTTAAAGTAACTTAAAAAGTGCAATAATTTAACTGATTCCATATGCCAAGGAGAGTTTTTATCTACCAACTGCAACAATGGAATAGCATATTTTTTTAATACCCCAAGTTCATATGCCAAGGCTGAATTGAACATCACATCTGCATTCTCTTGATACGGAAAAATATTTACATCCTCGCCCTTTCTAACGCCTTCCCAGATCTCAAAAGTTCTCTCAGGTAGAAAGCCTCTAAACTGATAATCTCTAACTAATCGTCTTAGTAACCTTGTATCCGTAGTTGGAATTCTATTGTGAGCATCAATATTTAATTGAGTTAATGCAGAAATATATATTTTGTACTTATTCATATCCGGGATATCTAAGCTCAGTGCAGGGTTTAGCCCATGGATTCCTTCAACTATAATCGGTTGAAGTTTATCTACTTTTAACACTTTCCCAGATGACTTTCTAGATCCTGTCTTAAAGTCGAACTTTGGTATTTCCACTTCTTCCCCTTCTAGTAAGCATATTAAATCTCGGTTTAATTGAGCTAAATCTATAGCTTCAATTGACTCAAAATCATAGTCTCCATTTTCTTTTCTAGGAGTATCTTCTCTATTTACAAAGTAATCATCCATAGAAATTGTAACTGGACTTAATCCATTTACCTTTAGAGCTATGGACAGTCTATGAGCAAATGACGTTTTCCCAGATGAAGATGGCCCAGAAATTAGCACCAATCTAATATCTAAGTCCTCTTTAATAGAGTCTGCTATTCTCATTATCTTTTTCTCTTGTAAAGCCTCAGCTATTCGTATAACATCCCCTACTTCTCCTGAGCAAATCAACTTATTAAGACTACCCAAATAAGCTAACCCCATTATTTCAGCCCACTCAGAAGCCTCACTAAATATCTTAGCTAGTTTTTTTTGCTCTACATAATTATTAATATTATAGTTGTTCTTAAAACTTGGAAAAACTATTAGCACCCCTGGGAAATAATATTTCAAAGCAAAAGCTCTTACAAAACCGGTGGATGGTGCAAGACTTCCCTGAAAAATATCGCTGAATTCTCCAATATAATGAACCTCATCACCTGATTTATTTGTGGTTTCATATAAAGCAACAGATTCATCTAAACCTCTGTTTTTAGCAAATTCAATTATTTCTTCTTTAGATAAAAATTCTTTTACAATTGGAATGTCCGCCTCCACTATTTCCCTCATTTTTTTTTCGATTTCTGATATCATTCCATGGGAAATACTTATATTTCTTTCAAATTCCGCATATAATCCTGATCCTAAAAAATGTTGTAACTTGACTTTTGAATGTTTAAATAACTCTTCACAAGCCATTACAAAAATTGCCGAAACAGTTTTCGTATATATCCTATATCCCCAAACAGTTGTAATATCTAGCAATTCAACCTGCATTGGCTTTTTTATAGGATAAGTTAAAGACTGCACTTGCTGGTCATAAATAGCACCTAAATATCTACGGTAATTCTCTGGCTCCAGTTCCTTAATTATATCTAGCAGTGTCGAATTCTTTTCAACTTCTATTTCTCCATAACCCTTTAGTTTTACAGTTATCATAAGATTTCTCCTCGTTTAATCGTGTCAGAAATTTCTACTAAATCATTTGCAATCGGAGACTCAAAAATCATTCCATTTGCATAACTCATATCTCCTTTAAGCCCGTTTAAGACTACTTTATATGCATGTAGCCACTGCCTATTTAAACCCCATTTAGTAGCGAGTTCATTAGAATCTTTGTCCCCATACTTTCTATCACCTACAATTGGAAATCCCCAAGCCGGTAATTGAGTTCTTATTTGATGAGTTCTTCCTGTTTCAATTTTAACCTCTACAAGAGAGTACTCGCCGTTATCAGCAATAGGTTTCATCGAGGTTTCAATAAGCTTATCATCTGTATTAGGGTTTCGGGTTATTGAAGTTATGTTTTTATCTTCATTTCTCCTTATATATGCCTTTCCAGTACGAGATTGTGCAACCCCTTTAACTACAGCTAAATAATATCTTTCTACATCCTGGTTTCTAATCGCTTCATTAAAAGCTTTAACACTACGATAATTAATGCAACCGATTAAGATCCCCGAGGTGTTTCTATCTAAACGATTTACTAGAGCAGGGGTAAATGTTGAATTCTTTCTTGGAATATATTTACCGGTTTCTTGTAAATAGCTCAACATTCTATCTACCACATTGTCCTCATATCCGCTGCTATATTTCATGCTACAATGAGTAATTAGTCCAGCTGGCTTATTAATGATAATAAAATTATCGTCTTCATATGCTATTTGAAGACTTCTCCCATGCTTGATCTGCTTTCTATCTTTTCTCATTTTCTTCAAGGTTTCATCAGACAAATAAATATTAACAACATCTCCCAGTTTTAACATAGTTTCCGGAGATGTTTTAGCACCGTTAACTTTAATATTCTTTTTGCGTATCATCCGGTATATAAACGCGCTCGGTGCTTGGTTTAAATATTTTTTTAAAAATCTGTCTAACCTCTGTTCTTCTTGGTTACTATCAACAGTTAACTCTACCACATCGAACCTCATTTCTTTTATTGTTAATAAAAATATTCAGTAAATCACTTATAAAAACAATATCCTGTCTCCACATTTTACTTATTTCACGTTTATGTTATAATACTATTATTCTATTATAGCTGAAAAATAACTATTTTAAAATAAATCTGAAGAGAGGTTCATATGAAATCAATTTTTTCTAAAATATTAGACTTCTTATATGCATTAAAGGATTATGTGATAATACTACTTATTATATTAATAGTAGTTGGTGTTATTGCATGGAGATTAGACTCCATGTTTACACATAGATTATCAAATGAAGATATTCCTTTGGTATCAGGAGTTGTAAAATCTAGTGAAGGGAATACTTCAAACGAAGAAAGTACCGCCATCACTGATAATAATGAGGTCTCATCCCCAGATAACACGAGCGAGAGCATTCCAGAATCTAAAGAAAATAAAGATAATGAAAAAGCACTTATCTCCATTACTGTACCTGAAAATCATGAATTATCTGATATTGACGCATTATTATTGCAAAACGGTTTAATTACAGAAGCAGGTAAGTTTACAGAAAAGATTAATAACTTAGGGTTATCAGACAAAATCAAGCCAGGGGTCTATGAAATTCCAAAAGACTATCCGCTAGATGACATAGTAATATTAGTGACTGAATGACTTCTAGCTTACTACAAAAAATAATATCGAACCTCTTTGGTTGTTCCAAAGAGGTTCTTTTGTCTACTCAGCTACTTTCTCAAAAACAAGTGTAAATTCCATTCCTTCTTCCTTGATATCCATTTGATATGTGCCATCGGCTCCTTTAATGAATTTAACATCTTCTTTTTGTGATTTTAATTTAAATATTAGCCCATCGTCAGCTTGTGTTGCAGAGCCTGTCTCCTCATCAATACGCTTTCCATCTTCTCCTGGCTCATATATAAGTACTTTCCCATTAGCTGATACTTCAATATTAAGCTTGATACCACTGCTTGCTGCGTCAACTTCGATTCCGCTAAGAATACCTTTGGTTACATTATATTTACCAACATATTCTTCATTGATAACTACTTCATTTCCTCCACAGGATGCTAGCATTAGTGCAAACACAATCAAGATAGCAATAGCTACAACTGCTTTTGTTTTCATGACTCTCCTCCTTTGTTAATTAATATGTAAAATTATCACAATAATACAAACCTTTCACTTGTTAGTTGTATAATACCCTTTTATTATCCTTTATCACTAAACACAGATTCAATACCTGTGTAGTACTAAGCATATATTATTGTATTATAAAAAACAGTAAAATCATAGAATTCCATGATTTTACTGTTTTATCATTAGACTTATTAAACTATTCAGTTGCTTTCTCAAAAATTAAGACCATAGTTTCTCCTTCTTCTGTCATCTCCACGGAGAATTTGCCATCTTCAGACTTAGCTAGTTTAAGATCCCCTTCATAAGTGTCAAATGTCATTAATACAGCCCCTGAATCTTCTTTCCATATTCCTTCTTCAGGTTTTGTTTCAGGATCACTAATAGCTTTCATGCTTGCTTTGCCATCAGCACTAAGTTCTAACTCCATTGCCATTTCTGAGTCTTCTAAGACATCAAGGGATATTTCACCAAAAACTATTTTCACAAGTTTATATTTCCCAACAAATTCGCTTTCTGCCTTCTCAGGTTCATTTCCCGCTCCGCCACATGCAGCTAATAGAATCATAGAAAAAGCTAAGATGGCAATAATAAAAATTCTTGATTTTTTCATGGTAGCCTCCTTATCAAATGTTAGAGTATTATTTCCTAAAAATAAGTACTTTTACACATATCCTCCTTTCATATGTTAATAGTATTATATCAAATAATAAATAGCTGTCATTATATTTTTCTCTTATAACCAATGTTTTCTAATTACTGCTGTTATGGGAAAATTAGCAAATATCAAATATTATATGTATTAAAACAAGCCTCATTTGAGGCTTGTCGATAATAAGCTTATATTATGCTTCCGCCATCCAAAGTCCGTGTAAGTTGCAAAACTCATAAACTTTAATTGGTCCATCTTCAACAACAAACTCAGCAACAGGTTCTTCACCTGGCTTAAGGTTTGCAATCTGAAGTCTAGCACCTTGCTCAACTGCAATAAAAGTGATGTAGTGATTGTCTAACATTGGATGAATCACAGCACCAACTTGTACAACGACTTTATTTCCTTCTCTTTTTACTTCAGGAACGTGTTTTTCTTTTGCAGCGTCAACAGTATCAGCAACAAGTTCTACCATTTGGTTTCCGTTACAAGTGTACTCTCCACCTTCACCAGTAATTAGTCCAATTACATGTCCACATTCTTTACAATGAAAAAATTTTGCCATTATTTTCCTCCTTATAATATTATTACATCTTCTGTACTTATATACCCAATAGCATTATTATAATTCAATCATTTACTATTAATCCAATATTTCTAATATTTCATCGACACTGTCTATTGTTAATGTAGCCGTCTGCCCTTCTTCCATTTGTCCATATCCATATTTACAGAATATTGAATTCAGATTATTTTTTTTAGCCGCCTTCATGTCATGAAATCTATCCCCTATAACTATCTGTTCCTCAGGAAAATAGTGTCTTACTTTTTTTATTATTTCTTCTTTTGGAATAAAATCAAAGGATTCGGAGCAAAACTGGGCATCGAATAAATGCCCTATATTATAAGCCTTTACAACTGCTTCTCTATAAACATTTTTGCAATTACTTAAATAGATGAGTGTATACCCTCTTTTTTTAAGAGTTTCTAATACTTCTTTTGCACCTTTATAAAGACTACCCTTTCCAGTTCTAAGCATTTCATTCATGTGTTGTCCTACCATTTTACTTACCTTAAGCCTGAATTCATCATGCTCATCTGGTAATAATTTCAACCACATTTCAGGAGCATTATATCCAAGCCATTTAACCGCTTCTTCATCTGTAGGTATAGAGAAATAATCCATGCCTTGATCTATCATGTACTTAAACCCAATACGTAAACTCTCTCCGTATATCTTTACTGTATCGTGAAGGGTTCCATCAAAGTCAAAATATATAGTTTTAACTCCTGATAGAACAGTTTTATCCATTAATTTGCTCCAATAAATTTACCATTTCAATCGCAGTCACAGCAGCATCATAGCCTTTATTTCCTGCTTTTGTACCTGCTCTTTCTATGGCTTGTTCAATAGTATCAGTTGTTAGCACTCCAAAAATTACTGGAATTGAGGTCTCTAGGCCTACAGCTGCTACGCCCTTAGAAACTTCAGCACTTACAAAATCAAAATGGGGTGTTGATCCTCTTATAACCGCTCCCAAACATATGATTGCACTATGGTTTCCTTTAGAAGCCAATGCTTTCGCCACCAAAGGTATTTCAAATGCTCCTGGAGCCCAAATCACATCTATTTCTTCATCTTTAACTCCATGACGCTTAAGCGCATCTATTGCGCCTCCAAGTAGCTTTGATCCAATAAACTCATTAAACCTGCCTACTATTATTGCATAATTGCTTCCCTTAGATATTAATTTTCCTTCGTAAATCATCTTATTCCTCCTATAAATCTAAAATGTGATTCATTTTTTCTTTTTTTGTTCTCAGGTAGAATTCATCATGGCTATTAGGCTCTACTTGAATTGGGATTCTCTCCACAATCTCTAGACCAAATCCCTTTAATCCATAAATCTTTTGTGGGTTATTGGTCATTAGCTTTAGCTCTTTTGCCCCTAAGTCAGAAAGAATTTGAGCACCTATTGAGTATTCTCTCAAATCTCCAGGATATCCCAGTTCTATATTTGCCTCAACAGTATCATATCCCTTGTCCTGAAGCTCATAAGCTCTCAACTTATTGATAAGTCCAATTCCCCTACCTTCTTGACGCATATATAGCATCACTCCACGACCTTCTTCTGCAATCGCCTTCATAGCTGCATCAAATTGCTGACCACAATCACATCTTAAAGAACCGAAGCAATCTCCTGTCAAGCACTCACTATGAACTCTACATAGAATATTTTTACCGTCGCTTATATCACCTTTAACCAATGCTACATGATGCTCTCCATTGAGCTTGTTAATATAACCATAGGCTGTAAAATCACCATATTTGGTAGGCATTTTAACTGTTGCAACTCTTTCGATAAGTTTTTCATATTGCCTTCTATAGTGCTGTAAATCTCTAATGGTAATAAATGTCAAATCATGCTCTTTAGCCAAATCTTTAAGTTCAGATGTCCTCATCATGGTACCATCATCTCTCATGATTTCACAACATATCCCTACTTCTTTTAATCCTGCAAATCTCATAAGATCGACTGTTGCTTCAGTGTGGCCTTCTCGCATTAATACCCCACCATCTTTTGCAATTAGAGGAAACATATGTCCAGGTCTTCTAAAATCTTCTGGTTTTGCGTAATCTTTTGTACATTCAATTGCCGTAAATGATCTTTCTAAAGCGGATATCCCTGTAGTGGTATCTATGTGGTCTATACTAACTGTAAATGCAGTTCCATGCGCATCTGTGTTGTTTGTTACCATTTGTTCTAAGCCAAGTTTTTTACCTATTTCAGAACTCATAGGCATACATATTAGTCCCTTTCCATATGTAGCCATAAAGTTAATGTTTTCCGTGGTAGCGAATTCTCCTGCGCAAATAAAGTCACCTTCGTTTTCACGGTCAGGATCATCGGTAACAATTATTATTTTGCCATTTTTTAAATCTTCTAGTGCTTTTTCTACTGTTTGAAAGTCGCTCATAATTCCTCCTAAATAAATCCTACATCTTCAAGAAATGTCTTTGTAATTCCGCTATTAGTATCCAGTTTTTCCATAAATCTCTTAATATATTTGCCTACGATATCGCATTCAATATTTATTAGGTCTCCATGTTTTTTCTTTAATATTTGACTATCTTTCCCCGTTGTTGGGATAATTGAAACTTTGAAATAATCCTGACCTACTTCAACAATCGTTAGACTAATTCCATCTAAGGCAACCGAACCCCTATCCACCATTTGTAGCAGCAACTCTTTATCGGTCTCTATGGTAAGCATATGGGCACTGTCCATATTTACAACGCTTCTCAGTTTCCCAAGCCCATCAACATGTCCCTGAACAATATGACCATCAAGTCTTCCCCCAACTGCCATAGCCCTTTCTAAGTTTACTGGACTACCTGGCTTTAAAGCATGTAAATTAGTTAGTTTTACCGTTTGGGGCATCACGTCTGCTTTAAAAAAGTCACTGCCAATTTCTACAACTGTTAAACAAACTCCATTGGTGGCAATGCTATCGCCTAGTTTTGTGCCCTCTAATACTAATCTAGCATATATCTCTATCTCTAAAGCGCTACCCTTGCGAGATATCCTTTTTAGAGACCCTACTTCTTCTATAATACCTGTAAACATTATGACCTCCGTGGATAGCCAGTAACTAAAATATCAGCCCCCATAACCTTATAGCTAACATTTATAAGCTCTTGTGCATCATTGATGTGTTCAACACTTTCTCCGTTTATAAATGATGGAGCTTCGTGGTCTCCAATGAACTTTGGAGCGATATATATATGATATTTATCTACTAACTTTTCATTTGAAAGAGCGCCTAAAATTAATGCTCCTCCCTCCACCAAGATAGAAGAAATACCTCTCTCACCTAAAATTTTTAATACAGTATTAAGATTTACACTTCCACTTTTATCAGTATCTGCTATAACGACACTAATGCCTGGCTTGCTGTTAAGAATTTCAACTTTTGCTTTCGGCACTGCTTCTGTGGTGAAAATGATGGTCTCATTTTCATCAAGATGAAACATTCTAGAGTCTTCAGGAATTCGTAAATTGCTATCTATTACTACTCTAATAGGAGATTTTAAACCTTCTATCCTAGTGTTTAATAGCGGATCATCTGCTAAAACAGTTCCGATTCCAACCATAATTGCCATATTTTCATGTCTTAGCCTGTGAACGTCTTTTCTAGATTCCTCAGAAGTTATCCATTGGCTATCTCCAGTCCTGGTGGCAACTTTTCCATCTAAAGTTATTGCTGATTTTGCGGTTACAAACGGAAGTCCTGTCGTAATGAATTTTATGAATTCTTCATTTAGCAATTTCGCTTCATCTTCTAATACTCCAGTAATAACTTCTATTCCTGATTTCTTTAGCCGCTCTACTCCTTTTCCCGATACTTTTGGATTAGGATCTAACATTCCAACAACAACTCTCTTTATTCCGGAATTGATTATGGCTTCTACACATGGAGGCTGTTTCCCCTCGTGGCAGCATGGTTCTAGGTTCACATATAAAGTAGCACCCTCAACTGAATCTAGTGCATTATTAATTGCGTCTACTTCAGCGTGATCACGTCCATAAGCTTTGTGATAGCCCTCTGCCAACAATCTATCGTCATTGACAATAACGGCTCCAACTAATGGATTAGATAAAGTCCAACCCTTTGCTTTTTTTGCCAATTGTAGTGCTAAGTTCATCCAATGTTCATGACTATTAATAACAATCACCTTTCTTTCGTTACAAAAATAAAAAAACCCTGCAAAAAATACAGGGCCATTAGCTCTAAACAAACTTCTCCCATCCAGACTATACTGTCGGTTCTGGAATCACACCAGATCAGCTTACGCTCGCGGACTATACCGCCGGTCGGGAATTGCACCCTGCCCTGAAGAAAATATTAAATTCTCATTAATTTTAGCATAACAATTCTACTTTGTCAACTATATAACAAAATATTGCTGGTGTGTTTCCCTTTACTCTCGCTCCAGAAAAAACTCTACTAGCTTTTCTAGGGCTCTAGCCCTATGTGATATCTTATTTTTTTCCTCATCACCTAATTGAGCGAATGTCTTTTGATAATCTTGTGGAATAAAAAGAGGGTCGTACCCAAATCCATCTTCACCTCTTGGTATAGTTGTAATACTTCCTTCGCATTTCCCTGTTAATACCCTTATTCCTCCTTTGGGATTAACTATCGCCAATGCAGTCATGAAAAACGCTGATTTATCATCTTTATTCTCTAACTCATCAATCAATTTTTTGTTGTTCGCTTTGTCGTTCTGTTCTTCTCCAGCATAGCGCGCTGAATGAACTCCTGGCATACCATCTAACGAATTGACAAACAAACCACTGTCATCGGCAATAACCCATCCACCTATGCGCTTCCACACGCTCCAAGCTTTTATGATTGCATTGCCCTCCAATGTTTCTGCATCCTCTGAAACATTCCCAAAATTATCCCCTAATTCATCAAGGCCCCTAACTACGAAGTTTAAACCTCCTAGTATATCTTTTATTTCTCTTACTTTATTGCTATTTTTAGTTGCCAATGTCAATATTTTTTCCATATTGCTCACCTTTCCTTTTGTCCCTGTAAATCCTATGGTATAATAGTATATTAGGGAGGGATATCATGTTTGAACAAAATACTAAAGAACAAGTTGAGGGAAAGCTTCTTATATTAAATATCCTTAAACAGAACAACGGCTCCCTTAACGAGGATAGTCTAATTTATGAGTTGTTAAACAATTATGAAATTAACTACTTCCTACTTTTTCAATATTTATATGAACTTAATGAAGCAGACTTTGTAAATAGAAACGACAATATTGTCACACTACTTTCCATTGGAGAAACTACTTTGGAGCTACTTTCAGATAAGATTCCAAAGAAACCTTCCTCATCGCTTAAGTCGTTCTCTCACTACTCAACGCCCACTGCCACAGGATATATTGAAGAAAAAAATGGCAGATATATTGTTAACCTGACCTTACACCAAGACGATGAAATTAGATTTCATCTCACTCTAGATTATGGAGATAAAAACAAAGCTAATTCCATCTTAGAAAAATGGCTATCTGAGCCTGGAGGATTGTTTCTTGCAATAAAAAAAGATGTGGATAACTGGATGACCCCTTAGGGGTCTTTTTTATCGCAATTCTATACTCCCCGTTTGAAGTTTATAGTATATCCCTCTTTTAATCATTAAACTGTTATGATTTCCTCTTTCTACAATTTCGCCATTTTCCATTACCATTATGGCAGCAGAGTTTCTAATTGTCGACAATCTATGGGCAATTACCAGTACAGTACGACCTTCCATTAGTTTATCCATTCCATCTTGTACCAATTTCTCCGTTCTAGAGTCAATACTTGAAGTAGCTTCATCCAATATTAATATCGGAGGATCTGCTAAAGCTGCCCTAGCTATTGCTATTAGTTGTCGCTGGCCTTTAGAAAGCTCACTTCCTTCTGATGAAATAATGGTTTCATAGCCTAGTGGCAGTGTGCTGATAAAACCGTGGGCATTAGCCAGTTTAGCAGCTTGTACGACTTCCTCATCAGTGGCATTCTCTCTCCCATATCGAATATTATCTCGCACCGTTCCAGAAAACAATACCGTTTCTTGTAATACTGACGCTATGCCTTCTCTAAGGTCCCTTAGTTTAATTTCCTGTATGTTTATGCCATCAATAGAAATTGTCCCTTTTTCTATATTATACATTCTGGTGATAAGATTAATGATTGTCGTCTTTCCCGCTCCCGTTGCACCTACAAAGGCAATTTTGGTTCCAGCATCTGCATAAAAACTGACATCCTTTAATATTGGTTTATCTTCATAACTAAAATTGACATTTGAAAATTCTATTGCACCTTTTAATGGAATATATTTATGTTCATATTTATACCAT
>JAAYFJ010000036.1 GCA_012728295.1 Tissierellia bacterium | reverse complement strand
TTAACGCCGGCTTTGTTTTGTTTTAAAATGGACATGATTTGCGAATCTGTAAATTTTGATTTCTTCATAGTTAATTCTCCTAGATAAATGATACGAGAAAATTCTACTTATAGTCGGTATTATTTTTAGGGGGGATTACAGTACCTTTTCCTGCTAATGGGTCCCCAAAAGCCAAAAGCATTGTTTCAGCAATATTTTTTACTGTTGGTATTGCTGGTGTATCAACTGTTAGAACTGGGATGATAGGTACTCCTACAACTACTTTTCTAGGATAAGCTTTCTCTACCTCCTTCTTTATAGTACTTTTTCCCGTCCCTGCCGCGCCAATACATAATAAGTTCTGTGAAATTCCCGTAAATTTTTTAAGCTCTAAAATGGACTGTATTTGTTGATAGGCTATTTCAAACTGCGGATAACGAATTACTTTTTGTTTTAACAAAGCTATCATCCTAAATCGTTGACTATTCATTATCCTCCTCCTTGTCCCCAAGCAACTTAAAATCAGGAATCTTATCTAATAAAAATCGCGGGCTTTTCTTATTTATCTTTTTTAGGGGAACAGCCTCAATATTAAAAGTATTAATATCTCCGATACGCACCGCTTGAGAGCGTTTTTTAATACCTTTACTGCTACTCAAACTTTTCAGTTTTTCATTCAATTTTATTTTAGCTTCTCTTAAACTATTCACGGTCTCTTCTTCTACTATTTTTTGCTGCTCTAACCTCTCCTTTAAAACCATTTCTTGCTGTAATAGTGTTAAGTTTTTTGCATATTCTCCATCTGTACAGGGTACTTCTATGAAAACATCATTGCCTTGATCATAAACCCATATTTTTTCTATATTTTCTGGGTCAACACGTATTTGCACTTTAGCCCTATTTCCATATAAAATTCTCAGCATTCTTAATGACTCCGAGTTATAGGTTAGCCTCTTAAAATGGATCCCCTCATGACTCATTGATCTGTCGTATTGCTTAGCACAAATTAAATTAAATTGATCTCTATCTTTAGGTAAAATAGCAGGAACTCTTTGAATATTTTTGATCCACTGTTGATAAGGTGTCGTTCCTAATGTCCCATGAACGGTTTGTAAGTAAATATCTACAATCCAAAAATAAATAATATTTTGTAGCTCCAAGAGGGTAATCGTTGCTTCTGATATCGAATTATAATCACCTCTTTCCCTAATATTCGAGAAAGTAGTTCCACGAATTCTTTGAGAAACTTGCCCATTAAGTGTTCCTAAAAATCGCTCAACACGACCTTTATAATTTGGTTCATGCTTAGGACAAAACATTAGTTCAATGTTAAGTTCTCCACAAATCCTGCGAAGATGGGCAGAATGAAACTCAAGTCCATTATCACAAACTAGTAATGCGGGAATCCCAAATGCAGGCCACTCCCCTTTAATATCAGGTACATTTTTTATTAAATCATCTTTCCCCCAAATAGCCTGCTTCAATGCTCGTACAACTGATAGTTCAGAAGGCGGCTCAAATCCTATAGAAACAGCTAAAGGCATTCGTGTATGGCTGTCTAGCAGACAAGTTAAATAAGGCCGTCCAATTACTAGTCCTGTTCTTTCATCTAAAACCATGACATCCAAAGGTGTATGGTCGATTTCCACTCGTTCTAGTGGGTAAGTTGTTCTAATACCTTTACCTGAAATCCGATAATACTTATTAGCTGCTTTAATACCATGTCTTTCAGCCATAACCGTATAATCATCTAGCTCACCTATCATTCTATAAACTGTCGCTCTTGATGGAGACTCAATAGTGGTTTTCATAACATGGTTATAATGTTTAATCCGACTTATCAAGCTAAAATATACTTCCTGTTTACTTTGTCGCTCCTTAGTTAAGTAAATTTCGTTAACAACT
>JAAYFJ010000063.1 GCA_012728295.1 Tissierellia bacterium | reverse complement strand
TCTATCTTTTGTTTGAGAGTAGTGTAATTACTTATGGTTATTAAACACACCGATTTTGGAGACCTTTATTCTCTGTGTTTGAGAGTAGTGTAATTACTTATGGTTATTAAACAATTATGAATAGAAGAAATGCAGCTTTATCGTTTGAGAGTAGTGTAATTACTTATGGTTATTAAACTTCGTAGCCAGTCATAAGCTGTTCTATAGCGTTTGAGAGTAGTGTAATTACTTATGGTTATTTCTTAATTTTAATGAACATAAAAAAACTATCTATTGGAGAATTCCAATAGATAGTTTTATATTATTATTTACTTAAGTGACTGATTATAAAGGTTTTTCGCTTCTTCCAAATATTTGTCTAATGGAGCTCCTACATCCTCAGGAATGTGAGCGTCATCAATTATATCGCAGTATTTCGGGAAAGCTTCTTTAAACTTACCTTCTACGGCTGGGTCAATACGACCTGGGCAGATATAAGCACATAGTAGCTCATTGTTTTCTTCAATTTGGTCTCTGGCTTCTGTGATAGCTTTTCCACCTAAGAATAAAAGTCCAGTAGTTGCGAATAGTCCTACTTTTTTACCTTTAAGTTGATCTAAAACTGCTTGAGCTTTTTTGTCTACTTTTCCATTAATTACGTGGAAACCTACAATAACAGTTTCATAATCGTCAAAATTATCAATTTCATCTACAGATTTAAATTCTGTTCCTTCAGGCAAAGTGCTGTGAATTGCTTTTGCCAATCTTTCAGTATTTCCAGTCTTACTTGAATAAACTAATATTGACTTCATTTTAATAAATTCCTCCTTTAATATAGGGCTGTTACTTAACAATGACCACTGTATGTTTCGATCTATGCAATACCTTTGTTGATACACTACCTAAGATGGTCTTAGAAATAGATCCAAGCCCTCTACTTCCCATGACAATGATATCATAATCGTTATCTTCTGCAAATCTAATTATTTCAGCAGCAGGGTCTCCCATTGTATAGTGGTAATTAACTCTTCCTGGCAATCCTTCAAAACCTTTGACTATGTTTTGAAGCAATTCCTCAGTTTTACTTGAGGATGCTTCGCTGATTTGATCTAGTAGCTCTGCATTAGTTATATAGTAATTTACACTATTAGGGATTACGCTGAAAATAGTTATTGTCTTATCTTGTAATTGGAACATGGATTTTGCAAATTCCACGGCACGAAGAGAAACTTCAGAACCGTCAATGGGCACTAATATCTTTTTCATAGCTGACTCCTTTCGGTTACCGTACTTTATATAATAACATTATACCCGTTAATAATAAAACATATCGTCGATAGTATAGAAATCATCTAATAATTACAAAAAATTATTTATATTAATATTGATAAAGCTGCCATTAATCCAAAGTTTTCTTTATCTCTACGATATGAGTGCAACCATGGTTCGCAGTGTGTACAAAACCCGGTTTCTAAAATGTTCTCAGCTTGAATTCCTTCGGATAATAGTTCTTCACGCAGAAGTCCTTGAAGGTCGATGTGATATTTTACAGAATCAACTTTCACTATCTTATCTCCAGCATGGGGAAACTGTTCCATAAAAGGAATGGCTACATCAGCTTCTACTTCGAAGTGGCATTTTCTTATGCTAGGGCCAATTACCACAATAATGTCTCTAGGATTTGAACCGTATTGTGCTACCATTTTTTTAAGTGCTTTTGGCCCGATATGAAGCATTGTGCCTTTCCAGCCGGAGTGGATGCCCGCTTGAACCTTTTTTATAGGATCAAAGAACAAAAGAGGCATGCAATCTGCAAACTTTGTCATCAAAGTAATGTTCTTGATATTCGTAATGGTGCCATCAGACTCAGGAGACATTCTACCTAGTGGGAAGGCATCGCCTTCTTTCTCTGTAACGATACTTTCAATGTAATCACCGTGTATCTGATACCCTGAAAACAATCCTCTTGGCTTCATTTCAAAAGCATCCATAATAAAAGCTATTTGTTCCTTTAACAAAGGATAGGATTTGGTGGTAACAAATCCCATGTCCATATCTCCGGTAGTGAATACATGGAAAAAACCCATATCCCACAGATGGGGATATGCTATAAATTTGTGGTTATCAACAGAAATTATCTGTGGTTTCATAAATTCACCTCATATTTAAGAATATCATAGTAACACTCATTAGGCAATAATAGGAATATGTAGTGTAGTAGTCTATTAACCTGTTCATAGCTATGATTTTTTGTCAACCGTAAAAATTTCATAGCAATACTATAAGAGCTATTACCAAGCGGTAATAGCTCTTATAGTATTACTGTAATTATCATAAATAATTATTTACCATATCTTCAATGCTCATTGGTGAGATTAGACATGGTGGTATTTCCAAAATAGTTTTAGCGCCATAGTCCTCGTTTTTCCAAAGTGAATGGGCAGCTCTTGCATATGCCACCATGACTGATGCTGTGAAAGCAGGGTTTGATCCAAGTTCTAATTCGAATTTATAAATCTGGGGTGCATTGGTACTAAAATCTGCTGAGATGACTTGGCCTCCATGGGGCATGGCTTCGCTATGTTTAACAAATTCTTCCTTGGTAATAAATTCCACGCGCGTGTCGTAGTCTGCAAAATAGTCTGGCATGGTAGTTATGGTCTCCTCTATTCGAGAGCATTCTCTCTCATCACAGACTACATAGCACTGTCGATAATGCCTTGAAGTTGCAGGAATATCACAGCTTTTGCCTGAGACGATAGCGTCTAATGCCTCTGGTTTAGGCACTGTATATTGTACAGCTTGCTCTACGCCTGGTATTCGTTTTATGGCATCGGTATGACCTTGGCTAACTCCTGAGCCCCAAAATGTCGTAGGGATTGACTTGGGCAATATGGCACTTGCCATAGTTCTTTGCAGTGAAAACAAACCTGGATCCCAACCGACGGCAACAATAGAACTGTGCCTGTTTTCTTTGGCGATGTTATTCATTTCTGCTCGATATTCAGGTAATTTTCCATGATTATCGTATACGTCCACTGTATTGTATAGTTTTGCTAATCTTGGGGCATATTCTGGAATATCTGTAGCAGAACCTAGGCATAGTAATAGCACGTCTAATTCAATTTTTCTTTTAAGTAGCTGCTCGTATGAATATACTGGTACTGTGGCACATTTTATTTCTCTTCTGGAAAATACTGCCACTAATTCCATATCCTGCATATCGTTTACACATTTTTCGGCGGCTTTTCCCAAATTTCCATAGCCAACTATGCCAATTCTTATCATCTTGAACCTCCAATTATATCGTCAATGGTATAGCGTCCGATAGGTGCATTTGCCACAAAAAATGCGGCTTTCATAGCTCCTTGTGCAAAGATGTCTCTAGATAATGCTGTGTGTTTTATTACCATTATTTCGTCTGGACCCCCAAATAGTACTTCATGTTCTCCCACAATACTTCCAGCTCGTAAGCTGTGAATTGTAATCTCGTTTGGGTTTCTCTTTGTATCTCTTCCATGTCTTCCATACTTTGCATCTGCTTCTGGTCTAGTACTTTTCACCGAGGACAGTAGCATCTCTGCTGTTCCGCTGGGGGAATCAACTTTTCTATGGTGATGAGCTTCTATTATCTCAATGTCGAAATCTGGAAGTGATTCTGAGCATATAGCTGCAAGTTTTTTCATAAGAGCTATTCCTATGCTCATGTTTCCAGATTGTAAAATTGCAATAGATTTTGCAGCCTCATCAATCAGTGCGTTTTCAAAATCGGTGATACCAGTAGTCCCTATGACCATGGGGATTTTATGCTCTACTGCAGCTTTCAACAAGCTTGGTAAAAGGCTGTGGTTGGAAAAATCCACGATTACATCGGCTTTAGGGCAAATTTCATCAGGACTTTTTACTATTTCGTAGGGGAAAGCTCCATCTGTATTATTATCTATTCCCATAATGATTTCACACTGGGGGTTTTCTTCAGCACAACGAACTAAGGTATTGCCCATAGCTCCTTGAGCGCCAGATATTATTATCTTCATCAATTCCTCCTTATAAAAACAGAAAACCGCAATACTGCGGCATCTGATTGTCAACCTATCAAATTAGAGACAAGTCTTTTAGAGCTTCAATCAACTGAGCTTCGTGGGGCTCTTCTAATGGTGTCAATGGCAATCTCAATGGGCCGCATGACATGTTAATCAGTTCCATGGCTCTCTTTACCGCTATAGGATTTGGTTCTGTGAATAGCGCTCTGACCAGCGGATTATATTTTAATTGCATTTCCAAGGCAGTGTTTGTATTTCCATTTAGATATTCCATAACCATTTCGTGGGTTGCTGTAGGTGCCACGTTAGCTAGTACCGAGATGACCCCAACTCCACCGCAAGCTAATGTAGGGACTATAATATCGTCATTTCCAGAATATATATCAAAGTCGCTTCCGCACAGCTCTCTAATTTTCAATACTTGCTCAATTTTACCCGAAGCCTCTTTTACTGCTACTATATTAGGATGTTCAGCAGCTTTGGCAATTGTTTCAGGTAATAGGTTAATCCCAGTTCTACCTGGTACATTATATAGGATTATAGGAATGTCTACTCGGTCTGCAACTGCAATAAAGTGTTGCAAATTTCCTGTTTGGGTTCCTTTATTATAATATGGTGTAATTAGCAAAAGAGCATCTGCTCCCATGTTTTGAGCACTTAGACTTAGCTCTAAGGAGTGGGTGGTATTGTTGCTACCTGCGCCAGCTATTACGGGTACTCTCTTTGCCACAGCTTGAACTGTTGTAGATACTAGTAATTCAAATTCTTCTTTAGATTGGGTAGGTGACTCACCGGTGGTGCCATTTACCAATATGGCATCTGTTCCATTTTCAATATGAAATTCAATAAGTGAAATCAATCTCTCCACATCAATTTTTGAACCGTCAGGTGTGAACGGTGTTACTAATGCAACTGCTGAACCTTTGAATATTGACATTTCTCCTCCTTATAAATCCAACCAAGTACCGAAAGCATTTACGACAACAGGCGATTGTGACTCTTCAATAATAAACGATATTCTTCCATTTCCCGGTTCCACATGATAGGGTTCACATCCCTTATCTCGTAATATCGTACGCAAGCATGTTTCTAATTTATCACCACCACCATGTACAATGGTGATCATCTCCATTCTCTCATCAACATTTAATCCAACTTGTGGTAGAACTTTATTTGCATAAGATAAATCTGCCTGTTTTATTCCAATAACTACAGACTCCTTCTCTTCTTTTGTAAACAGAGTAGGGATATGAGCTATTTCCAGTGTTTCCAGCAGACATTTTTGCAAAGGTGTTCCAGGTTTTTGTTTGCAATATGCAAGGCATAGGTCCTTATAAATGGCCATTCCCACTACAGACGGCTGATTATTGCATCGGGATGTAATAACTGTACCAGGCTCATTGCTAAGGGTTCTCTTAACGTATACTGGAATATTGGCTTCCTTTGCCAACTTTACTGCCACTGGCTCCATTACCTTTGCCCCGTGAGCCGCCATAGTCAAAGCGTCATCATAGCTTATTTGCTCCAATTTACGCGCTCCTGGATAGTGGTGTGGATCTACGGTATGTATTCCATCCACATCTGTATATATATAGCAAGGGCAGTTAAATTCTGCTGCCAACGCTGCAGCGGATACATCTGAGCCACCACGACCTAGGGTGAAAATATCTCCATTTCCTCCAATTCCTTGAAAACCTGCTACAATAACTATATTTCCTGACTCTAAGTTAGAGATAATGTTATCTTTATTTATGTCTTTTACACTGCTTTGCCCATAGGGGCCTTCAACGGCAATGCCTGCTTGAGGACCTGATAGGGAAATTGATTTTCCACCAAGTGCCTCTATTGCCATGGACATTATTGAAATACTAACCATTTCTCCAGTGGCCATCAATTGATCCAATTCTCTTTTGGAAGGAGTAGTCTGTTTAAGCAACCTTTACGTTGTACAGCTAGTCTAGATAATGTATAATGATAAAAGGAGGAAGGATATGGACCATAGAGATTTACAACGAGGAGAGGATCCTGGAATAGATATAGATAACAACGAGGGTCAATCACAAGTTGATGGAGGCCCTATTTCTGATTCCGATAAAATAAAAGAACCCCTAGTTTTGGATAGAGGCCAAGATGAGGGGGTACCTATCGTAGAAAAATCGGAATTTAAACAGGAAATTTCTAGGGAATACCCAAAGAAAAGACGTGTTTCAAGCAACAGGTCAGAGGGCGTAAAAGAAGTTGAAATAGTCTTTGATCAGAAACCGGTTAAGAAGAAAAAGGAACGCGTATTACAAAAGATAAAACTTCCAGAAACAGGACTTGGCAAATCTTTAGGACCTTTGGCAACTCGTCTTAAAAGAAACCCTAAAATACTACTTAGGTGGGGAGTATTATTAGGATTATTAATAATATTAATAGCCCTTATTGGTCGCTGTTCAAAGGGTACAAGCGTTGGCAAACACAAGACTCTAGAAGTTGTATCCACTGTTTGGGGCAGCACAGAGGAAATCGAAAGCTTAAAGTATTCGGAAAAGGGCTTAAGATTTTGGGATAGAAATAATTTGGCATTTTACGATGTTAATGGCACTGAGGAGAGGTTGCTGAACAACCCTCAAATGGGAAGAGTTTTCTTTATACATGATTTGATATATGCTGTGAACCATTTAACTCAAGATATTACTATATATGATCAAAAAGGTAATCAAGCAGGATATGTTTCAGGTGGCGGACACAATGTTTTTCGCGTGAATGAAGCTGGGCAATATGTGGTAGTTCACAGAAAGACCGGTGATGGAGAAGTACTTGATGTTATGGATGAAAAGGGGACTCTAACACCCTTAATTGCATTAAATGAATTTATCCTATGCTATGACATGCAAAGTGAAGATGATTATGTCGTTGGTTCCCTTGTTACAAAAGAGCAGGGTTATAGGAGCAGGGTCACATGGACTTCTGGCAAAACTGTTAGGAATTATGATTTTGAAAATGAAGTGGTCATAAAATTATTCCTAAATGGAAACGATATCTACGCTGTTACTAATGAAAATATATATTGGCTGAGAAATGAAAATAAAGTTCAAGTTGAAGTAAACTTGGTAAAGCAAGCAATTTGGGATGATAACAAAATATGGGTATTACACGGTGATGTCCTTGAGAGTTTTAATCGTCAGCTTGTGTCTACTAGCAAGGTTATCCCAGCCATTGGTAGCATTAGCTTTATGAGGGACAAGGGAATAAACTATGTGTATTCTGGAACAGAGATAGCCGGTTATTATGCTGGGCAAGAAACGCCTGGAATATATTATAAAACTGACTTTACTATAAACGATATTCAAGCCTATGGGGATATAGTGGCTATTGTTTATGGAGACCACGTGGACTTGTCTAAGCTAGTGGATGGGGAGCCTATGGTTGTTCCTGGAGAGACTGCGGAAGAGGATTCCGAGGAAACACCAGCTGAAGAAAATACGAATGAAGATAGCGAGAATTTAGAAGAAGCTACACCAGATGGAGAAGATGAAGAGGTAGAAGCTAATCCATAGGGAGAGGAGTGGTTAATGTGACAGAGGCTAAAATACTTGAGCGCTTGTATAATTCAAAAGGCAACCTAACGTTTTTGGGAATTATTGTCTCTGTAGCTGTTACAGTAGTAATATTATTGATAATAATGAAGTTACTATATATGGTTGTGGACAAGTGGAGTGAAAAGAGCCAGAAGTCGTTAACTGCTGATGCTGGTCGAATTCATACTATTAAACAAATGTCTAGAGCTGCAATTAAAGTTGTAATATGGACTGTAGGTATTTTAAGTATCTTAGATGACCTGGGAGTGAATACAGCATCTATTATTGCAGCGGCTGGAGTTGGTTCTGTGGCCATAGGTTTTGGGGCTCAGAGCTTGGTTAAAGACATTATCACAGGGTTTTTTATACTGTGGGAAAATCAATATGCTGTTGGAGATTTAATAAAGGTTGGTTCATTTACGGGATATGTGGAAGAATTGGGGATACGTATTACGAAGCTAAAGGATTTTGATGGGGCATTGCATATTTTGCCTAATGGTGGAGTAACTTCTGTGACAAACTATTCCAGAGGGCCTATGAGGGTTTTGGTACAGATACCTATATCGTATGATGCAGATATTGAAAACATCAAAGCCATATTGGGAGAAGCCATTTCTAAATACAAGTCAGAGCATTCGGAAGTGATTGCAGATCCTATTGTACAGGGGATTAGCAGTTTCGATTCATCTTCAGTAAATATTCAAATTTATACTACGGTATTACCAAATAAGCAGTGGGATACGGAAAGAGCACTGAGGCAGTTGTGTAAAGAAACTTTGGAAAAAGAAGGCATTCACATTCCGTTTCCGCATGTTCAGTTGGTCAAGGGGGATTGATTATGCACTATCATTATAGGGTTGAGGATGTTGTAACGTTGAAAAAAGGGCATCCTTGTGGAGAAAATCGCTGGAAAATTCTAAGGACTGGTGCAGATATAAAATTGCAGTGTTTAGGCTGTGATCGTCAGATTTGGTTGACGAGAATGGAGTTTGATAAACGCATTAGAAAAATATTAAATGATGACGGAAAGTGGGTCAGTATCGTTCATTTCCGCCGTGAGGAGGAAGAAGATGTTTGATCTAAAGAGGATTGAAGAAGCTGCCAAAATATTAGAACCAGTAATAAAGAAAAACCCTATTATTCAATTAAATCATCATGAAAAAGATATCTACTTAAAATGTGAGAACCTTCAACTTACGGGCTCTTTTAAGCTAAGAGGAGCATTGCATAAAACTGCAAGGTTAAGCGAAGAAGAAAAAAGCAGAGGAGTAATTGCTTGTTCTGCGGGCAACCATGCCCAAGGCGTGGCTCTATCAGCTACGAGATTGGGTATACCATCTACCATTTGTCTGCCTGCTTCGGCTCCTTTATCAAAAGTTGAAGCGACTAAGGGATATGGTGGAAGTGTAGTTTTAGTTGATGGCGTATATGATGATGCGTATCAGGAAGCACTTAGATTAAGAGATAGGGACAACCTAACATTTATCCACCCATTTAATGATCCTGATGTCATGGCTGGGCAGGGAACCATTGGACTGGAAATAATTAAGAGTATTCCGGATTTGGATACTGTTGTGGTTTCCATTGGGGGTGGTGGCTTAATCTCTGGGGTTGCTGTGGCAGTGAAGAGCATAAACCCAAATTGTAAGGTAATTGGTGTACAAGCTTCTAAGATTGCATCTATGAAAGCTTCAGTGGATGCAGGTGCTATTGTTGAATTACCTGGTGCAGCAACTATTGCCGATGGAATTGCTGTAAAAAAACCTGGGGATAAAACTTATGAAATGGTTCAAAAATGGGTTGATGAAATAGTAACTGTAGATGAAGAGGAAATAGCATATGCTATGCTATATTTAATGGAACGAAACAAGATGGTCTCCGAAGGAGCAGGAGCTGCTACTGTGGCAGCTGTACTATATAATAAAGTGAAGTTAAGTGGTAAAACCTGCTGTCTAATATCAGGTGGAAACGTGGATATGAATATAGTATCTAAAATCATTTCGCTAGGATCCTTTAAAAGTGGAAGGTTAACTGAAATAACGACACCTGTTCCCAATAAGCCGGGAGAGTTAATGAAGCTTTTAGGATTATTAAAAGAAATGGGAACAAATATTCTAACTATTGATCAATTTACTGACCACGTTAAAGCCGATATTGATTCAATGGTAGTAAGAGTTGTGGTAGAGTCTAGAAATGAAGAGCATAGAAGAGAGATTTATAGAAAATTATCAGATGCAGGATATTGTTGCTTTTCGCTGTAACAACATAATAAAAAGACATCGGAAATTGATGAGTTGGGTTTCAAATTTCCGGTGTCTTTTTTTAACTATTATAACTTAAGAGAAATAGTTTTATGAAACAGCTATTAACAAATTGTAGATGGATTAATATGTCTTTTTTCCATGATATCGATTATGGTATTGTCAACGTTGGTCATTCCTTTGGAACTTAGTGCTGCAAGATTTCTAATGCTATTTTCAGGAATTGTATCTGCTAAGCCATTGGGCTCAATTAATCTTGTACCTCTATAAGCCAAGAGTGCTGATTGGATGGCCGTGGATGCTGCGGTTCCCAATTTAAGAGCACAACCAGGCTTTGCACCATCACAAATAACGCCTGCTTGATTAGCAATAATGTTATTAATGGTATCCCCAATAATGGATCTACCTCCTAGAATCCAAGCAATGGCTGACCCGCTTCCTATGGAGGCTGCAATACTGCAAGTACAAATGTTGGAAAGTCTTCCTATATAGACTTTTACATAACCGGTTATTATATGGCTAATCGCAAGCGCCCTGGAGAGCTTTTCATCGTCGACGGGTTGAAGTTCGTGGAAAGCTGCAATTGGCAATATAGCAGTCAAACCGTTGTTTCCACTTCCAGAGGAGCTCATCACCGGGATTCTTTCGCCACTCATGCGCACATCACTGGCTGCTGCTGTTAGTGTAAAAGCTAAGTTGACTAAATCCCTTGACACCAATCCTTCTTCCATATTTAGATGACTATTATAGCCCACTGCAAGACCATAGGGGTTAACTGTGCCCATATTTGCCACTCCCAAGTTAACCTTTAAGCCATCAAGTAGGAACTCCAAGTCTACAGCGGGAATATCTTCGATGGCTTTTACTATTTCGTCTATTGATAAGTTGTAAAACTCTGTTAAATCGGCTGTAGAGTTCTTAGTAAGCAAGTCTTTTTTTTCTACGGGCAAATCAATTCCATCTAATTGTAGTGAAGTAATATTGTCGTGTTTGTCCTCAGTTATCGCACAGATTATATGATTGTCTGTTTTTATTATGGTTTCTATGAATATTGGTTTAGATTCTTTTAACGGAGTAATCATGGGAGGAATATATTCAAGCATATAATCTGATAATTTGCGCTCATTTTCTCCAATACTTCCCAAGAGTTCCAGACCATTAGAGGGATCTGCTAAAGCAATACCCAAGGTGGTTGCAACATCTAATCCTGTCTTTTCCGTTCCAGGAATACCTACATCCATTCCATTTTTGTAAATACCTTTGCTTAGATTAAGTTCTATAGAATTAATTTGTTCGCCCAATCCTTGGAGTATTGACGCTGCATAGGCTCCATTTAAAGCAATTGCCACCGGTTCTGTACATCCCACAGATGGTGCAACTTCTCTGCGTAAAATATTCAAAATTATTTCATGTATTTTCACGGGACACTCCTTTGTATAATAATAGTTCAATGATTAATAACTAATCCAAATTATTGAGAACACTATAAATATACCATGTTTATAGCATTTTGTAAGTGAATTTGAGATATTTAGTATTACTTTCACTTGAAATAATAATAAAGATATACTTTTGTTTCTATTGAAAAACTGTTATGAAAATAGTGGTAATATTCATTGCAAATAACTGATATTTTACAGTGGTTTTTATACAAAAATTAAGGGACGAGATAGAAGATTATTATTTACAAGTTATTAAGAAATTTTGAACAGAAAGTTTTCAAACCGTAGAAAGAAGATGGCTACCATGACGGTTTGAGCAGGTTACTCACAGTGGTGAAATTGGCTAAAATACTTGCATCAAAAAACTATTTAGCACCTTTTTATAGCTTGACGAACTGTTGACAAAGTGTGTGTTGAGGGCTATAATATAGGAAGTAGTTAAAAATCAATCAATTTAAGAGAGGAGTAATTTGTTATGGCATTAAAATTTGCAAGAAGAATGGACAACATGAAGGCATCCGAAATTCGTGAATTATTAGCACTTACAGCAGATCCTTCTATTATCTCTTTCGCAGGTGGACTTCCAGCACCGGAAATGTTCCCAGTTGAAGCTTGGAAAGCAGCATCCAACAAAGTTATGGATGAAAAAGGAAGACAAGCTCTTCAATATGGTCCAACTGATGGATACCTACCATTAAGAGAGCATATCGTTAAGAGAATGGCTAAAGTTGGGGTTACTTGTACTCCTTCAGACCTACTTGTATTAAGTGGATCACAACAAGGTCTTGACTTTATGGCTAAAGCTTTTATCGACCCAGGCGACTGCATTATCGTAGAGAGCCCAACTTACTTAGGCGCTTTAAACGCATTTAAAGCATATGAGCCAAAATTCCTTGAAGTTGAACTTGATGATCAAGGAATGAACATGGAGCAATTAGAAAAACACTTAAAAGAAAACGATAACGTTAAGTTTATCTATGCTATTTCAGACTTCCAAAACCCATCAGGTAAAACTTGGACAATGGAAAGAAGAAAGAAATTAATCGAATTAGCTAATAAATATGACGTAGCTATTTTGGAAGACAACCCATATGGCGAATTACGTTTCGAAGGCGAAATTCAACCTTCACTACAAAGCTTAGATACAGAAAACCGCGTAGTATTCATGGGAACATTCTCAAAAATCTTCTCACCAGGAATTCGTATTGGTTGGTTCTGTGCACCTCCAGAAATTATGGACAGATTGAACAAAATTAAGCAAGGTGCTGACCTTCAATCATCCACAATTCTTCAAATGGAATTAGCACAATTCCTAGATGATAATGACATCGAAGAACACATTAAGAAAATCATAGATCTTTATGGAAAGAGAAAGAACATCATGATCGATGCTATGACTAAATACTTCCCAGAAGGCGTTACATTCACTAACCCTGAAGGTGGATTATTCCTATGGGTAGAACTTCCTGAGTACATGAATGGTCGTGAATTAGGAATGAAAGCAATTGAGAAGAAAGTTGCATTCGTACCAGGTGGAGCATTCTTCGCTGATAACGTACGTGAAAACTGCTTCCGTTGTAACTACAGCTGTATGCCAGAAGATAAAATCGAAGAAGGCGTTAAGCGTTTAGCAGAAGTTATTAAAGAAGCTCTTAGATAATAAGACTTTATTAAGCGTCTACCCTAGGGTAGACGCTTTTTTTAGGAGAGAATATGGATAATAAGCTGTGGCTGACCTCAGGTGAGGAAAGAGAAGCCTTGTTTAAAAAGAAATATCAAAACGTAGAATGGGTTGGAAGTAAACATGGCATTATTAAAAGAGGACAGGATTTAATAAGAAACAGAATTCCCGGTGGCGGGCAAGTGGCTGTTATACAAGGTTATTTTGCCCTTAACGAAGCACTTGTGACAGGAAAGCACTTTGAAGCTTTGTTGGTTTGTCTTGAAGAAATAATCGGTGCTGAGGGGTGGAGATTGCTAGACAGTGTATATAATAATGGTGTACCCATCTATGTAATCAGCAAGAAAACAATGGCGTTATTGGAAGAGGCAGGTGGCAGTGCAGGTTTAATTGGATATATTTCATTGCCGTACCATCAGCTTGAAAGCTTGAAAAATGAGGATGGGCTGCTGATAATATTAGACGGTGTGGAGATTCCTGGGAATGTGGGGACAATATTGCGCTCGGCTGATGCAGTAGGAGCAAAAGGGATAGTGTTGTATAGAAGAAAAGTTAGGATAACCCACCCTAAGTTGTTAAGAGCAAGTTTGACAGCAGCATATAGAGTACCAATAATATGGGAAGATGACTTTGAAAAGCTTAAGTTGTTTTTAGAGTCCAGAAAATATAATATTATATTAGCTGATGCAACTGGTGGAACTCCATATTATAAGACAAAGTTTCCCCAAAAGACGGCATTAGTACTTGGTTCAGAAAAATATGGTATAAGTGAAAGCTTCTATGGCTTGGCACACGAGAGAACGTATCTGCCTATGCTAGGGGACATGGATTCTCTAAATGTGGGAGTAGCTGCCACGGTGCTAATGTACGAAGCGGGATTTTATTCGGATAGACACAGCAAGTAGTATTCAAGAAATTACTAAATTGCAGCTATAAAAATAATGCCACTTCTACTAATAAGAAGTGGCATTATTTTAGTTTAATGGTCAATTAAAATATCAACTAATCTTGCTCTAAATACTTATATACTGTGGCAGCTAAGAATGCTCCAACAAGAGGGCCGACTATAAATACCCAAATAGAAGAAATAGGTGCCATGTTTCCTGTGATAGCAGCTACAATTGCAGGTCCAACACTACGAGCAGGGTTTACGGAGGTTCCCGTTAAACCGATTCCTAAAATATGGACCAATGTTAGAGTAAGACCAATTACTAGGCCTCCAAATGATCCGTGATTGGCCTTTTTGCTTGTAACTCCAAGAATGGTTAACACAAAGATAAAGGTTAAAATAACTTCAACTAAAAGTCCAGCGGCAACGCTTTCACCTACACCAGCTAGACCGTTTGAACCAAATCCACCTGTCATGTCGGTAATGCTACCTAGATTAAAAATCGCCGCGAGAACGCCTGCGCCTGCAAATGCGCCTAAGCATTGTGACACCACATAACCTACGAACTCGGATGCTGTCATCCCTCCACTAGTAAGAACGCCTAAAGATACTGCAGGATTAATATGACAACCGGAAATATTTCCAATACAGTATGCCATACCCACTATTACTAAACCAAATGCAAATGCAGTTAGTATGTATCCAGAACCATTAACTGCATCTGTGCCAACTAACATAGCTGTACCACAACCCATAATGACAAGAACTGCAGTACCGATAAATTCAGAGATGTACTTTTTCATAATATGTCCTCCTAACTAATTATATTTTGCATATTATTAGTATATTACTTTAGCAAGGTGAATGATACTAGTTTTGAAAATGCTATTGAAATATACGATTTAAACATAGTATTATGAGATGCTTTCGCTAGGATAAAACTATGTGAATTAACGGCAACTTATCTTTGTGTGCCTGTCTCAATATACATAAAATATGTTATAATAAAGGCTATGACAACAAAGGAGGCTTTGATAGTGGAGGCTGAATTTAACAAAAAGAACGGGAACATACTTGATATTAATAATATAGACTCACAAGAAAGCCTTATACCTAAGGCTTTTATTCTCAATGGGATTTTATCACCTGCGGATATAAAGCAAATGCCAACAGAACAGTTGGTGAAGTTAGCTGAGGAAATAAGGGATAAGATAATAAAAATCACCTCAAAACAAGGAGGACACTTGAGTTCAAACCTTGGAGTTGTGGAATTGGCTTTAGCTTTACACAACGTATTTGATGCTCCGGAAGATATTATCATTTGGGACGTTGGACACCAGACATATGTTCACAAACTGATTACAGGTAGAAATATAGACTTTGATAGTTTGAGAACCTACGGTGGAATTTCAGGATTTCCAAGAAGAGTTGAAAGTAGCTATGACGCATTTGGTACAGGGCATGCTAGTACTTCCATCTCCGCTGCCACGGGATTTGCTCTTGCTAGGGACTTAGCTGGGAACAATAACCATGTAATTGCTGTAATAGGTGATGGAGCAATGACAGGGGGGATGGCTTTTGAGGCTATGAATCATGCTGGTAGCATCGGACTGGATTTGAAAATCATATTAAATGATAACGAGATGTCAATAGATTCCAATACTAGCGGAATTCATAATCACTTGTTGAGCATGAGAAAAAAAGCGGAATCTGATGGCACGAAATTATCCAGTGGTTTTTTTGAAGCTATGGGATTCCAGTATTTTGGTCCTGTGGATGGTCATAATTTACAGGATATGACAAGTGTCTTTAAATCTACAAAAAATATTAGAGGCCCTGTGGTAATCCATTGCATAACAAAAAAAGGAAAGGGATATGCTCATGCAGAAAACAATCCACAAATTTTCCATGGAGTTGGCCCTTTTAATGTGAAAACAGGAGAGCGGAACAATGCTTCCGATGAACTTTCATATACGGATATTTTTGCTAAAACGTTAATCACTCTGGGTAAAGAGGATGAGCGTATATGTGCTATTACAGCAGCTATGGGATTAGGAACTGGAGTTTCCGAGTTTCAAAAGGTTTTTCCAAACCGTGTATTTGACGTGGGTATTGCGGAAGAACACGCTACTACATTAGCAGCAGCCTTAGCGTTATCTGGAATGAAACCGGTGTTGGCTATATATTCCACATTTATGCAAAGGGGATTCGATCAGTTAATTCACGACTGTGCAATCCAAAATACACCAGTAGTTGTTGCTTTGGACAGATCCGGTATAGTGGGAGAAGATGGAGCAACTCATCATGGAGTTTTTGATTTATCCTATCTTAGAATGATTCCTAATATAACGGTAATGGCCCCTAAGGACGAGCAAGAGCTGCAAAATATGCTCTTTTCTGCGTTTAAATACAATAGCTTAGTAGCTATAAGGTATCCTAGGGGTAAAGGTCCGGGTACAGAACTTTCAAATACCTTTGAATATCTCGAAAAAGGAAAAGGCGAATGGGTTTGTAAAGGAAACGACGTAGTTCTCATAGCCGTAGGATCGATGGTATCTGTGGCAGAAGCTGCTAGCCGACAACTCAAAAATGAAGGCATAGATGTTGGAGTGGTAAATGCTCGCTTTGTTAAACCCTTAGATGAAAAACTCTTGGAAGAAGTGTTTAGTGATTCCAAAAGAGTTATGACCATTGAAGACAATGTAATCGCAGGAGGTTTCGGCTCTGCGGTAATAGAATGGGCAATTAACAATAACTTTTATACTCCAATAAGAACTTTAGGGATTCCAGATACTTTTATTGAACATGGTGCAAAAAAAGTATTGCATAAGGACTTAGGGTTAGATGTAGATGGAGTAGTACGTGAAATAAAAAGTTGGATTCAACAAAATATTAAGGCATAATAATAAAACTTCTCTAACGATGTTATTTAGAGAAGTTTTTTTTATATTCAAACTCAGCATTATAATATTCAGTTATTATAGATTTTACATCATTGGCTATCATTAGGGGGCTTCGAACGCAATAGCCTTTAGCACCTGCGTTAAGCACGTTGAATACATTGTCAGGAGTTATTCCACCTACTGCATAGACAGGTTGTTTTGAGCAGGACACTACATCCTTTAAAAATTCAATTCCTCTAGGAACTTCACCAGGTTTACAAGTGGTCTGGAAAATATGTCCAGCCAGTAGCCATTTGGCATCGCTATCAGCAAGTATTAACGACTCTTGGATACTATGGATAGAGATTCCAAATGGGCAGTTCACAGGCTTTTCCAATCTCCTGTGAAACGGCAACTGTGTGCAACAATTAGATACTTTAGGTAGAGCGTCACGCCAATTTAATATGCACATTACATTGTGATGTTGGCATATTGTGCTAACTTTTTTTGCCAGAGTGATATATTCATCAAAGGACAAATCTTTTTCTCTTAATATTATGGCTTTAGGATGCATGGTTGCAATTTCTTCAACTCTTTGCAAAAAATCTCCATTAACAATTTTACGTTCTGTTATGCAAATTAGGCTATTGTTATACATTTATATACTCTACCATGGAAGGTTGCATTCCTTGCAGTCTTATGGCTTCTAACATTTCTTCCACGCTTCTAGCATCTGCTATATCAAATTGAGCATCGCCCTCTTGCTCGCCGTCGTGTTCACCAATTCCCGTGGAAACACCAGCAGATGTTTTGGTAGCAGCAATGCGAATAATATTATCTCTAAACTCTGAGCGCTCTCTAGAAGAAATGGTAATGGATGCGTAAGGAGCAAGAAGTCTATACGCGCAAATTATTTGTAATAGCTGGTGCTCACTTATGCCTTTATGTGGATAATCACTTTGTCCATTAATAGGTCTTAGTCTTGGACATGAAAACGCAATCTCTGCATGGGGATATTTTTTTTGAATAAGTGTAGCGTGTAATCCTGTAGCAAGAGCATCTCTACGCCAATCTGCTAGTCCGAGTAGAGCGGCAAATCCTACGCCTCGCATTCCACCCATAAGAGCTCGCTCTTGTGCATTAAATCTATAGGGGAAAATTCTTTTAAATCCTCCAAGGTGTAGATCACCATAGATATCTGGTTGATAGGTCTCTTGAAACACGGTTACATAGTCACATCCTGCAGCTCTAAGGACTGCATATTCATCGCTGTTAATGGGATAAATTTCCACACCGACTAAACGAAACCTCTCCGCGGCTAATGCACAGGCTCTAGCAATATACTCCACATCTGATGCACTACGGCTCTCTCCAGTTAAAATCAATACCTCTTGTAGACCTGTGCGTGCAATGGCGTCTAATTCTCTAATGATTCCAGCCTCATCAAGCTTTGCGCGCTTTATTTTATTATGAACATTAAATCCACAATAGACACAATAGTTTTCACAGTGATTAGCAATATATAGAGGAGTGAACAAGGTAACGGTATTACCAAAGTGTCTTTGTCTAGCACGACTGGCGGCTATAGCAATTTCTTCAAGGTGCCCTGCCGCAGCAGGGGACAGTAATGCGGCGAAATCTCTCTCATCTATATGCTGTTTTTCTAAAGCTGATAGTACATCTTCATCTGTAAATTTATCAAAATCAGTGTTGTAAATGGTTTCTAGCACCTTATCCATAAGGTCATGATCAATAATCTCCATTCCCGGTTGATATTCCATTGGGTTAGTATTTATATCTATCATATTGATTCTTCCTCCTCTGAGCGAAGGAATCCAGTGAGAGGAGAGGAAGCCGATGCTGTGGAAAGCACCCTTCCCGTTCCTGATAAAAATGCAGTGCGTCCAGCTTTTATTGCCATACCAAAAGCTCTCGCCATAGCTGGAATATCTCCAGCTGTAGCTATAGCAGTATTTGCCATAACAGCAGCAGCACCCATTTCCATAACGGCACAGGCTTCAGAAGGTTTTCCGATTCCTGCATCGACGATTATAGGTAAATCAATTTCGTCTATTAATATTTGAATTATTTCTTTAGTGGCAAGCCCTCTATTAGAGCCTATTGGTGCCGCCAGTGGCATAACTGCAGCTGCTCCGGCATTGACTAAATCACGAGCTACCATTAAATCTGGATGCATATAGGGTAAAACTGTAAATCCTTCATTAGCTAATATTTCTGTGGCTCGAACAGTTTCCGCGTTGTCAGGTAGCAAATATTTACTATCCCTAATAACTTCTATTTTAACCATATCTCCGCAGCCTAGTTCTCGAGAAAGGCGCGCGATTCTCACAGCTTCATCTGCGTTACGAGCGCCACTGGTATTAGGTAGTAAAGTGATGCCTTCTGGAATGAAGTCTAAAATATTATCTGTACCACCAATATTTGCTCGACGTAGAGCCAAAGTTATAATCTCTGCTCCAGCTTCTTCAATAGCTGCCTTTATCAAAGGCAAGGAAAATTTTCCAGAACCTAGAATAAATCTTGAATTAAAAATGTGATTTCCTAAAATTAACTTATCTTCCATGATGAGCTCCTCTCAAGGTGTTGTTTCTCCCAGTAATAATCTCAAGGTCATAAGCGCTTGCTGATTAGCGCAAAGAGCCACTCTTGCAGCAAATAGCTGACCGTCAATGTGTAATTCGCTCTCTTCATCGCCACATAAGTACAATCTGTTCATAGCTTTTCTGGTGTGAATTGAATTGCCTGACCCATATCCTGCCATGCCCGAAGCTGCAACAATCTTCAAGTTTGGGCATTTGCTAAGAAGCACCTGTACTATCATGGCTTTAGCACTAGGGTCATCAAATGCTTCGCATACCACATCACAATTTGAGAAAATCTCTGTGGCATTTTTTTCATCAACCATATATATATGTGAGTCCAATTTAATGGTTGGATGCACAGCTAGTAGCTGTTCTGAAATAGCTTCAGTTTTTGGCATGTTCAAATGTGAAAGTGAATAGTTTTGCCTTTGTATGTTGCTAATGTCAACGTAGTCAAAATCAGCTAGCACTAGATTACCTACGCCCATACGAGCCAAGGACATGGCAATGTGAGAACCCAGTCCTCCCAGTCCAGCTATCCCAACGGTTGCCGCTTCAAGCTTTTCGCAGACATCCTTCCCATGACGCTGTATTCTGACTTGTTTCAATAGATTTGCCGTGGAATTCATTAGCCACCTCCTACAAATCTAACTACTTCAATGGAGTCACCATCGTTACAAATTTCAGAATCCCATTGACTGCGCCTTACTATATTACCGTTGAGTTCGACGGCAATTCTATCGTCTTCAAGCCAGCCTTCACGCTTAAGCAAATCAGATAGAGAAAGGGGCTTGGCCAATGAAATGGAGCGCCCGTTTATTATCATCATATAGTCCTCCTTAGTTGGGAAAATGTAAATTGTCTCGAAAAAATAGACAAACAAAAAGACCGGCAATTTGCCGGTCGAATGCTTAATAAAAAAGCTCCCTGCACTGGTCCTAACCAACAGGTTCGACGGGTATAATCTCAGCGTTTAGCACCCCGGCTTACAGATAGTATATAAGTATATTAATAAGCTGTCAAGGCTTGGTAACAAGTATTCTTTAGACAAAAATAATGTTAAGAGGCATCATTGATACAGTCCTGACGCTTTGATACAATATAGATATATTATGATTGATTTCTTTAAAATATATTTTTTAGTTATTGGAGGTCGCTATGAAGTGGAGGTTCCATCCTTTAGAGAATAAAAAAATGGCATGGCCGTTGATTACACTTATTTTTGCATTTAGTTTGTTTTATAAGGGGCATATGCAAAAGCAAGAGTTGTTGAGTTTAGAATCGCTATTAGCAGCTAATAGGATAGTGCTAAGCTTTGAAGGCAATACCGCAGAGTTAAATGAACCGGAGGATTTTATTACAACCTTTGGTATACCTGCTAATATTACAAAGGGATTAAAGGGAGCAAAATTTGGAGATGGCTCCACATTTGAATTGATATATTATAAAGATGACAAGGCATTGGGGAACTTTTTATTTATTCCCATAGTCAATGCTAAGGATGAAAATATAGGAGATACCATAGGTGGATTGCATTATGTTGCCAGATGGGGGAAGCAATATTATAAATTTGGAAAGTATGAACAAGAGGTCCAAGAGTATTTGGAAGTGGCGCTAAAAGAAATAGGTGTGATAAAATGACAAGATTGATTTGCTTTGGAGATAGTTTGACGGCAGGGTTTGGGGTAAGGCGTGGATATGTTAGATATTTAAAAAAGCTATCTTCTTGGGAAGTAATTGGAAGAGGCCAGAATGGAAGACCGGCTTTTATGATGCAAAGTGATTTAGCAGATGAAGTATTGTCTTTAATGCCTGATTATGTTCTGTTATTAGCAGGATTAAATGACTTGATACTATATAATAGAACTCCAGGGCAGATAGTTGAAGCGTTTGAAAGCCTTGGAAAAACTATAGAGAAAGCAAACGTTAAACCAATCTTTGCTCTTAATGTTAAGCCGGGTATTTGCATAGATGATAAACTATCCAGTTGGTTACCAATAGAGACTGTTCATTGTAAAAATTTGCAGAAACTAAATGTATTAACTGAGGAAATGTGTATTCAAAATAATTGGGACTTGATAAAATTAAATGAATGGGTCAATAAGAAAGTAACGGATAATTACTGTTCGTTTTTTTCCGATGGGGTTCATCCTACAGAGGAGATTCATGAAATAATGGCAGAGTGTATTAATTCGTATATTAGAGAAAGTCTTGGAGGATGCTAAGGTGGGAAAGCTTATTGCAAAAAGGGTTTATTGTCTTGCGATTGTATTATTAATTATGGTGCTAGCAGGGTGTCAAGGGCAGGCAGACAACGATTATAGTAATGTAGAAAGCTTATTTCAAGCTATGTTTAAGGTAACGGATAGTGAATTGGGAAGTTTTCAATCTACCGACCATAATAACTTAGCGAAAGTTTTTGAGGAACGCTTTTCTCCTTGGATGACTAAGGAGTATTATGCACTTTTCTTAAAGAATAGGCAATGTGACTTTTTCTTGAATTGTATTACTGAAAGATATACATCTATTGTAGATTTGAAAATTGATGTGTCAGATGAGAAAGAAAATGCCTATAATGTTTATGGAGAAGGCTCCTATAAAGACAATGCTGATGTTAACCATCAATTTTCGTTTGTTGCTTATGTAGAAACCTTAGGAGAAGATGAGCAGAGATTGGTAAATTATATTAAGTTTATTGAGATGAAAATTGAATAAATAAGAAAAACTATGCTGGGTTGATATTTGGGGTATTATATACACATTAGAATCTCTACTAATAAAAAATAATATAAAAATTATTGTAAACTAACCTCTAAGATGGTATACTAATTGGGATGTAATCCTTGCCCTCATAGAAGGGCCGTTAGTCCACAGGGATGTGAAAGATTTGAGAGAGTACGAAATAGTTATGATTTTCGAGCCTTCATTAGAAGAAGAGAAGAGAAAACAACTTATGGAGCGTCTACAAGGCATAATAGTTGCTGACGGTAAAGTGTTAGAAGTTAATGAGTGGGGAATGAGAAAGCTTGCTTACCTTATTAACGATATTCCAGAAGGCTACTATGTCTATACTAAAGCAGAGGCTACTCCTGCAGCAATGAAGGAGTATGATCGTGTAGCTAAGATTTTAGACGGCATTATGAGACATATGATCGTTAAGATTGAAGATTAATTGAAAGGATAGGTATACTATGAATGTAGCAGTATTGATCGGAAGATTAACCCGCGATCCCGAGCTACGCTATTTGCCAGGGTCGGGTACGGCCGTAGCCAGATTTACTTTAGCAGTTGACAAACAACTATCCCGCGATAAGAAGATGGAGTTAGAAGCTAAAAATCAGCCTACAGCCGATTTTATCAATATTACAGTTTGGGGCAGACAAGCTGAAAATTGCGCTCAGTTCTTAGTGAAAGGCCGTTTGGTTGGCGTTCACGGAAGAATTCAAAGCGGAAGCTATGAAGCTAAAGACGGCACAAAACGCTATACTACCGAAGTGGTGGCTAGCCAAGTGGAGTTTTTAGAGTGGGGAGATGGCAATAGAGGCGGTCAAGGAGGAGCACGTTCCCAAGGATATGCACCTTCACCACAAAATGATTTTCCTGGAGGACCAGGAGTAGATAATGGCTTAGGCGATATTGATGGTTTCTATCCAATAGACGATCAAAATGATGATATTCCATTCTAATGAAAGGACGTGCAACAATGCAACAACGCAGATTTCGTAGCAGACGTAAAGTTTGTGCTTTCTGTGCAGATAAAAATGCAAAGATTGATTACAAAGATGCTAACCGTCTGAGAAAATATGTGTCTGATCGTGGTAAAATTTTACCTCGTCGTGTAACTGGTGCTTGTGCAAAACACCAAAGAGAAATTACAACGGCGATTAAACGAGCAAGACAAATTGCATTACTGCCATATACGGCAGAATAATGAACGCGAACAGGCGAAGGTATCCTTCGCCTGTTTTTTTATGGGGAATCTCCCCGTAGATTGTGGTATACTAATATAAGAAAATAGTAATTATATACGTATATTTGTATTAATAATAGAAATAGGGGGCCCCAATGAAACGAGTAAGAGTAAGATTTGCTCCAAGTCCAACGGGATACATGCATATAGGTGGACTTAGGACAGCTTTATACAACTACCTTTTTGCGAAGCAACACGGTGGAGATTATTTATTGAGAATAGAAGATACAGATCAGACAAGATTTGTTGAAGGGGCAATTGAGAATTTATTAGAAGCCCTGGATTGGTCCGGCCTTCATCACAATGAGGGAGTTGTATGTAAAGACGGTGAAGTTACTGAGGTTGGAGATTGTGGACCATATATTCAATCGAAAAGACTGGGAAGTTACCATAAAGCTGTAGATAAGCTATTGGAGCAAGGTGATGCATACCACTGTTTTTGCACTAAAGAACGATTAGATGAGGTTAGAGAAGAGCAGAGAATCAAGGGAAATATTCCAAGATATGATGGATTTTGTAGAGGCTTGACTAAAGAAGAAGCTCAAGCGCGCATTGATGCAGGAGAAAAGTATGTTGTGCGCATGAAGTTACCTCACAACGAAGATATTGTATTTGAAGACTTAATCCGTGGTAAAATAACCATCAATACAGCCGATATGGATGACCAAGTTCTATTGAAATCAGATGGTTTCCCGACATATCATTTAGCTGTGGTGGTGGATGACGAGTCAATGGGAATAAGCCATATTATTAGAGGTGAAGAATGGTTGCCATCTACGCCTAAGCACATCTGTTTATATAGAATGATGGGATATCCAGAGCCAACATATGTTCACTTGCCTACAGTCCTAAATAAAGACAGAAAGAAATTGAGCAAGAGACAAGGGGATGTGGCGGTTGAGGACTTCCGCGCAAAAGGATATCTACCTGAGGGAATTATCAACTATTTGGCGTTAATTGGATGGAGCCCTGAGGATAATAGGGAATTATTCACATTAGAAGAGTTGGTAGAACATTTCACACTGGATAGAGTTTCTAAAACCGGTGGAATCTTCGACTTAGATAAATTGAACTGGGTAAACCAACAATATATTAAAGTAAAACCAGGTGAAGAGCTAGCAGAGCTTTGTGCTCCGTATCTATTGGAAGCAGAACTGATGACTGCTGAGGAGATTTCTCAAAGACATGATTGGCTAGTACTATTACTAGACACTGTAAAAGAAGGTATGCAGACACTGGCAGATGTAGTAGATCGATCTATGGCTGTTTTCACTCATCCTATTCCGGAAGGTGAGGCTATGGAAATGCTTCAGGGAGAGCAGGTCCCATTATTACTAGATACTCTAATTACCAAGGTAGAAGAAGCTGAATTTAACGAAGAGTTAGTAACTGGTTTGCTAAAATCAGTTCAAAAGGAAACGGGAATAAAAGGCAAAAACTTATTTATGCCCACTAGAATCGCATTGACTGGACAACTTCACGGTCCGGATTTGACGAACTTGCTTAGACTATTAGGAAATGAAGAGATAATAAAGCGACTGAAAGATACTAATAAAATTTTAGGAAGATAAAGGAGAAAACGATGAAACTTTATAACACCCTTACTCGCACAAAGGAAGAATTTATTCCTGTTAAAAAAGATAAAGTTGCCATGTACAATTGCGGGCCTACGGTGTATAACTACATTCACGTGGGCAATGCTAGACCATTGGTAACATTTGACACTCTACGTCGTTACTTTATTTATCGTGGATATGATGTAGATTTTGTCGTAAACTTCACTGATATTGATGATAAAATAATCAACAGAGCCAACGAAGAAGGCGTAACTTCTGAGCAGATTGCAGAAACATATATTGCCGCTTTTATGGAAGATGCCAAAGGTTTGAACCTGTATGACTATAAGACGATCAATCCAAGAGCTACAGAATATATTGCTCCAATGATTGAGTTTATTCAAGGATTAATAGACATGGGAGCAGCCTATGAGGTAGCAGGTAATGTGTACTTTAACATAGATTCTGCTAAGGATTACGGAAAGTTATCTAAGAAAAATATAGAAGACTTACAAAGTGGAGCCAGAGTAGATATTAATGAAGACAAACGCAATCCTATGGATTTTGTTTTGTGGAAGACAAAAAAAACTGGCGAGCCTTCATGGGAAAGTCCATGGGGAGCTGGTAGACCGGGATGGCATATTGAATGTTCCGTAATGGCAAAAACTCTATTGGGAGAAACTATAGACATTCACTCTGGTGGAGAGGACTTGCAATTCCCTCACCATGAAAATGAAATAGCTCAATCTGAAACCTTGAACTGCAAGCCTTTTGCAAAATATTGGTTGCATAATGGCATGATTACTGTAGATAAAGAGAAGATGAGCAAATCTTTGGGGAATTTCTTTACCATCAAAGACGTGGTTAAAGAATATGATTATGAGGTTTTGAGATTTTTCTTATTATCAGCACACTATAGAACTCCATTGGATTATAGTAGAGAGACGATGGATCATGCTAAGCAGGGCTTAAGAAGATTATATAATGCTAAAGACCATATGGTGGCTGTTTTAGAAGAAGCAGTTGAGAATGATGTTATGACCGGGGCTATTGAAGAAGTTGAAAAATTTGAGGCCGAGTTCATTCGTCACATGGATGATGATTTAAACACAGCTGGTGCGATGGCATCTTTGTTTGACATGGCGCGCTATGCCAACTCTAACTTTAATGAGAAATCTAATAAAAAAGAAGTAGAGACTTTCTATAATGTATTTATGAAATTATCTGCAGTGCTGGGAATCTTAAAGAAACAAGCGGAAGATTACGATGATGATGAAATAAAAGCACTAGTTGAAGAGAGAGCAGAAGCTAGAAAAAATAAAGACTTTAATAGAGCTGACGAAATAAGAGAGCTTATTTTAGATAAAGGTTATGAGATAGAAGACACTTCGAAAGGCACTGTATGGAAAAAACGTTAGATTCAAGTTTTTTTAGAATGGTGAATGACGGACTTACTGAGGAGGACATCCGAATGATGTCCCCTTTAGTATGGGCATATGTTGGAGATGGAGTCTATGAGCTGTTAGTTCGCACCTATGTAGTGAAAAGGGGGTTATCTACTCAAAAACTGCATAGATTATCCTCTGGCAAGGTGAGTGCAAAGGGCCAGTTAAAATTCTATGAAAGCATAAAGTCTCACCTTGATGAAGAAGAGGAATCTATTTTTAGACGTGGTAGAAATGCTCACAGCTATACTATGGCAAAGAACATGACTGTGGGAGAATATAGAGCAGCAACGGGATTAGAGGCGTTGTTTGGATATTTGTATTTAATGAAAAGGGAAGAGCGTATTTTAAAGCTGTTTCAATTAGGTATGGAGGGATAGTATGAAAGTAAGTTTATTACGATATACTCCCGATGGGGAAAAATTAGTGGCATCAGCAGCTAAGCTTTGCTATTCTCAAGTGGGTATAGAAGCTATTGAGGAGAAACAAGATGATGCAGCAGTTGAACGATTTCTGAACTTGCTTACCGATTTAGGACATGCAAGTCCTGTGGAGCATATTAGCTTTACCTTTGGAATTGAAGGAGTAGCCAGAACTTTAACCCCCCAGTTAGTGCGACATAGAATTGCCAGCTACTCTCAGCAATCTCAGAGGTATGTAACTTTAGAAAATTTTGAATATATTATTCCTCCAGCTATAGCGGAGGATGAAGAAGCAGCGGAGATATTCAAAAAAGCTATGGAAGACGATAGACAAGCATATGTTGCTTTGACTGAAAAACTTTTTCCAAGGCATTATGATAAATTGATTAAGATGGGACGTAAGGAGTCTGAGGCGAAGAGAATGGCACAAAAACAGGCTATCGAAGACGCCAGATACGTTTTCCCTAACGCCTGTGAAACTAAAATCGTAGTGACTATGAATGCTAGAAGTTTAATCCATTTTTTTAATTTGAGATGTTGTGAGAGAGCACAGTGGGAAATAAGAGAAATGGCAACTGAAATGTTAAAATGTGTTAAAGCAGTTTGTCCTACAATTTTTGCCAACGCAGGTCCATCTTGTGTGGGAGGACCTTGTCCAGAAGGTGCTATGACTTGTGGAAGAATAGTGGAGATAAGAGAAAAATTTAAGCACTTAGGGGAGGAATAATATGGCACTAAGCATCGGGCGTAATCCTATTATGGAGAGATTAAAAGCAGGCAAACCTGTAGATCGTCTATATGTAGTTGAAGGCGAAAAACATGGGTCAATATTGAAATTATTGGGGAAAGCCAAAGCTATGGGCGTGCCAATTTTCACAGTTCCTGCAGAAAAACTAGATGAAATGGCAGAAGGTGGAAAGCACCAAGGTGTGGTGGCGATAGTTACGGATTTTAGCTATCAGACAGTAGATGAAATATTGGAGAGAGCAGAGCGAGCAGGGAAAAAACCAAAGCTTGTTATACTAGACGGATTAGAAGACCCACATAATTTAGGTGCAATAATAAGAACTGCTGAATGTGCAGGATTCCATGGAATTATTATCCCAGAAAGACGAAGTGTTTCAGTTACCGACACAGTAATTAGAACCTCTGCTGGTGCTGTGGAGTATATGCCTGTGGCTAGGGTCGTTAATATTAGCGACACCATTGATTATCTTAAAGATAAGGGCTTATGGATTTATTGTGCTGATATGGGAGGAGAATCCACCCCCTATGATGTGGATTTAACAGGAGCCCTAGCATTAGTTGTGGGAGGAGAGGGGAAAGGCGTTGGTAAAAAAGTTAGAGAGCACTGTGATGTAGTGGTTTCATTGCCGATGTTTGGACAGATAAACTCGTTAAATGCATCTAATGCTGCTGCTATATTAATATATGAATCGGTAAGACAGGAGCAAAAAAGCCATGGCTAGGCAAAAAGAGTTGCTTATGGTGGATGGGTACAATATAATAAATAGTTGGACCTCTCTTGAAGACTCTAAAGAACAGTCCCTTGAGGAAGCACGGGACAAACTAATTCATATTTTGGCAGAATATGCGCATTATAGCAATTATGAGATCACAGTAGTATTTGACGCCTATAAAGTTAAAGGTCGTTATACAAATGAAGAAACCTTGCGTGGAATAAATGTAGTATTTACTGAAGAGCTAATGACTGCAGATCAGTATATAGAACAATATTTAGACCGATACGGTAGAGAAAGACGAATAAGAGTTGCCACATCTGATCGCATAGAACAGGAAGTAATTTTATCACGCGGAGGAATAAGAGTTTCTGCAAGGGAATTGGAAGCTGAGATAGAAGACAGATTTGCAGAAGCAAAGCGAAAACAAAAAATTACAAACATAAAAAATAATTATCATATTACCTTTAGAGAAGAAAAATGGAAAGATACTTTGAAGAAGGCTATGAAGAAAAAAATCAGAGAGTAGACGACGGGTCATATGACCCGTCGTTTAGAAATAGAGGTAGTTTATATATATTATTTCTAATATTGAGTTCAGTGATATATTGGTGTTGGAAGCTAAGAATTATGAAAACTTTGAACCTAGCAAACATATGGATAGAGCTCAAACACCTGAAGGATATATATCAAGGGATTTTACAGTGGGAAATATTGCAGAATATAAATAAGCTGTGTTAACCAAAAAGTTAATCACAGCCTATTTGTTTTATTAATTATTTGTTATCCAGCATAGCCTCAATGGCAAATTCAATAGCTCTAGAAATATCATCTAAATTCATAGAAGCTGTTCCTGAAGGTTTATTTACTACTTGGCCAGTGGAAAAAGGCACGTGAATAAAGCCAGATTTTATATTTTTATTATGCTTATCCAAGTAGTAAAGAGTTCTATACATAATGTCGTTGCAAACAAAGGTTCCTGCAGTAAAGGAAACATTTGAAGGAATACCTTTAGACTTAATATTATCCACCATAGATTCAACAGGGAGCGTTGAAAAAAAGGCATCTGGGCCATCAGGATACAGTTTCTCACCAGTAGGCATATTTCCATCATTGTCAGCTAATTTAGCATAAGCGTAGTTTATAGCCACAAACTCCACATCTACGGAGGTAGAGTTGCCTGCTTGTCCAATGGATAAAATCATATCAGGGTTTATCTCTTCAATCTTATCAAATATTAATTCAGCAGCCTTAGAAAATACAGTGGGAACCTCTAGTTTAATTATCTCAGCTCCATTTATGGTGGAGCTTACATTTTTTATTGCTTCTAAAGCAGGGTTTACGGTTTCTTGGCCAAAAGGGTCAAAAGCAGTTAATAATATTTTCATGAGTTCCTCCTTGAATGTACTTTATAGAATTATGAATGATTTCGTTAGGTTGATATAAATCCAAAAATGTAATATACTAAAACTATAGCAAGGTTCTAAATAGAAAAGGGTGTCTTTAATGAAAATAGCCGTTATCGCAGGTACTATAATGGATACGAAGATGGGTTATGATATTTTGAAAGCCGAGGGATTAGATTGTCTAGATTTCCCTGTGGCGAAAACGCCAAAGGAACAAACTCAATTACAATATAGTGGCAAAGAAAAAGTTGAAGAAGTTACAAGGAATGTAATAAAGGAAGCAATTTCACATGGTTGTGACGGTATATTTTTGTATTGCAACTCTCTTTCTTCTAGCATAGACTACAAGAAACTAGAAAGAGAATTAAATGTGCCCATTGTAGCTCCTTTGGATTGTTATGCTAAATATTCAAAGGAATATGCAAATATAGCAGTTCTTGCTGGAAATGGAAACTCTGCAAGAGAAATTGAAAGAATTCTTAAAGAGTCCAATGCTTCAAACAACTCAATTTTAATAGGTAATTTGATGCTTGCAGAAGCCATTGAAGAAAACATGCCGGCTGAGGAGATAATCAGTGTATTAGCATTGGATTTGATGGTAGCTTATTTGGAAAAAAGTGATTATAAAGGCAATAAGATGGAAGCGTTAATATTGGGATGCACTCATTTCCCATATGTAAAAAATGAACTGAAAAAAATCACTAAATTGGTGGTACTTGATCCAAAAGATGACATGATTGAATTGCTGAAGGATAAAGTTCAAAAGTCTAAAGAATGATTAGAATAAAGTAGTATTAAATCCCATTAGTGACTGGAAGTGGGCAATGAAATCATAGATATATTATATCACTTCTTTAAATTATGATTATAGTTTTTAGAGTGGGAAAAGTATGCTTTATTTTGTAGGAGGGTTACTTTGAAAATACTCATCAGTGGTGCAAGAGGTAGAATGGGACGAGGGATAGAGAGAAAAAAAGGCGAAAATGAAATTGTATGTGGCATATGCAGAACATTTTTCGATGCTAAATTCCCTCTCTATGAAAGTTTTGAAAACATTGAGGAAGATTTTGATATTATCATAGATTTTAGCGTTGCAGAAAATGTAGAAAAGGTACTGGAATTTACAGAAAGATGTAAAAAACCACTTATTATGGGCACCACAGGCCTTAGTGAAAGAGATGAGAATAGAATGAAGGAGCTTTCCAAGGTAGTTCCCATATTATATTCTCACAATACTTCTTTGGGAGTTAATAGATTTCTACAGATTTTAGAAAATGCTGCTGCTATATTAAAAGATGAATATGATATAGAAATAATAGAGAAACACGATAGAGGGAAGAAGGACGCTCCTAGTGGAACTGCAGGAATGGTGCTACAGGCGATAGAAGATGGTTCTAAGATAAATCGAAGCGTAGTAAATGGAAGAAAAGGAGTGTGTCCAAGAGCTGATGGCGAAATAGGAGTTCACTCTATAAGGGGAGGGAACCTTGGGAGTGAGCACTATGTGAGTTTTATTACAGAAGATGAAACCATAGAAATTAACCATTACTCTCCTAATTACGATATTTACTGTTCAGGTGCAGTAAAAGCAGGAGAGGTGTTAGTTAAGTTAGCGCCTGGACTATATTCTATGAGGGATATAATAGAAAGAATGTAAAAAGATATTTGTTAGGAAATCCACCAAAGACGGTGGATTTTTTTATTTAGACATTTAAGTAATATTCTTGCTTTGAGGAAATGAAAGATATATTTGAAAGTAGGTTGTATAGAAAAACAGCTGAATAAAAAAGATAATTACAAATATATCTATATTGATGATCCAGCACTACGTAAGGAGATAATAAATATAGTGGCGATGCATTGAAAATAAATATCAATACTGCTATAATTTTAGTTAGGCGGAACTAACTACCTGACTTCACTTTTTATAATAGTGAATATGCTTTTGAAAAGCCGTTGCATTATTACAGTTAATATTTAGGAGGATTATTTTATGATTAGTGTGTATAAGAAATTAATTTCTTACGCAAGAGAAAAACGGCATTATATCTTTATTACTATAGTTTTTTCCGTAGCAGCAGCGTTTTTGCAAGTAGTTGCATTTTACTACATATATAAGCTTTTGGAAAATGTAATTATATTTAACCATATGGAGAATGCGAAAAGATATGCCTTGACAATTGCAGGTTTTTTAGCAAGTGGAGGGATTCTGTACTTCATATCTTTGACTGTGTCTCATTTATTTGCATTTCGTCTTGAAACCAACTTAAGGAAATTTGGGATTGATGGTCTTACCAATGCAAGCTTTAAGTTTTTTGATGTTAATTCTTCTGGGGTGACAAGAAAACTGTTAGATGACAATGCTTCGCAAACTCATATGGCGGTGGCTCATTTAATTCCTGACAATACAGGGGCTATGATAACGCCTGTTTTAGTCTTAATACTCGGATTTTTCATCAGTACTCGAGTGGGGTTAGTTTTAGTTGTGCTCACGCTTATTAGCTTCATCATTATGAAATTTATGATGGGTGAGCAGGAATTTATGAAAACTTATCAAGCGTCATTAGAAAAATTAAGCTCTGAAACAGTGGAGTATATTAGGGCAATGCAGGTTGTAAAAATATTTGGTGTTGATGTTAGGAGCTTTAGGTCGTTAAACAATGCTATAAAGGAATATGCAAAGCAAGCACTAGGCTATTCAATGAGCTGCAAAAAACCATATGTTATATTCCAAGAGTTGTTTTTTGGAATTATAGCCATTTTAATTCCGCTAGTACTATTATTTATCAATCTCGATGGTGATTCAAAGGGGATTACCTTGGAGTTGATTATGGTATTTTTCTTAAGTGGAGTATTATTCACGTATATGATGAAAGTTATGTATCTCTCTATGTATCTTTTCCAAGCACAAGATGCTGTTATAAAGCTAGAAAATCTTTATGATGAGATGCAAAAAGATGCTCTGCAATTTGGTGAGCTAACAGAGTTTAAAAACTATGATATTGAATTTGATAATGTCAGTTTTGGATACAGTCTAGATAATTTAGTGTTAAATAAGTTAAGTTTTAAGCTGCAAGAGAACAAGTCGTATGCATTAGTGGGCTCATCGGGTTCTGGGAAATCAACGATTGCAAAATTAATATCTGGGTTCTATAAAATAAATGGTGGAGCTATAAAAATTGGGGGTGAGAACATAACTTCATATAGCAAAGAGGCGCTGATTGATAAAATATCGTTTGTATTTCAGGATTCCAAACTGTTTAAGACGACTATTTATGAAAATGTGGCTTTGGGAAACAAAAAAGCTAGTCGTGAAGAAGTACTAGAAGCTATGCATTTAGCAGGTGTTGACAGCATTGTTTCAAAATTCAAGAATAAAGAAAACACATTAATTGGTTCAAAAGGGATTTATTTATCGGGTGGAGAAAAGCAAAGAATTGCCATTGCTAGAGCTATTCTAAAAGACGCGGAAATCGTCATATTTGATGAAGCAAGTGCCTCTGTTGACCCGGACAACGAACACGAATTACAAAAAGCATTTGCCAATCTGATGAAGGAAAAAACAGTTATTATGATTGCTCATAGACTAACTACGATTAGAAAAGTTGATGAAATATTAGTATTAGAAAATGGGAACATAATTGAACGAGGAAGTGACGAGGAGCTGATGAAACAGGATTCTTCATACAGGTGTTTTCAAGATGCATACAAAATGGCAAACGATTGGAGGGTTGTAGATGAAAGCGTTTTATAAAAGAAATTTTGCTGTGACTGATCAAGGCGCCACTGATCTAATAAAATCGAGCATTGCAACATTTTTTACGTACTTTATTAATATGCTCCCTGCTACGCTCTTAATGCTGTTTTTGGATAAAACGTTGTTGCTTAATGAAAGAAGTAATGATTTTTACTATATTATTTGTGCATTACTTCTCATTTTAATGTATGTGATTTTAAGCATTGAGTATAATACACTGTATAACGCGACCTATAGAGAGAGTGAAAAACTAAGGGTCGACATTTCAAGAAACATGAGTAATCTACCCCTTTCATATTTTTCAAAGCACGATTTAACAGATCTTGCACAAACTATCATGTCAGATGTGGCTGCGTTAGAACACGCGCTGTCCCATGCTGTTTCAAAGACGATTGGATTTGTTGCATTTTTTACTGTAATCTCGATTATGCTACTACTAGGCAATGTCACACTGGGGCTTTGTATTCTTTGCCCGATTTTCGCATACTTTTTGCTGATATTGTTATCCAAGCAAATCCAAACAAATAGCTTTAATAGATATTACCAAAAACTACGAAAAAATTCGGATAGTTTTCAAGAAGCCATCGAGCTTCAGATGGAAATACAGAGCTTTGGAATGAGTAAAGATATCAAGAAAAAACTATATAAAGAAGTTGAAGAAGGGGAAAAAATTCATATTGAATCTGAATTTGTAGGGGTTATTATTAACAGCTTAGCAGGACTAGCCCTCTATCTTTCTCAGATTTTTGTAATCATTGTGGGGACGACGCTTTTAATTAATGGAGAAATAAGCATTTTGTATTTCTTAGGATATATCATTGCTGCCTTTAAGATTAAAGAGGGGGTCGAGGCAACTTCCTTTAGTGTGGTAGAATTATTTTATATAGATTCTATGGTAAAAAGAATTAATGACATACGGAGTGCAAAAAGGCAAGCAGGAGAAGATAAAGGGCTGTCACAGTTTGACATTGAATTAAAAAATGTATCATTTTCATATGATGAAGACACTAGTGTTTTAGAAAATGTTAGCTTTGTAGCAAAGCAAAATGAAGTCACAGCCCTTGTAGGGAAAAGTGGTTGCGGGAAAACGAGTATATTAAGACTTGTTTCCAGGCTCTATGATGTGACAGGTGGCGAGATACTGGTTTCAAATGAAGACATCAAAAGTATTTCCACGAAATCGCTCTTTGATAAAGTATCTATAGTATTTCAAGATGTAACATTATTTAACTCATCTATTATGGATAATATTAGAATAGGAAAGTTAAGTGCAACAGATAAAGAGGTTAAAAACGCAGCAAAGCTTGCAAATTGCGAAGAGTTTATTGAAAAATTAGAATATGGATATGATACCTTAATTGGCGAAAATGGAGCGAATTTATCTGGAGGGGAAAGGCAAAGATTATCCATTGCGAGGGCATTTTTAAAAGATGCTCCCATAATTATTTTAGATGAGATTGCAGCATCGCTTGATGTAGATAATGAAAAGAAGATTCAAGAAAGCTTAAATAGATTGACGAAGAACAAAACCGTCTTAATCATCTCCCATAGACTAAAGTCCATTCAAAATGTGGATAAAATTGTCGTTATAGATGATGGGAAAGTTGAAGCTATGGGAAAACACGAAGAGTTAATGAAAATCTCAAAAGTATATAGAGATTTAATTGATAAAACAGTCTTGGCAGAAAACTTTGTTTATTAATCGTATTACAAGAAAACAATGGTTGTGTGATGAATATAGAGGTTTCAAAGCTTGTGAACACTCGTATAGCATATATTAGAATGTAATTTTATCTGTGGAAGTTTTAGGCTATCAATTATATAGGGACAGTAAATCGTTTGGTGATTTACTGTCCTTGTATTTTAACTCTAAATTCTACTAAAAAAGTGCAATTGGGCCCAAATATATTGACAGAGGGCAACAAAGGCCATATAATCGAAAGTGACTATAGTTACACTAGTTGCACTTTTATATGAATGATTGGGGAGGTCAATATGAAAACTATATTGCATGTGGATATAAACAGTTGTTATGCGTCTATAGAGGTTGCATTAAATCCTCAGTGGAAGGGATTACCTTTGGCAGTATGTGGTTCTGTGGAAAATCGCCATGGAATTGTGTTGGCGAAGTCTCAAGAGGCAAAAGTTATGGGTGTAAAGACAGGAGAGGCGGTTTGGCAGGCTAGAAACAAATGCCCTAATTTATTAGTGGTTCCGCCTCACTACGAAGAGTATTTAAAATACTCTAGGATTGTACGGGGGATTTATTATGAATACACCAATCAAGTTGAACCTTTTGGTTTAGATGAGTGTTGGTTGGATGTAACTGAATCGGAACATCTCTTTGGCAACGGAGAGACCATAGGGCATGCTATAAGGGAGCGAATAAAAAGAGAACTGAAGATTACAGTTAGTGTCGGAGTGAGTTTTAACAAGGTATTTGCAAAATTAGGGAGTGATTTAAAGAAACCTGATGCTTTGACGTATATTCCTTATGATAATTTTCGAGATATTGTGTGGCCTTTAGATGTGGATGAGATGATAGGCATAGGTAGGGCTACAAAGGAAAAGTTAAGGCTGATGAGTGTCAGAACTCTAGGTGATTTAGCAATGGCTGATCCAAAGATATTGAAATGTAAATTGGGAATAAATGGTGTGGACTTGTGGAATAAAGCCAACGGCAGAGATTATAGCCCCGTTATGGATTCAGCCTATAGATCTCCTATAAAAAGCATAGGCAGGGGAATTACTTGCCGTGAGGATTTAGTTAGCTCAACCGAAGTTAAACACGTTTTTCAAGAACTGTCATTAGATGTGGCAAAGCGTTTAAGGGACAATGGTATGAAAGCGAGGGGAGTACAGATATCTGTCAGGAATTGCGACTTGTTTATAGCACAACACCAGGGGCCGTTGCCCTATGCTACGGCGGGCTCAGCTGCAATGGTCGATGTGGCAATGGAGTTGTTTAACAAAAAATATCCTAAGTGTGGCAAGATTCGATCCTTAACGATACGAGCTATAGATTTGGTGGGTGACAAGGTTGGAGTTCAAAAGGATATGTTTGGAAATTATGAGGATTTTTCTAAAAGAGAGAAAGTGGATGATGCTATATATAGCATTAGAAAAAGGTTTGGAAAAGACAGCGTTACATTTGCATCCTTAATAGGCGATATAAAAATGCCAACTGATAGGACAGATATTGTAACTTTACCGGGAGGCGTTGAAAGAATGGGTGTAATATAGTTAACTATCGGCAGTACAGCAAATAAGCATGTTGCGCACATAGTCTTTTGGGTATGTATGATAGAGGTGATAATATGGATAATATCTTGCAACCTTTAGAACAAAGCCCGTTATTTAGGAATATTGCCACAGAAGATTATGAAAAATTATTGTCCATAGTTGGAGATGGAATTAAATCTTATAATAGAGGAGATTTTATAAAAATTTTTGGTGATCCAGTTGAAGTTATGGGAATAGTCCTGTCGGGAGAGATTTTGATAATAAAAGAAGATGTATTTGGAAATAGAGTTATATTGAATGAAATAAGGCCGGGACAAATTTTTGGAGAGTCTTTTGTGTGTGGTGGGTCCTTTGTTATGAAGGTTTCTGTACAGGCTAAGGAGCCTAGCCAAGTCGCATTTATATCTTTTGGGAAGATGATGGGCTCTAAACAGAAATTTGAGGCTGTTTCTACTCTAACTCAAAATCTAATAGAGATATTAGCAAGAAAAAACATTCATCTTGTAGAACGTTTAGAAGTTGCGACAAAACATTCTATAAGAGAAAAAGTGCTGTCTTATATCTCTAACTTATCTCAAAACACTGGCTCTCCAGTGGTTGAATCGCCTTTGGGGAGAGAGGATTTAGCAGGATTTCTTGGAGTTGATAGAAGTTCGCTGACAAGGGAACTGAAAAGGATGAAAGAAGATGGCTTAATAGATTTTGAAAAAAATAAATTTACAATAAAAGAGCTATATTAAATAAATAATGTGAATATATTTTCACAGATAGGGTAATTTAGAGATAAAAGGAGGGTGGCTTATGTTTAAAGAGTTTAAGGAATTTATTCAAAAGGGCAATGTAATGGATTTAGCAGTTGCAGTAATCATAGGTGGAGCATTTGGTAAAATAGTGTCTTCACTGGTTGATGATGTGGTTATGCCTGTAGTTAGTTTGGCAACAGGGAAGGTGGATTTTACAAATTTATTTGTAACCCTTAATGGACAGGAATATGCAACGTTGGAAGCGGCTAAAGAGGCTGGAGCAGCAACTCTTAACTACGGTTCCTTTATACAGCAAATTATCAACTTCTTAATTATCGCATTTGTAGTATTTATTATGGTTAAATCAATGAATAAATTGCGTAAAGAAGAGCCTGAGGCAGAACCTACAACAAAGGTTTGTCCTTTCTGTCAAACAGATGTTCCCATTAAAGCAGTGCGATGCCCACACTGTACATCAGAATTGGAATAATAAAAAACATAATGCGATGAAGACCGGACAAAGTCCGGCTTTTATTGTGGGCATTTATTGATAAAGATGTGTTATGATATGATGTAATAAAGGGGGTGGACTGTGAAAAACTACTATAACAGATTTGCAAAGCTCATGTTCGGGTTGCTTCTATATGCTTTTGGAATAATGATGACGATAAAAGCCAACATAGGATATGGTCCTTGGGACGTATTACACGTGGGATTGTCTAGAACAACAGGAATTTCACTGGGAGTCACATCAATTTGGGTTGGGGTGATAGTTGTGATACTGTGTATCCTTCTAAAGGAGACATTAGGGTTAGGCACTATATTAAATATGATATTAATAGGTGTTTATATGGATTTAATAATAGTGTTGGGGATTATTCCCACAGCCCAATCATTCTTAATTGGCGTTATAATGTTTGTGGCAGGTTTATTTGTAATCGCATTAGCTACCTATTACTATCTTTCATCTGGATTTGGCGCTGGACCTAGAGATAGCCTAATGGTAGGTATGTCCAGAAAATTAGGGTGGTCTGTAGGGGTATGCCGTACGATTTTGGAGTTTTCTGCAACCGTATTGGGCTATTTCTTTGGAGGAACCGTAGGTGCTGGAACAGTAATATGCGTATTAATAGTAGGATTTGCTGTACAAACAGTTTTTAACTTATTTAAATTTGATGCAACTGCAGTACATCATGAATCATTAAAAGAAACTATGGCAGGTGTATTTGGGAAATAATGTATGAACTTATTAATAAAAGAAAAAACACTGCATGGGAATGAGCAGTAATCCCATACAGTGTTTTTATAGTTTAAGCTAATATTTAGCTTACAGCTTTTTTTAACCAATCTTTACCTTCTACAAGTCTTGCTACTACCATTGAAGCTACAGTATCTCCCGCAGCGTTTATCATAGTTGCAGGTGGATCTACTAGAAATCCAATGGTGGCAATGATTGGGAATGCTTCAGGTGGGAAGCCATAAAGGTTTACTATAAGCATTTCGCCAATTAGTCCACCTCCAGGGACACCACTCATAACTACGCCACCCATTACAGATACTGCAATAGCAGTTAGATATGTGGACGCTCCTGCAAAGGGTTGACCGAATATTCCAAACAAGAAACTGATTTTTAATATGGAAGAAAATACGGTTCCGTCCATGTGCATGGTTGCTCCAATTGGCAATACTATTTCACTAATATCTGATGGTATACCTATTTTTTTAGCTGCTTCCAAGTTAACTGGCATAGTAGCTATTGAACTACCTGTGGCAAATGCCGTGATACCCGGTGGTAAAATGTGTTTCATCAATCGTTTAGCACCTTCTTTGCCAGCTGCAACATAGCCGTAAATTGGGAAAGCTATAAAGAAATATAGGAAGCATAGAGGATAGTATATTGCCATGGCTTTAGCATAGGCACCTAGCAACTGTGGTCCGAATTCACCTACCAAGTTGGCAAAATAAGCACCTAGACCGATAGGAGCGTATAGCATTAATATATCGATAAATTTCATAAATACTTTAGATAATGATTCCAATAATTTGGCAACTGGAGCTCCAGCTGGTCCTAATGCGCTGACACAGATTCCAAATATTATGGAAAATACAATAAGTGGTAGCATATTGGATTTAGATAGTAATAGATTAAAGTCTCCAACGGTAAGAGCCTTTACAACTTGCTCACCAAAATTTAGTTTTTCCAGTTCGGTTCCAGTTTCCATGGAAAGATTTACACCTGCAGCAGGAGGTGCTATTTTTACTACGGTAATAATAATAAGTGCTGCGATTATTCCTGTAATAACAAATACGAGGAACATATTCCCTATAATATTCCTAAGTCTTTTCATATTTGCCATATTTCCTACTGCTGATGCAACAGATACGAATACCAAAGGTACTACTGCTGTAAACATCATGTTGATGAAAATGTCCCCAAAAGGCTTTAGGACTGTTGCTTTTTCACCGTAGACTGCTCCGATAATACTACCTAGTGCTATGGCTAATAATAATGTTATGGGAAGACGGTAGTTCTTCCAAATTTGCTTTTTCTCCATATTAATCTCCTTGTCTTAATCTACTGTTTCACCGTTAGCAACCCAAAAAGTTGGTCCGACTAGCAGAAGTTTTTTGATAATACTTCCCTGTTTGTAAACCGTAACCTCTAATTCTCCTCCAGGGAAATTTAACACGATGGGAGTATTTGCTTCCCTTAGCCCCAGTTCCACAAGAGCTGTAGCTGTGGACCCTGCTCCGGTTCCACAGGCTAAAGTAAAGCCTTCAACGCCTCGCTCCCAAGTATTTGCATAAAGCTTTCCATCAATTGATGTAACAAATGTAACATTGGCACCTTTTGGGAATTCATTGTGGTACCTTAGGGTTTTCCCAAGCTGGAATAGTTCCTCTTCATCAATGGGTTTTTCGTTGGGTAATATTACAATTGCATGGGGTATCCCTGGATTTCCTAGCTCAACATAATGTACATCATAGTCACAATCAACAGGGACATATTTTTTTACTACTTCAGGAAGGTTTAATTCTATTCCGTATCTTTGATTATCCAAACGCTTAGCTGGAACTTCACCGGCTGTCGTCTCGATGACCATGGGAGATGAAACCATGCTAAAATCGTAAGCAAAACGTGCCAGGCACCTAGCGCCGTTGCCACACATTTCTCCGATAGAGCCATCGGAATTAATAAATAGCATTTTTATGTGATTGGGCATAGCTGATTTTCCTACTGCCATAAATCCATCAGCTCCGATGCTTGTCTTACGGGCACAAAGTTTTTTTGCCATTGCTTGAAGCTGTTCTTCACTCCAAAGATTTTGACGATTATCTATGAGAATGAAGTCATTACCAGCTCCGTGTAATTTAGAAAACTTCACACTCCACCTCCTTTTGTATCATTATACTCAAGGAATATAAAATAATAAAGGTTTCCGTTTTTTCGGAAAATTTGATATAGTACTAGGGATGGGGTGTGCTGTGGTTTCTTCATGGGAAAGATCGATGTTGGAAGAGATGGATCAAGGAATTATGATGGTCAATGACGATTCCGACATAGTATTTATCAATAATAAAGGTAAAGAGATAATAGGTATGATTCACCAAAGTTCTGCATTTCACGATGGGGGGCAGCTAAACCCTGGTGATTTCGTCTGTATTGTAGACTTTCCGTTTGGAGCAGACGACGGTGGTCTACGCATTTCAGACTTGCAGAGAATTGGAGTAAACAACCCATCTATAGATCAGGGCGACTATCTTTTGGCGATGGGCACTTATGGGGCCATAGCTGGAGCACGATACATTCATGGAAAGTCCTATGATGGCAATGAAGTATTGAGAATGGATGGCACGTGGGAAGATAGAGCGGTTCATTTGACTTTAAATCGCAAAGCCAGGAGAATGGAAGTAGCTGTGGGGGGGATGCGATATGGAGTAAGCTATCTAACCTCATACGGCTTTATGGTAGTATTAGATGGGAAAACCAAGGGTTTAAAATTTGTTCAAGCACATGGATATACCATAAGAAGAGAAGCGATTGCTACCTTGCTAAGAGGTGGAACATTTATAGCAAAGGGAAAAGGGGAAGAACGTAGTATTACTTGGCCGGTATCTATGGAAAAAGTGATTGCACCTGGGGAACTAATAGAGGCTATTAAAAAAGGTTTGCATAACTCTGATATACCAAAACCCCATAGCTTATACGAACTAAACAAAAGGCTTATATTGGGAACGCTGAAAAGATTAGTGGTTGACGATAAGCCTTGGATAAGTTTGGAGTTTTCTGAAATATTGGACTTAGACACCATGCTTAAAGACCGTCCGCCAGTTTTAGAGCAATTAGAAAGTCTAGACATGACAACTCTTTCAAAGAAGTTCTCAACGGATATGATTGCGTTTTCGGGTAAGAGACAAAAAGCCCTTAATATGGCATTGAAAGCTGCTCCGTTAAAATATCCAATATTATTACAAGGAGAGCGGGGCACGGGGAAAAATAGACTTGCAAGAGAAATACATGAAGCCAGCGGAAAGACTGGACCGATGATTAAGGTGGATTTATCCTCAATGAAGGAATCCACAATGGCGATTGCTCTATTTGGGAACAGCAGACTTAAGAAAAAAGGTGCGATGGAGATGGCATCTAAAGGTACACTTTATTTAAGAGGTATTCATCGTCTTCCAGGTCATCTTCAAGGAGCGTTATATGAAGGAATATATAAACCTTCCGAGCATGCGCCTAGAATAATTGTAGGAACTACTCACGACTTAATTTCCACTGCTGGAGCTGGAATTTTTTTAGAAGATTTATTCGACTGGATTAGTACATTTACTATAACCTTACCTCCACTGAGAGAATGTAGCGATGACTTGATTCCTCTATTAGATAAATTATTAGAAGAAACTTGTAAAGAACTAGGAGTTAGCAAAAAAAAATTTAGTGCAGAAGCATTAAAGCAGCTTATGGAATACCATTGGCCAGGAAATGTAGCAGAGCTGGAAAAATTTATTATGAGAGCAGTTCACTTAAATGAAAGCGATATTATAGATGATAGAACATTGCAACTTCCTAAGTCGCCAACACCACTATCTTTAAAGGCGCAATTGAGCATAGCTGAGAAAAATATCTTGGAAAGAGAGATGAAAAGGTGTAGGGGAGATAAGCGCAGAATTATGAAAGAATTAAATATTTCAAAGACAAGTTTGTACGACAAACTAAATGCTTATGATTTAATGGATTAAATTATTTTAATTTTAGATGTTATTTTTTTGAAAAAGGGGTATATAGTGGTCAATAGTGTTATTCTTTCTTTTTTCACTCCTTTTTATTTAGGTTGATATTTAACTAAACACAAGAGTCCAATGGAACGTCATTGGACTCTTGTGTTTAGTTATTTGCAATATTTTTTACCGTTAAATTGTCGATTTCTAAAAAAACAGCCATTAGGCTGTTTTAATATATTATCTCCAGTTTTCAGAAACCACTTTCAATATCCTCTGCATTTGTTTTAATGTAATGTTTGCATCGTCTGCATCGGGGTGAAATTCAACAATGTCCATACTTTTTACAGGTAGGTTTTCAAATATTGCCTTTAGTAAAAACATAAGGGATTCTTCTGTGATCCCATCAGGTACAGGCGTGGATACCCCTGGTGCATATTGAGGATCTAAACAGTCGATGTCAAGGCTAATGTGTACCTTATCTACCGGGTTAGCCAAAATAGATTGGATAATATTCTTAGCAACTTTTTCAATGCTTAGTTTATGAACATCTTCACTTGAGTAACAATCGATACTCTTTTCTTCTAGTAATGTTATTTCACCTTCGTCAACATCTCTAGGGCCTACAAAATATAAATTTTTAGGGTCGACCAAATGATTGTGTTCATATACGTTGGCAAAATCTTCTCTACCAATACCCATGGCAAGTGCCATTGGCATCCCATGGATATTACCTGATGGTGTTGTATTTACAGTATTGATGTCGGTATGGGCATCAATCCAAATAACTGCTGTACTCTTTCCGTCTGCCAAAACGCCGGCAAGGGAGCCTATGGAAATACTATGGTCCCCACCAAGAGTTAATACATATTCATCTTTTTCGAAAATTTTTGAAACTAACGATGCTAATTCTGAATTTGTTTTAATAATGGGTTTTATAAAATTTAATTTATTGTCAATCACATCCTCATCAAGCAATTCGTCTACAGCGATATCCCCATGGTCTATTAAAGGCTTGTTTTGCCAAAGGTTGGGGAATCCTAATTCTCTTATTAGTTGAGGTCCATGACTAATACTTGTTTTACCGCAGCCATAGTTTAGCGGAACACCTATTAAATGTGTGGTCATCATTATCTCCTTTCCCATAAATGGGACTTGTTAATTATTTTTACTACATTTTCAGTTATTCTTGCGGTCAATCCCCAGATTATGGCATCGTCTGTAAAATAAAATCTGATAAGATCTTTTCCACGTCTCCAAGGATATGATTTTCCTCCAGGTATGTGTTCATATGGAAAATCTTCTGTAAGGTCCACCTTTAACGGAAGATGGTAAATGTTTGGGAGGTTGTCCATAAAATATGATAAAGGTACGCTAAAAACGGAAGAAACTTCATCTGGATTGGGGTTTAGCTCGGATAAAGAACTTATATTTATTCTACCTATATATGGATATAAAACAACTCCATCATAAAAAGGTAATATATCCAAAGGACCCCACAACTCCATTTCAGAATATGGTATTCCCAGTTCTTCCATGGTTTCACGTAATGCTGCATCGGCAGGTGTTTCTCCAGGCTCTACAGAACCCCCGGGATATGAAACTTCTCCGGGTTGCGTAATATTTTCTGCTCTCTTTTCAAAAACCAGTTCCCATCCCCTCGAAGACTGGAAAAGTGGAACTAATATGCTATAACTCTTTTTTTGCCCCATTATTCCAGGGGCTCTATCTGAAAAGCAATTTTTGATTTCCTTCACGTAGACCTCCACAATAATTAACGCTTATAAAATGTATGCCTATTATTTATACCCCAAAGAACTAAATGAATCAATATATAATTTCAAAATAATGAGGATTGAGCATTATAGCGACTTTATTTCATAAAATAGAGACAATAATATTGAAAAAATGTGAATTATACTGTATAATAAGTCAACGTAATAAAGCGTTACTACAATAAAGCGAAGCTACATATGGAGGCTGGTATTATGTATAGGTACTTATTTAAAAGAGTTGGAATAATGATAATTACACTATTTTTTATATTAATAATAACCTTTGTTTTGATGCACTCCGTGCCAGGAGGGCCTTTTTCAAGGGACAAGCAGTTAAACCCAAGAGTTGAAGAAGCGTTAAATAAAAAGTACCATTTGGATGATCCTTTACCAGTTCAATTTTTCGACTATGTAAAAGGAGTGTTAACATTTGACTTTGGTCCATCTTTTAAATATCCAGGGAAGACCGTTAATGACTTTATTGAACAAGGATTTCCAGTTTCAGCAAAACTAGGTGGAATAACGATGTTGTTTATTTTACTATCTGCATTACCACTGGGGATATGGTCAGCAATTAAAAATGGGAAGTGGCAAGACACTTTTGTCATGACTATAGCCACCCTTGGAGTGACCATTCCGTCCTTTGTCTTAGCCACTTTGTTAATATATTTCTTCTCATTTAAATTGGAACTTACCCCTGTCTATGGACTAGATAGCGTTAAAGGATATATCCTTCCAGTCTTGGCGCTAGGTGGATATTCCATGAGCTTTATTGCTAGACTTATGAGAAGTAGTCTATTGGAAGTGATGAATCAAGATTATATTAGAACTGCCAGGGCGAAAGGCTTGCCAGAGTCGGGAGTAATAATAAAGCACGCTTTGAGGAATGCGATGATTCCTGTAATTACCATATTGGGGCCAACTGTTGCTGGTTTGCTAACTGGTAGTTTTGTAATAGAGAAGATATTTGCAATCCCAGGAATGGGGGTTTACTTTGTGGATAGTGTTGCTCAGCGAGACTACACTGCAATAATGGGAATTACAATTTTCTATGCGACGTTCCTCATTG
>JAAYFJ010000062.1 GCA_012728295.1 Tissierellia bacterium | reverse complement strand
GGTTTCTGTTGGTCTGTCCGTTTCCGTCAAATATATATTGATTGGTTGAACCGGGATTTCTCAGCGGCATGATAATACAATCTATCTGGCCTTCTTTATTTGATAATAAGTTGCCGGTTGGAATTTTAAGGACGTCGTTATACGAGGTTTCTATTAATAAAGCCTTGTTAAATGCTTTTATGTATTGTCTTGGTTTTATGCTGACTATACCCTTCGTTATCATTGGAGATAGTTTAATGTAACGTCTGCGTGTATAATCTATGTCTACTACACCTTTTGTAACCGCTGTTATGGCTGCCTGATATCTGCAAGAAGGCTTTATTGATACAACCCCTTTTGTTATTGCGGTTAAAGGTACATAGTGCTTATTTGAGTAATTAAGCACCTTTTCATTAAACATTATTGAATTTAACGTGGTTACCACCACCTTTTATAAGGTGTTTTATTTCATATAATAAGTCTTATGCGGCATTATAATAGATAGACTTCATATCTATTCATCACTCGTAGCAATCCAGAATCTACCTTTGTTTTTACATAATTAACTATTTCCTCAAAATCATCAATATTATACCCTGTTCCAGATTCCACATAAAATGAGTGGAAATTCAACACACCTAAACCACCTTCTGCTATTACTTTATCAATAAAACTCTTGTTTTCTATTACTGTCTTGGCATCAGCTGTATAATAAAACTCATGCTGTGAATTTGGCGGGAAAGGATTAACATGATTACTATCAAGTGTCCTAAATACACGGCAATATTGTTTTACAATATCATGGACTGCAGCATTCCACGCTCCAAAATTAGCTACATGAATTAAAGATCCTATTTTATAACCATGTTCACGCATATTTTTTTGAGCAAGAGATATGTCGTTTCTTATTTGTTCTTCCGTTAATGTAGTGTAATCTAAATGAGAATGTCCACGCCCACATATAGCCCATCCAGCATTATATAGTTTTTTTACTTGCTCCCAAGTGAGCCTATTCTCATTGCCGATGAAACCAGTAGTGATATTAGCATTCCCAACGAGTTGATTTCTCTCTAAAATAGGAAAAGCTAAATCATATACCGTGCCATGCGCACCATCAAAGTCAAAGAAAATAGTACCAATGGTACTGTGATGAGTAATTGATTTGATATACACACTTACTGTCTGCTCAGGCTGAGAGCAAATCTGAATATTCACATGTGTTATATTACTCCAGTCAGGTGGTCTCTCATACGGAACTTGGGCAAAAGCTGATTTACGTATTCGTATTTTTCTCCATCCGTTTTTATTAGTATATTTAAGGAAGGTATGAATAGACCCTTGAAAATAACCTACTCCTGCGGCAAGTTTTTCGCTGTAAAATCTTAATTGGAATGTCATAAATGATTCTAAGTTATCTATAAAACATTCAATCTCAAAATATGATGTATCAGAAAGGTCTAGGCTTGAGGGTAGCTCAACCCTAACCTGTTCAGCTATATTGTTTGTGGAAGTAAATTTAGGCGTATATATTACCTCATCATTTTTCATTATAGATGCGTTAGCATCTACTCCACTAGTCATATAATAAGACTCTTTAATTTCCTTCCCAGTTAATACTGTACCAAAATTTGTGTCGTATTTGCGAGGGTTTATTGGTAATTGTAATTCGTTTGATAGAAATAGCAAATTAGAAAATACACACTCATTTTGTTGAACATTTTCGGCCAAATGCGAAGTTAAAACATCATTACAAGAAGTAACTGTTTGCTTTATTTCATCATAAGTCCCTGCTGTAAATCTGTTTTCAACTACCGTTCCGGATGAATGAGGGGCAGGAGATGTCCCTTCTCGTCCTCTTAATACGTTGGATAATGTGTTAGTGC
>JAAYFJ010000065.1 GCA_012728295.1 Tissierellia bacterium | reverse complement strand
TAAAATGTTGTCTTCCTGTTTTAATTAATTATTCGCAATCAAATCCTTAGTTTTCATTAAGCGAGTTATAGTTTCTCTTTCGCTTTCTTCTAATCTCATTCGGATAAACTTGATTGTCTCTTCTAAGTCTGGAATCGTTCTATATTCTAGAGCATTTACTCTACGTCTTGTGACTTCGATTTCGTCTGCCATTAATTGGGCAGTTTTTTCTACTTCTGCTAATTCTAGCAATTGTTCTAAAATTTTATCTAATCTAGATACCGCTCTATCTAGTTCTGCATTAGTATGAGTAAAACCATATGGGTAAATACTAGAAGATTGTTTTTCATCTCCTAAATCTATTACATTTTGTTTAATAAATTCCATTTCAGGAATATTTACACTCATTATATTGTTTACTTCTACGTCTACATATACCCTTTGTTTAGGAAGGGATAAAGCTAGCTCTAAGAAATTTGGAACCGCAAGGGCACTAGCCATGGTGAAGTCTTTAAAAGAACTAATAAGTTCTCTTTCAACTTCAATTCTCAGTTTTTCATTTCTCCTTATCAAGATGATAAACCTACGAACTAATTCGTCTTGTTTATCCTTTAGTAATTTATGACCCCTAGCTGCAACTGAATATCTTCTGCGAAGTCGTTGCAACTCCATACGGGTAGGATTGACATTTAAAATAGCCATATTGTCTCACCTATCTTTCTTCTTCGTCTTCTATTACTAAATCTTCCTCAATTACTTCAAGTTCTTCCACTACTTCTTCGTTGGCTTTACTGTCAGCTGGTCCAAGATATTTATCTATTAATTTATCATCAATTCTCTTAAGCTCATATCTTGGTAGCATAGCTAGAAGTTCCCAACCTAAGTCTAAAGTTTCTGTAATGGATCTATTAGTGTAGAATCCTTGACCTACATATCTTTTTTCAAACTCATCAGCAAATCTCATAAATGCTTTGTCTGTATCAGATAACGCAGATTCACCTAGAATCGTAGCCAATTCTCTGGATTGGATACCAGATGTATAAGCTGCATAAATTTGGTTCATGGTATTTGCGTGGTCTTCTCTAGTTTTTCCTTCTCCGATACCTTTGTCTTTAAGACGTGATAAAGACGGCGTAACATCAAGAGGTGGAGCTATACTAGCTTTATGCAATTCTCTAGAAATGATGATTTGACCTTCTGTAATATATCCTGTTAAGTCAGGAATTGGATGAGTGATATCATCTTCTGGCATTGTCAAAATAGGAATTTGCGTAATAGAACCTTCTCTTCCCTTTATTCTTCCAGCCCTTTCATATATTCCTGCTAAGTCTGTATATAGATATCCTGGATATCCCCTACGTCCCGGTACTTCTTTTCTAGCTGCAGATACTTCACGAAGTGCCTCTGCATAATTAGTCATATCAGTCATAATAACAAGTACGTGCATTCCCTTTTCAAATGCCAAATATTCCGCGCAGGTTAACGCCATCTTTGGAGTTGAAATTCTTTCTATCGCTGGGTCATTAGCCAAATTAATAAACAATACTGACTGATCTATAGAGCCATGCTCGTTGAAATCGTCAATAAAGTACTGAGATTCTTCAAATGTGATCCCCAAAGCTGCAAACACAATAGCAAATTTAGAATCTTGTCCTAAAACTTTTGCTTGTCTTGCTATTTGAGCTGCTAGATTATTGTGAGGCATACCCGATGCTGAGAATATTGGAAGTTTTTGTCCACGAACTAAAGTATTTAGTCCGTCTATTACAGAAACTCCCGTTTGAATAAACTCGTCTGGATAGTTTCTCGAAACTGGATTCATAGGAGTTCCATTTATATCCCTTAATTCTTCTGGAATAATCTCAGGTCCTCCGTCTATAGGTTGACCTAGACCGTCAAATACACGACCAATCATAGCTTCACTTACGCCTAATTCAAGGGGTTTTCCTAAAAATCTTGAACTTGTTCCTTTTAAATTGATTCCACTTGTACCCTCGTAGACTTGTACCAAGGCTCTGTCTTGATCAATTTCCAAAACCCTTCCACGACGTCTTTAGCCGTTTAGAAGTCTAATATCCACAAGCTCTTCATATTTAACGCCTTCTACACCTT
>JAAYFJ010000090.1 GCA_012728295.1 Tissierellia bacterium | reverse complement strand
TTCATATGCTGCTCCTTTACCATGGCCTACTATTTTCACACATGTCAGTGTCATAGATTAAAATTAAACTATTTCACTATTATAGCAAGAATAATCGTAAATGGACGAAGGTAAAGCAAATAAGCTTCTAATTGTGTTAAAAATTAATAGTCCTTAATTGTGTTAAATTCCGCCTTATGGTCTAAAGATTAATAGGGTAGTTTGCCATAGTAAGGGTCATGGATTCTCAGTGCTTCATGGCATTAATCATTTTCTAACCTTGATAGGAAAAAGGAAGTAGAAACAGCCATAACCATTCTAAGCAGGCAGCTTTAGTCAAATTCTCTTATCATTAATTTGTTGTACACCATACGTATTATGGTCGTTCCTAAGAGCGACTAAAGAAACATATGACTAATCTGTTTTTAGTATGAAGTGAGCCTATGGAAGTACTTGTTAGTAAAAAACTCTCTAACAAATATTTCTCATGAGAACCCTTATGCAAAGGGACGGTGAATAACTCTTGTGATAACAACGTTTCATGAGTTATCTAAAGCTAAGGTAAAACCCCATGCATCTGCTATAGAGAAGGTTAAACTCTGCTGGTCCATGATGATTTTAAAGAGTGAGCAAACTAAAAAATGAGCATTGGTATGCGATTTTCAACATACAAGTAGGAGGGGAGAGATTAGTAAGGTTATGGCTAGAGAATGAGCTACTTCTGCAATCAAAAAAAGGTACTCCCATGAGCACCTTTTTTAAAATTTATATCGCTGTTATCTTACTCCAACAGCAAATTTTCGAATGTTATACAATGGTTCCACTATGCTTCTTGATTTTGTATATTCATAGTTAGGATATGTTTTTTTGCTGCCTTTTTTTCTATTATAGGGATCAGAAACGTAAAATTCTTTAGTATTTTTATTATAGCCTGTCAATAATAGGGCATGATTGTTTCTAAGCCAAGATTCGGTTTTGCCTTCGATAACAAAATCTCTGTAATAAGCTTTTTCCCAATACAGCGTAACATAAACAACGACGGGATTTCCGTTATCTAGTTCCATGATAATATCATCCATAGACTTTCCTTCTAAATTGACCACGTCACCATACTGAGCACCATATTTTGCTAATGGCTCAGGATTTATGGTAGTTCTTAGTGTTTCCGATGGTTTATAAGGTGAGCCCACATACCCTTTTCTAGGGTTAGAAGGATGCTTAGGTAAATTATCTAAGAATTGTTTTGTAGTAACATTTTTTGCGTATCCTTTTCCCTTTAACCCCATTAGTAATGAGACGGGTTCACAACCAACAGGTGCATACAATGGTTCCACTTGGGAAATATAGGGCACTTTGGTATTTTTGTTTTGTATTGTGTTCTTACCATAATCTTCAACGACTGCAAGGCCTTTAGCACCGTTATATTCTAATTCAATAGTTTCTCCTGCTATAGTAAGGACCTTTGCCACTTTACCGGCAGGAACAGTGATTTTTCCGCTTAGCTTCGTATTTCTCAAAGCCATAACATATTTGTTATTTTTAAAGACGGAAACATCCTTAGGTGGGAATGTTTGGATTTCACCTGTTTTGTTGATTTCTTCGATATTATGATAAACAAGGGGAGATATGGCATTCTCTCCTCCAACAACCAGCACTTTCTTAATGCTTCCACGGTTCTTCTTTAAATAGTTGATGGTGTCTTTAGGGAGTTTTGTATTTCCTGTTAAGACCACTGGAGATTCCAAGCCAATAGATATGGGAGATATGGATAAGGCATCTGGAAAATTCTCTCCTGAAGCAATAATGACGAAATCTTTTTACAAAGTATCGGCAATTAAAGTAGAGGTTTGATATCGATTATCGCCTGCAATAATCGTTTTGTCTGCAGGAATTAAATCAGGATCTATGGCGACTTTGCCACCCACCACGTAATTTTTCAAGCTTTCATTTACCAATTCTTGATTTTGTGCAGTGAAGACTTTGCCCAAAAGGACCAAGTTAGCATTAACTGATTTCGCAAATGCTGCTGAAGCTAAGGCGTCGGGAAAGTTTTCTCCTGATGCAAATACAATATTTTCCTTCTTATTCCGTTTTGCAATCTCATAAGAGGTTTCATATCGATTTATTCCTGCCACTCTAATGATA
>JAAYFJ010000069.1 GCA_012728295.1 Tissierellia bacterium | reverse complement strand
TTTATAGAATAGTTATAGTCAAATTGTTTTGGAACTATAATACCTATATTGTGGGCAAACATTCCTCCTGCTATTCCTGCAAAAACAGCAGAAATTATAAATGCAAAAGTCTTATAGTATGTCGTATTTATACCCGATGCTTCACTGGCGATTTCGTCTTCTCGAATGGCAAGAACTGCCCTGCCGTGCCTGGACGTCATGAGTGAATACATAAACACCACGGATATTACCATTAGGAAGTATATGATATTGAAGTCTTGCATCCACGGTATGCTCTTCAAGCCTTGAGCACCACCTGTGAATTTAAAAAATTCTATCAACACTCTAATTATTTCACCAAATGCAAGAGTGATAATCGCAAGATAATCTCCCTTTAAACGAAGTGCTGGTATGCCGATTAAAAATCCGATTATCCCTGCTAAAATTCCACCAATTATAAGGCCGACAAAATATCCTGGTAGTCCTGGCAATATACCTGATTTGGTAAATAAAGCTGCTGCATATGCTCCGATGGACATAAATCCTGCATGGCCTAAGTTAATCTGTCCAAGACATCCTACTGTTATATTCAAGCTGGTCGCCAAAATGATGTTGATACAAAGGAAATTTAAAACTGAACTTTGGTATCTATTTATAAGTCCGTAATTTAGCATTAATCTTAACACTATAAAAAGTATAATGACTAAGACTGCTGTAACTGTGTAGTTAATTTTTTTTAGCTTATTCATTACACCTTCTCCTTAATATCTTTTCCTAATAATCCATTTGGCATAACCAAAAGCACTAATATCAAAATTAAAAATACAAAAGCATCAGCTAACTGTGAAGAAATATATGCTTTTGTCAACGCTTCAACAATTCCAAGTATCAATCCACCCAAAACTGCTCCAGGAATACTTCCAATTCCCCCAAGTACAGCTGCGATAAATGCTTTTATACCTGGCATAGCTCCCATAAGTGGTCCTACTTGTGGATATGCTCCAACATATAGTACAGATCCTATTCCAGCAAGAGCGCTACCTATCGCGAAGGTAAGTGTGATAACTGTATCTACATTTATTCCAACCAATTTAGAAGCTACATAGTCCTCACTGGTCGCTGTAATAGCTTTTCCAAATTTGGACTTCGTTATAAATAATTGCAAAACTATTGTAAGTATTAATGTAACAAAAATGGTAATTAAAATGCTGATATTAAAGTTTAGTCCCAATAGGCTAACTGGTTGTGAGCTGAAAATTCTTGGGAATGGCAAACTGCTGGCCCCAATAAATTTCATAGCTGAGTTTTGTAAAAATAAACTCACTCCTATGGCAGTTATTAAATTTGAAATCCTAGGTGAATTTCTAAGTGGTGCATATGCTAATTTTTCAATGGTAACCCCAAAAATTATGCATATCAATACCGCTGCTATTACAGACATCCAAAGGGGAACGCCTAAAGCAGTAACTATTGGTATAGAGTATAGAGCAGTGTATGCTCCTACCATGATGATGTCTCCATGGGCGAAGTTTATTAGCTTAGCTGTTCCGTATACCATCGTATACCCTAGGGAAATAAGCGCGTATATACTTCCTATTTGTAATCCATTTATTATTTGTAAGAAAAATTCTCTCATATCATTTCCTTAATAAGAAGGTCATCTGTTTAGATGACCTTCAATTTTTATTATTTAGGTGTAACTACAGAATCCAATTTGTATACGCCTTCAGTTACTTCTATCATACTTACAGCTTTGATCGGATTGTTATTGTCGTCGAACTTAATGCTTCCAGTTATACCTTTGTAGTCAATGTTCTTCATTGCATCTATTATAGCTTGGCTATCTGTAGAGCCAGCTTCTTCGATTGCTTGCTTAACCATATATGCTGCGTCATATCCCAACGCTGCAAAAGATGCTGGGTTTTCTCCATATAGTTCAGTATAGTTTTTGATGAACGCTTGGATATTTTCATCTGGGTCATCTAAACTGTAGTGATTTGTGAAAACAGAACCTTCTACTGATTCCAATGCTTCCTTTTTCAAATCGTCATTTGATAATCCAGTAGTTAACTGCTCGATAACTCCGTCCCATCCATCTGGACCCATGAATGATCCAGTAATTCCAACTTCTCTTGCTTGTGGTGCTATTAGAGCTATTACTTCATAATAATCTGGAATCAATATTACATCTGGATTTCCAGCTGCAATTGTAGTCAATTGTACTCTGAAATCCTTGTCGTCGTTTCCGTATGATTCATTTCCTACGATTTCAATTCCATGAGCAGCAGCTCCTTCAACAAACGCATCTTTAACTCCTTGTGAATAGTCACTGGAATTGTTAGAAAGTACCGCTGCAGTTTTAGCTCCTAGTGTATCTTTTGCGTACTGTGCTAAGATTTCCCCTTGGAATGGATCTGTGAAACAAACTCTAAATACTGAAGGTCTACCTTCTGTAATGTCTAGTTGTGTTCCTGTTGGTGTGATTAAAAGCATATTATCTCTATTAGCAAGTTCTGCAACAGCTAAAGTAGGTCCACTTGTTACTGAGCCGATAATAGCTGCAGCACCAGATTCAGCAATCTTGTTATAAACATTTACTGCCTCTTGAGTGTCGCCCTTTTCATCTTCAATTACAAGTCTTACTTGCTTTCCTAATATTCCTCCGTCAGCATTGATTTCATCAATTGCTTGCTTTGTTCCATTAGTAGATGCAATACCATAAATAGCAACGTTACCTGTTAAAGGTCCCATTACGCCTATTACGATTTCATCTGAGTCTTCATTTGCAGC
>JAAYFJ010000019.1 GCA_012728295.1 Tissierellia bacterium | reverse complement strand
GCAGCTTTCCTTTGCAGAAGACTGGTATTGGGCTTCAAAAGAGGGTCTTCCAAAATTAAATTGGACTCCAAAACAAGTTCCAGGCGGAACAGTTGCTGCGCTGAGCCTTCCTTCAGGACCAGCAGATGAATTTGAAACAGCCTCTCTTTTCTTTCTTGATATGATAAACGGAGCAAAAGAACGTTTCTGGGTTGCAAGTCCCTACTTTGTTCCAGATGAACAAATAGTTTCAGCCTTACAAAACGCGGCTATTAAGGGCGTTGACGTGAGAGTAATCATTCCGAGAAATCCAGACAATATTTTGGTCGGCCTTTCTGCCTATTCATATCTTGCGGAAATGGAGAAAGCCGGAGTCAAGGTTTATAAGTATAACGATGGTTTTATGCATCAAAAAGTAGTACTTGTCGACAACGGAGCCTCAGCTATTGGCACGGCAAATTTCGATAACCGTTCATTAAGACTCAATTTTGAAATAACTATGGTTTTATGCGAGAAAGACTTTGTGAAACAGGTCGAAACAATGTTACTCGACGACCTTTCAAGGTGTACGAAAGTGAGCGCAACTGAATACACTCAGGCCCCTTTCCTATTCCGCCTAGCTGTAAATATCAGCCGCTTGATGGCACCACTTCAGTAAATAATAGTATTTTAGTCGAAAAAAATTATCAAAATATTATCCTTTCAACATTACACAAAAAGACGCAGGGCTTTTATACATCAGCCCAGCGTCTTTATTCTTAATAATCAACTTATTCTATATTTTATTTAGAAAGTCTTACTTTGTAACACGAACTCAGATGCGGCTTTTTCCTCGGTAGTTGGTTCTGCGAAAGTAGCTACCTTCGTTTCTATTTTATCTTCTACAGAAGCAACTTCTTGTTTCTTCGTGGATAAGCCATTTCCTCCTACTTCAATAGATAATCCAAGATGTGCTCCCCATGGCTGCTCTCTTTTTCCGCCGGTTGCGTAGCTTACTCCACCGTGGAGGTACTGACCTGGCTTGAAGTTCCAGTTGAACCCTGTGCCTACAACTCCCCATGTACCGCTAAGATCGCTTGCTGAAAACTTATCGTCGTCTATGGACACATCGGTCTTACCTTCAAATTCATGGACAAGAGATAGGCTGCCATAGAAGTCGAGCTTTGAGTTGTCTTTAAGTATTACAGAACGACCCCCTATTAATCCAAATCTTCCACGAACGGAGTCTAAGTTGTCTATATCTACTTGTAAGCCTGTGTTTGTTGTGTAACTCTCACCATTTATTCTCATCCAGGAGAATTGTGCTTGTGGCTCTAGATACCAGCCTTTTTGTCCGTCTAGACGTTTCCCTACTTGGACAGATGCTCCATATCCATTCTGGCTCCATTCACCCGTGACGTTTTCTTTGCCCTTCATTGTCATGTCGTTATCATATTTGTTGTATTTGATAAGTCCTGTGGCGTAGAATCCGTTGTTTGTACGGTATATGCTGTATAAAGAAGCGTGAGTGGATTTAAAGTCTGCATCTCCTATGTTGCTTATATCTCTATCTGCTTTTCCGTAACCACCCATGATACCTAAGAACAGATCTCCTTTGTCTTTAGCATACATTTTGTCCCAACCAATTGTGAAATTTCTAAACTGCTGATCGTGCTGCTTTTCAAATGCACCGTCTGTTTTCTGTTTGTTTGCAATTGCTTCAAACCAGAACCCACCGGAGTATTCTCCATCACGATATATGCCCATGCGATTGAGAAGAGTATAGACTTCTGTGTACCATGTGTCTGGATTTATTGTGGTGTTAACTATTCCACGTCCTATATTGCTAAGCGCGCCGGTTTTGAGTAGGTACCACTCTTTCGTGATTCCTGCTTTTATTTCGCTAGCAAGGGCGTAGCTCCAAGCTCCAGCGTAAACTAGCTTCTGTCCTAAAGAGTCGATTTCATCTGGTTCAGCTATGCTAAGTTCAAATGCTGTGGCAGGATCTTTGACTTGAACGAGCGCTCCTGAGCGCTCAAGCTTACTGTTAGTAAGGCTACGTATTGCAAGTCTGTTAACTCCCGTAGCTGAGTTTACTATGAGTAAGTCGTTTAGTCCTGAATTGATATCCACGTTCATTCTGACGATTCCTCTTGAATCCTCAGCTGTAGAACTGACATTACCTACAAACTTGTCTGCTGTGACTGTTTTG
>JAAYFJ010000073.1 GCA_012728295.1 Tissierellia bacterium | reverse complement strand
TTACTGCATTAGCACCTGTGCAAAGCCCAAATCCTCTTCCAGTCATTGATCCCGCACCCATTGGGCCGGTTCCATCCCTTCTTGGCATACTTTTCACCTCCTTATAGTTTGTGGCATATACCATTTATTCTTATTATACCCGCGTTTATGGCATATGTCAATAACTTTTGAGTAATTTCATAAAGAGTTCAAAAACTGCCATCCAAACTTATATTGCTTGACATACATTAATTTTCACAATTTTATTCCTTTTGTACAACCAAAAAATAGCCCACAACTCTACTGCAGAGTCATGGGCTATTTACTTCTGTTTTCATATTTCCATTTCAATACCAGATTTAAAGGATATCATTCACATACCAGAAAAGCATTTTAAAATGGTACGCTACTATGGAATATATGCCAAACATCATAAACAAGAAAAACATCTTTTTAAATATCTTTCTAATCAAAAACATAGATTTCTTCACTCTTTACTAGATTGGAGAACCTCTATTCTTTTAACCTTCGGATATGATCCTTTAAAATGTTCGAAGTGTGGTGCTTCCATGTTGGTTCTGGAAGTTTACCATAAAAAAACTGCATTATTTGAACAATACCGAAAGCAAATGGGATTTGGATAACTCCAAACACCAATCTATTTCTCTAATCGTCAAATAATGCAGTTCGAACCAAAAACAAAAAACTCCATAAACAACGTCATGGCGAATCACTACATTCGCTCTTTTGTCATGACTTTTTTTATTTCTATCCTAGTATACACTATTTTTGTTAATTTGAGAAGTTTCCTAATAATTAAAAATACACGACCGAAGCCGTGTTTCTACTTATTTCTAGTATTTTATTTTAAAAGTTACATATCTGCAATTCCAACTGGTTAAATAAGTGAACCTAAGACAGCCGCCTTCGAAACAATTCCCTTTAACTGGTTTTTTTCATCTACAACAGCAATAGGATAAGGCGCTTCTGCTGCTATAGGTATCAAATCTGATATATGGGTATCTGGTGTAGTCGTTGGAAGTCCTGTAATCATTCCATCCTCCATGGATAGTTCTCCAGACCTTACTTTTAATGCCTGTTCCAGGGTAAGAATCCCTATAAACTGTAATTTGTCTCCAACTATATATGCACTGGATACTCCATTATCACGCATCTGTTTAAGAGCCTGATTTGCACCATTTCTTGCATGTACCATACAGGACGGTGTCTGCATAATGTTTTTCACACTATATATTTGTGATTTATCAGCACTATTGATAAAGTCTCTAACATAGTCATCAGCAGGGTTAGAGGACATTTCCTCTGGTGTGGCTGTTTGAATTAGTTTTCCATCTCTCATAATAGCCACAGTATTACCTAGTTTAAAGGCCTCATCAATATCATGAGTGATAAACACAACTGTTTTATTTAGATTTTCCTGTATGGAGAGAAGTTCAAATTGCATTTCTCTGCGTACAAGTGGATCTAAAGCAGAAAAGGGTTCATCCATTAGTAAGATATCGGGGTCGTTTGCAAGTGCTCTGGCAATCCCAACTCTTTGGCGCATACCACCGCTTAAGCTGTCAATGTGGGTGTTTTCCCAACCGTCTAAGCCTACCATAGATATCATTTCCATGGCTTTTTCTTCTCGTTCCTTTTTACCGATTCCACGGATTTCAAGACCATAAGCTACATTTCCAAGGACATCCCTGTGAGACATAAGACCAAAACTTTGAAATACCATTGAGATTTTATGTCTTCTATAATTTCGTAATTCATCTTTAGAATATTTTTCTATATCATTTCCTTCAAAATATACTTTCCCAGAGGTAGGAGGCTGCAACATATTCAAGCAGCGTACTACTGTGGATTTTCCTGAACCAGACAGGCCAATGAGAGCAAATATTTTTCCCCGCTCTACTTCAAAGGATACATCGTCTACTGCTACGGTAACTTCTATCTGCTTTAATATTTCTTCCTTGCTCATGCCTTTTTTTAGCATTTCCCTGGCAGCAGCCTTTTTAATACCAAACATCTTTGTCAGATGCTCAACTTTTAATATTATATTATTATCATTCATTACTCTACACCCTCTTTTTTAAACATTCCCTGAGTTAGCCTATCCAGAATAACAGCTATTATTACAATTGCTATACCTGCTGCAAATCCTCTTCCACTTTCCAACCGGTTAATTCCTTTTAGTACTTCTGAACCCAGGCCAGTGGCACCAATCATTGAGCAGGTTACTACCATGGAAATAGCCATCATAATAGTTTGATTTACACCTGTCATTATAGTGGGCAGCGCTTGGGGAATCTGAACTTTAAATAGGGTCTGCACTTTAGTAGATCCAAAGGCTTTTGCAGCTTCCACTACCTCGGTATCTACTTGTTGAATACCATGACTTGTCATACGTATTACCGGTGGAACAGCGTAAATAGTTGTCGCTATTACTGCTGGTACATTACCCAGACCAAGGAGCATAACTGCTGGGATTAAGTAAACAAAGCTAGGCATTGTCTGCATCGTATCCAGTATTGGCCTTACAATTGCATTTGTTTTCTTACTTGATGAAATCAGAACACCAATAGGCAATCCAATTAATAGTGAAATAATCACAGATGTTATGATGATGGTAAGAGTCTCATACATTAAGTCCCAAAGACCTATGGCACCAATAAATAAAAGTAATACTGAGTATAGAATCGCCTTGCTCAATTTTTTATTCATACGGTATGTAGCTATAAATACCAAAATAATAAGCAGCCACCAGGGAATCAAGTTGACAATTCCTCCAACTCCCCTTAAAAGTCCACGAAGTCCTCCAGAAATACCATCAAAAAACGGCCCCCAGTTTTGTAACATAAAATCAATCGCATTATCAATAGGAGTTTTAATATCGATAAATAACTTCTTTGGAAATTCAAATAACCATTCTGACATAACATCCCCCTATTTAGTAAGTGACTCTCGAACAAGCTCTGCTTTGTCCTCAGGCAGCCACTGATCAATCAAATTATCATGTTCTACAAGAAACCATTCTGCCGCTTCCACATACTCTGCATCATTGTCGTCAATATAAGCCAAAGCCTTTGAAGTCATATCACTTGATGTAGAATATTTACTTAAGAAGTCACAAAATTCTGGATATTCTTCCTGGAAATCCGGATTTACACTTACAGTTAATCTAACTGATGGACATGCGGTCTGCCCTTCTAAAAACAAATCTGGATCATAGACTGCATCCTCCAAAAGAACAAGGTCGTATTTTCCTGTCAGCCATGTTGGCTCCCAGTAGTATGCAACAATTGGCTCACCCTTTTCGTAGGCTCCCGCAATAGCTGCTGAAAGTGCCGCATCTGAACCCGGATCCATGTAATTGTAAAATTCATCTAATCCATAAAATTCTACTTTTTTTCGCATAACTTCATCTATTGCCCAACCAGAAATTGCCCCATAAATTCTTCCCTTGCTAGTATCTTCAGGATCAACAAAAATATCACTGTAGTTTTTAAGATCTTCAACAGACTTTAAATCAGGTGCCACCGGCTCAATTCCTCTTTCAGCATCTCCTTCTATTACATAGCGTGGTACGTAGATGCCCTGAATATTGTCATCATAGTTTACACCTAATTCTGTTACTGTCCCCGCTTCAACATCTTCTGTATATGTTACTATATTGTCTGTCCAGGTTTCCATATACACCTGTATATCTCCTGTTTTTAATGCTCCATAAGTTACTGCTGTGGAACCAGATGTCTCTTCTGATTCTATATCATAAGCTACATCAGCTATATACATAGCTACTGCATTGTGGAATTTCATACTATCCCATCCAGCATCACCAAAGACTACTGCTTCAGACTTCTTTTCATTCCCACATGCACCCAAAATGAACATCATTACTATGCTCAAAAAAACTAATAAATTTCTTTTTTTCATTACATATACCTCCTCTTTATTTTGTTAGAAGTATCAGACACAACCAACACTCCTATTATATATTATAAGTTGTTGGTTGTCAAATTCCTGATTTAAGCAGAGGTAAGCCGAGATTTAAGCTGTCGGAGTATGTACTTTTTTTATGAAATGTTGTATACTGTGGATATTCATACAAAAGAAAGAGCAATCTCCTTTTAAATAACATATCAACAATAGAAAACACCCTATGTGAACTTTCTATTGTCATGAATCAAGGCAGATACTCTTATCATAACCAATAGAGTAATTATCATGTATAAAGATAGGATGAAATCAAAATGGATTACACTGAAAATTCGGAGAAAATAACAATACCTAGATACTTAAAAATAGCTGTTGATATTGCTGCAAGAATAGCTTCTGGAAGCTTGGCAGAAGGTGAAAAGTTAAAAGGACGTTCAATTTTATCCACCGAATATAATGTTTCCTCTGAAACAATTCGTCGCTCCATGTCTATATTATCTGATAAGAAAGTAGTTCAGATAAAGGCTGGAAGAGGCATTTTTATTTTATCACGAAATCAGGCTGTAGAATTTATAAATAATTTCAAATCAGATGAAATTCTTCATAAAATGAACGATAATCTATCTGGCCTTCTTAAAAAACGTCTGGAACTTGACGAAGAAATAGCCAACACCACAAAGCAGATTGCAGATATGTATAAATATCTGCGTTCGGATTTAATTAAACCTGTGGAAATCATTTTACCGGAAGACTCCCATGTGATTGGGAAAAGTATAGGAGAACTCCAAATATGGCATAATACTGGCGCTACTATTATTGGGATTATTCAGGATAAGCAGATTATTATCTCTCCTGGACCATATTTTGAATTTACTCCAAAAGATAAGGTTCTTATAGTTGGAGACGAGCATGTGATTGAACGATTTAATGCTTTTGTAAATGAAATCATCTAAAGTGAAATCCCCCAAAAAACTTCTGAGTTTTGGGGGTTGTTTTTCTTGACATATATAGATTACCTATATATAATATGTGTAGATAACCTATATATAAAGGAGGGCTATGTATGCCTATTGATAAAAAACTACTCGTTGGCAGTACCACAACACTGATACTCAAATTACTAGAAGAGAAAGATATGTATGGGTATCAAATGATAGAAACTCTGGCAAAAAGATCTGACCATACCTTCGACTTAAAGGCAGGTACCCTGTATCCTATTTTGCATAATCTTGAGAAAAATAATCTTGTAGAATCCTATGAGCAAAAGGGAAGTAATGAAAGAACCAGAAAATATTATCATTTAACTTCAAAAGGAAAAAAGCTCTTAAAAGAAAAACAGGAAGAATGGATTTCCTATTCGACTGCCGTAAACAAAATCTTAAATGGGGGTGTTAGTTATGCTGTCCTTTGATGAAATCAAAACATATACCTCTACTATCTGTGAACAGATTCGCTGGAAAAAAGCAAGACCATTTATCGCTTCTGAGATAGAAAATCATATTTATGATCAAAGAGACGCCTATATGTCAGATGGGGATGATGAAGCAACCGCAACCAACAAAGCAATTGAGCAGATGGGTGATGCTGTTTCCATAGGCCTGGAACTAGATAAGACCCATAAGCCAAAAGCTCAGTGGTCATTGATTATTTTAACAGGGATTTTAATGCTCATAGGAGCCTTTGTTACTTATTACATAGACACCTCCAAATTTTCTTTAAATAAGTTCAGCATCATTCCTTTTATTATAGCATTTGGCATTTTTTTAATTTGCTATTATTTGGATTTTACTATACTTGGTAAATATGCAATAACATTCTACTTTGCTGTTTTAGGGGTTTCTATACTTGCTTTATTTGTAAGTAGTGAAATAAATGGCAGGGCGGTTTGGGTGTTTAGCAGATTTTCCATAAACCTCTCCTATTTGTCTTTGATTTTTCCTCTTGTTTTTGCTTTATTGGTTTATGCCATGAGAAATAGAGGCTATCTTGGAATTATACTAAGCGGAATAGGATTTTGTCCTTTGGCTATTATTTTGTCCATTATTCCCACTGCTTCAGGACTTATTTTATTTACAATATCCTCATTTGCTATTCTTAGTTTATCCATTTTTAAAGGTTTGTTTGAGGTAAATAAAATAAGGGGATTATTATTAATTCTAATTCCAGCAGTAATTATCTCACTATTAGCAGTTCTAACCATCATGCAGAATGGTTATTATTCTTCCAGGATGAATACTTTTTGGGACCCATATAGTGAAATCTATGGAGCTGGATACGTATACGTGCTTCTTAGAGAATTTTTATCCCATGCTGCTTTTCTT
>JAAYFJ010000008.1 GCA_012728295.1 Tissierellia bacterium | reverse complement strand
GGTCCCAAGTCCGGAAAGGCAGAGGGGAGGAAATATAAGGAGGTATGAAATGAAATGATACAAAATAGAATTAAAAATGCACTAGAAGTTTGGCTTAAAAAGGTGAATGATAATTCATTCACCAAAAACGACAATCGTTGGGTCCCACACTTAGAGGATTTCCAACTTGATGGAAATCCTTGCATACAAGGTCGATTCCTTTTATGGGGCTGGGGTCGAAAAAGTGGGCATTCCCCACAGAATTACAGTTGGGTCATATACGACCCAAAATATCCAGACCGCTTCCAGCTAAGTTGGAAGCGAGGAAACTACACAAGCACAAGGGATATTTCCCTTGTAACTCATGAGGATATTGACTATAGATTTGATGAGTTTGACGAGCCTATTGACAGTCTTATCAGGCCAGATTTTTGGCCAGAAGACTGTACCAAAACAACAGATATTGAAGAGCAGCTGGAAAAAGCATACATCGAAATACTAAACCAGTTGCTATTAGGGAAAGACATACAGTTGTCTTTCCAGAAGTCAAAAAATAAGCTCCACGTGAAAACCGTGGAGACCAAAAAAATCATCTAGGTCCAAATGTAAATGAAATAATTGAGGAGTTGTTTCAAGAATATTTAAAGAGGTAGGAATAACCTACCTCTTTTTTTGTTTACTCTTTCCTGCACATAATAATCATTAGATACACCTAATACTTGTTATGCGTATTAGATACTATCTTCTCCCCAATATTGCCTACAGTTTTCACAATCCATATCTGTACAACTACAATCTTCATCATCAAATATATCACCTGTGATATAATCTTCTATCGCTCTCATGAAATCGATTAATTCTCTTTTGTCTTGATTATTTAAATCTGAAGCAACAATACAACCTACAATCATATTAATTTGTCTTTCCCCCTCAATTGACAATCCTTTTTCTTTGTAATATTCAATTAAATTCATTATTAACTCTCCTTTCTATTTCACCTAATAATCACTAATCGCAATTAAAACCTTTTAATAGTTCGGGTATTTCCATAAGCAATTCGCAGTAGGTGGTTTCATCTTTTTCTGCCTTATCAAGATATTCTCGTAGTTCTTTTATTAATTGTTTTTTACTTGCTTCCATCTTTAATCCTCCCATCTATTACACATAATAATCAAAGTATTCATTCCCTGTCCTCGTCTCCGTATAGTCCTACTATTATCTTCTCAATAGCATCTTTCTTAATCCTTTTTACTTGTGAAACGCTATAACCTACCTCCTGAGCTATTTTCCAATGTGGTTTATACTCTATATACCACATTGTTATTACCGTTCTTTCGGTCTCTGTTAATTTACTTAGAACCCCTTCTATATGTTCTATTTCATTCTTCTTTCTTGCTATCTTTAGTTCTAGTTCCTGTCTTCTCTGCATTAACTTTACTGCTTTATCTCCTGTTATATCGCTGATGCTGTTATCCCCTCCTATCTTCTCATAATTTATGCCGTTTATCTCATATTCAAGCTCAAGCAGTTCTAAAGCTTTTTCAAGATATATTAGATATGTCTTTTCCATCTCTAAGTTTCTCAATCTTCTTTCAACGTTTTTGTATTTGTCCATCTTTTTGCCTCCTAACTTAGGTCATCAACTGTTAGGCCTAATTCCTTTAGAACTTCATGGTCTACTGTAATCCCATATATCTTGTATGTTTTAAATATTTTTTCTTCCCCTTCCTGGTGTACTTTTATGTGCCATTCTCTAGAAAGGGCAATTATCTCTAGTTTGCTATGGTCTATCTTTTTTCTATTCCTTCCCATTCCTATCCT
>JAAYFJ010000067.1 GCA_012728295.1 Tissierellia bacterium | reverse complement strand
TTTTGTTCTGTAGTTTGAGGTCTTTCACCTTGACTTTATATCTCATGTGGAGCACATTAAAAACCGATCCAATTAAGTTAGACACAAACGACCAAAGCGTGATAAACATCAAGTTGTCGATATGCACCTTAGCGAATCTTAGGATTAAGTAAATTACTAGTATCGGCATACATCTCTTAACCTGTATAATTGACGTTTTTACTGGTGACTCTTCCATCGCGCCTATCATTTCGTTTAACTGACCCCGGAGAAAGAAAAAGAGGATGATAATGATCATCATCCCGCCACCTGCGACTTTGACGGATGTCGGTGTGTTAGAGACCGTCTCGAAGACATCGTACTTGATCGATATGAGGGTAGAAGGAACACCAATTGCGAAATACACGTATATCCAGTAGTACAAAAAACGGAGCGTCTGGTACTTACGATACATAACACCAAATCACTCCTTACGCCTTGACTGATTCTTTTAGTTTCTGATAGATGTCCTCAACAGGTTTGGCTGCTTCTTTAGCCACGTCAACAACATTCTTGACTTCCCGGATGGCCTCAGGTGTCTTTTCTACGACCTTGACAACCGTCTCTTTAATTTTTTCGATCACTTTCCCGTCCTTGGCTTTGGCGTAGAGTTCGGCCAACTGAGCCTTTGTCGTGTCATTAATCTTTGTCGAGTTGGCAAAGACAAATAATAACTCAGTCAATACCGCCAAACGCTCGTTAAGTACTTCGATATGTTTGTTCTGCTCTACTACCTTATCTTGTAGCCTATTAACTTCCTGTGTGCTTTGATTGACGTCTATCGTTATTGTGTTGGTCCGCTTTTTGTATCTTAGTGCGATATAAGATAATGCAAAAATATAGAGCGTATTAAGCAATCCCGACAAATTCGCTAATGACACATTAGATTGCCACCACTCTTGGATTGCTCTTAAGATTTCTTCCATCACTCGATCACTCCTTCGTTTTCGATTTCTTGGATGAGTTCATACAATTCCAAAACAGCCCTCTCAAGCCGTTTTATCCGCTCGTCAAGAGCTTTTACGACTTCTGGATACTTTTCATCGATGGTATCACCAACCACCATCACGTCGCGTATTTTGAGTCCTATAACAGGCATAAGACGAGGATATAATTCCTCGTCAGTCTTAACTACAATTTTGAGTTTGTCAAGACTTTTGAGCTCATCATAGCTCATAACAAACCGATTATCCTTAATCTCTACGTTTTTGTGACCCGTAGAAAAATAGAGTTTGCCCACCGGATTGGTAATGACAAACTCCACGTCCTCACCCGCCTCAATATAGACGGGATCGTTAGCTATAGCCGCTTCATGGTCAGTTAGTACTAGTTCAATTTTTTTCATTATTCATCACTACTCCTCCTGTACTTCATAGATTTGATACCCGCAATCAAGTGGTCCCCCTACTCTACCTGTCACACTATGGTGTACCCTAATCCGCCAACCTAATCGATAATTGTTGGCTGGATAAGCAGATTCTAATCGATCTACTATTTCGGAAGATCCACCAAGATAACAGAAGAAACCAGGTAATTCACCTAAACTATAGGTATCATTATATGACCCTGTATCTCCAATGTACACCCAACGTTTAGATACTGGTTGATACACTGTATTATCGTTAAGTTTTACCGTTGCTTTAGATCCGTTAATATATGGAGTGGCAGATTGACCGTTAAGTTTGTAGGCCATCTAGGTCACCTTCCAGACTCTTGTAATATATACCGATAGGGTTTGATCAGTATTCCATTCGATGGTATTCGAAGCCGGCAAAAACCTACCCCGAAGATATGAATAATAACCTACCCTAAGTTGAGTAGCCGAATAACGGTAAGCTATAAAATAGACATTTTTGAAATACTCTCCGTCAAAATCGGTAAATCCTATTTTACGGGGATACATAGCAGAGGTGCTAGTATAGTCATAATTCCCAATAGCTGTTATTATGATCCTGCTATTGTAAGATGTGGAGGTGCTACCATAACGGACCTCAATC
>JAAYFJ010000020.1 GCA_012728295.1 Tissierellia bacterium | reverse complement strand
GTTCTTCATTCATTATTCTTCTCCAGACCCAAAATGGTCAACACATTCTTGTAATCGATTGCCAAAACAAACCTTTTTGCCACCAAATAGTGTACATTTTTCATGCCACAGCTCACCAGGCGGTTCTACAAGTTCACGGAAAGGACATTTTTCATCACACATCCACTCTTTAGCATACCTATTATATGTTATACAAATATCTACTTCTATTGATTTAGTTATCCACATTATTCTTCCTCCCTATCCCAGCTGGGATTGTTTTAATGCTGCCATCCTGACAGCGATAAATGAAAGCCAGGCGGCTAATGCCGCCCAGCCGTGTGAATACTAATCCGATAAGTTTCATTCTTCCTCCACATCATATTTGAATCTTGGATTGATGGAGTTGTAAACTGTTAATACATCACTTTTTAGCTTTAAATATCTGTCAATCAGCGTTTGCTTTGTAGCTTTTCCGCCGATATAAGTGCAGATATCAGCTTCGATCCTAACCGCGCTGTCTGTCTTGGTAACAATATAATACTGTATGCGCACGCTATCATTGTTTAAAATGTCAAAATAAACGACGCCGCCAACGCTATCGACGTAAGATGATGTGTCAACGCTCATCACCGACCAGCCAAACTCTTTCGCGATGCCTGCAATGACATCTTTTAATTCTGTGTCTTTAATCATTTTTTTTTTCCTCTTGTTTCTTTGTCAAACCTTATTATATCTTCTAATTGTTCTTCGCTTAAACGATTGTGGGCTTTTACCAAAAACCTGATTCGCTTAACAAGGTCTGCCCATTCTTTCTTTGCTTCGCTGTTTCCACAGCTAAGGTTGTTAGCCATTAAACTGTTTTGATCAACAAAGGCTATAAGTTCTTCTACGTTTTTCGATGTGGCGATAACTATTTCGCCTTTAAGTAATAGTTCTTGCATTTTGTAGTGCATTTTTTTTCTCCTTTGGAATCTTATTCCACCTCATATTTGAATCTTGGCTTGATGGAGTTGTAAACTGCTAATACATCACTTTTTAGCTTTAAATATCTGTCAATCAGCGTTTGCTTTGTGGCTTTTCCGCCAATATAAGTACAGATATCAGCTTCGATCCTAACCGCGCTGTCTGTCTTGGTGACAAAATAATACTGTATGCGCACGCTATCATTTTGATAATTGTCAAAATAAACGACGCCGCCAACGCTATCGACGTAAGATGATGTGTCATCGCTCATCACCGACCAGTCTAACTCTTTCGCGATGCCTGCAATGACATCTTTTAATTCTGTGTGTTTAATCATTTTTTACTCCTTTAAAAATATGCGGGTGTTATTGAGTTAATCATTTGTATAAACATAAAAAAAAAGGGGACAAAGCCCCTTATTGTTTGGTGCGAGTCGTAGGGAGATCAATCCCTAGACCCTTACAAAAGTCTATGAATGTTAGGGAAGGCGCATGCACCTTAACCTTGTCATAAGCAACAGAAGCTGCTGTCAAAGCAGCTGCTAGCTCTTCTGCCTTTTTAGCAGGGGATTTTTCAATCGCACCAACTAATTGACGATTCAAAGCAGTATTGATTTCTCTAGAATCAAGGTATGATAGTAATTGAATGTAATCCATGATAATCTCCTTATATAGTTATTGTTGGTTTATTGTATTTAAATAGGGGAGTGATTAGACTCCCCCGTGATATTAATAATGTTTAACTTCTATGTTGAAGCTATGTAAGTAGGCTACTCTTGTAGTGATAAAGGTTATGAAAGATAAGAGCTCGTTCATGTCAATACTAAATGTGTCTGAGTCGACCACAATTCTTTCATCGACTTCTGAGTTGTAGTAAATGGTAACGGTATAATACATTGGTATCTCCTTTAAGGTTATAGTTTAATAGTTATGGTTAAAAATATCTACATAGGGTTTTATTAAGCATGCTTATATAGCATGCTATCTCACTTAGTATATATATATACACATAGGGTAAGTTATAGGGAGAGTCCCCCTCTCCAGATTTTTGATACCCCTCTTAAGGCCGTTAGAATTGCTCAGAAGGGGTCTAATATCTCTTCTGTGAGCATATCTATGTGTTGGTGGTGTAGTCTATAGTGTTTGTATAGAAAGTGTCTCTATGAGCTTCTTATGAGCTTCTATGGAG
>JAAYFJ010000023.1 GCA_012728295.1 Tissierellia bacterium | reverse complement strand
ATCTGCACTGAATTGCGGAGTGGAAGCATGGGCACCCTTACCTTTTATCAATATATGATATCTATCAGAGTTTGCCGAACCTCTACCATAATTTAGTGCCACCGACCCAACGGGTAGCATACTCGTAACGTGCTGACCAAACATAAAGTCTAAATCGTCTAAAGCGCCAGACTCTACAATCTCAATTGCTCCTCCAGGAGGCAATTCTTCAGCGTGTTGAAAGACTAAGACAACTTCTCCTTCCAGTTCATCTTTATGGTCATTTATATACTCCCCAGCTGCCATTAACATTGCTGTGTGAGCATCGTGTCCACAAGCGTGCATCACTCCGTCAACTTTTGATTCAAAATCTAAGTCTTCCCTCTCCTCACAAACTGCTAAAGCATCTATATCCGCCCTAAGTCCAACAGTGAGTCCTGGTTTTTCCCCTTTTATTCTCACTATTAAAGAAGTTTCAGTTGGTTTAGAAAAATTCTCCAAGCCAACTTTTCTAAGTTCACTTTCTATATACTTTGACGTTTCGTATTCGCGAAACGGAAGTTCAGGGTTTTCGTGAATATGTCTTCTCCATTTAATCATATTTTCTTCGTATTTTAATAGTTCCATTTTACCCTCCGATTTTAATAGTTTCATTTTACCCTCCGATTATTGTTAAAAATCCTAGCATAACTGGAGATTCTGGTCCCAGTGGCAATTGTAACAAGTACCAAATAATAATTAATGCAGTCCAAGCTATTCCTATCCCTATAGAATAAGGCATCATACCAGCAATCAAAGTTCCAAATCCCGTTTCTTCGTCATAATCCTTTGCCATGGCTAGCATCAATGGAAGATAAGCCATCATAGGAGTAATTGGGTTTGTAATACCATCTCCAATACGATAAATCATTTGAGTAAAGGCTGGGTGGAACCCAAGAAGCATAAACATTGGAACAAATATGGGAGCTAGAAGAGCCCACTTAGCAGAAGCAGAACCCATAAAATATTTATAAAGGAGGTTAAAATAATTACTCCAATAATTAAAACTACACCACTTGAATTTTCCAATAGTTCAGCACCTTTTATGGCCATAATGACTCCTAGATTAGACCAGTTAAAATAAGCAAGCATTTGTGCTGCGAAAAATACAATTACTATATATCCTGCCATGGACCCCATGGATTTTGTAAATAGAATCGATAAATCTTTTGAACTCTTTATTGCCCCCGATTTCAAACCGTAAACCACACCGGGAACCAAAAAAGCTATGGCAATGATCAGTCCGATACCATTCATCAATGGAGAGTTTGTCATTGCAGAACCAGTTTCTTGATTTCTAAGAGGACCCCAAGAAGGTATTGTCAACGCAAATATTATTGCAAGTATTACTAATACAGAGAGATTAGCAGCTTTAACTGCTTTTTCAGTCTCTGGACTTTCTATGTCTTCTTGTAGTTTCACTTTCCCATGATATTCTCCAAACCTAGGAATTACAATTTTCACACTTATAAAATAAATTACAAGTAATAACACAGGGGTGGAAGCCACTATAAAATAATAATTCATTAAGGCGTTTAGAGGAATATTGGGATCAATTATTTGAGCTGCCGGCTCTGTAAATTGAAACACTAAAACGTCTGACATACCAGGCATAAGATTTGCAGCAAAAGCTCCTAGAACAGCTGCATAAACCATACACATACCAGCAATGGGATGAAGACCCATTTTCAAAAATATTATTGCAGCCAAAGGCGGTAGGACTATTGGCCCCGCATCTCCAAAGGCATTAGAGATAATCGCTACAAGTATCATAACTGGGATAATCATTTTTGTTGGAGCTT
>JAAYFJ010000070.1 GCA_012728295.1 Tissierellia bacterium | reverse complement strand
ATATAGTTATGTAGACAAAGGCTGGTATTTTTACAATGGGAAGAAATGGGAGTTTGATTTAATAGGTTATGTAAAAAGATTAACTGAAGAAGTTATAAAGGATATGAGAAAAGAATTAGCTTATTGTGAGACAGAGGAAGAGGAAAAAGCCTTCTTTAAGCATTTAAAATATACCAGAAATAATCGTGGCAAAACCAATATGTTAAAGGAATCAGAGCATAGACTTCCTATTTTGCCAGATGAATTTGATAAAAGGAAAGATGTATTTAACTGTATGAATGGAGTTATCGACCTTAGAAATGGCAAGTTAATGGACCATAGCTATGACCAGTTTTTATCTAAAATGTCTTATGTTGAGTACACTGACAACATTGATTGTCCAAGATGGATGGAGTTTTTAAACCAGATCTTCGACCATGACACCGAATTAATTCACTATATACAAAAAGCTATCGGCTACAGCATGACAGGATCTACTAAGGAGCAGTGCGTATTCTTCTGCTATGGGAATGGGAGAAATGGAAAGTCTACTTTCTTAGATATTATTGCAGCTATAATGGGAGATTATGCTACTAATATACAACCAGAAACTATCATGGTTCAGAATAGGCAGAGCGGAGCTAATAGCGATATTGCAAGACTAAAAGGAGCAAGATTTGTAACAACTGTAGAGCCAAACCAAGGGGCTAGGATTAATGAGGGACTGTTAAAGCAACTTACTGGAGGAGATACGGTTACAGCTAGGCATCTTTATGGTCGAGAATTTGAATTTGAGCCAGAGTTCAAGTTATGGATGGCCACAAACCACAAGCCTATTATTCGTGGTAGAGATTTAGGAATTTGGAGAAGAATGCATTTAATACCCTTCACTGTAGAAATTCCAGACAATAAGGTGGATAAAAATTTAAAGTATAAACTAAAAAGAGAATTGACTGGCATACTAAATTGGGCAGTGGAGGGAGCTATTAAGTGGCAGAGAGAGGGCTTAAAAATGCCTAAAGCAGTTATGGATGCGGTAAAAGAATATAAAAGCGAAATGGATGTTATAACAGCATTTTTAGAAGATTGTACTGTTCAAGGACCAGGAGAAATTCAATCAAGTGTATTATATAAAGCTTATTCTCATTGGGCTGATGAAAACAATGAATACAAAATGAGCAGTACTATGTTTGGTAAAGAAATGACATTAAGATATGAAAAAGGCAAAAACAGTAAAGGGAATATTGTTTATAGAGGTTTAAGATTGGTGACGGACAATGCGTTCTTTAAAACCAATTACAATTATTAGGAAGTTCTATGGTTATGAGGGAGGGTTAGGGAGAGTTTGAAGGGAATTTCAATAACTTTTATATATATTTTCTCTATATAGGACTTTATATATAAACCCTCCTACTATCCCTAAGTATCCCTAAGTAAGTAAATAACAATATTATAGAGATTATAAATATATAGAAATATATTATGTAAACCTAAAGAGGTGATTTTATGAGAGAAAAAGACATTCAAAATAAAATTAGATTAGATTTAAGTCCCTATGCAGTAGTTTTTAGAGCTAATTTCGGATACTTTAATAATT
>JAAYFJ010000034.1 GCA_012728295.1 Tissierellia bacterium | reverse complement strand
TGGTAACTTCAAGATTGGAGACACACTTACCTCTGGCGAAAACCTACACTTCAAAGGATTACCAAGCTTCTCGCCCGAGATGTTTAAATACATCGAGAATGCCGATCCAATGAAAACCAAGCAATTGCAGAAAGGTATTGAGCAACTTATTGACGAAGGTGTAGCACAGCTATTTACCAATCAGTTCAATAATCGCAAGATTATCGGAACTGTTGGACAACTTCAGTTTGAGGTTATCGAATATCGTTTATTGCATGAGTACGGTGCAAAATGTCGCTGGGAGCCAATTAGCCTACACAAAGCTTGCTGGATTGAGAGTGACGATCCCGCAGTACTCGAAGATTTTAAACGTCGTAAGTATCAATACATGGCAAAGGACAAAGAGGGTAGGGATGTGTTCCTTGCCGAATCTAGCTATTTGCTTATGATGGCACAACAGGATTTTAAATATATAAAATTCCATTTTAATTCGGAGTTTTAGGGGTTAGTAGCTTTCAATTATATTGAAGAAGTAGCGGTTGATGGAGTTAAAGTTCTCTCGTGTAGCATAGTAGCTTATTACCTGTTTATGCAATAATTTTAATTATTGCAGGTTTATGCAATAAACCTAATTATTGCAGGTTTATGCAATAATATTTATATATTTGTAATCACAAATAAAAACTAAGCCTTATGATTGCAGTAATAAAAGGGGACATTATCTCATCTAGAAAGATAACCGATCAGGAAAAATGGTTATTACCATTAAAGGAGTTGCTATCATCTTGGGGTACATCGCCCTTAGATTGGGAACTGGTATGGGGAGATTTCTTTCAGTTACAGATATCAAATCCCGAAGAGGCTCTTCAAAAGGCATTTGAAATTAAAGCTCTAATAAAAAAGATAGAGCCAATTGATGAATATAAAAAGAAAAGCACTATAGATGTTAGGATGTCTATAGGTCTTGGAGATAAAAGTTATTCAGGTACAAGAATATCAGAAAGCAATGGTTCTGCATTTATACATGCTGGAGAAAAGTTTGATTTATTGAAAAAAGAAAATGTAACTATAGGAATTAAGAGTCCATGGACGGATTTTGATAAAGAGATAAATTTATATTTAAAACTAGCAGGAAAATTTATGGATAATTGGTCGGTTCTGGCGGCTGAATTGGTCGAGATAGTCCTTAAAAGTCCAAATGCTACGCAAGAAGAAATTGGAAATGCTTTAGGTATAAAACAGAGCGCTGTAAGCGGAAGATGGAATAGAGCAAATATAGATGAATTGCTAGAAGTAGAGAGAGTGTATCGTGAAAAGATAAATATCTTGATGAAATGATTCTATTGATACGTCTTATATTAGCCCACCTCATAGGTGATTTTGCGCTTCAGCCTAGGTCGTGGGTAGAAGAAAAAGAGACAAAGAAGGCCAAGTCTATAAAGCTATATCTCCATGCTTTAATTCATGGTGCACTGGCTCTATTGTTGCTTTGGGATTTTAGTTGTTGGCCACTAGCTGCAGTAGTTGCGGTATTGCATTTAGTAATTGATACAATCAAGCTGTATAGTCAAAAGGAAGAAAACAAAACAAAGTGGTTTTTTATTGACCAAGCATTACATATTGTTTCTATCTTACTGTTGTTGTTTGTTTGGTTCAGTCCACAAATAGACTTGTCTAGCATATCACTAAATCCAAACTTATGGGTGTATATAACTGCAATACTTTTTATTACATCAGTTAGCGGAATAGTTATACAGATTCTGTTGTCTAAATGGTCGAAGTCAATAAGCGATGATGGTGATGATTCTCTTGCGAATGCTGGGAAATATATAGGAATATTAGAGCGATTGTTTGTGTTTACATTTATACTTGTAGGACGGTGGGAAGGAATAGGGTTTTTATTAGCTGCAAAGTCCGTTTTTCGTTTTGGAGACTTAAAAGAGTCGAAAGATAGAAAGCTTACAGAGTATATTTTGATAGGAACGCTGTTGAGTTTTGGT
>JAAYFJ010000017.1 GCA_012728295.1 Tissierellia bacterium | reverse complement strand
TGACGATGCTATATTATTAGATATTGGTGGCACCACTACAGATATATTTTTCTTAGCTGATGGAGTACCATTATTTGAACCACTGGGTGCTGAAATTTCAGAATACAATACACTAGTCAGAGCTATTTACAGCGTATCCATAGGTTTAGGTGGAGATAGTAGTATAAGTGTAGAAGGAAATAAGATAAAAATAGGCCCTAGGAGAATGGGCAAACCCTATGCCCTTGGTGGTCCAAACCCTACACCTACAGATGCTATGGTTTATTTAGGATTAATGGAAATTCCAGAGGAGTCTTCAAAGGAAAAAGCTAAGGAGGCTATGGAATTATTAGGAAAAGAATTAAATATTACAAGTAAGGAAGTTGGAGAACTAATACTTAATTCTATGTCAGATATTATAAAGAAAAAAACTGATGAATTGCTACTGGAGATAAATAGCAAACCTGTATACACAGTAAAGGAATTATTGCATGGGAAAAAAATAAAACCTAAAACTATAAATATAATAGGTGGACCAGCTAATGTGTTGTCACCTATATTAGAGAAACATTTTAAACTACCATGCTATTTCCCCGTAAATTATCATGTGGCAAATGCCATAGGAGCAGCCTTGGCTAAACCTACAATGGAAATAACAATGCTAGCAGATACTTCTCAAGGGATACTTTCTGTTTCAGAATTAGGGGTATATGAAAAGATTCCTAAGAGTTATACATTAGATAAAGCCAAGAATAGAGCTATGGAGTTATTGAAATCATCTGCCATTTCTATGGGAGCGGAAGAGGATACTATAGAATTAGAGATAACTGAGGAAAGTTCTTTTAATATGGTAGAAGGCTTTTATACAAAGGGAAAGAACATAAGAATCAAAGCACAAATAAAGCCAGGACATATTCTTAAACTAAGGAGTGATAGTGACAATGAAAGCTAAAAACAAATTAGGTTTAGTTTTTTTCCCTGCTTTTGATTGGGCCATTAGTCCAACTCATCCGGAAAGGGAAGAAAGATTATTATATACGCAAGACCAAATCTTTGAAGAAGGGATACAAGATGTAGAAGGTATTGAAATGTTTAATCCTATTGTAGCCGAAGAAAAGGATATTCAAAGAGTTCATTTTTGTGTTCCAGATGTTAAATCTAGATTAACAGAATCCCATTTTATTTCAGTTGGAGGAGCCATTAGGGCTTCTCAGGCAGTAATGAATAGGGAAGTGGATAAATCCTTTGCCCTAGTTCGGCCTCCTGGGCATCACGCTCAGAGGGTAGTTTATGGTGATAGGGGATTTTGTGTAGTTAATGTTGAAGCTATAATGCTGGAAAGAATGAGACAAGAATTTGGTCCTTTAAAAGTGGCTATTGTTGATACGGATTGTCACCATGGTGATGGAACTGAAGATATTTATTGGAATGACAGGGATACCTTATTTATATCCTTTCACCAAGATGGAAGAACGTTATATCCTGGTACTGGGTTCATTGAAGATTTTGGAGGACCTTCAGCCTATGGTTACAATGTGAATATTCCTTTGCCCCCACGCACAGGAGATGAAGGATTTTTATATGTATTGGATAATGTTGTTATGCCAATACTAGATGATTATAAACCAGATATAATTATAAATTCTGCTGGACAAGACAATCATTATTCTGATCCCATTACAAATATGAATTTCACAGCTCAAGGCTATTCAAAGCTTAATCACATATTGAATCCAGATATTGCAGTGCTTGAAGGGGGATACTCCATAGAGG
>JAAYFJ010000060.1 GCA_012728295.1 Tissierellia bacterium | reverse complement strand
GTATTGTGCTTATCAGTCATAAATGCAATTCTTAATTTAGTTCCAACACCATCTGTTCCAGATACAAGAACAGGTTCTTCATATTTATCTTTATCTAATTGGAATAATCCTGCAAATCCTCCTATATCTGATAAAACTCCAGGTATGTGGGTTTTCTTAATCATTCCTTTTATAAGTTGAACTTGCTTATATCCTGCTTCTTTATCAACGCCTGAATCTTTATATGTTATAGACATATTATTCACCTATTTCCTTTTCTACTGCATAATTTCCATCAAAGCAACCTGTACAATATCCTTTGTCTCCTCCTGTTGCTTCTATTAAACCATCTAGTGATAGGTAATATAATGAATCTGCTCCTATCTCTTCTCTTATTTCTTCAACTGTCATATTTGCACCAATAAGGCTTTCTTCACTCGGTGTATCCATTCCGAGATAACAAGTTCTAGTTACTGGTGGACAGCTAATTCTTACATGAATTTCTTTAGCTCCTGCATTTTTCAACATAGATACTGTTCTTTTAATAGTTGTCCCTCTTACTATAGAATCATCTACTAATACTATTCTTTTTCCTTCAACATTTTCTCTTAAAGCATTTAGTTTAATCATAACTCCTTGCTCTCTTAATTCTTGAGATGGTTCTATAAATGTTCTACCTACATATCTGTTTTTTATTATTCCTTCTTTATAAGGTATTCCAGATTCTGCTGCATATCCCATTGCTGCTACTGTTCCAGAGTCAGGAGCTCCTATTACTACATCTCCTTCTGTTTCAAATTCTTTAAAGAGTTTTCTTCCAGCTGCTCGTCTTATTGAATAAAGGCTTCTATTATTCATTCCACTATCTGGTCTAGCGAAGTAAATAAACTCAAATAGACATTTCCTAATTTCCTTTGGTTCATGTCTCAATGTAGTTATTCCATTTTCATCAATTCTTACAACCTCTCCTGGTTCTACATCCCTTATATATTTTGCTCCTATTGTATCGAAGGCACAGGTTTCAGAAGCTAGTATATAGTCTTCCCCATATTTACCTATGGATAAGGGTTTTAATCCATGAGGATCTCTAGCACCTATTAGTTTGTCCCATGTCATTAGAACCATACTGTATGAACCATCAAGATCTGCAATTGCTTTAACTATTGCACTTTCAATATTATCTTCATGATAATAAGCGATTAAATTTGCAACTACTTCTCCATCTAAATCAGTTTGAAATATACTATATATCAATTTATCTTTTAGTTTATTTACATTGACTAAGCTTCCATCATTAGATAGTCCTAAAGGCCCCATTTTATATCCTGCAACTAATGGTTGAGCATTATTTGTATTCTTACCTTCGCTTTGTTGAGCATATCTTACATGTCCAATACCTATATTGCCTACTAATCCATCGATGATTTCCTTATTGAAGCCTTCATTGACAAGGCCTAAATCCTTATGATAATCTACGAATCCATTATGGTTTACTGCTATTCCAGAGCTGATTTGTCCCCTGTGTTGAAGAGCATATAGCCCATAGTAAATTGTTTGCGAAACATTGTGATTATCTTTGCTATAAACTCCTACTATTCCACTCAATATGTTATCTCCTTATAAAGACTGAACTTCTTTGTCTATCTTTTCTACGCCTTCAGCCATTTCTATTTTATATTCCTTAAATTTTTCTCTTAACTCTGGATATTTCAAGGATAGGATTTGTACTGCTAATAGGCCAGCATTTTCTCCACCATTAATTGCTACTGTTGCTACTGGAACTCCTTTTGGCATTTGAACTGTTGATAGAAGTGAATCCATTCCATCCATAGTTGACGATTTAATTGGAACTCCTATAACTGGTAAAGGTGTAATTCCAGCTATTACCCCTGCTAAATGAGCAGCTTTTCCTGCCATTGCAATAATTAAATCCAAGCCATTTTCTTCTGCATTTTCTGCAAATTCTGCTGCCATTTTTGGTGTTCTATGAGCAGAGATTACTCTTAGCTCATAGTCCACTTGAAATTTATCTAATATTTCTATTACTTTATCTCCAATGTCTTTATCGGATATACTTCCCATTAC
>JAAYFJ010000003.1 GCA_012728295.1 Tissierellia bacterium | reverse complement strand
CGCTGATGAAGGGTGATAAGCTTGTCGAGCTCTTGAAAATATAGTCCGATTTGCTTCTTTTCTTTGTAACTTGGGAAACATATACTAAGTGTTGAAAAATCTTCAAAACTGATACTTCGACCGTCACGTATTCCATAAGTTATCAACTCAAGACTTTTTATAAAATCCTCAGAATTGAAGATAAATTTCCAAAAGTAATCATAGTGCTTATCTTTCTCAATAAAGGCAAAAACAGTGTATGCTGGCGATGTTATTCCTTCTAATGCTGAATGAGCAAACCCACCTTGAAACGACCTTAAATGAATTACAAACTGCCCTTTTTGAACTCTTTTATATCCAATTTCATTTCTTGTGTCGTGATGAATGTTTATACCGGTTTCTATTCTTCTTATCATTCCGTATTCTTGTGAAGCTGACAAGACTGGAAGCTCTGGATAGCCCTTATCTGCAATCGTTTTGAATATATCGGCAGCCTTACGCTGTTCCCAATCATCTGTAAATCCTTTAAACCTTATGGCAGGCACTTTTGCTTTTTCCACCACACTACTCACCTCCCAGTAAGGCTTGTAGTTCAGCTAATCCCAGCATATCTGACTCGCTTCCTGTCAATTGATCTATCATTTTTATTAGCTCAGATTCGGTTTCTTGAATCTCTTTTTCCAAATCAGACAATGTTGTTTTATATTTTTCTGCCAGTGCCTTTACTTTATTTGCAAGTTTATCTAATACATCAATGGGAAGGTTGCCCAGTTCACCAATTAAAGGAATAATCCACTTTTGCTCCAATAGAGAATAAACCTTATCATCGTCTAAGTTTTCAATAGTCCCCTTCGTCTTGTTGTGAAGCTCTGTGGACAGAGTTTTAATATTTCGCTTAAGCTCTCTTTCTTCATCTAATAGGGCTACGGTATCTATTATTTTTCTCTCTAGTGATTCTTCATCATAATCTTTTGCATTATGTCCTACCAGAAGTTCTTTTACAGCTTTATTTAGTGGTCCCGACAAAAATGTGGTATTATCATCATTTAATATCTCACCTAAATCTTCTTTGTCTTCTTCGCTAAGACTTTCAAATATTTCTTGCTGTTCAGAAGTAATATGAGACAATATATCTTCCATTTCTTTTAATCTATTGCTCTCATCTTGGAGCAACAGGTTTTGAACTAATTCAAATGGCATAATTCTACCAATCCAACCTTCTTGAACTTCCGTATCTTTGCCACTTTTCTTTTTAATTACCATATTCGGATCCACAACTTTGGTGGCTTGAAATCCTTCAGTTTGGATAATCTCTAAATCTCCTGCTATTTTATTCCATTCATTATGCAATAGTTGATACGCTTTATACTCGTCTATCAACGGTATTGTAGCAAGTCTTTTGAAAACATCTTGGCTTAGTTCGTTTTTCTCTTTTGATATATTCACTTTATCCATATTATCTAAAATACGCTGTTTTAACAGTTGGTCAAATCCACTAAACGCATCTTTGTATTGATTAATAAATCCCAAAACATTTTCATGATTATTAATAATGTCCTTGTGATTTCCTTCGACTATCTTCACATGGTCTTGTGAATCTGCTGTAAACAGAGCTTCTTTAAGTTTAGGAAAAGCTTCCCAGTACCGGTTTAATTCTTCTATTTCTTTTTTAGGTATTCCACCAAACATGGAAGCATATATATCCCAGCTCTCTGGAGTTTCAGAAGAATCTACATATCGTGGGATGTTTAAATTATAATCATTATTTCTAATCTCTTCTTTGCTAACTACACGGGCATATTTAGGTATATCTTTTCGATTGATTACCGTATCTACAATACGTTTAATATCCGATGCTTGAAGTATATTGTTTTTTCCCTCTTTAATAAATCCTTTCGATGCATCTACAATTAATACGTCGGAATTGGTTCTCTTCTGTTTTAAAACCAAAATTATAGTAGGAATTCCAGTGCCAAAGAAAATATTTGCGGGAAGTCCTATTACTGCATCTATATGGTTATATTCAATTAAATTTTTTCTAATCGCTCCTTCTTCTCCACCTCTAAACAGTACTCCGTGGGGAAGTACAATGTTCATTATGCCATCCGGTTTCAAATGATATAAGTCGTGAAGTAAAAAGGCATAATCGGCCTTGCTTTTAGGTGCCAATCCAAAACGTGAATATCTAGGGTCAGATTCTTTTCCTTCCGGTTCCCAGTTTTGTGAATATGGCGGATTAGAAACTACTGCATCCACATAAAGGGGATTATATGTTCCTATAGGATCGTTGTCTTCAAAATAAGGCCAGTCATCTTCTAGGGTATCTCCATTTCTAGTGACAATATTAGATGGCAATATACCTCGCATAATTAAATTCATACGAGTTAAGTTGTAGGTGTTCTGTTTAAGTTCCTGGGCATAGTATTTAATATTGTTATCGTCATCAATATACTTAGCCACACTCCGTCCAATATTTATTAATAAACTTCCGCTGCCGCTTGTTGGGTCATATATCTGTATTTCTTTTCTATCTTTTAAATGGTCTGCTACAATTTCACTCATCAACAATGATACTTCATGAGGTGTGTAGAATTCCCCTGCTTTCTTCCCTGCATTGGCTGCAAAGTTTGATATTAAATATTCGTATACAAATCCTAATACATCATAATCCTGTTTACCGTCCATGGGAATATCTCTTATTAGCTGTAGTAAATCGCTGATAGCTTTTGTTTGGGAGCCTGCACTTTCTCCCAACTTGGATAGTCCTGTTTGAAGTGTGTCGAATATGCCATCAAACACTTTTTTATAGTTTTTATCTATATTGTAGCTAAATGCTGACAATGCATCGTGAACATTGGATACATCAAAGTCTTTACCCATAGATAACCAAGTGGAAAATAAGTCTTTATATGCAATATAGTATCCTATATTGCTACGGATAAAGTTGACGGTCCCCTCATCTTCATTTGATAGTCCACGAATATCCTCTTCTGTTGCTCCTTCACTACGCATAAATCTAATTTCTTTATCTGAAAGAAACTTATAAAAAATAAAGCCTAGAATATAGTCCTTGTATTCATTAGCTTCTATTTTCGATCTCATCTTGTTTGCAGATTCCCATATTTTAGTTGCTAATTGCTGTTTATTCATTCAACAAACCCTCTCTTCTGTTTCTATCACCCAATATAATAAATACTAAAAATAATTAAACCTTTACTATTATACTCTATCACACAAACATTGATGTGTGTAGGGTTATAACACTGTTTAACGGAAAACAAAAAGAGCATTTCTGCTCTTATAATATCTTTATTGCATTGAATTACAACGCTATTTATTAATTGTTTTCAATTCATTATCTTCAAGCTCTTTTAAAGTTTCTCCCTGTTGATTCTTCCAATCAGTTCTTCCGTTAGTATGCATTCCCAACACGAACCCCGCCGCATAAGAAGGGCTATTAAACAATTGGTTTTCTATTAGTATTCCATTTTTAATAACTTCTTTCTCTATTAGTTCTCTTCTTAGTTCTTTTATGGTTCCTGGAATGCTGTCCGAATCTATTGTCTCTATCATGCTTTCTTTAAGTACTACAAATCCTTCACTTGTTCTTTTACAATTAGCATTGATTTGCCTATTGCTCTTTTTACTCTTCCGCGACAAGTATAGCATCAAGTCCTCATCTTTACTTTGTTCTTCTGGAATAGCATCTGGTTTAATCATGGGAACAAATATTCTATGCCCAAGTGTTCCTATTATCATCTTTGTATTATCAATAATTTCGTCTAGCTCTGACTCTTTCTCTTCAGTAACATTTCCAATATTTGGCTCATTACTATTTTTTATAACATATCTATTAGTTTCTTTAGCTAGGGATGTAAACTTATTTTCTAAATAGCTTATTTCCGTTGGCCCAAAGTAATTTGTCTGTGTTGTTAGTACAATGGCTTCATTAAAGTACTCACTATGGCTGTCCCTTGTATGTTCTAATATCCTTAGTAGTACACCTTCCCCATTTTTTCTGTTACCTGCTTGTCCAATATAAACTAAATCTTTTCCTGTTTCTTCATCTTTTCCTAGTAAAAAATATATTCCACTCTGTTTCAAATCTTGACGGTTTTTTACCAGTTCTGAAGTTAGCTTTGTTCTTGGTATTTTATAGATAACCCCGGTCCAATTTGACAAAGTGGACTTTATAATACCAGTAACTTCACCGTCCATTAAGTATATATTAATATTTCTGCCCTTTGCCATAAAAGCCCCTCCTTGTATATCTCTTATGTACTATATAATTGTTTATGGTTCTAGTGTACCATATATCCATTTGATTTACCTGAACAATCATTAAGTAACAATATTAACAGTTGTCTTCGCTTCACGCTTGATAATTAATTATGTCAGAATATATAAAAACGCGATTTCTCGCGTTTTCTTTACTAGCATTTTTTTGGAAGTTGTCATACAAAATATAAAATGACGGTTTGCACGCTTCTGCTATTGTAGCCCACTAATTCTAGTTCATTCCTAACATAATTTCCTACATAAAGAATGGAATAAATAACAGTTAGTATAGTAATTATTCTAAAACTTTTCATGCGTTTTCTCTAAGCAACTATTCACCCCCTCGTTTTCTAATTTTGCTGACATACCCTAAAACATCTATATACTATGGGTAAAATGCATATTGCAATCGCCACATATAAAACCATGACAAAAGGTATCTGCCTAAAAACCATTCCCGCAACTTGGTAAATATAAGGTATCCTCGCGCAATTATAAACGTTCATGAGTTGATCCGGTGTTAATTGAAATAGTGTATTAAAATTAACCACCCTTCCGATAAACGGAGAAACAGCAAAGAGTACAAATGGAGAATAATTGCAAAACTAACAGATTTTGTTTTTGACGTTAAAAGCATAGCCACAGAGGCTGAATGTAAGCTGCTCAAATAAAAATGTCAGTCCCCGATTATTCACAAATCAATGAAACGCTTAATGTCTACAAGCTATTGCTTATAAACCTTAAGCGTTTCATATTTAATCTACTAGAATATTCCAAAGGAGGACAGGAATATTAATATCATGGCTGCAGGCATAAAGAATTTTATTATGGTGTTAAAATATACTTTCATGCCTGGTATTGCAATTTTCCCGCCATTTGTTATTTCGTCTATAAAGTCTTCTTTCGGGTAGAACCACCCGATAAATACTACTTCAATAATTGCCGCTATGGCTAGTAAATAATTTGTGGTTACATAATCAAATATGTCAAAAAACGTCATTCCAAATATTGATAATTGTGGCATTGGTCCGTTGGATAAGCTAGATAGTATGCACAATAATGTCATTGCCACTCCCACTGTCAATGCCGATTTTGTTCTGCTTATCTTCCTAGTTTCTACCAGATATGCAACGGCTGGTTCTAAGAGTGATATGGTGCTGGTCAATCCTGCTAAGGCTAATAAGAGGAAGAAAAACATTCCGAACAATCTTCCTGCTGTCATGCTGGCGAACACATTGGGCAATGTTACAAATACTAATCCCACGCCTTCTCCCGGCTCTAATCCAAATGAAAATACTGCCGGAAATATTGCCAATCCTGCTAATAATGCAATCCCTGTGTCCGATGCTGCTATTATGATACAAGATTTTACAATGTTTTCTTTTTTCACCATATAAGACCCGTAGGTGGTCAATATTGATAATCCTATACTGAGGGAGAAAAATGCGTGTCCCATGGCAATAAACACTGCTTTAGGTGTGATTAACGACCAGTTTGGCTTTAGTAGAAACCCTATCCCCTCTTTTGCATTGGGTAATGTTAACGCTCTTATGTCTAAAATTATGACAATCACTATAAGCAGAGGGATAATAATTGCAGAAATTCGTTCTATCCCTTTCTGCACTCCCATAAGCACAACTCCGGTTGTCAAAATCATAAATACTACTGTCCAAAGAATAGGTTTTATGGGGCTATTCATAAATTCGTAGAACATATCTTTTAGTTGCATAGTGGTCTGGCCTTCAAATACTCCTGTACCAGATCGTACTATGTATTCCATTACCCATCCTGCTACAACAGGGTAGTAGCACATTATCATAAATGATGCCACTATTCCACAGACTCCAGAAAAATACCATTTCTTTCCCGGTGCCAGATTTTTAAAAGACTGAACTCCGTCCCCTTCACCCCGTCGTCCAATTACCATCTCTACACACATTAACCCTAAACCTAATAATATTACAACTCCTAAGTACAAAATAATAAACGCGCCACCTCCATATATTCCCGTTATATATGGAAATCTCCAAATATTGGCTAATCCCACTGCAGAACCTATAGATGCTGCTATCATACCGAAGCTGGAATTAAACTTATCCCGCTCCTTCACTTCTCCCACCTCCATAAAATATTAATAACTCTTGTTCATATGCAGTTATTATTTCACTACCCATAATTTACCGATTTACTCTATTGTTATTTAATAGTTTTGCATATTTAATATACCAATTTATTATTGTACTTGTATTAGATTTCAAAGCAAAAAATCAGAGCGTATATATTTACGCCCTGAAACTTCTTTTACTTCCAATTCTACCAGCCTTTTGTCCAATCCTTTTCCTGAAAAGATATTGCATTATACACTATTAGACAATGATCAAACTCCTCTGGCAAATAACTTTCTAAGCCTCCCAAAGTATAGCGACTGTCTAACATTATTATATTCTTATAATGAGGTGTTAAAAACGGTACCATGCTATTGCCATAAGAATCTTTTATTAGCAATAAGGTATTATCTGTTGAGGAATTTGGGTTAGTAATATCCACCCTGGCATAATTTCCCCCAAAATATTTGGCATATTTGTCCTTATCCTTAGAAGTGTCATACATTCCTGTCAGCTCAGAATCACCATGGTAATTAACGGTTATACTTTTATTATCGGGTGGCAAATAGTATGAAAACTCCTCCGGCTCAATGGAAACAAAGCCACTCCTAGATCCTAAGCTGCCAACAAATGATTTTTCTTTCACCTCTGCGAACTCGCTAAGGGGAAGCCCAGTTATCTTCACGCTGTTTAAAAATGCATTTGCAGCTTTATACGCTCCTTTCCCCGTCCAATGATGATCTGTTCTAAAGTAGTTCTCGTTTTTCCCAGTCGCACTTAAAATATCATATACATCGACATATTTCACAGCTCCTAGCCTGTTTTCCAATTCATTTGATAGCCTGCGCTGATCTCCGACGGGGGCATATCTAGGCAATTTATCATACATAATGTCACAAGAAGTCGGAGCTAGCATCATAAAAGCCTTATCCATATTTAGTTTTTCGCCGAAGGTCTCCATCAACTCAACAAAACCATCAATTTGCTCAGGTTTTGCATTGTTGTATCTCTGTAACAAATATCCATCCTCTCCTAAAAATACGTCGTTGCCAAGACGTTTCCCCGTAAGTTGTTCCACTTGCATAAAAAAATCTAGAAAATTTTGACGACAAAAAAATTGATCATTAATATACTTCTCTACAGAGTTAGCAAAACTACCATCAAAAAAACTATATCTATCCATAATAATCTTATGGTTCAGCACTCTATTTTCTGTGTCAGAAAATTTTGACGGTGTCTTCGCTACGGTGCCTATAAGACACGCCAAAACAAGCACTCCCAGTGCTTTATACCATATTTTTTTCATAAAGCACCCCCTAGAACCTAAAATATAAAAACGGATTATAAGTATCTTTTACAATTCCAGCAATACACCATATTCCAATAAATATTAATACAAATTGATATATATATTTTCCTATTTTATCGTTTTTTAATAACGAAAGGTATTTCATAGGATAGGGAGTTGATGCAAAAACTGCAAAGATTAATATAGGCAAATATTCCAAAGTAAAGAACCTTCCCACCTCATCTAGAAAGCCTTGACCATTTAAATGAAATAGCGCTTTAAAAAATGCTAATAAATCAATGAAATCTGTCATCATAAAAATGCCCCAACCTACCATAACAGCAAATATTGTTGCAATATTTCCGCTTAGTGAGGGGGGGCTATCTTTTTTACTGACATACTTTCTATATGCTCTTTCCGAAGAAATTAGCACAAAGTAGTAAAGACCCCACAAAATAAAATTATAATGAGCACCGTGCCATAGACCTGTTAACAACCATACTAAAAAAAGGTTAAAGCCCTTTCTAAGTGTGGAACCTTTATTTCCACCCAAGGGAATATATAAATACTGTTTGAACCATTCTGACAGTGATATGTGCCATCTCTCCCAAAAGTTCTTTATAGAATGAGCCATATAAGGATAGTTAAAGTTCTCTAGGAAGTGAAACCCTAGCACTCTACCTAAGCCTATAGCCATATCCGAATATCCACTAAAATCAAAATATATTTGAAAAGTAAAGGCTAACAGAGCCACCCAGGCTGTAATGGTCGGCATATGTTCAAGTGGACTTTCCAAAATACTCTTAGATAGTAAGCCCATAGGGTTTGCAAGCAACACTTTTTTTGCCAATCCCCAAAGAAATCTTTCACACCCATAAGTTATTTCATCTGCACTAATTTTTCTATATTCTAGTTCTTTTTCTATATCATGATAGCGAACTATTGGTCCTGCCACTAATTGAGGGAATAAACTCACATAAGTCGCAAACTTCAGCCATGATTTTTGTGCATTTACATCACCTCTATAAACATCTATAGAGTAGCTCATCGTCTGAAAAGTATAAAAAGAAATGCCCAAAGGTAATGCAATATGCAAAAGTGGCATGTCACCTTGCACTAATTGGTTAGCACCACTGATTATCAGATCTGCATATTTGAAAAACCCTAACAATACCAAATCCAAAGTAATAACCAAAGCTAATACGCACTTTCTTTTATTGCTAGCCAGAGGATATTTAGACATCCATATGCCTGTAAAATATCCTAAAGAAATAATTAACAACATCAATAATATGTACTTAGGCTCTCCCCATGCGTAGAATAGCAAACTGAAAACCAATAATATAGCATTGTGAAAACTAGTTGGAAAAACGCGCAGACACAGTAAAACAAGTGGCAAAAAAATTACTAGAAATATTAAACTGCTAAATACCATGTCTGCCTCCTTCCCAGTGATTAAAATGACTTTTTAAATGATTCCATAATTCCACGAGCATCCTCGTCAATAATAAAGATAATATAATTTCCTTTTTCAGCTATTACACTCTTAGTCGCCAAATCATATTGTTCAGGTGAATATGATTTGAAAATATCCGCCACATCGTTACTTCTCTTTTCCATTGCTTTTTTTACTTTTTCTACGGTAGTAGCATCTGATGTTTTTACTAATAACATTTCATTTGCGAGTATATTTTTGGTTGGCACCCAAAGGCGATAATCCTCTAACTCATCGCTGTCTAGTCCGTATAATGACTCTAGCAACTCCTTATTAAGCTCCAGTTTTTCAAGGGAAAAATCACGCATGATTGAAGCCACAATACCCTCCATGCTTATGGTTTCATCCGTTTTTTCGTCAGCGTTTGCCGCCCCCCCGCTCTCACCTTTTCCACAGGCACTAAATACCATAGCAATAACTATTGCCAACACCGTAACTATTCGAAACCTCACCCTCATCCTCATCACTCCTGTTCTCCTCAGTTGTTCTAATATAGTTTAGCCACTTGCCATAAAAATCATAAACCAGATGAATTCCATCTGATTCAAAAGCTTTGGGGTCGACAAATAAAGTGCTTAAATCAAGATATGTGACTTCCAGCTCCTGGGCCAAATCCTTCAAAGCACTATTGTATTCATCAGTACGCTCTTTAGTAATATTCGGATGTGTGCGATAGCCCCTCTCTCCCATGGGCATGACACTTTGTATTGTAAGCGAAGTATTAGGTAATGCCTCCTTGATATCTGTCAACAAACTCCTATATTCATCAATATAATCCGTAACCGACTTACGATTTTCCAAATCATTAGTCCCCATTAATATATATATTCGCTTTGGTGAAGCTTGGACAATGTCATCAATTTTCTGTAATAGACTAGTCAAACTAATACCTATGGTTGCATATACGTTTTCTGGTTTCAGCCACTTATAGTAGGATAGACCCTCTGTAATAGAATCTCCCACAAATAAAGCATCTGAAAAATAGTTATCTAAGTCCATAGCCAATGAGGCGCGTTTTTCTTCCTCTTCCCTGCGCATTATTAACAAATTCAGTTGCGAAGCCTTTTTATCCCACCTTAAAGTACGATCGGGTAAACGCATGGAGTCATAATTATCTCCAGGAATTTCTTTAGGCCTTTGGGAACTTTTGTTTTTATAAATAAAAATACTTCCCACCAGCAACACTGCAGTCAGACCCCAAATAACGAAGAGCCTATAATTGTATACGTTTAAAATAACTCTTTTTCGTTTCATCGGTGTAACCTCCAATTCTATTCTATATAATAATGAGGAGGTTTTTGTTACAAATTTATTAAATAATGCCATATATATAGTTACAAATAAGTTAAACTTTTTTATTCGACAACTATTTTCAAATTGTCTTTTTTATACACATTACTGTTGGGATGCTCTCATCACTGGCTTATATCGGGCTTTCAACTTATAGTGTTATTTATTGATTATAGTTGCCATCCACCACTATATATAGTATAATGCTTGCAGGAGGGATTGACATGTTACAAGTTATAAAAAGAGATGGCTCTAAAGCACCATTTGAAGCAAAAAAAATAAGTATAGCTATAGAAAAAGCTATGAAAAGCCCTAGTGGGATATTTGAACCTGGTCAGGCAGATATTATTGCTGCTGAAATCGAGGACTTTGCAACAACACTAAAAAAAGATATGACAATATATGAAATAGAGGATCAGGTATATTACAAACTATTAAAACACAATAACCCTGCAACTGCTAGAGCATATGAAAACTACAAAGCAGTACAATCATTTAAACGAAGAGAAAATACTACCGACGAAGATGTAATCGGACTACTTAATAAATCCAACTTAGAAGTATTAGATGAAAACTCCAATAAGGACGCTAAAATTGTATCTACTCAACGCGACCTAATTGCTGGGGAAGTATCTAAAGATATCGCCAGAAGAAAAATCATACCTACTGACATAGTTCAGGCTCATGATTCAGGCGCTATCCACTTCCACGACATGGACTACATTATCCAACCAATGTTCAACTGTTGTTTAATCAACTTGGAAGACATGCTAAATAACGGAACTGTTATTAACGGCAAGAAAATTGATTCACCAAAATCATTCCAAGTTGCATGTACAGTTACCACGCAAATTATTGCACAAGTTGCCAGCGGACAATATGGCGGACAATCCATAAATGGAATCGACAGAATTCTTGCTCCGTTTGTGCGTAAATCATATAACAAATATTTGGACGCAGTAATCGAAGAGCAACAGGAAGTATATGGTATTACTCCTGATATGGCAAAAGCTGCAGAAATTGCTTGGAAGCGTACTAAAAAAGAAGTTAAAGACGGTATCCAAACCATTCAATATCAGATTAACACCCTTATGACAACCAACGGACAGGCTCCGTTTGTAACATTATTCATGCACTTCCAACCGGGATATGAATTTGAAAAAGAAGCTGCGCTTATTACCGAAGAAATTTTACTTCAACGTTACGAAGGCGTTAAAAATGAGCAGGATGTATATATCACCCCTGCATTCCCAAAACTAATCTATGTGCTTGACGAACACAACGTTCACACAGATAGCCCATATTATTATTTGACTAAATTGGCTGCAAAATGTACAGCAAAACGTATGTATCCAGACTATATTTCCGCTAAAAAAATGAGAGAAATCTATGATGGAAACGTTTATAGCCCAATGGGATGTCGCTCATTCTTAGCACCATGGAAAAACGAAGAAGGCGAATTCGTATTTGATGGACGCTTCAACATGGGAGTAGTATCCTTGAACTTGCCACAAATCGGTATATTAGCCAATGGTGATGAGGGCAAGTACTTTAAAATTCTAGAAAAGCGTTTAGATTTAGTTAAACGTGCTTTGTTATTAAGATACGATCTACTAAAAGACGTTACCAGCGACGCTTCACCAATCCACTGGCAATATGGATGTATAGCACGTCTTGGTAAACATGAGCCAATTGGCCCATTGCTAAAAAATGGATACGCTACTATTTCTTTAGGATATATCGGTCTTTACGAAGCTACTAAGCTAGTAAAAGGCGTATCTCACACAGATACTGTAGGCAAGGAATTTGCAATAAAAGTTATGAATAAATTAAGAGATGCAGTTGTAGATTGGAAAGCTGAAACAGGCTTAGGATTCGCCCTATATGGCACACCTGCAGAGAGCTTAACACATCGTTTCTGTTCCTTAGACCGTGCAAGATTTGGAGAGATTAAAGACGTTACAGACAAAGGTTACTACACCAACAGCTATCACGTAAATGTATGTGAAGAAATTGATGTATTTGACAAATTCGACTTTGAATCAGAATTCCAAAGAATCTCCACAGGTGGCTGCATTAGCTATGCAGAAATTCCTAATATGAGCCACAACCTGCCAGCAGTAGAATCCATGATTCAATATATCTATGATCACATCACATATGCAGAATTTAACACTAAATCAGACTACTGCCACGACTGTGGCTTTGATGGAGAAATAAAAGTAAATGACGACAATCAGTGGGAATGTCCACAATGCGGAAACGACGATAGATCACGTCTAACCGTAATACGTCGTACCTGCGGATACCTAGGCGAAAACTTCTGGAACGAAGGACGCACTAAGGAAATTAAAGACAGGGTGCTACACATATAATGAAATATGGCCAAATGAGAAAATTTGACGTAGCTAACGGGGAAGGTATACGCACTTCCCTGTTTGTAACGGGATGTACACATAAATGCCCCGACTGCTTCAACGAGGAATACCAAGACTTCTCCGCAGGGATGGACTGGGACGAACAAGCAGAAGCACAGCTATTAGAATATGTTAAAAACCCGCACGTAGTAGGACTCACACTCCTAGGTGGAGAACCTATGCAAAACACCGAAGGGCTAATACCAGTAGCACGTAGAGTCAAGGCAGAAACAGAAAAGACCATATGGATTTACTCAGGCTATACATGGGAACAGATAATGGACCATGCAGACATGAAAGAACTTCTCTCCTATGCCGATGTACTCGTAGACGGTAGATTTGAAAAAGAACTCAAAGATTTGACACTACTATTTAGAGGCTCCTCCAACCAAAGAGTGATCGACGTACAAAAAAGTCTAGCCCAAAACGAAATAGTGCACTATCTAAAATAGCATATACGATACTAAAAGGACGGGTCTTGTACCCGTCCTTTCCTCTTATTGTTTATTATCATTTTTTGTAGGGCAAAACCAGCTGTAGGAAGGGTCTTGTACCCTTCAGTTCCTCTTAATCTTTTATATAATATTTTTTATAGGTTCGGAATGGTATAAAACCATTCCCTACAAAGACCTTTATTCACCAGCTGTAGGGAAGGGTCTCGTACCCTTCCGTTCCTCTTAAATGTTTATAATAATATTTTCATAGGATCGGAATGGTATAAAACTGACCGAATCAGCTTCGCTGACTCAAAACCCTCGTGCTGGGTTTTGCCCTATAAAAACAAAAAAAGAAAGGGTCTCCCCTTCCTCTATTCTCCTCTATGCATTCTCCATGTCAGTCTAAATGTAAATAATATCGATATTATCAACAGGATAAATGCTAGAATATATGCCATATTATAGTTTCCAAATCTATCTGCAATGGTGGCCGCCGCCATTGGGCCAATAATTCCTCCCACTCCCCATCCTGTGTACATAATCCCATAATTCGTTCCAAAGTCTTTTAGTCCATATAGGTCTGCCACTGTTGCTGGAAACACTGCAAATCCTGCTCCATAGCACATGCCTGCAATTGCAACTCCTATGGCTATCGTCACTGGATTTGTATAAAATCTAAATGCTGCCATATTAGTTCCTTGGATAATAAATATAAGTCGCATAAGCGATGCTCTACCCATTTTATCAGATAGATACCCCCCTATAAACCTGCCTAGGGAGTTAAATAGTGCCAAAAGCATTACCAATAAAAAGGCTTTTGTGAAGTTCGCTTGTTGAAGTGCTATATGGCCTATATGCCCAATTACCATTAACCCTGCAGATGAGGATAGCCCAAACATCAGCCAAAGAATCCACATTGAGGGTCTTTTTACTGCCTCTTTCCAGGATACTCCTAGTTGTGCTATGCTAGGTCTTTCTTTTTTTGCTGATTCCGGTGGATTTACCAACAATTGCGCTGCTCCTAGGGAAATAGTTAAATTAATTATTCCAATGAATATCAAATACCAATTAATTCCCACACCATCACTGAATTTTTGTGCTACTGGCGCTAGCCACAGTGATGAAACGCTTACTCCCGCAATTACAATACCTGTTACCATGCCCTTTTTCTCTGGTGGAAACCATTTCACTGCCGGTGGCATGGCACAGACGTTTACTATCCCAATTCCCACTCCCGTTATCGCCATCCACAACGGCATTAATGCAGGTTTTAAGTATAATCCTGCTAACAGCATTCCCACTCCCATGGTGATTAGTCCAATGTTTGCTGTTATCCTTGGTCCAACTTTGTCTTGAACTCTTCCAAAGGGAACCATGGCAATTACAAAGGCTAAGGTTGCAATGGTATATGGAAGAGAGGCTTCCTGATAGCTCCAGCCTAAGTTATTGACCAACGAAACACTAATGATGCCCCATGTATATAGTATTCCCGCCATTAGATTTATTGTAGTTCCCGCTGCTAAAACTACTTTTCCTCTATTCTCTTTCATATCATTCTCCTTGCTTATTTCACCAGTTTTATTAATTGCTCTGTCGCTTCTTCTACATTATCATTTTGCACTTCCAAAATATATGTCTTTCCTTCCATTTTATATCTTTGATCGTAGTATCTGGTTATCAACCATTCTATTGCCTTGTTGTAGTCTCCAGAACTGATGTATTTTTTTAACTTTGTTCTATTTTCTTCATTTATATATGATGCCATGGAGTCTATGGCTTCTAACAGTTCTTTATCATCGTCAAAGAGATAGTCTTTTTTTATATTGGAAATTCTTTTCTCCAAGCTGGTGCTTACTAATATATGTTCTCCACTTCTAATGGCCTTGGTGAGTTCCTTAGGTATCATCAACTTACCTATTCTAGGGCTTTCTCCTTCTACAAAGACATATGGCTGGTCCATTTCTAGTAAGCTTTTATATATTTCGCTTTCAAATTGTTTTTGTGCAGGCTGTGGTCCTAATCCCACATGTCCAAGCAACGATCCTCTATGATTTGCCATTTTTTCCAAATGAAGTACAGGAAGTCCTTTGCTTTCTAAACTATATAATAAATCTGTCTTTCCACATCCTGTAAAACCATCTAATACAATGTATCTCTTCTCATTTATCAGTCTGTCTATGTTTTTTAGCAAATGTTGTCGATATGCTTTATATCCTCCATTTAGTCTGTTTACGTTCATATTTAGTGCTCTAAAGGCTTCGAATATGGCTTTGCTTCTATATCCTCCTCTTGCACAAAATAGTATTACCATTGATTCACCTTTGGTAAGTTCTAATATCCTTTCGTAGTAATCAGGTAGTTTTTTGCTAAATATTCGCACTCCTTGTCGTTTTGCTTCTTCCACTTGACCGCCCAAGTAAAGAGTTCCTACGATTGCTCTTTCTTCATCATTAAAAACCGGCATCGAAATTGCTCCCGATATGGTTCCTTTTGCGTATTCGCTTTCGCTTCTTAGATCAATCCATATTGCCGATTTGCTTTCTTCCATATTTTCAAATTCTGAATATTCTATTAGATGGTGCATAAATCTCATCTCCCCTTAAGATTATACTTTATTCAGATAATCTTAACAAGTTAATCTACTTGAGTGCATCTTTTCAAAATTAAGTGGTACAATGATATATAAGCAAGTCAATTTATAATTACATCTGGTTTAACGAAAAGGAGGATATTATGGAAATAAACGCTTTAGGACAAGCTTGCCCACTACCGGTGATTAAAGCCAAGCAGGCTATAAATGAGCATCCTGGTGAAGAAATAATAATTTTAGTAGACAACGAAGCTGCAACGGAAAATTTAAAAAAACTTTCAGGTACCATGGGAATGACTTCTGAAGTGAAGGAAGAGTCTCCTAATGTTTATCGTGTTAAAATATCTGGTACTAGAGAAGTGAATAGCGTATCTTCTGATGGATATGTAATAGTTTTGGCTTCCAACGAAATGGGTGGAGGAGACGCAGATTTTGGTAAAAAACTATTGGAGGGATTCATCTATGCAATAACGGAACAAGATGAGCTTCCTAAGGCTATATTGCTTTATAATAGTGGAGTTTATATGGCTACAGAAAACCTTAAATCCATTGAGGATTTAACTATATTGGCTGGAAAAGGCGTCGAAGTTCTATCTTGTGGATTATGCTTGGATTTCTATGGGCTTAAAGAGAAACTTGCTGTCGGAGAAATTACCAATATGTATAGAATATGTGAGCTGATGACTCAATACAGGGTGGTGCGTCCTTAATGAACGCAATGATAACTTTTAACTCTCCCCACCTGGCCATGGCAGCGGAGAAACTGTGTGAAAAATCTTTTACTTGCAGGTTAATACCTCTTCCTACAGATATTGATGCAGGGTGTGGTCTAGCTATGAAAATTTTACTAGCGGATTGGGATAGTATTAAAAAATTGCTTTCTGATGAGAACTTGCCTATAAATAATATCTATAAAATCATTGATGCTTCTCCTATCACAAAATATGAGGTGATATTATGATTTATGCGGATAATGGTGCCACTACCATTAATAAACCCGATGTAGTCATAGATGCCATGGTGGAAGCTATGAAGCGTCCTTGGGGAAATCCGTCTAGAGGTGGTCATGCCTTTTCATTAGATGCTCTTAAAGTTATGGATAATGATAGGATGACTGTGGCAGATTTCTTTGGTGTTTCTGCATATTGGAACTTAGGTTTTACTCCTAATTCAACGGTTGCACTTAATATTGCCATTAAAGGTTCTCTGAACCCAGGAGATCATGTCATTTATTCGCCTTGGGAGCATAATAGTGCATTAAGGCCTTTATACCAAATGGAGGAACTTGGTGTAGAGTTGGATATGATTCCATCTAGTGATGGTTCTTGGTATATGGACGATTTATCTAAGCTTTACAAGTCAAATACTAAGGCTCTGGTAATTAATGCCATGAGCAATGTTACTGGTCAAAAGGCACCAATAGAAGATGTCAAAGCGTTTGCTAAAGAAAAAAACCTGTTACTTATTTTGGATATTAGCCAAGCAGCAGGAGTTGTTCCATTTGTTTTTGATAATAGCTGGGGTAATACTTTAGTCGCTTTTACCGGTCATAAATCGCTATATGGCCCAAGGGGAAGCGGTGGTTTAATAGCCATTGGTGATATTTCCATGGAGCCGGTAATAACAGGTGGTAGTGGAATACATTCTTTTGACAAGCGACATCCTACAACCTTCCCGGAAATATGTGAGGCTGGAACAGGAAATCTACCAGCCGTTCATGGACTGGCTGCTGCGATTAAGTGGCTTAGTAGTTCCGACAATAAAGGGCACGAAGATTATCTTTATGCTTTACGTGAGCAGTTTTACCTTGGTGTTAAGGACCTTCCTGGAGTTAAAGTATATGGAGGGCATAGTCGAGAACATGGTTCTGTCGTTGCCCTTAATATTAAAGATATTCCTTCTTCTAAGATTAGCGAAATCTTGGATCAAAGATTTGGCATTGCCACCAGACCTGGTTCTCACTGTGCGCCCATGTGGCATCTGACAAACGGTACTAAATCCCAAGGAGTTGTTAGATTTAGCTTTTCATTATTTAATACTAAAGAGGAAATACAAAAATGTATTGAAGCTGTCGAGATTCTTACTTCGGAACTCTAGTGAATAATTCTTTCATATTTCAACGGTGGTGAACATTATGTATCATGCTATTGTTAAGCGTAATTTGATTAATTCTTTCGCTGCTTTAAATAATGGTGATTATGATTTTGTCACCAAGCAATTTAATAAAGACGGTGTGTCCCACTGGTTCTCTGGCGAAAATCATCCATTATCAGGGTTGAGGAGAACCCATTCATCAATTTTGCTTTGGTATGAGAGGCTCGCAAGGCTAATGCCGGATTTGAATTTTCAAATTGAAAAAGTTGCAGTCAGTGGCTTCCCCTGGCATACTGTTGCTATGCTAGAGTGGACTGACACTCTAACTGACAGGAGAGGCAATGCTTATTCCAACCGCGGAGTTCATGTGATAACCATTTCATGGGGAAAGGTAATGCCATTGGAAGTTTTCTGTGACACAGAATATTTAAAGGGCTATTTTAAAGCTTTGCAAGAGCAGAACGTTGAGGAAGCATCCGCTCCACCTATTGAATCATAATAAAACGGTATACACAGGTTTTTTCCAGTGTATACCGTTTTTGCGTTTTTGTTTTTTCCCTATGGCCTTTCCATTATTATCTCTTGTTTATCTGTGTCAATATATGCCATGGTTCCGTAGGGCATTATCATCTTTGGATGTGCATGACCAAAGTTCATATTATATACTACTGATATTGGATATGTTTTTAGTACTCTTTTATATACCTCTTTGTACTCATCATACATTATTTCATCTTGTGGTTTCCCTATTATCACACCATTTATTACATCTAACACACCTCTGGCTATTAATATATTCAAGGTGTTTTCAATGTACTCTGGTGACGGCTTTTCTTCACTGGTCTCTAAAAACAATATCGCACCATTAAAATCTTCTGTGGCTGGGAAAAGCTGGTATTTATCATTAATGGTTTTTTCATCTTCAAACCTATATCCTGTCAACAGCTCATAGATGCTATCTATGCACCCTCCTAAAAGATGACCTTTAAACTGGGGTTTGCCTTGTAACAGCTCATATCCTCGGGTTTCTTTATGGGCAATTCTCGGTGTATTTAATGCCTTTGCTGAAAAGTCTGTCCTCTCCTCATACCAAGTATCTGATGGACCAAATCTAAATGGCTCTTCCCTAAATAATTGTTCAAATGCACTTTTAGTATATGGCAGCATCTCTTCGCCTAATTCTGAAAAATCTGGTAAATAGCTTAATCCATATATAGTGTTAATACCTAGCTTCCTAAGCATAAAATGATTTATTGTGGTGTCTGAATATCCCATAAATAACTTAGGATTGTTTTTTATTGTTGAGATAGCTTCTGGATTGTCAAAGATATAGGGTGCTATTCTATAGGTGTCAATTCCACCTATTGCACAAAAAACTGCATTAATCGTCTTATCTTTAAAAGCTTGAATTAAATCTTCTGCTCTAGCTTTAGGGTTGGATTTAATATATTCTATGCCTTTTAAGGCATTTTTCATATAAACTGGTTCGAGGCCAAAAGACCTAATCCGTTTAGCTCCTAGTTCCAGTTGATGGCTACAGGAACTCTGCCCTAATACTCCACTGGATAAGCTTACTATTGCTACTTTATCTCCTTTGGATAGTTTGAACATATACCCTCCTGAAAGCAATGTTTTTTAATTACTCTAAATCTGCATTTCTAAATCCATGGCCCTTTACTTCCAATGTGTCCGAAACCGTAAAGAAAGCCCTTGGATCAATTTCATTTAATATTTCTTTTATTGCAACTATTTGCCTGGAACTAACTACAGTTAATATTATCCTGTGTTCCTCGTGACTCCAGCCACCTTCTCCTTTTAGAAAAGTGACTCCACGCCTTATTCTCTGCTGTATAGCTTTAGCAACTTCTTTTTCTTTTCTAGTTACAATGAATATTTGTTTGCTTTCTCCAAATCCCATCTGTATTTTATCTAATATCTCATATGCAACATACATTGCCACTAATGTGAAAAGACCTCTTCTCAACGTAAATATAACACTTGCTAGAGCAATTATTATTCCATTCATTATCATCAAAGCTGTTCCTATATTGATGTTGCTCTTTTTTCTCATTAATGCTGCAACGATATCTAAGCCTCCTTGGCATGTTCCATTCCTAAACATAATTCCCATGCCTAAGCCGTTTAAAGCTCCTCCAAAAATTGCATCAAGCATTGTGTCCCCTGTCAGTGACACTGGTTTAATGAAGCTCAGTAAGCTAAGAAAAATTGAAAACATAATTGCGGATACAAATCCATAAGTGACAAACTGCTGGTTTAAGCGCTTATAGCCCACTATAAACAATGGAAAGTTTAGTAAAAAAACTGTTATCCCCGCAGGAAATTCAGTAATATACTCAATAAATACGCTTATTCCTCCAACTCCTCCACTGATTAGCTTTTGTGGCTTAAAAAATAGGGTTATAGCTAAAGCACATAATAAGTTGCCAATAATAATAGCTCTAACTTTTCTAGCGGACTCAGGTGCCATTTCCGGGTCCCTATAATTTGGCGACTCATTGTCGTTCACTTTTTACCTCCTTAAGATAATCGTGATATTACGGTCGTTACTATCATATAACGAAGGCTTATTTATCACAATATTTTATAGTTCAAGATAAAAATAAACCTAGAATAAAGGTGAGCCCATTAGAATTAGTAAAGCAATTATACATTCTAATGCCTAATTTTTTATTATATTTCTTTTGATTTTAATTTATAAATAACTGTTCCTAAAATCACATATGCTAATGAAAATCCGATTATTATCAACAAATACTTCCATACTCCCCCGGACTGCGTTGCCACCATTTCATTTGCCTTTACAAAGTAATAAGTTGGGAAAAACCTCGCCACATTTATTACTGTACTGGATAGATATTTTATAGGCACCATTACCCCTGAGATAAATGATATTCCAAGAGATAGTACCGTCGAAGCAATATTTATTACATTTTTATTGTTGCTTATGTTGAAAATTAAGTTTGTCATGGTTATTCCGCTTACGGTAAATACTGCCAGATTTATTACATATTTCCCAACTGTAAGGCTGTAGCCAAAGATCATATTGGATAATAGTCCCAGTGCTATCAAAGCAGCTATAGTAATTGCTCCTAGGACCATTTGGCCAGCATATAGACTAATATTGTATCTAGCGCCCCCTATTTTCGAAACACGGCTTCTAGTCATAACTTTTCCTTCTGCAAAGTCTACCATAACGCTTCCAATTATTAATATTATCATCGCTAAACTAATATATGCAGTGAAGTTAAAGTAATTTAGAATCTTCATGTTTTCGTCATCCATCACTTCTGAATTGCTCTTTAACATCTCTACTTTTACTTCTTCATTCATTGCCTTGTTTAATGTGTCTATATTAAACTTTCCATCTGAATCTACTATGGTTGCTGCAGAAAAAAATGTCTTTAACTTTAACCCCATTAGAACGGAGCTAATATCTTTAGATGAGTTTATAAACTCTATTGCCTTTCTTTTGCTGCTTATTAGTTCATCGAAATCTTTTTTTATTACGATGGCACCTGAATACTTTCCGGTATAAGTGTTTTCTCTCAATTCATCTATTCCATCTTCAACAATATCCACATAATTTTTTGTTTCCAAATATTGAATTAAACTTTTAGATAGTTCCGTTTTGGCATTGTCTACAACGGCTAAATATACAGGTGATTCCACAAAGATATCCTCTCCTTGTCTTCCTCCTGAACTGTTGAATACTGCCATTACAGCAAATAACAAAATATATCCTATAAAGACCATTTTCATTGTTGCCGCGTTTTTTAGAAATGCTTTAAATACTGTCATAGCTCTTCCTCCTTAAAAAAATGGAAACAACTACCAACATTACCAACCTTATAATAAAAAGCCAGGCTGCAGCAATTCTATATCCACTGAATATATCTAGCATATTAACTCTAAATAGATTATTTGATATTATGGAAACTGGATTGATCTTATTTATCCATGGAACTTTAGAATCTACAATGTGCTTTAGTTCTCCTCCCATCATTCCTGATAACGCTGCCATAATAAGTGTAAAGACTATTCCAATTCCCTCTTTAACCACCGAAGGAAAAGAAAACGCTGCTCCTACTAATATTCCTGCAGTCGCCCCTAACCAATTCCCTGCAAAGATTAACATCATTGTCATAGGAATATTTTTTATTATTCCCAACTTCAACACTAATTCCATGTGAAGGATTAATATAATATTTGCCAGGGTGTTAATTAGCATAATCACCACTATCCCAAATAATATGGATTTGAACTTTCTAATAGGAGCTACACCAATTCTTTGTCCGTGTAGACTTCTATTGGGTAAAACAGTTTCCACAAAACCCACCCCACCATAGTAACTGTAAATACTTACCATAGCTAAAAGAGCAAAATATATCACATCCAACGGTCTTATATCCTGGTCTACATTCTCTACAAATTCTGTATCAAAGTCAGTTTTTGATAAATCTTCACCTTGTAGAAACAGGTATTGCCACTTAGCTTCAATATCTGCCATATTCTTTAATATCGTTTGATTAAATCCTTTTTCATTTATTAATATTGAACCGTCTGTCTTTATATATCCATCTATTTCTCCTTTTTTTAATAGACTTTTCCCTTCATCTAAATCCATAGGTCTTCCGTGTAAAAAATCAATTCCCTGCTTTAAAAAATATGATCCGCTATTTTCTGAATATCCAATATTAATGCTTATTGGTTCCTCTACAGTTAGACCGGAAAAAGCAAAATTAAATATAGAGATTAAAATAACGGGATATATAACGCACCATATTAAAAAAGCTGGAGATCTTAGTTGGAATAATATATTGTTTTTAATTCCCCATAGAACGTTATTCATCACTCTCTCAACTCCTTCCCTGTCAATTCTAAAAATACGTCATTTAAAGTCAGCTGCTCGCTATAAAGGTCTTTATACACAAGTTTTTTCTGCCTAATGTAGTCCAATAAGTTTTCTAAATTATTTACTCCCGCCTCGAATTTTAGCACATACTGTTCTTTGTCGTATAATACATCAATAATGTGAGGTAATTGTCTTAAATCTTCTAGAATCCAATTCGCATCTTCTAAGAAGCTGACAGTAATCTTCTCTCTGGTATCTATATTTTTTTTCAAATCTTCCACACTGCCTACAGCAATAGATTTACCATTGTCCATTATTACAATTCTATCGCATAGCTGCTGTGCCTCATCCAAATAATGGGTCGTATAAATAATGGTGCTACCTTCTTTAGACAGCTGTTTAATTCCTTGTAATATAAAGTTTCTACTTTGAGCATCGACAGCCACTGTAGGCTCATCAAAAAATATTAACTTCGGCTTATGGGCAATGCCGCAAGCAATATTAGCTCGTCTTTTCAAACCTCCTGAAAGTTTTTTTATCTTGTATTTCGCATGACTTTCTAAGCCAACAAATCTTATGGCATATTCCACGGCTTCTTTCCGTTTTTTTGAGTCGTCGATATATAGCCCAGCAAAATAATCCAAGTTTTCTCTAACAGTTAAATTCTGAAAAAGCGCTACTTCCTGTGGAACTATTCCAATCTGACCTTTAATGTCGTAAGAATCTGAGGTCATTTCTTTTCCCATTATTTTTATCTCGCCTTTATCATAACTTAGAAGGGCTAGCATACAGTTTATAGCAGTAGTTTTTCCTGAGCCATTTGGACCTAATAAGCCTAGAATCTCTCCTTCTTTTACTTCTAAATTAAAGTGATCTAAAGCCACTAGTTCTTTATACCTTTTAACTAAGTTTTTAACTTCTACCATCATAAAACTCAGCCTCCTTTATATGTGTATTTAATAATATAATATCCTAGAGATACTCGCTTTAATAGTGAATATAGTAATCCATCCAATATGACATTTCTCATATCCGAGAGTGTTAGAAATAATGTATAATATCATCAAGGGGGGATTAGGTGAAAAGAATATATGATAAATCAATAATATTAATAGCTTTACTGTTTTTTTTTGCCGTTCCCTGAAAAAAATATTTCAGTTTCTATTTATGCACTGTTAGCAATAATATTAAATTTTTCAGAAATGGTTATCGAACATAGATACTATAAACTAGCAATCTCAATTATATATGTATTAATATACTTCATTTTCCCAGGAGCAGCTTTATTACTACCTCTATTTATTTATGATATTGTGATTGACTTTCTAAACCACAAGTATTACGGCGCGTTGTCCGTATTAGCTATATTTTTTAATCATCCAATTTCATTGTTATTCCTATGCTTTATGGCAGCTTACTTAGGATATACACGCTATTACTACCTACAAAAGGAACATGAGGCTCAATTTGTTAGAGACAACATGATGGAAACTACTCTAATTCTAAAACAAGAGAAAAATAAACTATTACAAGAGGCTAAACAAAATGAAAGAATGACCCTTTTAGAAGAACGAAATAGAATCTCAAGCCAACTTCACAACTCTGTTGGACACACTATAAGTGGTGCTATTTTACAAGGAGAAGCTTTGAAAGCAATCTGCGGTGATGATAGTGTAAAAGATGGAATTACGGCTATTCAAAACAATTTAAAATCTGGTATGAGCGAGATTAGACAAGCTCTCCACCAGCTGAAATCAGATTCTATAGATTTAAAGGATAAGATTACAGAGCTTTTTGAGGATTCTAGAATAAAATTTGATATTCAAGTCAGGGGTTGTGAAGATTTGAGCTTTGCTCTAAAATATGAGCTATATACTCTAGTTCGAGAGGCTCATACCAATGCTATAAAGCACTCTAATGCTACGGAGATGATTATACGTATTATCGAGCAGACAAATTTTATTAGCATCTATATTAAAGATAATGGTAGCATTCCAGTCCAGATGGAAAATATTCAATATGGAATTGGATTGCTAAATCTAAATGAATTTTGTGATAAGTACCAGGGAATTTTGAATCTAGGATGGCAAGATGGCTTTAGGATATATATTAGTATAAAGAAGGTGTCCCATGAAAATAATAATAATCGATGATGATAATCTAGTATTAAATGCACTCAAATCAATTGTCTCTAGCGGCGGAATAGAGTTGCTGGCTTCGGGGAAAAATGGTTATGAAGCCATAGAGTTATACGATAAATATTTGCCCGATATGATATTAATGGATATTCGCATGGAAGGCCTAAATGGCATAGATGCAACTAAAAAAATTCTGGATTCCCATCCAAATGCAAAAATTCTTCTTTTGACCACCTTCAAAGATGAAGAATACATTAACAGAGCTATTCATTTAGGGGCAAAGGGATATATTCTAAAGGAAAACTTTTCGGCAATAGTACCCTCTATAAAATCTGTCTGCGAGGGGAATATGGTTTTTGATTCTCAAATAATCTCTGAACTAGGCAAGTCACAAAAAAACCACAAAGATATCCCCCTTTCTGAGCGAGAGATATCAATTTTACAATTGGTTGCTGAAGGATTTAACAATAAGGAAATATCTGAAAGGCTCTTTTTAAGCGAAGGGACTATTAGAAACTATATTTCTCTTATACTGGATAAACTTGATTTAAGAGATAGAACACAGTTGGCCATATATTATTTAAAAAGATAATTTTGAAAAGTATTTCCTTAATTAATTATATTTTTGCATTAAAAAAGAGAAGAACCGCGGTTCTTCTCTTTTCTTTATAGAATTCTATCTTTCAACTATTAAACTGATTCCTTGTCCACCACCGATGCAAAGTGTAGCTAGACCAAGGTGATCGTCTCTCTTAATCATCTCATGAATTAGAGTTACTAAAATACGAGCTCCTGATGCTCCAATTGGGTGACCTAGTGCTATTGCGCCACCGTTTACGTTAGTGATTTCAGGATTTAATCCTAAATCTTTAACTACTGCCAATGATTGTGCTGCAAATGCTTCGTTAGCTTCGATTAAATCTAAATCATTTACAGTTATACCAGCTTTTTCTAAAGCTTTTCTAGTAGCAGGTATAGGGCCAGTTCCCATAATGGATGGGTCCACGCCAGCTGCTGCATAAGCTTTAATTGTAACCATTGGCTTAATTCCTAGTTCGTCTGCTTTCTCTTTGCTCATAACTACTAGCGCAGCTGCTCCATCGTTGATTCCTGAAGCGTTTGCAGCAGTAACTGTACCATCTTTTTTAAATGCAGGACGAAGTTTAGCAACTTTTTCAATTGTTGAGTCTTTGGAATAGTGCTCATCTGTATCGAAAATAATAGGATCGCCTTTGCGTTGTGGGATTTCCACTGGAACTATTTCATCTTTAAATCTGCCAGATTCTATAGCAGCTTGAGCTCTGTTTTGGCTAGTTACTGCAAATTCATCTTGCATTTCACGAGTTAAACCATATTGCTCAGCTACGTTTTCAGCTGTTATTCCCATGTGATATTTATTAAATACGTCAGTTAAGCCGTCATGAACCATATAATCTACAACTTTGCCTTCTCCCATACGTTGTCCCCAACGCATAGATGGCAATAAGTACGGAGCCGCACTCATGTTCTCAGTACCGCCAACTACTACTATGTCAGCCTCTTCAGCTTTAATCGCTTGCGCTGCTAAAGCTACTGTTTTTAGTCCAGAACCGCAAACTTTGTTAATGGTATAAGAAGGTACTTCTTTCGGAATTCCTGCTCCCATGGAGACTTGTCTTGCTACGTTTTGTCCTAAGCCACCTTGAAGTACGTTTCCAAAAACCACTTCATCAACTTGCTCAGGCTTAACGTTTGCTCTCTTAAGTGCTTCCTTAACAGCTATTACACCTAAGTCCACAGCAGATACATCTTTCAAGCTCTTTCCGTAAGCTCCAGTTGCTGTTCTTACCGCTGAAACTATGACTATCTCTTTCATAAAACACCTCCAATTAATATAAAGCAATGTCGTACTTTATCATGTTAATCATGATGTTAAAGAAATCTATTACAGATAATCTCTACAATTCGTTTTGAAGCATATCCATCACCATACGGATTAACAGCGTTTGCCATGCTCTTATAGGAATTCTCATCATCTAATAATCTCAAAACTTCTTCGATTATTACAGCTTCATCAGTGCCAAGTAACTTTGCAGTTCCTGCCTCAATTCCCTCAGGACGCTCTGTTTCTTCTCTAACTACCAACACTGGTTTTCCCAACGTAGGCGCTTCCTCTTGTACACCACCAGAATCTGTTACTACTATGTGAGACTTCGCCATTAAATTACAAAACGGCTCATAGCTTAAAGGCTCAATCAAATGAACTCTATCCATCCCCTTTAAATACTTATCTGCAACAGTTCGCACCTTTGGATTTGGGTGAACTGGAAATATCAATTCCACTTCTGGACGCATTTCAACAATCTTTTTCATTGCACTAAAAATACGTTCCATGGGTTCTCCCCAATTCTCTCTGCGATGGCTTGTTAATAAAATCACTTTATTGTTATATTGTATACTATCCAGGGGTGATTTGTCAAATATATACTTATCTTTTACAGTATATTTCAGTGCGTCAATTACAGTATTTCCCGTAACATAAATATCAGCAGGATTATATCCCTCCTGCAACAGATTTTCTTTCGCTATTTCAGTTGGTGCAAAGTGAAGAGAAGTTATGACACTGGTCAGCTTTCTATTCGCCTCTTCTGGATAAGGTGAATATATATTTTCCGATCTCAAGCCAGCCTCTACGTGACCGACGGGAATCTTGTGGTAAAATGCAGCTAATGCGCCTGTGAATACCGTTGTAGTATCTCCTTGAATAAGTAAGAGATCTGGTCTGAACTCTTCAATTACCTTTTCCATTCCCAGCAAAGCTTTGGTGGTTATTTGACTTAAACTTTGTCCTGGTTTAAAGATATCTAAATCAAAATCAGGCTTAATATCAAAGACTTCCAGCACTTGATCTAAAATTTCTCTATGTTGTCCTGTAACACAAACTCGAGACTCTATATTTGAATTCTTTTCTAATTCTTTTACTATTGGTGCCATCTTAATAGCTTCAGGACGCGTCCCGAAGACAGTTAATACTTTCATAGTACCCTCCCTTATTCATGCTTATCGTTTCTTCCAATCAGCACAAATCCCACAGCTGAAACAAGTAGTATCAAAAACGACAAGTAAACTCCTCTAGTGGAGTTGGCTTCTGATATTAAAAAGCTTGTAAAACCAAATATTGCCGTTATTCCATATAATACCAACACCGTTTTTTTCTGGGTCAAACCTTTTCCCAAAAGACGATGGTGCAGGTGATTTTTATCTGCCTCAGCAAATGATTTACCCTGCATTGTCCGTCTTACAATTGCAAAAAACGTGTCGAATATTGGAACTCCTAAAATAATTATGGGCACTACTACAGCTACAGTGGCGATACTCTTCATGACACCGTCAATAGTAGTAACTGCCATCATAAACCCTAAAAACAAAGCTCCTGTATCTCCCATGAAAATCTTTGCAGGATTAAAGTTATATGGTAGAAATCCTGCACACGCGCCCATCATCATAGCTGATAGCAGGGCTGCTTTTGTTTCATCAAATCTATAAGCTACTAGCATAAGAAAAAAAGATGCAATCATTGTTACACCTGCAGCCAGTCCATCTAATCCATCTATGAGGTTAATCGTATTTGTTATTCCCACAATCCAAAATATTGTAAGGGGGATTGCAAACAAACCTAGGGCATATACGTTACCGGATGAGGTGAATGGATTAGTGATAAAATCAACACTAACACCGCCTAGTATCAGAATAATCGCTGCTACCAATTGAAATAGCACCTTAGTCTTTGGCGACATGCCTTTTCTGTCATCAATTATTCCAGAAATCAAAATTATAGTCGCTCCTAATATTATTGATAAGGTTTTTTGGTTTATTGGTAGATATACCAGGATTCCCACCATTATTGCAATATACATTGCCAGCCCCCCCATTAAGGGCATGGCTTTATTGTGCATTCGACGATCGTCTTTTGGAATATCCATCGTGCCTGTAGCTTTGGCTAAACGTATGACTATTGGAGTCATAATCAGGCTTATGACGAACGTCAATAAAAATGCTGCGATATCTTGTTTCATAAAATCTCCTTATAAGTAGTAATGAATTCTACTACTTAGTTCCAAACAACCTGTCCCCTGCATCTCCTAATCCTGGGATGATATAAGCATGGTCATTTAATTTTTCATCTAAACTAGCTAAGTAAATATCTACATCAGGGTGTCTTTCCTGAACCACTTTTACACCTTCTGGAGAACCAATTAGGCACACTAATTTTATGGATACAGCTCCTCTATCCTTTAAGAAGTCTATTGCTGCCGCAGCCGAGCCACCCGTTGCCAACATTGGATCTAAAACATAAAGGGTTCTATCCTTAACGTCTTGTGGTAATTTACAGTAGTATTCTACTGGTAGAAGCGTCTCTGGATCTCTGTAAAGCCCAATATGGCCTACTCTTGCTACTGGGATTAATCTAAGCATTCCATCAACCATACCAAGACCTGCCCTTAATATGGGGACTAATCCAACTTTTTTACCTGATAGAACTTTTGATTCCATTGTACCCATAGGCGTTTCTATGGTAATGTCCTCAAGTTCCATATCTCTAGTTACCTCATATCCCATTAGCATAGCAACTTCTGTTACCAAGTCACGAAAATCTTTTGAACCCGTTTCCTTATTCCTTATAAGTGTTAATTTATGCTGAATTAATGGATGATCTAAAACTATTACCTTTGACATTATGGCCTCCTAATTATTTTCTATTTGTTCAACACGTCTTTGATGGCGTCCACCTTCAAATTCCGTAGTTAGAAACTTTTCTACAATTGCTATAGCCAGTCCTTCGCCAATTACTCTGCCTCCCATGGCAAGCACATTAGCGTTATTGTGTCTTCTGGAAAATTCTGCAGTATATAAATCATGACCCAATGCGCAGCGAACTCCTTTAACTTTGTTCGCTGAAATGCTAATCCCTATTCCAGAGCCACAGATTACTATTCCAAAATCAGCCTTACCCGATACTACCGCTTCACCAACTGCTTTTCCATATAGAGGATAGTCAACTGATTCTTCACTATAGGTGCCAAAATCCTCGACTTCATAGCCCCACTTTTTCAATTCATCTAAAACAATGCTCTTTAGCTTAAATCCTGCGTGATCACAACCTATAGCTATTTTCATATTTTCCCCTCTCCTTTATAAGCAGCCTTTTTTAATCTATTCATATAAGCCATTCCCAGTCCATTATCTTCGAACCCTTGCACAAAAATAACCTTTGCTCCCCCTCCATCTAAAACTCTCAGGCCATCGAAAAGCAGTGCAGCGCTTTCTTCAACGGAACCACTGGTACTTAGAGGATAAAACAATCCGCTGGAATTAGTGGGCTTCCAATCTGATTGAGCTAATATTCCCACTTCCTTATTATCACATAGTTCCAGCTTTTTTGCCAATTCATATTTATCCATTACTATGACTACATCGGCGTTGGGCGCATAATGACGGTATTTTAATCCAGGTGATTTAGGCGTTTCTCCCGGTTTTAAACCACTATCTAAAACAGCATGAACTCCTGCATCCCAAAGCATTTCCAAAGTAATTGCTCCCGGTCTTAATACTGTGGGAACTTCCTCTGTAAGATCTAGTACCGTAGATTCCAAACCAAATCCTGTGGCTCCACCGTCAATTATTAAGGGGATTCTCCCTTTCATATCTTCTAAGACATGCCCCGCTTTTGTCGGACTTGGAAACCCTGATCTGTTAGCAGATGGAGCAGCTACTGGAACTCCCGTAGCTGATATTAAATCTAAAGCCACTGAGTTGTCTGGCATTCTTATGGCAACTGATTCTAATCCTGCTGTGATGCAATCCAAAACCAAATCCGAGGCTGGCATCACCAAAGTCAGTGGACCTGGCCAAAACTTATCCATTAATACCTCAGCATATTTAGGGAATTCCTTTATCAGAGGAACTACCTGGTCTTTTGCGCTGACATGGACGATAAGAGGATTATCTCTTGGTCTGCCCTTGGCTTCAAATATCTTGTCAATTGCTGATGGCGTGGTAATCACACCGCCTAAACCGTAAACCGTCTCAGTTGGAAATGCCACAACTTCACCATTTTTAAGTAGTTTTGCTGCCATTTCAATTGTATCCGTATTGGCTGTTAACATTTCTGTCATGGCATAATCTCCTCTTTCCCATTTTATTTATTATATCAATTGTTTACCTTGGCTTCAATATAACAATTGCATTAATGATGCTGTTTATAATCCATAAAAAAATCTCGTCACTATGTGACAAGATTTAATAAGTTATATATTATTGCTACTAACTGGGCTCATATTCTTCGTAAATATTATATATTCTCAATCCCGCTTGAGTAAAAGATTTGACAAAAAACGGTATGTCTTGAATACGTATTTTCATATCGACCCCATTGTATTTGTAAACTACATTGGATTCATCAACTAGGTCACTGGATCTTATTATATCCATGACCTGACTTTCTACCTTATTCATTTCACCTATCATAAAAAACACATTTCCCAAATTATCAGAATTATCGGCATAATCAATTTTATTGATGAGTAATGTGGTATACATTGTAACACCCCTTTGACCTTCTGATTTCTATATACCCACATTGTTTTATAATAAACAACAGTAAATAATTGATTGTATTACATATTTAGCATAGGTAAAAGAAAAACCGAAGCCCGTTGGCCTCGGTTAGTTTTGATTTTCTTCTAGTTCTTGTTCGTCCATAATCGTCAGTTCCAGTTGCTCTACTCTTCTGTCTTTTACTTTAATAACTGTCAATTTAACTTTGTTATCATCGCATACAACGCTATATTTCTCATCATCTTCTTCGTCCGGAATAAAGCCCAATAGTTCAATGAGCAATCCACTCATGGTTTCATGGTTCTCAGATTCCATCTCTAATTCTAATTCCTCGTTGACATCGTCGATATCTACGCTTCCGTCAATTATATAATGCGTTTCATCAATCCGCTGAATTGCTAGAGTTTCTTCGTCATATTCATCTTCAATTTCTCCAACAATCTCTTCAACAATATCCTCAACGGTAACAATACCTGCAAATCCACCATATTCGTCAATTAGGATTGCCATATAGTTTTTGGTCTGTTGCAGTTCTTTTAATAAAGTATCAATTTTTTTACTCTCAGGTACGAAATACGGCTCTTTCATAACTTGATCTAAATCAACTTTTTTATAGTTGTTATTGCTCAAGTTTACAAATAGATCCTTTAAGTAGATAGTTCCTAAAATATTATCATAACTGTCTTTATATATAGGAATACGAGAAAATCCAGATTCAACCATTTCCTCAATCATATCTATGGTGAAATCATCATAGTCAATCATAAATACGTTGGTACGAGGTGTCATAATTTCATAAGCAGATTTATCATCTAGCGTGAAAATAGAGATTAGCATCTCCTCACCAGCTGAATTAATAAGACCTTGCTCTTGACCTACTTTAATATATGATTTTATCTCTTCTTCAGATATTCGTGCTTCAATATCATCAGAATGATTTCCTGTCATGGTTAGAACCGCCTTAGTGGATCCAGATAAGATTGCCACAAAAGGTTTAAATAGAGTGGAAATAAAAGTGACTATCCCTGCAGTCCCCAAAGCTATTTTTTCTGCTTTTAGCAGTGCAATTCTCTTAGGCACCAGTTCCCCGAATACTAAAGTGAAATAAGATAGTGCAATGGTTATTGCAACCACTGCCACCATAGGACCATAAAATATGCCTCTAGCCATAAACCATCCGCCTAGACGCTTAGCTATAGTCGTAGCAGCTGTCGCTGAGGATAAATAACCAGCTAATGTTATACCTACCTGAATAGTGGATAAAAACCTCGTCGGCTCCTCCAGTAGTTTCTTCAGCTTAATCGCCCTAGTATTTCCGTCTTCAGCTTTTTCTCGTACAGTGTTTTTATTTATGGATACTACTGCCATTTCCACTGCCGCAAAAAATGCATTTATACTTGTTAGTATTAGAATAACCAATAATTGTATACCGAGACTACTCCCCGGATAATCGTCCATAAAAGACTCCTCCTTTTAATTCATAGGATTATTATAAGGCATGCGCTAGGGATTTTCAATATTTCTCACAGAATACGCTCTAATCTGTGAATAACTTGCGCATTAATAACCTTCTCATATCCTAACGTTGTAAATCACAATCATTATAGACACTGGTATTATATCACGTTTTTTTCTTTTTGGACAATTCTAGGTACTTTATATATAAGTCTTTCATTATAGAGCTCATCTCTTCTCCGGGCATGGTTTTCCCATCAGCCTCTCTTTTACTTATTATAGTAAGTAGTTCGATATAGCTCATAGCTAGTGCTGTAGTCAAAACACCTGCTGTTGCACCACTTATAAGACCTCCTAATACAGTACCCGCTCCTGGAATAAACTTTAAGGCGTTGCTTACTATATATCGTCCTAACATGGTAGCTCCCCCAGTGCCTCCAATTGAGGCAACTAGTGAGGTAATGGTGGCTTTGCTCATGGATATTCCAAATATTGCAGTAATATGTGCTAGCATGGATATTTGCATAGGAACCAATACAGCTGCATCGCTAAATGGCACAGGAACAAATCCAACACCACATGTAGTTGCGATATATCCCTTAGCCCAACGGCGTGCCACCGCAGCTTTCTTTTCTATATCTACCTGTTGGGCATTAATAAAAGAATATGAAGCATCCTCTGGCAACAAATCGTAACTCATACGCACCAACTCTTGTAATCCCCATGGGGGAACTGTTATGCCCGTCCCAATGGGATATGCTTTTGCCAGCAGAGTGGCTACTCCTGCTACGGGGAGGTTCATTCTTTTTAGCATTTCAGCAAATTCCATAGTAGGTTCTCCAATGCATTGGGTTAGAACTAATATCACAGGAATCTTTTCACTAAACTTTCGCAGCATTTCAATCTCATATTCTTCTATTCTATTATTTCCTGCATTAATACAATACCAAAGTATGTGAATTGCCTCTTTAGGATCTATTGCTTTTTCTTCTATAACACCTAGCACCTCTTCGGTTACACCCATTAGTGCCTCAGCTGAAAGCTCCAGCCCTCTTGTATCATAAAGCACCAATGGGATTCCAGGTTTTTCAATTCTTCTAAGATGCTTTGTTACAGGAAGCCCTTGACCAGTTGTAGCCAGCTCTTCTCTAAAAACAGCATTTATTAAAGTCGATTTACCTGCCCCTGTGTTTCCTACTAGCATCATATTCACAGGAGGCATATTTCTAAGCTCTTCCTCAGTCTTTTGAAGCATATCTGTCAACGGATTATAAGACATAATAGTCACCCCATTCCTATTTAATATATCTACCCTTAGAAAAGAAAATTACACCATCGAACAACGTCATTAAATACTTTTAGTGTTGACAATTTGTTGTTTTTTTACAATATAAATACAACACTTTCAGTATGCCAAGATTTCAACTTTATGATATCATGGATATAATGGTAATTGTAATTAACAAATAGAGAGGAGATATCTATGAATTTATCAAATCGTGTCAATTCAGTTCAATCATCCCCAATCAGACGTCTGGTTCCTTATGCTGACAAGGCCAGAGCAGCTGGAAAAAAAGTATATCCACTAAATATTGGTCAACCTGACATCCATACTCCACCTGCATTCTTTGAGGCTATTAAAGGCTTCCAAAAAGAGGTGTTGGCATATGAAGGTTCACAGGGAAACCCTGAACTGATAGATGCTCTACGCAAATACTATGAGACTTATGGCATCCACTATGCACCAGAGGACATTATTGTTACTAACGGTGGAAGTGAAGCGTTAATGTTTGCTTTTATGGCATTATGCGATCCTGGCGATGTAGTTTTGACTCCAGAGCCATTCTACACTAACTATACAGGCTTTGCTTCTGCTATTAATGTTAAAGTAAACGGACTTACTACTAAAGCGGAAGATGGTTTCCACTTACCCGGTAAAGAAGAAATCGCAGCTAAAATCTGTGATAAGACTCGTGCATTTGTGTTCTCCAACCCTGGAAACCCAACAGGTGTAGTTTATACTCCTGAAGAGTTGAAGGTTTTGGTAGATGTTTGTATTGAAAAAGATATCTTCATTATTGCCGATGAAGTTTATCGTGAATTCATTTACGACAACATGCCATATGCTAGCATGGCTTCCTTTAAAGAAGCTGAAGACAGAGTTGTTATTATCGACTCCGTATCTAAGAGATATAGTGCTTGTGGAGCTCGTATCGGAAGTATTGCTTCTAAGAATAAAGAGTTTATGTCTGCAATCATGAGACTTTGCCAAAGCCGTCTATGTGTAGCTACTGTTGAGCAAATTGGTGCTGTAGAATTATACAAAACTCCTGTTTCCTATTTTAATGAAGTAAACGAAGAGTACAAAAAACGTCGTGACGTTGTGTACAACGCACTTCAAAAAATGGATGGCGTAGTTTGTAAAGAGCCTAAAGGTGCATTCTATGTAGCAGTAAAATTCCCGGTAGACGATGCTGAGAAGTTTATCATCTGGATGTTAGAAGAATTTGAATATGAAGGCCAAACATTGATGATGGCTCCATTGGAAGGCTTCTATGCTACTCCAGGACTTGGTAAAGATGAGGCAAGAATTGCTTATATCCTTAAGTCAGAAGAACTGGAAAAAGCTATGGTAGTATTAGAGCACGCATTAAAAGCTTATCCGGGAAGAAAATAATATTAAATAACTTTTAGAAAGGAAGGGGAGACCCTTCCTTTTTTGTGCTGGAAAATAAAAAAGGAGCAGTATCTAAGTAACCGCTCCTTTAGCAATCTATTTCCTTTTTCTTTTTTTAGGAGGTGCCTGGTGTAGTGCTTGACCAAATAATCCTAACCCTGCTTCATAAACTGTTTCTCCTAAGGTTGGATGGGCATGTATCGTCTTTAACAGCTGGTCTACACTGCCTCCATTGCTAATGATAAGTGCCGGCTCCATTATCAAGTCACTGGCGTGGGGTCCAAGAATATGTGCTCCTATTAATTTCCTAGAGGAATCTGCTATTAACTTTACTAATCCGTCTCCCTCATTCATGGACAATGCCTTTCCATTGGCCATAAAAGAAAACTTAGAAACTACATAATCTATTCCCTGTTCCTTAGCTTGCTCTTCTGTTAAACCTACTTGTGCAATCTCATCTAAGGTGAAAGTACAAGATGGATAAATATTCAATTCCTGTACCACCTTATGGCCTGCAAGCATTTCCATAACTGCAGCCCCCTGGGCAGATGCTACATGTGCCAGCTGTGATCTCCCATTTACATCGCCTACGGCATATATTCCAGGAATATTAGTTTCAAAATTATCATTTGTTTTCACTGCTGACAAATCATACTCTACACCTATTTCATCTAACCCCAAGCCTTCAATATTAGGTCCTCTGCCTGATGCTATTAGCACGTATTGAGCTTTTAGTTCTTCATAGGCTTCTTTTTCTTTATACTTTGCTATTACTTTTACACCATCTTCAATGGATTCAACAGATTGGGCGCGAATGTTTAAATAGACATCCACTCCCTGTTTTTTTAATAGTGGAACCAATCTTCTGCCGATTTCTTTATCCCCATCTTTTAGGACCCTAGAAGCCAGTAGGCTAACTTTCACTCCCAGACCGCTATAAATACTGGCAAATTCCAGTCCGATAACTCCTGCTCCAACCACTATCAAACTCACAGGCAAATCTTCTAAATCCAAAAGATCATCACTGGTTAATACCCCTGGATTATCTACGCCTTTGGTTTCCGTCATTCGCGGCTCTGAACCTGTAGCTATAATAATGGCGTCTACCTTTTCAATCTCATTGCCATCTATTTCAACGGTCTTGCTATCAATAATTTTTGCTTTGCCCTTGATATAGTCGATATTATCATATGCCAAAAGTAGTTGCTCTATACCGCCAACGAGAGCCTCTACCACCTTGTTTTTCCTTGAAAACAGCTGCTTCCCATCTACTTTGCCCGCTGCTCCAACAACTGCAATATCCTCTGCATGCTTAAGGGTCTCCATAAATTTTGCAGTGGCAAAATATGTTTTAGTTGGAATACAACCTCGGTTTAGGCACGTGCCACCAAGTCTATCAGCTTCTATTAGCACGATATCAAGTCCCAATTGTGCACCTCTTATAGCAGCTACATAACCTGCCGGTCCGCCACCTATAATAGCTATTCTCATAGTTTTTCCTCTGGCTTTTTATATGATAATACTGGTTTTCTTGCAGCCAGCGTCTCATCAGGTCTACCTATAGGTGTCCCATGAGGAGCTGTTTTAAGCATTTCAGGATTGCTAATGGCTTCGTCGGCTATTTTATTCATAGCTTCAACAAACCCATCTAACGTTTCCTTACTCTCTGTTTCGGTTGGCTCAATCATAAGTGCTTGGTCAATTATCAGTGGGAAATATACGGTTGGAGGATGGTAACCAAAGTCCATCAATCTCTTCGCCACATCCAGTGTAATAACTCCATCTCCTGGGTTTTTTAAACCAGCCAAAACAAACTCATGCTTACAAATCGTATCTTTAGGCAAATTATATTTGTCTTTTAGCTTCTGTGAAAGATAATTAGCATTTAATACTGCCTTTGTAGAAGCTTCATAAAGCCCATCTCCACCTAGTGTCAATATATAGGTATAGGCTCTTATCAAGACTCCCACATGGCCATAAAAATCTTTCATTCTACCGATACTATATGGAATATCATAGTTCCAATAGTAAAAATCTTCCACCTCATCCCACTCAATAGTTGGTGTAGGCAAATATTCTTTTAGCTTTTCCACTACACCCACCGGACCTGCCCCTGGACCACCACCTCCATGAGGCGTTGAAAAAGTCTTATGCAGATTGAAGTGAACTACATCAAAGCCCATATCTCCAGGTCTAGCATGTCCTAATATGGCATTGGCATTGGCTCCATCATAGTACAATAATCCTCCTACCCCATGAACAATTTCTGCTATTTCTTTAATGTCTTTTTCAAATAGGCCTAGGGTATTAGGGTTGGTCAACATTAGCCCAGCCACATTTTCATTTACTGCTTTACGCAACTCTTCAACATCTACTAATCCTCTAGAATCTGATTTTATCTCAAGGATTTCATATCCTGCCATAGCAGCTGTTGCCGGGTTAGTTCCGTGGGCAGAATCTGGGACAATAATAATATTTCTATGACCTTCTCCATGATCCTCATGATACTTTCTAATTATCATGATGCCAGTTAACTCCCCGTGAGCTCCTGCTGCAGGCTGCAATGTGAATTTATTCATACCAGCTATTTCACAAAGCATTCCGTCTAATTCATATAGCAACTTTAATAATCCTTGAACTGAACCATATAGTTGATGGGGGTGTAAATTTGCAAAACCTGGTAACCTAGCAGCCCATTCATTTAGCTTAGGATTATATTTCATAGTACAAGACCCTAGAGGATAGTAACCTGAATCTATACCATAGTTTAACTTGCTTAAATTAGTATAATGACGAACTACCTCCAACTCAGATAAATTAGGTAAATCAGGTAGTGAATCTGCCAAATACTCTTTTGGGACAAGCTTCTCCACTGGCACAGGCTCCACATCTAAAGCCGGTAATCTGTAGGCGCGTCGTCCTTCTTTTGAAATCTCGAAGATTAAGGGACGTTGTTTTTTCATAGCTGCACCTCCAACAATTCACATAACCCATCTATTTCTTCACGTGTGCGCTTCTCAGTAACGGCATACATTACTGCATCTTGCATCTCATCGTAGAAATATCCCATGGGTACACCGGCAAAATATCCTGCCTCTGCCGCTCTTTCTTGCCACAATTCCACTGGTTCCTCATGAACCATTACAAATTCTTTAAAGAACGGTTTGTCAAATTTCAGCTTTACTTTTCCTGTTGCTTCCATAGCTTCTTTAGCATAGTGGGCTTTTTGCATACACTGATATGCTACATCCCTAAGACCTTCCGGACCCATCATAACTAGATATATAGTGGCAGCTAATACATTTAGTCCTTGGTTGGAACAAATATTAGATGTCGCTTTTTCTCTTCGAATATGCTGTTCCCTAGCTGTTAGAGTCAATACAAATGCTCTTTCGCCATTAGAATCTACGGTTTCGCCTACAATACGTCCCGGCATCTTTCTCATATACTGCTCTTTTGCAGCCATTAAACCTAGATAAGGTCCGCCATAGGTTTGTGGAATTCCCAAGCATTGCCCCTCTCCAATATATATATCTACTCCCATATCTCCTGGGCGTTTTAATATACCTAAGGATATCGGATCAGCCGCTAATACCATAGCAGCTTTTTTCACGCTGTGAGCAATTTTTGAAGCTGCTTCCACATCCTCTATAATCCCATAGAAATTAGGGCTCTGCAAAAATACAGCTCCCACATCATCCCCCATGGACTCTTCCAGTTCCTTCAGGTCTGTCGTACCTTCCGATGCGCTAATCCACTGAATTTCTATTCCATGTAGAGGTAGATATGTCAACAATACTTCCTTAGTACTATGATTAATTGCCTCGGAAACTAAAACTTTTTTCTTTCTAGCAACTCCTGTTGCCATTAGCAAAGCCTCTGCAGCACCACTGCCTACATCATATACAGAAGCATTGGCCACATCCATGCCTGTCAAATTATTTAGCATAGTCTGAAACTCGAAAATATATTGTAGTGTTCCCTGACTAACTTCCGGCTGATACGGAGTATAAGATGTCAAATACTCCCCTCTGCTAATTATGCTATCTATTACCACAGGAATTCTGTGATCATATGCGCCAGCACCTAAAAAGCTAATATATTCGTCTGTTGAAAAACAATTGTCCTGTAATTTTAACAGGTAGTCCATTACTTCACCCTCTGTTTTCCCTTCAGAGAGTTTAAGACCACCTTTAAGTTTTAAGTTCTCAGGAATATCAGAAAATAATTCCTCCTCATTGTTTAACCCTAGAAAACTAAGCATCTCTGCTATATCTTCAGGGGTATGAGGAATATATTGAGCCATATTATGCCTCCTCTAGATAATTTTCATATGCTGTAGCTGTCATCAACTCATCAATTTGCGCTGCATCTGATAATTTGATTCTAACCATCCACGCCTCATATGGCGTTTCATTTATCAACTGAGGATTGTCTAGTAATTCTTCATTAATTTCCAAAATCTCGCCTGATACGGGCATAAATACATCTGCTGCAGCTTTTACTGACTCAACTGCACCGAACTCTTCTCCCATTTCAATCTCTTCGCCAACTTCAGGTAATTCTACATATACTACATCACCTAAAGATTCTTGAGCGTGATCACTCAGGCCAATAGTAGCTTCCCCTTCTTCAACTTTTAACCACTCGTGGTCGTTGGTATAATAAAGTTCTTTTTCAATAATCATTTTTTTCCTCCCTTTAAATACTTTCTATCTATTATTACAGCAGGTACAGCACTCTTTCTAATCTGTACCATTACTTCCTCGCCAACGGAAACAGAGTCCTTAGCTAGCAAAGCATTGGCTATATTTTTACCCAAAATAGGAGAAAGATATCCCGTTGTAATATATCCTATTACAGCATCATCTTTTAATACCTCATATCCTTCCCTAAGCATTCCTCTTCCCTTTAGTTCCAATCCATATAACGCTCTAGATCTAGGTTTGTTTTTAAGTGCTTCACGGCCAATAAATTCTACGGGTTTATCTAGTTTTACGAAAAATCCTAAATCTCCTTCAAGAGGATCCACTGTTTCTGAAATCTCATGTCCGTATAAAGGCAGACTTGCTTCAAACCTCAAGGTATCTCTACAACCTAAGCCAGCAGGAACTAAATCCTCATCAGCAGATAAAAGTTCATCCCATAATATTGGAGCATCTACTGCATCGACATATAGTTCGAAACCATCTTCACCTGTATATCCAGTTCTGGAAATCAAGGTATTTACACCTGCAATCTTCACGTCTTCCATAAACCTAAATGGCTTTATCTCTGACAAGTCTACGTCTGTCAACATCTGCACAATGGACTCCGCCTTTGGTCCTTGCACTGCTAATTGTCCCACATCGTCAGAAACATCTTCAATGGTCAAGTTTTCACCATTGTAAACTGCATTTAGCCAATCTACATCTTTGTCCTTATTAGCTGCATTTACAACTAACAGATAGGAATCCTCTCCTCTTTTATAAACTAATAAATCGTCTACAGGAAAGCCATCTTCCTTCAGCATCAAACCATAAACTATTCTACCTACTGCAGCATTCTCAACTCTATTGGTAAAAATCTTCTCTACAAATGCAGTTGCATCAGGACCTTCCACTAATATCTCTCCCATATGAGATACATCAAATAGCCCAGCCTTATTTCTCACTGCCTCATGCTCTGGGATAAGCCCTTCATATTGTACCGGCAATAACCAACCAGCATAGTTTACAACTTTTCCCCCTAAAGCCACGTGCCTTTCATAAATCGGTGTCTTTTTTCCTTCCATGCTATCGCCCTCCTGTTCTTTGCTCTTTGAGCGTACCTTTATTATAATAAAGTACGACGCTATTTTCAATTTAATATTAATAATAAATTTAGACATTTTGGAATACTCCAAAATGTCTAAATTTACTTAATTAAATGATTCACAAATATTTCGTTCATAAGCTCCTGAGTCCCACCTAAATCAGGTATAAAATAGGAAATATTGTTTCTATATTCGTTTACACCAGGAATTGTATGGGTTTCTATGTTCTCAAAATCCAACCTTGGTGCAGAAGCTGCCGCAGAAAAGATTTCTACTTTTGGTAAGTTCGTATAGGTGTGGTCCAGCATAGTCCTAGCCAATCCCGTTAACTTTGGTAGGTTGTTCAAACTCGTAGCAGTCTTTAAAAACTGTTTCATAAAATACTGTTGAGTATCAACCCTATCCACATCGCCCCTATCATATTGCTGTGAATAGTCGTTATTATGTCTCCAACGCATGAAACCAACGGCATCTTTCCCTTTTAGAACTCTCGTACCCTGTTTAATATCAATGTGCAGTGGAGGATTATCCGTCGGATCATCATAAACCATGTCAAATGGCACATCTACCTTTACACCACCTACACTGTCCACCATTAACGCCACGGCATCATAGTCAAATACCAAGATGTAATCTACGTTTACACCGGTCAAATTTCTAACTGTCTCCAGTGCTCCATATGGCCCATCTAATGAAAATGCAGCATTTATTTTATCTTCATAACCTCTATAAGTAATGCTAGTTAAAGTATCCCTAGGAATACTTACTAATTGCATCCTGCCAGTACGCTTATTATATTTGCATAAGTAAATTGTATCAGAACGATTTCCCGTTTGGAAATATTGTTCTCCACGTAATTTTCCTTCTACTTCTTGAGACTTGGTCTGCAAAAACTTTATTCCTTGATTATCAATTTTTCTGTCGGGGTCTCTGTCAATACCCATAATTAAAATAACCAATTCTTCCTGTCCATCATCTGCATTGTATCTACCGTATTCGTCTACGCCACTTTCTGGCCCAAAGGGGAAGTGCAACAAATCCATAACCTCATATTGGAAATAAAATACAACTCCAACTAATATCAATGCCGTGACAAAAAAGCTAATTAAAAATCGTTTCATTAAGGTCCCTCCAAATTATCTATCAATTTTACCACACGGAGACCTTAGTATCAAGATTCTGAGGTTTTTAACAATGTCATTCTCTAATCCCTGCAGTTCTAGTAACTGGAACGGAAAACATCTTCCCCGCACTAAGTTTGCTTCCATAGTATTCATTTTCTAAATAATTATATATTTCATGTATTCTATCTTTTTTATCAATAATTAATACTATTTCTTTATCATGATTTAACTCTATGTTAAAATAATTAAGCTTTTCGTGCTCTCCTGAAACTCTGTTATTTATAATAGATCCGCCTTTGGCTCCTTGTAATTGAGCCATTTCCATCACCTTAGCGCCATTTCCAGAACTGACTATAATAAAAAGTGCCAAGTAATTTACATTTTCTTCATTAGAAAATTCAATACCTTTTTCTTTTATTAATTCTGAATTAACAATAAAAGGTATTGTAAAAGCGATGCCATGACTACTCGGATTTGATAGACACTCCATGCAAAACCTATCGTAAATTTCCGTTTCCAGTTCTTCTGAAGCAGTCAGCAATAGCCATTGACTTTGACTTTGAGAAATGCCAAGGAACTTCAGGACATTTTCATTTCTAGTGCCACTAACCGCAGCCACATTGTCACCTTTTATTCCCCGGCTGTCAGCCCAATCCAGAATATCTTTTCCCAGTTTTTCTGGTAATATCAAATTAATCCACCTATGGTTTTCATCGACCAAGAAGCCCATTAATTCACCTCATATTTTTATCTAATATATTTAGCACTCTTTATTTCATTGATTAAGAAAAAGTACGTTGTTTTGTACTAAAAATATCCCTTTAGTAACATTTGTGAAAATTACATTCATTATATCAGAACTTTCTGGATAAATCACCAAAATAGTAGTAAGTTAAAGATTATCTTTTGAAATACTAAAAAGACGCTGGAATAAAAGCCTAGCTTGACTTTATTTCCAGCGTTCTTCTTTATATTTATCAGATTATTATAGAATAAAGCTATTCCAAAATTTCTGCATCAGCCACTTTAATCACCAAGCCCATAATAGAATAAGGAAACTTTTTTTTCTTTCCATTAAAGGCCTCTACAGACTTATTATAAGCTACTATTTGCTCTTCCATGGCATTGTCGCCTTTATCTAGCAGCTCTGTATAGTGAGTTAAATCTCCACTTCTTTTAGCGCTTAGCACTAGGTTCATCGCTTTTACATATATTTCCCTGTAATTATCAATATCTGCCTGAAGCGTGTTAACATGTGTTGGGTCTTCCCCTTCTCCTCTTATATTCAACGCGTTGATTACTTGGTTATAAAGCGCTTCATCCCCTGACTTTGCCGACTCTGCCAATTTTCCTAAAGTATCATATTGATCTTTTACCTTTTGAGCTACATTTGCCAATATCATCTTGCTCACTTGATTATCCCTCATCAAAGCTTGGAAGATAGTCAATAGCGTTGCCATAAATATTAGAAATATAATTAACGCAATAATAATTATCACAAGGCACCTCCGACTTTATTATCATCCTCGCTCTTAAGTCCCATCTCATTGAACAAACCTGCTATTCTAGGTAATATCTCCTCAACAGAAATATCATCTCTGCCATCTACTCCACGTATGCTATATTCTACAACGCCTTCTGGAGCTTTTTTACCAACGGTTATCCTAATAGGTATTCCTATTAAATCCCTGTCGTTAAACTTAACACCTGCCCTGTCGGCACGATTATCTAATAACACTTTTATATTACTATTAATAAGGCTACTATATATGCTTTCGCCCAAATCCATTTGCACTTGATCCTTATTGTTTACAACAGTAATTGCGCAATGGAAAGGAGCTGAATTTAAAGGCCAGATTATTCCACTTTCATCGTGATGGCTTTCAATAATAGCCGCCATTAATTTTGAAACATCAATATTATAATAGCTAATGTTCATGGGCTTGTCCTTACCGTTTTCGTCAAGGTAAGTAGCACCCATGGACTTGCTCATACTATCTCCAACTTTAATAGCTTTTACCACAGTGATTCCCTTACCACGATTCAATATCCCACCACAATTAGGACAAATATCTCCATCTTCGTATTCGATTAAATCTTCAACCAACTCACCTTTAAAATCTCTGCCATAATTAACGTTGATCAAGTGATAATCCGCTTCATTGGCACCTACAACCATATTAGTTATTTCTGTAACCCTTTTATCTATTAAAAATCTTACTGGTTTAAGTAGTCCTACTGGTCCTGTAAAGCCTGGCGCTACACCACTACCTGTGCTGTGAATAAACTCATCTTCAGCTACTTCCAAATCCTCCTCATAAACGCCTAGGTAGTTTGCTAACTTAGCTTCACTAACATCTCTATCTCCTGGAATTAGAGCTACTACCAGCTCACCCTTAACATTTAATATAAGTGCCTTTGCACATTGTGAGTGTTTTACTCCTAAAAACCCAGTCAGTTGCTCTATGGTATAGGTATCTGGAGTGTGAACTCTTTCCATTGGCTTTGGCTCTGAATCATTTTCTTCACATTTGTATACTACTTTTACAAAATCCTCCAAAGCAGCATATTCGCACTTGCTACACTGTACAAATGAATCTGCACCATTTTCACAAACAGCAAACAACAGCTGTTCTCCCCCAGCATTAACAGACTTTGAGTCCAATGAATAATTGTTAAATATGGATTCAAATGTAGCCCACATCTCTGAATAGAATGAATCCATAGAATCCACATCTTTGTCAAAGCCAGCCACACTAGCCACCATACTGTTGCGCCCTCTTACTACACCAAATCTTGGACGTTCTTCATTAGTATATTGAAATTGAGTTGAATATAATCTCAACGGCAGTTGTTTATAGGATTTTACCTCATCTTTAATAATATGAGATAGCCCGTTGTCATATCCTCTTATTAGTGCATATTCTTTCCCTTGAAAATCTCTCAACTTCCAAATCTTTCTATTGTCACCACCCACTGAATCAGTATATCCTAAGTTCTCCAAAGGCATCATAGAAGGATTTAGCATCTCCACTGCACCCCTTTGGTTTAACTCTTTACGAACTCCATCAGCTATATTATTTAAAGCAATCAATCCCAAAGGTAAGTATGAAAACAATCCCCCTGTTATTTTTCTCATCATACCCGCTCTAAGAGACATGATGTCCGAAGCTATTTCTGCATCAGCAGGTGCTTCTCTTAACGTGGGCATATAAAGCTCTGTCAATCTCATATAATCAACTCCTAAAGTAATTATTATAGGCACAGTATATACGATAGTTAAACATCTGTCAAACCTATGGCTGCCCATCTTATACTTCATACTGCTAACAAACACATAATTATAGTCCTAAATTAGGATCCACCCCTATGTCTGAAAGATTTTCCTTGTCATAAAGATATTGGTAATACGCTGCAGAACCTATCATAGCAGCGTTATCTGTGCATAATGCCCTAGGCGGATAGAAAAGTCTTAACCCTTCTTTTTTTGCTCTTTCTCCCAGCTGAAGTCTAAGTCCTTCATTTGCAGAAACGCCTCCACTCATGGCAATTGTATCTAGATTTAATTCCTTGGCTGCTGAAATTGTTTTTTCTATGAGCACATCTAATACTGCTTGTTGAAATGAAGCTGCCACATCTTCTGTATCTATTTTTTGTCCTTTTTGAGCCGCTTGATTTAATCCATTTAATACAGCTGTCTTTAATCCACTGAAACTGAAATCATAACTGCCCTTTCCAAGCATAACCCTAGGCAATTCCATTGCTTTCGGATCTCCTGTTTTAGCTAAGGCATCTATGTGTGGCCCCCCTGGATAAGGCAAGCCCAATGCTCTAGCAATCTTATCAAAGACTTCTCCGGCAGCATCATCTAGGGTCTGGCCTAGAATATCATAGTTAGTATAATCCTTTACATGTAGTAAATACGTATGGCCACCTGATACCACTAAACCTAAGAATGGCGGTTCTAGTTCTGGGTGTGCTAAATAATTTGCACAAATATGCCCTTGCATATGGTTTGCACCTACAAAAGGCAAATCCAAAGCATATGCCAGAGTCTTACCAGCAGTTAGTCCCACCAGCAACGCTCCAACTAACCCTGGTCCTCTTGTGGCAGCGACCACATCTATGTCTGAAAAGGACAGCCCTCCCTTTTCCAAAGTAGAATCAATCAGTTCACTAATGGTCTCCACGTGTTGTCTAGAGGCAATTTCTGGTACCACTCCACCATATTCTCTGTGAATATCTATTTGTGATGCAACTTTTTCACAAATAACTTGCCTTCCATCTTCCACTACAGCAACAGCAGTTTCATCACAAGAGCTTTCAATAGCCAATATTTTCATTTACTCACTCCCTTCATATCTCCACATAATATAAGCATCACTTCCGTCTTCAGAATAATAATTTGGCCTCTTTCCCACAATGCTAAAACCTAGGGAGGTATATAGTTCTATTGCTGGAATATTGTCAACTCGAACTTCCAAGGTTATACCTGTAGTACCTAGTTCCACTCCTAGAAAAATCAAACGCTCCATTAGCTTTCTGCCAATTCCCCTGCCCCTGTGTTTTTCATTTACGGCAATTACAGTTACATGCCCCTCTCCAACCATATTCCAAAGACCTGCATACCCTAATGTTTCTCCACTTTCTTCCATAACAAAATAATAGGAGTCATCGTTGGAAGTTAATTCTTGATAAAATAAATTTTCAGTCCATCCCTTTTTAAATGAAGAGTTTTCAATTTCCATTATTTCTGAAATATCTTCAATTTCCATAGGTCTAATATTTAAACTCATATTAACGCTCCGATAGTTTATCTGCCCTAGTTGGCGCAATGTAAATTGGCGCTAAAGTTCTGTAGTCATCTATTTTACCTTTTAGATAATAGTTTTTTCCCACTACAGCAATATTCACCGCACTCATGGCATATCCTTCATTTCCCTGGATAATACTATCGGTAATAACGTCCTTTAATAAATATCCATGGGTTCCACACAAGTTTATTTTTTCATTTGGCAATATTGAAGGAATCTCTGAAATTGGAATTACTCTGTCTGATTCAACAACTTCTATTTCACCGTTAATCTTTTTGTAAACACCCATAAAAACTCTCTCACGTCTCGCATCAATTGCAGGAACCACAATTCCATCCATTACATTTACGCCATTGGCCATAGCTTCCAACGTCGAAACACCCACCAGTGGGATGTTTTTTGCCTGAGATAAAGTCTTTGCCATGGTGACTGCAATTCTCAGTCCTGTAAAAGATCCCGGACCAATTCCCACTGCAATGAGGTCAACATCATCTATACTTAAACCTGTCATGTCAAATAGGTGCTCTAAATGAGGCAAGGCGCTTTCAGCGTGGCTACCCGGTCTAACTGCTCTAGTTTCACCAACAACTCCAGTAGTATCGTCATATAATGCGACTGCCGTCATATTCGTTGAGGTGTCAAGACCTAAAACTATCATCCTGCCACTCCTTTCTTTTCATCGAATCTGAAATTCCATTAATCCACTTCACTCTGCGTAAGTTTTCATCGACAAAAGACAGTTTAAACCAAAGGGCACCTTCCGGGATATATTCCTTAACCAGTTCAGCCCATTCCACTACACACACTCCCTCACCAAAGAAGTACTCATCTAACCAGAGTTCCCCTCCGCTTTCTGCCATTCTATATACATCAAAATGGTAATATGGCATCTCCCCAAAATACTCTCTCACCATGGTAAAAGTAGGGCTCTGTATTGGTCCTGCCACTCCAAGGCTCTTCCCTAGTTGTCTGGCAAACTCGCTTTTCCCAGCCCCTAAATCTCCACTTAAAGCTATTACATCTCCAGGTTTAAGTCCTTTAGCTAGCCAGTTGCAGAAGCTATTAAGTTGTGATTTATCAAAAACATATTCTATATTCATCTATTTCCCTTCACACTATATTCCATTAATTATTTTTAAATAATACGGTATTACCAAAGACATTAAATCGTCATACTAAGGTAATAAAAATACCGTATGTAAAATATATTATGCATTGATATTACAAAAATATAATTGATACTTATCAATCAAACTTCTCTACTATAAAATACCGGCATTTTTTTAGCCAATGCCGGCACAGTCTAGAAAAGTTAAATTTCTATACATAATTCCTATGGTTAAGCAACTAATGCATTTAAATAAACTCACCATTATTATTAAGAAAAATTGGAGTACCCAACGGATTGGGTACTCCATGTGGTTTACTGTTCTTTCTTAGCTTTTTCTACAATTTTTTCTGAGATAACTGCAGGAACTTCCTCGTATCTCACAAATTCCATAGTAAAGTTTCCACGAGCTTGTGTCATGGCTCTTAAATCAATTGCGTACTCAAATAATTCAGCATGAGGTGCTTCAGCTATTAACAGTTGAGTTCCATCATCTTGCTGGTCCATACCTAAAATACGACCACGACGCTTGTTCATATCTCCCATTACATCTCCCAAATAATCATCTGGAATGGAGACTTCAACTCTCATAATAGGCTCAAGTAACACAGGCTTAGCCTCTTCCATACCTTTTTTAAACGCTAGAGAAGCAGCAATTTTAAATGCCATCTCGTTAGAGTCTACATCGTGATATGATCCATCGTAAAGTGTAGCTTTAAAGTTAACAACTGGATAACCTGCCAAAACTCCATGCTCCATGGACTCTACAATACCCTTTTCAACTGCTGGGAAGAAGTTTCTTGGAACTGCACCACCAAAGACTTCCTCAACAAATACAAATCCTTCTGCATTTGGCTCAAAGCGAACCCAAACATCACCGTATTGACCAGCTCCACCAGATTGCTTTTTATGGCGACCTTGAACACTTGCTGTGCCTTTAATGGTCTCGCGATAAGGAATGATAAATGGAATAACCTTAACTTCCACTCCAAACATATTTTTCATTTTATCCATAATAACTTGAAGCTGAACATTACCTTGTCCGCCAATGGTCAACTGTTTAGTCTCAGCATTTCTCGAAACTACGAATGATGGATCCTCTTCTTGTAAACGAGTAAGAGCTGTACCAATCTTATCTTCGTCACCTTTTGAAACAGGCTCTATTGCGAAGAATAAAGTTGGCTGAGGATATTTAAGAGCTTTATATTTTACAGGTTTGTTTTTATCGCAAAGTGTGTCCCCTGTTTCTGTAACTGCCAGCTTAGTTGTAGCAGCAATATCTCCAGCAACCACTTCGTTCACTTCTAACTGTGCTTTCCCTCTTAGAACTACCAAAGAGCCAAGCTTTTCAGTTTTGTCTCTGTTTGCATTATAGGCAGGGAAATCTTTAGTAAGTTTTCCTGAAAGTACCTTGAAAATGGATATTTTACCCACAAACGGGTCTACAATCGTCTTAAATACAACTGCTGAAAACGGTTCTTTTACATCTACAACAGCACTTTCTCCATCTTCACGTCTAAATCCAATGTGAGCTCTATCATCGCCAGGATTTGGCATATAGTTTACAATTAAGTTTAATAATAAATCAATTCCTATAGCTTTTTCAGCTGCTCCAACTACTAGTGGAACTGCACGACCGTCTAATAGAGCAGAAGTTACTCCTCTTAGTAAATCTTCTCTAGTAAACTTCTCACCTGAGAAGAATTTCTCCATTAGCGCTTCATCTGATTCAGCTACTACTTCTGCAATTTCTTCATAAATTCTTTCAGTTGCCTTAATTTGCTCTAGATTTAATTCAATTTCTACTGGCTTGCCATCTTTGTACTCATATCCCTTTTGGAATATTACATCGGTAACACCCCTAAACTCAGGGCCTTCACCAATAGGAATAGTAAATGGAATAACCTTTTTACCAAATTCTTCTTCTAATTGCTCCATTACTTTTCTGAAAGAAACGTTCTCATCATCTATTTTATTTACAAAAATGATTCTTGGAAGATCAATTTTTTCAGTGTATTTCCAAATTAGTTCAGTTCCTACTTCAATTCCTGAAGTAGCATCTATAACCAATAATGCAGCTTCAGCAGCACGCAAAGCTGAATAAGTTTCCCCGACGAAGTCCATATATCCGGGAGTATCAATAATGTTAACTTTATTTTCCTTCCAATCCACAGGTATTACTGAAGTTCCAATTGAAGATTGACGATCAATCTCCTCTTTAGAAAAGTCCGAATGAGTATTTTTTGCTGCAACGCTACCCATTCTTTTGGTCTCGCCACTTACAAACAACATAGCTTCCGTCAAGTTGGTCTTACCACTTCCACTATGACCTACTAATGCCAAGTTCCTAATCTTATCCGTACCATATACCTTCATATAAGTCCTCCTTCATATTTATTTCAAAGAGTCTTGCTCTTTAAAATTCCAAAACCACTGACACAATTATATCATTCTATACGCTCTTTGCATATATAAATTACCAAATTATTGACAACCTTATAGGTTTTCAATTTGACTTCTTTGCGCCACATCATAACCCATTATACCACCTGTGTGTATAAACAATATCTTTTCATCTTTAAATTTTCCCTTGGAGATTTCAGAAAGTAATCCATAGAAAGCTTTTCCGGTATAAACTGGGTCTAATACTATTCCCTCGCTCCTTGCCACATGTGTGATGAATTTCAGTTCCTCCGGCCTACTAATAGCATAACCTAATCCACCATATCCGTCTATTAAAGGCACCTCATCTGCACCGATTGCAAGTTTCTTACCAAAGATAGAATCCAGCTCTACAGTTAATTGGGAAACAATAGGGCAGAAATATTCCGCGTCATCACAAATATTAATTCCTTTAACTCTCATTGGTCCACCATGGAGTAGATTCCCATATAATAGACCTGCAAAAGTTCCACCAGACCCTACAGTAGTGACTATTCTGTCAAACTTTATTCCCAATTCCTCTTCTTGCTTGAGAATCTCTTCATAGGCATTAAAATATCCTAAAGACCCAATGGCATTTGATGCTCCTTCAGGAATAATATATGGATTTACGCCTTTAGTTCTCAGCTCACTGGCAATATTTTCCATAATCTCCATTCTACGAGATCTATAGTCTTCAGGAGTAATAAAGACAATATTAGCACCCACCATAGCCCCAAAAAAAGGATTGCCCTCATGGCTTCCATCTGCTGTACCCCTTAGAACTAGAGTCGCTCCTATGCCAAGACGAGCTGCTACCACAGCCGTTGCTCTGGCATGATTGCTCTGAATTCCACCACAGGTTATTAAGTGATTGCAACCTTTTTTCAAAGCGTCAGCAGCTAAATATTCCAGTTTTCTAATCTTGTTTCCAGACAGCTCAGAACCGGTGTAATCATCACGTTTAATCCACAATTCCACACCATGCTCAGCAGACATTCTATCAAGTTTATTAATAGGTGTAGGCAAATTAGCCAATGAAATTCTTTCCATCTTCGTCTCCTTCTTCGATATGCTCTATACAACCATCCAGCAGTTTTATCCAACTGCCATTCGATTGCTTAGCAACAGTTAATGACGTGCCTTTTACAGGGTCCCCATCCCAAAAGTTAGGGACTGATCCCCCAAATAATATCAACCTTAAAGCCCTAATAGTAACACCGTGGCTAACAATTAGAATGTTCTCGCCATCTTCAGGTAGACTATTAATAAAATCTTCAGCCCTTTCAGTTAAATCCCATAGAGTTTCTGCATTATCAAAGCTCCAATTGCCTGGATCGCCTTTATAATCTTCTATCTGCTTTTTGTAATGCAATCTAATATCCTCTATAGTCATACCTTGCCACTGATCCAGCCTTATTTCTTTTAATCTGCTATCACGAATAATGGGCAAAGTATTATGTACATTGTGACCTCTAATGATGGTAGCTGTTTCAATCGCCCTGGGTAAAGGAGATGAGAACATATAGTCAAACTTCACACCTTGGAGCCTTTTAGACAAGAAAATAGCATTGTTCACACCTTTCGTTGTCAATGGAGAATCCAACCAGCCCTGCACTCTATTTTCTGTGTTCCACTCAGTTTTACCATGGCGCACAATATATAATTTCATTGAATCACCTCAATATAATATTATATCACAAACTAACTCCAAATCATTAGAAAATACATTTATCTTGGCATTTATACTAAGTTGAATTATAATGTATTAAGAATCTTAAAAGGAGTGAACTCATTGAAAAAAGATATATTACCAAAGTTATTACCACTATTGTTACTATTTGTCTTAGCTTTCGCAACCTATAACCAGCTGGAAATAGCTAGACCATCTGAATATTCCATAGATTATTATGCAGAAGAAATAGTGTTGACCAATAGAGGTAGAACGAATCTTGTAATAAATTCTGTAATCGTCACCGACAGTAAAGGGTATTTTGAAGAAAAGCTAATGGCGAACAAATCTGGCTCCTTTGAAAAACTCAACGAAGAACAGTATAAAGCAGCTGTGGAAAATGGAACAATAAAGCCTTTTGACCCAGAAGGATATGTTCTAAAACCAAAAGAGAGTATATCCATTATAAAAAACAACTACTCCAGTTATCATTTGGACATGCAACTAAAAGCAAATTATAAATATTTATTTAATAAAACAGCAAAGTTAAAATTAGAAAACTAATAACAACCTGCCAAACGGCAGGTTGTTATTTTAATACGCTCAGAATGGACATGGCTGACCGAATCAGCTTCGCTGACTCAAAACCCTCGTGCCGGGGGTTTTGCCCTACAAAAACCTTTGTTGTATTTAGGGCCTGAATGGTAAATGCGTTCCCTACAAATTCAAAAAAGGAAGGGTTTCCCCTTCCTTTTTCTAGTTTTTCTTTATTTCAATTCTTGTTTCTTGTCCGTTAAGGTCAAATATTTCGCCATCCATATTGTCTAAGGCTTTCAATTCATCTGCTATTACTTCGTCTTTGATGAACTGCTCTTGTGCCTCTACGGCTGCTTTAACCTCTGGTGTCGCCAAGTAGCAAACTTCTATATGGTCCGCCACGTCTAAGTCATGAGATTTTCTTAGTTGTTGTACTTTTGAAATGAATTCTCTTACATAGCCTTCAGCTATTAACTCTTCCGTTAATGTCGTGTCTAGAATCACGAAAAGATTGTTTTCCATATTTACGTTAAAACCTTCTTTAGCTTCAATTCTAACGTCAATAAACTCTCTTTTTATTTCCACTTCACCTGAGCCAAAGTCCATTTTCACCATTTCGCCGCCTTCCAGTTGCTCTATTAATGACTTGGCATCAACTTCTTGAAGTTTTGCTCCAAAGGCTTTGATGTTTTTTCCAAAAATTGGTCCTGCCACTGGGAAATTAGGTTTTAGTTCAAAATTCATATACTCTGATAGGTTCGGTTCAAAGTCCACTGATTTTACGTTTAATTCTTCTTTCAAGAGTTCTGTCAAATCTCCTATTGTCGCTTCATATCTTCCGTCAATTACTACTTCTGATAGTGGTTGACGCACTTTTATCTTTGCGTTTTCTCTGGCTGCCCTTCCTAAAGTTGTAAGGTTTCTAACTAATTCCATTCTCTCTTCCAACTTAACATCTATTAATGCCTCATTGCTGGTTGGATAGTCTTCTAGGTGGACTGATTCTGATTCTTTCAGACTAAGATATAGCTCTTCTGAAATAAATGGAACAAATGGAGCGATTAGTCGACATATCCCTTCTAGAATTTCATATGTGGTCAAATATACACTCTTTTTATCTGTGTCATGCTCTTCTTTCCAAAATCTTCTTCGCCCACGTCTTATATACCAGTTGGATAGGTCTTCGATGACAAAGTCTTGGATTTCGTGAACTATTCTTGTTAATTCAAATTTTTCAAAGTCATCATTCACTCTTTTTAACAGAGAATTATATCTACTTAATATCCATCTGTCCATTTCGTCTCTTTCTTCCACTTCTACATCATAGCTTCGTGGATCTATGCCATCTGAGTTAGCATAAAGTGAGAAGAAATTGTATACGTTTCTCAACGAACGGAAGAACTTTGATTCTACTTCTCTCAGTCCGTCTTCGTCAAATTTTGTCGGCACCCACGGTGGTGATACATATAGCAAATACCAACGCAATACGTCTGCTCCAAATCTATCGAACAATTCGAACGGATCTACTGTATTGCCTCTTGACTTACTCATCTTCTTGCCGTCTTTATCTACTACCAAGTCATTAACCAGTACTCTCTTAAATGGAGATACCCCTTTAACATAGGTGGAAATAGCTAGCAAGCTGTAGAACCATCCTCTAGTCTGGTCGATACCCTCGTCAATAAAATCTGCTGGGAACTGATCTTCCCATGTTTCCATGTTTTCAAAAGGATAGTGATATTGTGCAAATGGCATTGCTCCTGAGTCAAACCAAACGTCAATTACATCTTTTTCCCTAGTCATTTGAGCCCCACATTTTTCACATTTAATGTGCACATCATCTACATATGGGCGGTGTAATTCAATGGTTTCATCTATATTTTCTATTGCCTTTTCTGCCAACTCTTTTCTGGAGCCGATACTAGTAATATGATTACAATCATCACATCTCCAGATAGGGAATGGAGTTCCCCAGTAACGGCTTCTGGATATTGCCCAGTCATTTAAGTTCTCAAGCCAGTTTCCGAATCGTTTTTCTCCTACGTAGTCAGGATACCATTCCACAGAATTATTGTTTTCAATTAGCTTATCTTTTAGCTTGGTCATTTCAATGTACCAAGATGGTTTTGCATAATACAATAGCGGAGTATGGCAGCGCCAGCAGTGTGGGTAGTTGTGTAGCATTTTTTCTTTTTTAAACAACTTCCCTTCTGCTCTTAGCCACTGAATAATATCTGCATCTGCATCCATTACAAACTTGCCTTCCCAGGGTGTAGTAACGAATCTACCATCTTCTGATACAGGATTTACTACTGGATAACCGTATTTTAATGCTAGGTTATAGTCATCTTCACCAAAGGCTGGCGCTGTGTGTACGATTCCTGTACCATCGCTGGTAGTAACGTAATCACCACATCCAATAAAGAACGCTTTCTCTTCTACGTTTACAAATGGAAGCAATTGCTCATATTGACGATATTCTAAATCTTTACCTTTAATAGTTTCTAATACTTCATATTCCTCACCTAGAATTGATGGCGCTAATTCTTTTGCCAGGTAGTATTTGTCGCCTTTAAATAACACTTTTACATAGTCTACCTCTGGATGGACTGCCAAGGCCACGTTAGATGGTAGTGTCCATGGTGTAGTGGTCCATGCCAAAAAGTATGCATCTTCATCAGTAGCTTTAAATGCAACTATTACTGTTTCAGTTTTTGTTTCTTCATATCCTTGTGCAACTTCGTGGCTGGCAAGTCCAGTACCACATCTAGTACAATATGGCAATATCTTATGTCCTTCATAGATTAGTCCATCTTTATACATTTGGTCTAAAATCCACCATACAGATTCGATATATTCATTTTCCAAGGTTACATATGGGTGATCTAAATCGATTAGATAAGCCATGCGCTCAGTCATGTCTCGCCAAATCTTTTCGTATTGGAATACAGATTCTCTACATTGTGCATTGAATTTTTCAATACCGTAATGCTCGATATCTGATTTGTTTTTAAGTCCTAGTTTTTTTTCAACTTCAATTTCTACTGGAAGTCCATGTGTGTCCCAACCTGCTTTTCTAATTACTTTATGACCTTTCATAGTCTGATAACGGCAGGTTAAATCCTTAAGAGTCCTTGCCATTACGTGGTGAATTCCTGGTTTTCCGTTGGCAGTTGGCGGTCCTTCATAGAATACGTAACTAGGCTTATCTGCTCTGGTTTCGATGGATCTTTTTAGCAAGTCTACATGCTTCCAATATTCAGAGATTTTATATTCTCTTTCTTTAACAGTCGCATTTGATAATGGTTGAAACAATTCCATATATTCCCTCCTTTTTAATAAAAAAGCCCCTAAGCCAAAGGCTTAGGGACGTGTTAACGCGGTACCACCCTAGTTGCGATTATTATCGCCACTCTATAGGATTAACGCTCCTTCACGTATGGCATTACTTTATTCACACCATAGACTGTAAGGTGATTCTCATCAAGATATCCTACTCTGCCTTTCACCTTTTCGCAGATTCTCTACTAGGCTTCCCTCGACGACCTTCCTCATTCGTCTTATATTGTTATAATATACAGAAGGATTCAATGAATGTCAACTGTTTAATTACAGACAATCATATTTACTTATGCAAAGTCCTTCAAGCGCTCTTTTGTTTGCTTTTTATGGCTTTCCCAAGCGTGTAGCAACAAGCTTACTCCTATTATTCCATATGCGATAAACACTCGGAAGAATTCTCCAATCTGAGCATCTCCCATAAGGTTTTGACCTGCCATAGGGGAAATGATAAATAGCAAGTGGAACAGAATGGTTCCTATTATCGCTTCTTTCCAGCTGGCTTTATCAACTGTTGCTCCTCCAATCAGCAGTGCTGCTACTGAGAACAATCCCACTTGTTCGTGGTTGGTAAAGGTATTAAGAGTACCCATATTTTGTAAATACAAAATTTGTCCCCAAGCTGCCAATACTGTGGAAATAATAACTGCCAAAGTTCTGGTTTTATTTACTGGAATTCCAGCAACACCAGCAACATGCATGTTTTGGCCAACAGCTTTTAGTTCCTGACCTTGCTTTGTCTTTAGGAATCTATACATCCACATGGATATAAGGATTATTACCACAAATGTCATCACTGGAATAGTTGTAAATTCACCAAAGAATAGACTATCTAACGATTTACGAATAAATCCAAGGTCTAATGTGTTTCTCAATCCAGCACCAGATGTCATTATCATCTTTTCATTCTTAAATGGAATGACTGGGCCTGCCAAAATGATAAAAACTAATTGGTAAAGACCGTTGGCAAAGAATCCCAAAATCATAGATGTAATCATCTCTTTTCCTTTTGCCTTGTTAAGAACCCTTGCTGTTAGATATCCAAATAGAATTGCCACCGGTGTAGACACTATTATTGCCACTAAAATACCTAGCATTCCACCAATTTGTTGGTTAATAATAAATATTAGACCTATTTGTCCTGCCATAGCTCCTAATACTATACCGAAGTTTAATCCCATTCCAGAAAGAACAGGGATAATCAAACTCATTACTAAAAGCAAGTTTCTGGATAGTCTAAATATTAATTCGTGTATGATAAACTCTGGCTGCATTCCTGAGAAAAAGTAGCCCACTAAACACAGCAATCCAAAAATAATAGGTACTATCATTGTTCTTGCCCTCCTCTCGTCAAGGCATAGACTATGATACCGTTTGATACTACAATACGGACTATCTCAGCCATAGAGCCTTCTGAAACCAAGTTTACTACGGGCAAAGCAACTACCAACAACGATTGGAATAAAAAAGTTCCAATTATTACATGAACTATCTTTGCATGCTTCATGCTGGCGCCACCTATTAGAATAGCTGCTGCTGCAGGCATTGCCACATATAATGGTGCAGTATATAGCTGTAAGAATCCAAAGCTTTGAGAATATACAATGATTCCCACTGCAGCCAAAACAGTAGATAGAATAGTTCCTATTACTCTCTGGCGATTGACGTTAATACCGTTGGATATGGCAAAGGCTTCGTTTGACCCGGATACGCTCATGGCGTTCCCCTCTTTTGTTCTCAAGAATACATATACTATCAGCAAGCAAATTCCACTGAAAATAAGTAGTCCTGTCGGAATTTTCACTGCTCCAATATTAAAGGAAAGGAAATCGTTTAATATCCTTGCCATAGAATCGTCCATGGTTAAGGTAGTTCTCAATCCTGAACCACCCATCGCCCACACTAGACCTTCGTTTTTAAATGGGGCAATAAGCCAAAATATACACATAAAAGATACTACGGAGAACCCCATGTAGTTTCCTACGGTCATTTCTTGTCCTTTAACTCTGTTTAGCATGATTCCATAGGCCCATCCAAATACTATAGCTAGTGGAATTGCCACAACTAATGCTACGCCAAATGCAGCCCAACCTACAAGGTTGAATTCTAATGATACCAATGCACCAATTAATCCAAGCACTACGCCTAGGGCTAAGTTAAAGTTAATCCCCGTTCCAGATTGAATGGATGGCACCATGGCCAATACCAATATCAGGTTCATGCCAAAACGCTCTAGCATAGAGGTCCATAGG
>JAAYFJ010000088.1 GCA_012728295.1 Tissierellia bacterium | reverse complement strand
AAGTTATCAGAAACCCACGTGTAGGAAGCGAGTATCTCTTTACTATTGCTTTTCCGGCTAACTTTGGTGTTGGTAGCTATTCTGTTCAGACTGCTCTGGTAGACCGTGATACTCATCTTACAGCTAATTATGAGTGGCGTGATTATGCGCTAGTATTTAATGTTGTGAATATTGACAAGAACCATTTTGCTGGCTGTTTATGGAATGAACCTAAAATAACCATTGAGGAGTATGCCGGATGAGTTTTATATCATATGCCCAAAATTTCGAAGATATTATGCTTTGGAGAGCGCTAAAACATATAGAAAATGGCTTTTATATTGACGTAGGCGCAGGAGATCCTCATCAAGATTCAGTGACAAAAGCTTTTTACGAACGGGGTTGGCGTGGAATTAATATTGAACCTATTCCACAATTATATGAAAAATTAGTACGAGAGCGCCCGAGGGATATTAATTTACAGGTCGCTGCTGGAGATAAAGAGAAAGAAATAGTGATTTATGAATTGCCTGATACTGGACTTTCGACTTTAGATTTGTCAATTGCGGAGCGGCATGAGAAAGAACGGGGATATAAAAAAGTAGAACGCATAGTTAAAAGTCAAACTTTAACCCAAATCTGTAAGGATATTCACCTTTCTCCGATTCACTTTTTGAAAATTGATGTGGAAGGTGCTGAAAAAGAGGTATTGGAAGGTACCGATTTTTCTATAGTCAGGCCTTGGATTATACTAGTTGAATCAACTATACCTAATTCCCGCATTGAAAACTATTCAGAGTGGGAACCGATTTTGCTCAATGCAAACTACGAATTTGTATATTTTGATGGTTTAAATCGGTTTTATGTTGCAAAAGAACATCCGGAACTCAAAGAAAGTTTTAAATTGCCTCCAAATTGCTTTGACGGATTTGTTGTGGATGAAAAAACCCCCTTCTGTTCTCCAAGTTTAGTCCAAACAAAATTGCAATTGAGTGAGGCAAATAAAGAAACTGACAAGTTGAAGATGGAATTAAATGAAGCAAATAAAAAAATAGATAATTTACAAAGGGAACTAGAAGCAGCGATTTCAAAGGTAGCGGAACTAAGCCAAGCGTGCCAATACTGGAGAAAAGCAGCTGATGACTTGAATCAGGAACTCCAGATGGTTTATAGTAGCAAGTCTTGGCGCCTAACCTTACCGTTGCGCTTAGGAAATAAATACATTAAATGGCTGCTTTCCCAACCTAAGAAAGCGTCATTATATTTCCTGAGAAAAGCAATTGCGTTTGTATTAGCACGCCCAGTTTTAAAATCAAAAGCTTTACTTATTCTTAATAGAAAACCGAAGTTGAAAGCTAAGCTTAAAATGATAGACCAGGGAAAAGGTTTAGTAAACCATCCCAGAAATAATAAACAATATTATGACGAAAATTTGACCGCCCGCGCAAACCGCATTTACAAAAAGCTAAACTATCTTATTAATAAGCAGGGAGAAAAGGAGAATATCTGATGCGGATTGTTGTGGATATGCAGGGAGCTCAATCAACGGGAAACCGCAACCGTGGCATAGGAAGATATACATTAAACATTATTAAAGCTATTGTAAAATATCGAGGAAATCACGAAATAATTTTAGCTCTCAATGGCCAATTTCTCGAGACAATTAAACCTATACGCACAGCCTTTGATGGTATTCTTCCACAGGAAAACATACGTGTGTGGTATACGCCTGCTCAAGTGAGCTATTTAGACCGAAGTAATGAATGGTTGAGGAATTCAGCGGAATTATTGAGGGAATCGTTTTTAGCTAGTTTTGATCCAGATGTGGTACTAATAAGCAGCCTTTTTGAAGGATTGGGCGATGATGCTGTTACGAGTATTGGTAAGTTAAGCAATACCATTCCAGTAGCAGTCATTTTATATGATCTTATTCCTTATATTTATCCCAACACATATTTGGAAGATCCGTTAGTATCATCCTGGTATATGAGCAAACTTGAACAATTAAGACATGCGGATCTTTTATTAGCGATTTCAGAGTCTTCCAGACAGGAAGCCATATCATACCTAGACTCCCCTGAAGAAAGAGCTATAAATATCTCTTCGGCGGTCAATGATCATTTTAAGCCCCGTTCATATAATTCAGTAGAAGCCAATAAGTTGTTGACTCGGTATGGATTAAGCCGACCCTTTTTGATGTATACGGGGGGTATAGATTATCGTAAAAATATAGAGGGGTTAATTAAGGCATATTCTGAGCTTGACCATTCAGTACGCAAGGAACATCAGCTAGCAGTTGTTTGCTCGATGAAGCAGGCGGATCGGGAGCATTTGAACAAATTAGTCAAGAATTATGGACTTTCTCCAGATGAGGTTGTTTTTACGGGTTTCGTGCCTGAGGAGGATTTGATAGCACTGTATAATCTTTGCAAGGTATTTGTATTTCCTTCTTTGCACGAAGGGTTTGGCTTACCAGCTTTAGAAGCGATGTCGTGCGGAAAAGCTGTAATAGCCTCCAACACTTCTAGCCTTCCTGAAGTGGTTGGTAGGGTCGATGCATTGTTTGATCCTTATAATATCAAAGATATAACTAGAACAATGCAGAAAGTTTTAACAGATGATGATTTCCGACGTGATTTGGAAGAGCACAGTTTGGATCAAGCTAAGAAGTTCTCGTGGGATAAGACTGCTAAAACAGCTATTGCTGCAATAGAATCAATGCTTGAGCAAAGAAATAAAACAAAAGCAATCATAAAAACCAGATCGAATCGACCGAAATTGGCCTATATATCTCCTTTACCCCCCGAACGAAGTGGCATAAGTGATTATAGTGCGGAATTATTACCAGAACTATCCCGTTATTATGATATAGATGTCATAGTGGATCAGGATGAAGTGTCCGACCCTTGGATAGAGAACAATTGTGCTGTGCGCAGTGTCAACTGGTTCAAAGAACATTCTGGTGATTATGATAGAATAATGTATCATTTTGGTAATTCTGTCTTTCATCATCATATGTTTAAGTTATTAGAAGAAATACCTGGAGTTGTTGTATTGCATGATTTTTTTCTATCCGGCATCTTATCACATATGGATTTGCTAGGATATTTACCAAATGGTTTTGTTAAAGAGATATATTTTTCGCATGGTTATAAAGCAGTTCAGGAATATTTTGAGACTACCGACAGAAGTGACATTATATATAAATATCCCTGCAATCTCAGTGTATTGCAGAATGCCTTAGGAATTATTGTTCACTCTGAGTATTCGAAAAAGTTGGCTCAGTATTGGTATGGAGAAGGTGCCGTAAAAAATTGGGCAGTTATACCACTTGTGCGGGGTCAAGCTTCTCAGATGGACCGTTTGAAAGCGAGGCGTTCCTTACAGATTAAAGAAGATAGTTTTGTAGTCTGCAGTTTTGGATTATTAGGCGAGACAAAACTAAATCATAAATTGTTAGAAGCCTGGATTGATTCCTCTTTGGCGACGAATAAAAACTGTTTGCTTATATTTGCGGGAGAGAATAATAAAGACGAATATGGATTAAAGATGCAAAAAGCTATCCATTCTAGTGGTGTTTCAGAGCGAATCCGCATCACCGGATGGCTGGACATAAATGTCTATAGGCAGTTTTTGGCTGCGGCTGATATTGCTGTCCAGTTACGGACCTTATCACGAGGGGAAACCTCTGCAGCTGTATTGGATTGTATGAATTATGGGTTGCCCACCATAATTAATGCCCACGGTAGTATGGCTGAATTACCCGATGAAGCCGTTTTTAAACTTCCAGATGAATTTAGCCTTACTCAACTAAAGGAAGCATTGGAGATATTATGGCAAGATGAATCATTAAGACAGAGATTAGGCAAGCAAGCTCAAGAATTTATTCATACTAAGCATGCTCCAAATAAATGTGCCAAAATGTATTATCAAGCTATTGAAACTATATATCGTAGAGGTAGTAATGGAATTCATGCCTTAATTAACAGAATAGCAGAGTTAAAATGCCTTCCTGCTGACAAGTCACAACGTAAATACTTAGCAAGCTGTATAGCGCGTTCATTACCTCCGAATATTGTGGTGCATCAGCTTCTTGTTGATATTTCTGAATTAGTGAAACGCGATATAAAGACCGGTATCCAGAGAGTAGTACGGAGTATTTTACACGAGTGGCTGCACAACCCACCGGTGGGTTGGCGGGTTGAGCCCGTATATGCAACAGAAGAAAAAGGTTATAGATATGCTCGAAAATTTACTGCTAGTTTCTTGAATTTTCCAAGTGATATTTTAGCCGACGACCTTGTTGAATACAATACAGGGGATGTTTTCATCGGATTAGATCTCAATCAAAAAATCGTATCTGCCCATAAAAATTTTTATCAGCAAATGCGTTCAGATGGAGTTAAAGTATACTTTATGGTTTATGATCTACTACCTATTACATTGCCAAAGGCTTTTCCTAGTGAAATGATAGGTATTCACGAAGAGTGGCTCAAGACAGTGGTAGAAAACGATGGTGCAATATGTATATCAAAATCAGTAGCAGATGAACTGGCTGCATGGATGCAAACAAAGGGAATATCATTGCAAAGCCCATTTAAGATTTCTTGGGTTCATTTGGGTGCTGATATGGAGAATTCGTTACCTACATCTGGTTTACCGGATAATGCAAATAATGTGATAAAAGCTATTTATTCGCGGCCAAGTTTTCTAATGGTAGGAACTTTAGAGCCGCGAAAAGGGCATTCTCAAGTATTAGCTGCCTTTGAAAGACTTTGGAATAAGGGTATGAATATCAATCTAGTAATTGTGGGTAAGAGGGGATGGATGACTGAAAAGCTAGTAGAAACGATTAGCAAGCACTATGAGTTGAATAAACGGCTATTTTGGTTAGATGGAGCAAGCGATGAATACCTTGAAATATTATATGACGCATGCACATGCCTAATAAATGCCAGCGAAGGAGAAGGATTTGGGTTACCTATTATTGAAGCAGCAAAACATAATTTACCTATAATTTCCCGTGATATACCAGTATTTAGAGAAGTAGCAGGGGAACATGCTTATTATTTTAATGGCTTAGAACCAGAGGCTGTTGAAAAATGTATTAAAGATTGGCTTTCATTGTATGAGAAAGGGAAACATCCTGTTTCAAAAAATATAAATTGGTTAACATGGAAAGAGACTGCTCAACAATTGCTGGAGAAAATTGGAGTAATTAAGTGAAATAGGTTGAAAGACTTTATTTGAGACTGACTAACAATTTAGGTAGAATTGAGTGATTAATTATGATTTCCCAACAGGATTTCTTGAGTGGAGATGACCATACATTCACAGATGAAAAAGTTTATTATAAGTACTTACTTCTATTAAGTTTAGGTGTTTTTTTAATCTATTGGCTATTCAATCGCCAATATACTGGCCCTGCATACTTATCTGATGAAATTGGTTATCTGTCGAAAGCGGCTGCATTTGCAGGTTACCCTGTAGATATGGCAAGTTCCTGGCATGGCGGGTATTCGTTGATACTATCGCCTCTTTTTATAATATTTTCCGACCCATATTTGATATGGCAAGCTATTATGATAATAAATGCCATATTATGGGCTTGTTCATTTGTAATTTTATTTTGTCTACTGAACAAATGTTTCCCAGGAAAGAATTTTAGATCAATTTTGGGAACGGTTTTGATATGCGCTATTTACCCAAGTTGGATAACAATGAGTGGGTATGCTTTTTCAACTTCCTGTTTTGTTCTGTTCTATATGCTTTCTATCATTGCTCTACAAAAAATTGACATTTCAAAAGCATGGACTGTTTTACCTCATTCCCTACTGGCAGGATTTTTATATTGGATACATCCGACTGGACTTGCGGTCATGGTAGCTTCATTCTTAGTTGTATTTGTTTTATCGTGGAATAAACGGTCATTTATAAGTTTGGTGCTGAACTCTTCGACGATAGTTATAATGCTAGTTGTTTATAAATTTGGAGTCCATGAATGGTTAGCTGCAATAATGACCCCTGAAGGATATACAGCTTCAGATCACTACGGAAGTATAACAGAAGTATTCGGAAATTTTTTTAATTTTGATTTCTGGAAAACGTGGGTTCCTATTTTTTTTGGACAAATGTCATATTTATTAATTGCGTCATTTGGACTGGTTTATGTAGCGATAGGAGAAATATGGGATAGACTAAAGGAGGGGTTGCATTCGTTTAATTCCAAAGAATGGTTAATTAACTCAACAATGCTTTTTTGTTTTTTGTCAGTCTTGGGAGTATTATTAATGGGATCATTATATTTTGCGTCTAATAGCTTACTTCGTACAGATATTGTAATATACGGTAGATATTCGGAAATGGTATTGTTGCCATTGTTAGGTATAGGTGTTTTATCCAGTTGGCGTTTCAGACATCTCTTTCGATCAGTATTAATAATATTATTGTCTACGTTACTGGTTACGATATATACCTGTACAACAGACATAGGCAATTACAACAATTTGGTAAATATTCAAAGTTTTTGGCCGCAAGCTATTTATAAGCAAAGTTATACTGATACCCAGAGAGTGACAACACGGTTATGGTAGAATCCAGATAAGGGAGGAGAGCTACCATGCCGAAGAAAAAGCTTTCAAGTGATGATGCACTAGCCCTGGTTCTTAGTGGATTAAAAGGGGAAGTGCCAGTT
>JAAYFJ010000005.1 GCA_012728295.1 Tissierellia bacterium | reverse complement strand
TCGGTGCACTACTAAGAGGCGTACAAAGAACAGAAATCGAACGTGGACAAGTATTATCAAAGCCAGGCAGCATCAACCCACATACAAAGTTCGAATCTGAAGTATATGTACTAAGCAAAGATGAAGGAGGAAGCCACACACCATTCTTCAACGGCTATAGACCACAATTCTACTTCAGAACAACAGACGTAACAGGGGACATCAAGCTAGAAGAAGGCGTAGAGATGGTAATGCCAGGAGACAACGCAAAATTCATCGTAGAATTAATAACTCCAATAGCAATGGACGAAGGACTTCGATTTGCAATTAGAGAAGGTGGACGTACAGTAGGAGCAGGCGTTGTAACAAAATTAGTAGACTAATATAATAAACATAATAAAAGAAGCCCACATTGGGCTTCTTTTGTTTATATTGGTGAATCTATTAAATAGTTTTAAATATAGAAATACCACCAAGGTTAAATCCTTGGTGGTATTATTTATAGTCCTTGAATTTTCATGTCTCCGTCTTTTATCCAGCCAATATTTTTTAGAATGCGATAGAACACATAACTTAATACGGCGGGTAATATAAAGTGTAATAAAATAATTCCTGTCCAGACATGAGTTTGTGGGAACTGTTCCATTGCGGTAAGAGTTCCGATTTGGCCCACTAGTCCACTGGTGCCCATCCCAGAACCGATAGGAATATTTTCCATTTTGAAAACCATAGTTGAAAGTGGTCCTGTAATTACTGAAGCTAAAGTCGGTGGTATCCATATTTTCCAGTTTTTAACTATGTTGGGAACTTGTAGCATACTGGTTCCCAAGCCTTGAGATAGCAATCCGCTCAGTCCGTTGTCGCTCCAACTTATAACAGCAAATCCAATCATTTGTGCACAACAACCTGCTGTCGCTGCTCCTCCAGCTAACCCGGACAATGACAGCATCATACATAGTGCAGCAGAACTTATAGGCAGAGTAAGGACCATTCCCACGACAACTGCGACAATAATTCCCATTAAAAATGGTTGCAAAGTTGTTGCGTACATGACCATTTGACCTAGTGCAATCATAAATCCGTTAATCGGTGGACCAATAGTTGTTGCTACTAAAAGTCCTACTATGATTGTTACTGCTGGAGTTACAATTAAGTCTATTTTCGTCTCTCCAGATACCAACTTTGCAATCTCAACTGCTAGAACAGTAGCGACAAGAGCTCCAACAGGGCCTCCGTCAACATTTCCTGCCATTCCGACGACGGTAGATGCAAGGATGATAAGCTTTGGTGCTTTTAGGCTTAGAGCAATGGCAACAGCTATTGCAGGCCCGGTCATATCTCTTGCCATGGGCCAAAGTACTTCAGATAAAAATGGAATATGTAACTTTTGACCTATGGAGTTTAATATGGTCCCAATGAGCAATGTAGAAAATAAACCCAAGGCCATATTGCTCAAGACATCCAGTACATATACTCGCCAGTCGAGCATAATACCTTTCTTCTTGAGAAAAGTTTTTACTTGTGACATTTCTTTCCCCCTTTAAATAATTATAAAATATCATTCTGAAATATTATAGCATAATTGCTTTATAAATCGTCAAAAAAATGTTAATTATTCTACAATTCGTTTGCATAAATAAAGAGTAAAAAAGACAGTAATTAAAGCGAATACTCTATAATATTAGCTATACGTAATAATATAAAAGTTAAGTATGATTTTAGGTTGAAACAAAAACGGTAATGTATTATAATTATTTAGGATCTTCAGGGCGAGGTGCAATTCCTCACCGGCAGTATAGTCTGCGAGCCTTTGTGCTGATGCGGTGTAATTCCGCAACCGACCGTATAGTCGGGATGGAAGAAGGTATTTTTTCTATTGCCCCAAAGCGGGCATATTTTTTTTGGGAGGGAATTATGAACGATAATAATATTAATAGGAGAAGTAGGTCTACACAGGTCATGACGAGAATAGCAATTTTAACTGCTATTTCAGTAGTGTTGCAATATATTCACATACCATTACCCTTTATCGCTCCTCCTTTTATGAAATGGGACATAGCAGATATGCCGGTGTTAATTGGTGGATATTCAATGGGGCCTATGGCAGGTTTAACTATAATGTTTTTCAAAAACCTAATTATGCTATTAATTAAAGGAACTACAACAGGTGGTGTTGGAGAATTATCGAATTTTATTGTAGGTTCAACATTTGTAATGTCTGCAGCACTAATCTACAGAAGACACAAGACCTTTAAAATGGCTATAATAAGCTTGATAGTAGCGGTTATTTCAATGGCTGTAGTGGCCTCCTTAAGCAACTATTTTGTAGTATTTCCATTATATGGAAAACTAATGGTTCCAATGGAGAAAATAATTGCCATGGGTTCTGCAATTTTTCCAAGCATTGTAGATTTAAAAACCATGATATTATATTCAGTATTACCGTTTAACCTAATTAAAGGGGCATCTTCTGCAATAGTCGCTTTGCTTTTATATAAGAGGATTTCTCCTTTACTAAAAGTTAAAGAATAGCAATAAATACAATAAGCTGACACTTCTACAAAAGAGAGGTGTTCAGCTTAATCTTTTAATAATGGACCAAAACTACAGGACTATAGTCCCTATTTGGCGACGAAGTTTGTTATGGTTAAAAAAAATATAAAAAAAATAAGAAAAACCTTGATTAATTCAGAAAGATTGTGTATAATTACTTGGTGTTTAATTGAAGATATGTGATGAAGTGAGAGGTTGCCGGTAGCCGGGATCTTGATGCAGACCTAATTAGAGGCTGCATACGCCGAGCGCGGGGGAATTTTCATGGAGCATGTTCGATTTTAAATCGAGCGACTGGGGTCGATCAGCTCTCCGAAGCCGTAAAAGCATTGGAAATACGGACTTTATACGAGAGCTTCTCTTAAGGGAAAGCAACAAACGCCCGGGTGGGAGTATCGAGCCGGAGTCGTATGTACGAGATCACATGCGATTGAAGGAGGTAAGAAGTTAATGGGAAACAAGGATAATGGAAAAATTCGTATCAGACTGAAAGCTTATGACCACGAATTGCTGGATAACTCCGCAAAGCGTATTGCTGAAGCGGCTCGCAGCACCGGTGCAGTGGTTTCGGGACCTATCCCGTTGCCGACACAAAAGGAGATTGTAACAATTCTTCGTTCGGTACACAAGCACAAGGACTCGAGAGAGCAGTTTGAGCAACGTACTCACAAGAGATTAATTGACATAATCAGCCCGAATCAAAAAACTGTTGATTCACTGATGAAGTTAAATCTTCCCGCTGGAGTAGATATCGAAATCAAATTGTAAGATGGTTTCCTGTTATAAGATTGTCCTTAGGGATAATCCGCTATGAACATAGGAGGTAGAAAGAAATGAAACATTTGTTCGGTCATAAGATCGGTATGACCCAAATCTTTGAAGAGAATGGGGCCATTATTCCGGTGACAGTTATTGAAGTTAAGCCCAATGTAGTCATCCAAAAAAAGACTGTTGAGCAAGATGGATATAGCGCCTTACAATTGGGCGTTACAGAATTAAAAGCCCATCGCGCTAACAAGCCTATCAAGGGACACTTTGAAAAAGCCGGAGTTGAATTGAAGAAATATCTTCGAGAAGTAAGAGTTGATGATGTTGATGCTTACGAAGTAGGAGCTGAAATTAAAGTTGATAGCTTTGAAGTTGGTGATCATGTAGACATCAGCGGCACTTCAAAAGGTAAAGGAACTCAAGGTGTTATCAAGCGTCACGGCTTTGGACGTGGACGTGAAACTCACGGATCCAAATTCCACCGTATGCCTGGTGGTATGGGAGCGAGTGCTTATCCTGGTAAAGTCTTTAAAAACCACCGTATGGCAGGTAAGATGGGTAACGAGAGAGTAACTATTCAAAACCTGGAAGTTATTAAGGTGGATGTAGATCAGAATCTACTGTTGGTCAAAGGTTGCATTCCAGGACCTAAAAAAGGCCTAGTAGAAATTAAAAAGACTGTTATTAACAGATAATGGATGCCCCTGAAAGGAGGATGCTATATGGCAAATATTAAAGTCCTAAATATGGAAGGCAAAGAAGTTGAAGAGCTTTCGCTAAATGATGATTTTTTTGATATAGAAGTAAACGAGCATGCCGTATACCTGGTGGTTAAAAATATTTTAGCCAACCGTCGTCAGGGTACTCAAAGCGCTAAAACCCGTGCGGAAGTACGTGGTGGTGGCCGTAAACCTTGGAGACAAAAAGGTACTGGTAGAGCACGACAAGGAAGTATTCGCTCACCACAATGGCGTGGTGGTGGTGTGGTATTTGCACCAAAGCCAAGAAGCTACCGCTATACCACTCCTAAAAAAGTTCGTCGTCTTGCATTAAAGTCAGTTTTGACTTCAAAATTACGCGACGGAGAGATTATTGTTTTGGATCAGCTAAATATTGAAGCTCCTAAAACAAAAGACATGGTTAAAGTTCTTAAAGCTGTTGGAGCAGATGAAAAAGCATTAATCGTTACAAAAGGTGCTGACAACAATGTTGCTCTATCCGTAAGAAACTTGCCTTTAAGTCACAGTGCAATGGTTGAAACCATTAACGTATATGATTTGCTTAAATATAATTCATTGGTAATTACTAAAGAAGCGATTCAAGCTATAGAGGAGGTGTACAGCTAATGAAACATCCTCATGATATAATTCGCAGACCAATTGTTACCGAGCGCAGCATGGATGAGATGGAGAACGGCAAGTATACATTTGAAGTAGAGAAAACTGCCACCAGATCAGAGGTAAAAAAAGCTGTTGAAACTATTTTCGGCGTTAAAGTTGAAAAGGTGAATACGATGCGTATGCTTGGTAAGGTTAAACGTCAAGGTATGCACCAAGGACGTAGACCTAGCTGGAAAAAAGCTATTGTAAAATTAACGAAGGATTCCAAACCTATCGAGTTCTTCGAAGGCATGGAATAATCGAGGATAGAAGGAGGGAAATCCATTGGCTATCAGAAAGTTCAAACCGACTTCACCGGCGTTGAGACAAATGTCAGTATTAACATTTGAAGAGATTACCAGCAACACTCCGGAAAAGTCGTTGACCACTTCCTTAAACAGTAAAGCGGGCCGTAACTCTCAAGGACGTATAACAATTCGTCATCGTGGAGGCGGAGCAAAACGTAAATACCGTATTATTGACTTTAAGAGACTTAAAGATGGTGTGCCAGGAAAAGTGGCCACTATAGAATACGATCCAAATCGTACTGCAAATATTGCACTTATTCACTATTTAGATGGTGAAAAAAGATACATTATCGCTCCTAACGGATTAAAAGTTGGAGACATGATTGAATCCGGAGCGGATGCGGATATCAAAATCGGTAATGCATTGCCATTAAAAAACATCCCTGTAGGTACTACTGTACACAACGTGGAGTTAAAGCCTGGCAAAGGCGCTCAATTAGTAAGAAGTGCTGGAGCTGAAGCGCAATTAATGGCTAAAGAAGGTAAATATGCTCAGTTAAAAATGCCAAGCGGCGAGTTCCGTTTAATCAATATTAACTGTAGAGCAACCGTTGGCCAAGTTGGCAACCTATCACATGAATTGGTTACAATTGGTAAAGCCGGTCGTTCACGTCACATGGGCAAACGCCCACACGTTCGTGGTTCCGCTATGAACCCTGTGGATCACCCACATGGTGGTGGAGAGGGACGTGCACCTATAGGACGTCCTTCACCGATGACTCCTTGGGGAAAACCTTCACACGGAGTTAAAACCAGAAAGAAAAACAAGAAGTCTGATATGTACATTGTACGTAAGAGGACTAAATAGGATAAAAGGAGGAATCGCTCGTGTCAAGATCGCTTAAAAAAGGACCTTTTGCAGACGATCACTTGTTAAAAAAGGTCGATGAATTAAACGAAAATAACGAAAAGAAAGTCATTAAGACTTGGTCACGCCGTTCCACCATTTTCCCGGAGATGGTTTCTCATACCATAGCCGTACATGATGGTAGGAAGCATGTTCCGGTATATATTACCGAAGACATGGTAGGTCATAAATTAGGTGAGTTCGTAAGTACAAGAACATACCGTGGTCACGCCGGGAAAAACGAAAAATCCTCCGGTGTTAGATAGGAAAGGAGGGGTTACAGATGGAAGCAAGAGCTATTGCAAAGTACGTAAGAATTTCACCGCTTAAAGTTGGTTACATTTGTGATGAGATTCGCGGTAAACAAGTTGATGAAGCTTTGGCCCTTCTGAAGTTCACTCCTAAGAAAGGGGCTCGCATTTTGGAGAAGGTACTAACTTCTGCTGTTGCAAATGCTGAGAACAACTTCAATTTGGATCGCGATCAACTATATATTAAAGACGCCTATGCCAATGATGGCCCGACGATGAAACGCTTTCACCCAAAGGCTAAAGGTATGGCTTATCCGATTTTAAAGCGTTCTAGCCATATCGGTGTTATCGTAGAAGAGAAACAGGACTAAAGGAGGGAGTAATTCATGGGTCAAAAGGTTAATCCCCACGGTCTTAGGGTTGGTATTATCAAAGACTGGGATTCACGTTGGTTTGCTAATAAAAAAGATTTTGGCGACTTATTGGTAGAAGACCACAAGATTCGTAAGCACGTTAAAAAGAGTTTATTCGCTGCAGGGATTTCTAAGATTGAAATCGAAAGAGCGGCTAATAAAATAAAAATTACCATTGCTACAGCTAAACCTGGTATGGTTATCGGTCGTGGTGGTACAGGTGTTGAAACCTTACGTCAAGAGTTAAGCAAATTAACTTCCAAAGACGTAGTGGTAAATGTAGATGAAATTAAAATTCCTGACTTGGATGCTCAATTAGTGGCAGAGAACATTGCGGAGCAGTTGGAAAGACGTATTTCTTTCCGTCGTGCGATGAAACAAGCTATACAGAGAACCATGCGCATGGGTGCAAAAGGAATTCGTACGTCAGTATCCGGTCGTTTAGGCGGAGCGGATATGGCCAGAACTGAAGGCTATAGCGAGGGGACAATTCCTCTACAAACGCTAAGAGCTAATATAGATGTGGGATTTGCTGAAGCTGACACAACTTATGGAAAATTAGGTGTGAAAGTTTGGCTATATAAGGGAGAAGTTCTTCCTGGAATGAAGCCTGAAAAAAGAGCACCCCGCAATCGTCGCAACAAGAAATAGTCGCGAAGGAGGACTTATCTAATGTTAATGCCCAAAAGAGTTAAATATAGAAGAGTTCATCGCGGACGGATGAAGGGCAATGCCCAAAGAGGTAATACTTTGGCATATGGAGAATATGGTCTACAGGCAACTGAGCCTGCATGGATCACTTCCAACCAAATCGAGGCAGCACGTCGTGCTATGACTCGTTATGTCCGTCGTGGCGGTAATATTTGGATTAAGGTTTTCCCGGATAAATCAGTTTCCGCAAAGCCAGCTGAAACCCGTATGGGTTCCGGTAAAGGTGCTCCGGAGTACTGGGTAGCCGTTGTAAAACCAGGCCGCATTTTATTTGAAATGGGTGGGGTTAGTGAAGAAGATGCTAAAGAAGCTATGCGTTTAGCTGCTAACAAACTTCCAATTAAAACTAAATTTGTGGTTAAAGCTGATCATGAGAAGGATGGTGAAGCCAGTGAAGGTTAAAGATATTCGCCAAATGTCCGATGGGGACTTATTGAAAAAAGAAAAAGAGCTTAAGTCTGAGCTATTCAATTTACGTTTTCAATTGGCCACCGGTCAACTGGATAACCCTATGAGCATCAATGTCGTTAAAAAAGACATTGCTCGTGTAAAGACCATCTTACGAGAACGTGAGTTGGCCGTGGGAAAGGAGGCCTAGTCGGACATGGAAAGAAATTCCAGAAAAGAGCGCGTTGGTATCGTAACCAGCGATAAAATGGATAAAACAGTAGTGGTGCAAATTAAAACCATCGAAACACATCCATTATACAAAAAGCAATTAAAGCGCACGACTAAGTTTAAAGCACATGACGAAGAAAACGCTTGCGCAATTGGCGACAAGGTAAGAATTATGGAAACTCGTCCTTTAAGCCGTGATAAGCGCTGGAGAGTCGTTGAGATAATTGAAAAGGCTAAGTAGTGCCTTTATTCGAAGGGAGGAATTCTCATGATCCAAGTGGAGAGCCGCATGAAGGTGGCCGACAACTCCGGTGCAAAAGAGGTGTTGGTTATCAAGGTCCTTGGAGGAACTAATAGAAAAACAGCCGGTATAGGTGATATAGTCGTTTGTACCGTTAAGAACGCTGCTCCCGGCGGAGTGGTAAAAAAAGGTGATGTAGTAAAAGCCGTTATCGTACGTACAAAAAAAGGTATTTCTAGAGTGGACGGAAGCTATATCAAATTCGATGACAACGCTTGTGTCATCATTAAAGAAGATCGCTCACCGACAGGAACCCGTATATTCGGACCTGTTACCCGAGAATTGAGAGCAGGAAATTTCATGAAGATAATTTCTCTAGCTCCGGAAGTACTATAGGGGAGGTTGACGCTATGCGTTTAAAGAAAGGTGATACTGTAAAGGTTATTGCCGGAAAAGATAAGGGTAAAGTTGGTAAGATCTTGAAAACTGAGCCCCAAAATGACCGCGTTGTGGTTGAAGGCATAAATATGATCACTAAACATAAAAAAACTCAGAGCCCTCAAAAACCGGGCGGAATTATGCACTATGAAGCGCCTATTCATGTTTCCAACGTTATGATTTACGAAGGAAATAAGGTAAGCCGCGTAGGATATGATGTTTCCGGAAAAGAAAAAGTAAGAGTGGCTAAGAAAACTGGCACAAAGCTGGATAAATAAGCGGAGAGGAGAGTGCTATTATGAGTTCCAGATTACAGGAAAAATACACAAATGAAGTAGTACCGGCACTGATCGAACGCTTTGGTTATGCAAACAGCATGGAAGTGCCAAGATTAGAAAAAATTGTTATTAACATGGGCGTTGGCGATGCCAAAGATAATCCGAAGGCTATGGAGTCAGCGGTAAATGATTTGGAAATCATCGCAGGACAAAAGCCTGTGATTACAAAAGCCCGTAAGTCCATTGCGAACTTTAAGCTTCGTGAAGGAATGAAAGTCGGCGCAAAAGTTACACTTCGTGGTCAGAGAATGTATTACTTCTTAGACAAGCTAATGAACATTGCCCTGCCTCGCGTACGTGACTTTCGCGGCGTGAGCGCTTCCGCCTTTGATGGTAGAGGTAACTATGCCCTTGGCATTAAAGAGCAACTTATTTTCCCTGAAATTGAATACGATAAAGTTGACATCATTCGTGGTCTAGACATTATCGTAGTTACTACGGCTAACACTGATGAAGAAGCCAAAGTATTTTTAGAGAAAATGGGCATGCCATTTGTTAAGGCATAAGGAGGATATACATGGCAAAGAAATCAATGATCGCGAAACAAAAACGCGAACCTAAATTTAGTACTAGAGCCTATAACCGATGCAAGATTTGTGGACGTCCCCATGCCTATCTACGTAAATATGGAGTTTGCCGTATTTGCTTTAGAAAGTTGGCATACCAGGGGCAAATCCCCGGCGTGAGAAAAGCCAGCTGGTAATCGGAGGGAGAAAGGAGGCCAATCATTATGATGACAGATCCTATTGCAGATATGATCACCAGGATTAGAAATGGCAACAGTGCAAAACACGACTCGGTGGACATTCCCGGATCAAACATTAAGAAAGCCATCGCTCAATTATTATTGGACGAAGGTTATATAAAGTCCTTTGATTTTATCGAAGACGGTAAACAAGGGATTATCCGCGTGGATTTAAAATACGGACCTAACCAAGAAAAGGTCATCAGCGGCATTAAGAGAATCTCTAAGCCCGGACTAAGGGTTTTTGTAAAAGCACAAGAGGTTCCTAAGGTGCTCGGTGGGTTGGGCATTGCCATCATCTCCACTTCCAAGGGCATCATGACAGATAAGCGTGCCCGTGAAGCCGGAGTAGGCGGAGAAGTTCTCTGCTTTGTCTGGTAGTGGAAATAGGAGGTAAATCATGTCGAGAATCGGATTAAAACCCATAGAACTCGGCGGTGTAGAGATTAAAGTAGGAGAGGGTAACCTTGTGGAAGTTAAAGGTCCTAAAGGAAGCCTATCTGAGCAGATTAATCCAGAAATGACAATTGCCATCGAAGATGGAGTGTTAACCGTCGAGAGACCTAATGAATTAAAAAAATATCGTTCGCTACACGGATTAACTCGTACTCTTATAGCTAATATGGTACAAGGAGTTACTGAAGGATTTACTAAGGAATTAGAAATCATCGGAACAGGATATCGTGCAGCAAAACAAGGAAATAAATTAGTATTAACTTTAGGGTACTCTCACCCAATTGAGTTAGATGATCCTAAAGGAATTGAAGTTGAAGTACCTACACCGAACAAGATTATTGTAAAAGGTATCAACAAGCAACAAGTTGGAGCACATGCCGCTAAAATACGTGATTTCCGTCGTCCGGAACCGTATAAAGGCAAAGGTGTGAGATATGTCGGTGAATACGTACGACGTAAAGTCGGTAAGACCGGTAAATAGAAAGGAGTGAAGTAAATGCTTAAAAAAGTCGATAAAAAAGGCAATCGCCTGGCAAGACATGCACGCGTTCGTCGCAAGCTTAGCGGAACTTCCTCTAAACCGAGACTATGCGTATTCAGAAGCGGAAAACACATTTACGCTCAAATTATAGATGACGTGGTAGGCAATACCTTAGTTAGCGCTACAACTTTAGACAAATCCTTGGGAATTGAATCTACAGGAAATGCAGAAGCTGCTAAGGCCGTCGGTGAAGCCATTGCTAAAAGAGCTTTGGAAAAAGGCATTGAAGAAGTGGTCTTCGACCGCGGAGGATATGTCTATCATGGCCGTGTGAAGGCCCTGGCCGATGGAGCTCGTGAAAACGGGCTGAAATTCTAAGGTTAGGAGGGGACACATGCAACGTAAATATATAGATGCAAGCACATTGGATTTACAGGAACGAGTGGTCCACATCAACCGTGTCGCCAAGGTTGTCAAAGGCGGTAGAAACTTCCGTTTCAGCGCTTTGGTAGTAGTAGGCGACGGAGATGGCCACGTAGGTATCGGTATGGCTAAAGCTTTGGAAGTACCTGAAGCTATTAGAAAAGCTATCCAAGATGCTAAGAAACACGTAATTGAAGTGCCAATTGTTGGAACTACAATTCCTCACGAAGTATTAGGGGTATTTGGTGCCGGAGAAGTTCTTTTGAAACCTTCTGTAGAAGGTACCGGAGTTATTGCCGGTGGTGCAGTGCGTGCCGTATGCGAGCTAGCAGGTATTCGCGATATCAGAACTAAGAACATCGGTACTAGTAACCCACGTAATATCGTAAACGCTACTATGGTAGCTCTTCAGTCTTTGAAAAAAGTTGATGACGTAGCAAAACTTCGTGGTAAATCTGTAGAAGAAATTCTGGGCTAAGGGGGTTTGACATGACAACTATTAAGATAAAATTGATCAAAAGCCCTATTGGTAGACCGTTCACACATAAGAGAACAGTTGAAGCCCTAGGTTTAAAAAAGATAGGTCAAATTGTTGAACATGAAGATTCACCGTCTATTCGCGGAATGATTCACAAAATTGACTATATGCTAGAAGTGGAAGAATAAGATAGGAGGTGCGAAATGAAACTACATGATTTAAGACCTGCAGAAGGCGGTGGTGTTAAAGCCAAGAAACGCCTAGGTCGTGGTATCGGATCCGGTACTGGAAAAACCTCCGGAAAAGGACACAAAGGACAAAACGCTCGTAGTGGCGGTGGAGTTCGTCCTGGTTTTGAAGGTGGACAAATGCCTTTATTCCGCAGACTTCCCAAAAGAGGGTTTACTAATGTATTTGCAAAGCAAGTTGCAGCTATTAATTTAGGAGCACTTAATTGTTTCGAAGCAAATACAGAAGTTACACCGGAGCTGTTATTTGAAACTGGTTTGATTAAGAAGTCCAAAGCTGCTGATGGTGTTAAAATTCTAGGGCAGGGTGAACTGGAAAAAGCACTGACTGTAAAAGCTAACTTCTTTAGCAAAAGCGCAGTGGAAAAGATTGAAAGCGCCGGAGGGAAGGCTGAGGTGATCTAATGATCAAGATGTTGAGAGATGCTTGGAAATTACCTGAGATTAGGAAAAAGATTATTTTCACATTGTTGATGCTGTTGGTTATCCGTTTGGGTTCAGCAGTTCCTGTACCATTTATGAACAAGCAAGCGATAACAGAATTGTTTGCTAAGAATGAAGGAAGTCTTCTTTCATTTTTAGACTTAATGGCAGGGGGTAACCTTAGTAGTTTCAGCATATTTGCTGCTAACATCTATCCATACATCACTGCATCTATTGTCATTCAGCTATTAACTATCGCTATTCCGCGACTAGAAGAATTGGCAAAAGAAGGCGAAGAAGGTCAAAAGAAAATACAAAAATACACCAGAATCGGTGGTATTGCATTGGCTTTAATTCAAGCTATTGGTATGACTTTTGGAATGTTAAGCCGTGCAGTAGAAACAACAGGAATGCTACAAAATATAGTAATTATTGCTTCTATAGTAGCAGGAACTGCATTCCTAATGTGGATTGGAGAAATGATAACAGAACGTGGTATTGGGAATGGTATTTCCCTTATCATATTTATTGGAATCATCTCCAGATTGCCTAGAGATTTAATTAGCGCTGTTAAGCGTATACAAATGGGTCTATTAAACCCAATAACAGCAATACTTTTCTTGATTGTATTCCTAGCGATTATAGTATTCGTAGTAAGACTACAAGAAGGTGAAAGAAGAGTACCTGTGCAATATGCAAAAAGGGTAGTAGGACGTAAAATGTATGGCGGTCAGAATACACATATTCCAATTAAAGTGTCACTTGCAGGTGTTATTCCTGTAATTTTCGCTCAAAGTATTCTGGCTATTCCTCAAACAATTTCATTGTTCACAAAAGGTGGAACAAGTCCTTGGATTGAAAAATGGCTTACACCATCTGGAAGCATTGGAATTTGGCTATACTCAATTCTAAACATTTTATTGATAATGTTCTTTGCATACTTCTATACTGCTATTCAATTCAATACAGTAGAATATGCTAAAAACTTACAACAAAACGGCGGTTTCGTTCCTGGAATTAGACCAGGAAAACCAACCTCAGACTATTTGACTAGGGTAGTAAATCGTTTAGTATTTGTAGGTGGTATTTCATTAGCCTTCCTGGCTACAATACCAACAGTACTTTCTAAGATATTTAGAATGCCTGTAAACTTTGGAGGAACCAGTATAATCATTGTTGTAGGGGTTGCTTTAGAGACTGTTAAGGCGATAGAATCACAAATGTTAATGCGCCATTACAAAGGCTTTTTGAGATAGAAAAGGAGACTAACCATGCGTTTAGTAATATTAGGACCTCCGGGAGCCGGAAAAGGAACTCAGGCGGACTCAATCATCAAACGTTATGATATTCCTCACATCTCCACCGGAGATATATTTCGCGAAAACATTAAAAACGAGACAGAACTGGGCAAAGAATGCAAAGGCTTTATGGACAAAGGATTATTGGTGCCAGATGATTTGGTAGTTTCCATTGTTCAAGATCGCTTAAGCAAGTCTGATTGCCAAAACGGATTTTTATTGGACGGATTCCCACGAACAGTGGGACAGGCTGTATCACTAGATGCCGAGTTGGATAAGATGGGCATTAAGCTGGACAAGGTTATCAACATTGAAGCCGATAAGGAAATCCTGGTTGAAAGAGCTATTGGGCGTAGAGTATGCCCAAGCTGTGGAGCGACATATCATATTAAGTTTAATCGCCCACAAGAAGAAGGCCAATGCGACTTGGATGGCAGTAAGCTAATCCAAAGAGAAGATGACGTGGAAGAAACAGTTGCTACAAGAATACAAGTGTATTTGGATCAAACTCTACCACTAATAAACTACTACGGAGCTCAAGGTCTACTGCTTAACATTGACGGCACACAATCTATAGACGCCATCTTTGATCAGATCGTGCAAGAGCTGGAAAGATAACAGAGGCTTGTATGATAGGAAACCATGATTTGACCATAGGTCAGGTGGTTCGTTCCAAGGCTGGAAAAGACAAAGGCCAATTCTTCGTAGTAGGCATTGCACTTGATGCAGATCACGTAGAAATATATGATGGAAACAAGCGCAAGCTACAAAATCCGAAGAAAAAGAGAGTTAAGCATTTGGCGAAAACCCAGACCGTGATCCCTCAAATGGAATCGATCCTTAAGGATCCGGATCAGCGCTATAATGCAATGATTAGACAAACGTTGAAACCGTTTAAGGAAAAGGTTTAAGGGGGAGAATCTATGGCAAAAGAAGACGTCATTGAAGTGGAAGGTGTTGTTGTCGATGCCTTACCTAATGCTATATTTAAAGTAAAACTGGACAATGGTCATGAGATTTTGGCCCATATTTCCGGGAAACTACGTATGAATTACATTCGAATCCTTGAAGGGGACAAGGTGACAGTAGAACTATCACCATATGATCTGACCAGGGGTAGAATTACTTGGAGAAAGAAATAGTTAGGGAGGGATGGAAGTGAAAGTTAAACCATCTGTGAAGAAAATGTGCGAAAAATGCAAAATCATCAGACGCCACGGACGCGTGATGGTTATTTGCGAAAATCCGAAACATAAACAAAAACAAGGATAAAGGAGGTGTCGAGTTTTCATGGCAAGAATTGCGGGAGTTGACTTACCTAGAGAGAAACGCGCAGAAATTGGCCTGACCTATATTTTCGGGATCGGAAGATCTCGTTCTCAAGAGATCCTGACCAATGCCGGAGTAAGCTTTAACACTAGAATTAAAGACTTAACGGAAACCGAACTGGCTGCTATCCGTGCAGAAATAGACAAGTACCACGTAGAAGGTGACTTGCGTCGCGAGATAGCTCTGAATATTAAGAGATTAAGAGAAATTAACTGTTACCGAGGCTTACGCCATCGTCGTAGCTTACCTGTTCGCGGACAGCGTACAAAAACTAATGCTAGAACCAGAAAAGGTCCCAAGAAATTGGTATCTAAAGGTAAAAAATAAAGGAGGGAGATACTAATGGCAAAAAAACCTGTGACGAGAGTCAGAAGAAGAGAACGTAAAAATATAGAACGTGGCCAAGCTCATATCTATTCCTCTTTTAACAATACCATGGTAACTTTAACCGACATGAACGGAAACGTACTTTCATGGGCAAGTGCTGGCCAACTAGGCTTCAGAGGCTCAAGAAAATCCACTCCGTTTGCTGCTCAACAAGCAGCTGAAGAAGCGGCTAAAAAAGCTATGGAACACGGACTTAAACACGTAGAAGTATTTGTTAAAGGCCCGGGTTCAGGACGAGAGGCAGCCATTCGTTCACTACAAGCCACCGGTCTGGAAGTCAACATGATTAAAGATGTGACCCCCATTCCGCATAATGGATGCAGACCGCCTAAGAGAAGAAGAGTATAAAGGAGGACTTGTGGAATGGCCAGATATTTAGGACCAAAGTTAAAACGTTGTCGCTCATTAGAAATTGAACCTAGTGTAGTGGGACTTCACAAGAGCTCACAGCGCCAACCTAAGAGAAGTAATAGAAAAATTAGTGAATATGGAATGCAGCTTCGCGAGAAGCAAAAAGCCAAATTCATTTACGGAGTACAAGAGAGACAATTCCGTAAATTGTTTAGCAGAGCAGAGCGTATGAGAGGACAAACAGGTGAAAACTTGTTAAAATTGTTAGAACTACGTTTTGACAATATTGTTTATCGCATGGGATTTGCTAATACAAGATCCGAAGCTCGCCAAATGGTAGTTCACGGACACTTTTTGCTAAATGGTAAAAAGGCTGACATCCCCTCAATGACTTTAAAACCGGGCGATGTTATCGAAGTTAAAGAAAAAAGCCGTAAAAACGGTAAATTTAAGCAAATCATGGAAAGCCACAGCGGTCTTACACAGAGCTGGGTATCGGTAAATTTAAGCCAATATCGTGGTGAAGTTGTGGAAGAGCCTAGCAGAAATGCCATTGACTTCCCAATTGAGGAACACTTAATCGTTGAGTTGTACTCTAAGTAATCGATGGTAATATGCCCTCGTGCATGCACTTTTAGATAAGGAGGGTTGTTTTTCATGATTGAAATTGAAAAACCGAGAATCGAAATTGCAGAATTATCAGATGATGGGAAAATTGGGAAATTTATAGTAGAACCTTTAGAGAGTGGGTATGGAATTACCATCGGAAGCTCCTTGAGAAGAATTCTACTTTCTTCCCTGCCCGGAGTTGCTGTTTCATCTTTAAACATAAGGGGCGTTGAGCATGAATTTGCTACAATCCCAGGAGTTCTTGAAGATGTTCCAGAAATAATTCTTAACCTTAAAGGTTTAGTAGCTCGAATGAATGTTGAAGAACCTGTAAATATGATAATCGATATAAAAGGTCCTTGTGATGTATTAGCATCAGATATTATTACCGGAATCGACGTTGAGATAATCAATAAAGATCATCACATAGCAACGCTAAATGAAGATGGTAAGCTATATATGGAGCTAATTCTAGTGAGAGGTCGCGGTTATGAATCGGTTGAAAAGAAAAAAGACGATCAAACCGTTTTGGGCATGATTCCCATTGACTCAGACTTTACACCGGTTAGAAAAGCCAATTGGCACGTGGAAAACACTAGGGTTGGACAACGTACAGACTACGATAAACTGATTCTAGATGTAGAAACAGACGGTAGTATGTCTGCAGATGAAGCTCTTTCATTAGCAGCTAAAATCCTTACGGAACACCTTAATCTTTTTATCGGCTTAACGGACCATGTTCATAACATAGACGTTATGGTGGAAAAAGAAGAGGATCAAAAAGAAAAAATCTTGGAGATGAACGTAGAGGAATTAGATCTAAGCGTTCGCAGCTATAACTGCCTCAAGAGAGCCGGTATCAATACGGTGGAAGAATTGACACAAAAAACTGAGGATGACATGATGAAGGTTAGAAACCTCGGTAAAAAGTCATTAGAAGAGGTACAAAACAAGCTGGCTGAGCTTGGATTGATCCTTAAGAAGAATGAAGAAGCTTAAAGAAGGAGGGGATAGCGATGGCATGGCAAAGAAAACTCGGGAGACCGACTGCACATCGTAAAGCAATGCTGAGAAATCAGGTAACCTCCCTGCTACGTGAAGGTCGCATTGAAACGACTATCACTCGTGCAAAGGAAACCCGTCGCATGGCCGAAAAAATGATTACCTTTGGTAAAAAAGGAGATTTGGCTTCCAGACGACGTGCATTGGCATATATTTATGATGAAGACGTTGTTACCAAATTATTTGCTGAAATTGCACCAAAATACAGTGAAAGAAATGGTGGCTATACAAGAATTCTAAAACTAGGCCCTCGTCGTGGCGATGCTGCGGAAATGGCAATAGTAGAATTAGTATAAAAGCTAAACCCCAATCGAGAGATTGGGGTTTTTTACAACATTAATATAAATTATAGGCAATAAGATAAATATACAATTTATTAGTTCCTCCTATATAACAGTTTAAACTATAGCATTTATCAATTATACATAGATTAATATCTGTGTTACAATCGTGACATAAATAGGCAAGATTATTATATAGGAGGAATTATTAATGAACAGAGACAACAAGACATACGCATTAGTGTTTTCGGCCTAGGAATTGCAATTAACATTGTACTAGGTACAATAGCAGGTGCAATAAACATTCCATTGGTATTCCTAGATACTGTAGGAACCATATTTACTGCTGCAGTATTTGGACCATGGTATGGAGCGTTGACAGGAGGTTTAACCAACGTATTACAAGGAATAATATCAGGACCAAAGATAATACCGTTTGCACTTGTAAATATTGCAGTAGGAATTATAGTGGGATTTATTGCCAGAAAAAAAGAGTTCACATTGCCAGTATCCCTAGGAACAGGGTTACTTCTAGCAGTAGTAGCACCACTAATAGGCACTCCAATAGCAGTATATGTATTTGGAGGAATTACAGGAGACTTTAATGACGTATTTTACACATGGCTGGTGCAATCAGGACAAAAGATATTTACAGCAGCCTTCCTACCAAGAATTGCAAGCAATATAGTAGATAAAATTGTAAGCTGTGTGGCAGTATCATTTTTGATAAAAAGATTACCAGAAGTATTTACAAAAGGTATAAAGGAAAATGCATAGAAGCAAAAAAATACTATTTGTCTCACACTGTGTGCTGAACCAGAACTCTGTAGTAAAGCCCTTAGCCAGAGCAAAAGGAGCGTATAGAGATATAGTGAGCACAATAATGGAAAACGGAATAGGCGTTCACCAGCTTCCGTGTCCAGAGTTCAAACAACTTGGGCTTAACAGAGAGCCAATGAGTAAGGTGCAATATAGTACAACAGAATACAGAGCCTTATGCCATATATGTGCTGTGGAAACAGTAGAGATAATAAAGCATTATAAGTCAGAAGGCTATAAGATAATGGGAATAATTGGAATTGAACAAAGTCCAACATGTAGCATAAGTGGAGAACAAGGCATTTTTATGGAAGAGTTATTTGAAGAATTAAAAACACATGGTATAGAATTGTCCACAATAGATGTGCCCACAATATATCAAGATAAAAAAGACAACAATGGTTTTATAAAAGAGCTAGAAAAAATGATTATTCAATATTAAATGGTAATAACCCCTGATAAAAGGGGTTATTAATTTTATTTACAACAAAATAAATCTTGGTAAAAAAGTAATATCATTGGCTTAAAGCCTGTATTGTATATCCTAGCCATATATGTTATATTAAAGAGAAGTTTATAAAGGCGGTAAAGATATGACAGACATGCTAAAAATTGAGGATGTAGTATTAGATTACCCTTCCAATTATGGGAAGGGAGTTTTGCGTGCAATAGATCACGTGAATTTTTCCGTTCCCAGGGGGCAATTCATCGCTGTATTAGGACATAATGGCTCGGGGAAATCAACTTTAGCCAGAATGTTGAACGGATTATTGGTTCCAACAGAGGGAAGGATCTTAGTAGACGGTATGGATACTAGAGATGAGAACTTAATTTGGGATATTAGAAAAAAAGCAGGAATGGTTTTTCAAAATCCTGACAACCAAATAGTAGCTACAATAGTGGAAGAGGACGTGGCTTTTGGTGCAGAAAACCTTGGAATACCAATGCCTGAATTAAGAGACAGGGTAGAATGGGCTCTTAAAATGGTAGAGATGGAAGATTATGCAATGCACGTTCCACATCTGCTGTCAGGAGGTCAAAAACAAAGAGTTGCCATAGCTGGAATTTTAGCTATGAATCCAGATTGTATTATTTTAGATGAACCTACAGCTATGTTGGATCCCGTAGGTCGTAAAGAAGTTATGGAAACTATAAATAGGTTACACAAAGAACAGAATAAAACCATAGTAATAATAACTCACTATATGGATGAAGCGGTTCAAGCTGAGAGGGTTGTGGTATTAGAAGACGGTAAAATGCTTAATGATGGTACGCCAAAGGAAGTCTTTAGTCAAGTTGAGAGAATGAAAGCATATGGATTGGATGTGCCACAGGTTACGGAGTTAGTATATCGATTGAGAAAACGAGGATACGATTTACCAGGAGATATATTAACAGTGAAAGAGTTGGTGGATGCCCTATGCTAATGGAACTTGTAAATGTATCTCATATATATAATCAGGGGACTCCCTTTATGTCCCATGCACTAAAAGAAATTAATTTATCAGTGGATAAAGGGGAGTTTATTGGAATTATTGGTCATACGGGTTCTGGGAAATCTACTCTGGTACAACATTTAAATGGACTAATGCTACCCACATCAGGAAAAGTTATTATAGATGGCATTGATACCTCTACAAAAGGTATTAGCCTTGCCAACATCAGACAAAAAGTTGGATTAGTATTTCAATACCCGGAACATCAATTATTTGAAGAAACGGTATATAAAGATATAGCCTTTGGACCGGTTAATTTGGGCTTAAACGAAGAAGGAACAAAAGAACGTGTCGTTGAAGCTATGGAACAGGTTAGATTGGATTATAAAGAGTTAAAAGACAGGTCCCCATTTGAGTTATCCGGCGGGCAAAAGAGAAGAGTAGCCATAGCTGGGGTATTAGCTATGAAACCAGATGTGCTTGTTTTAGACGAGCCTACAGCTGGTTTAGACCCTGTGGGAAGAGATGAGATTCTTTCTGAAATAACTTCAATATACAAAAAAACAGGGATTACCATAATATTAGTTAGCCACTCTATGGAGGATATAGCAAGGGTGGTAAATAGAATATTGGTAATGGACAAAGGTAGATTAGTGATGGACGATAAACCTAGACAGATATTTAACAGGGTAGAAGAATTAGAAAAAATGGGGCTAGGTATTCCTGAGATAACGAGATTTATGAGAGCGTATAAGGAATCAGGACATGATGTTCGCACAGACGTCATCACAGTAGATGATGCTGTGGAAGTATTATTGGAAGAATTGAGGAAAAGGCATGCTTAAAGACATTACTATCGGTCAATACTTCCCTGGAACCACATTGGTACACAAGTTGGACCCTAGAGTTAAAATTACCATAGCAATAATGTTTATAATAAGCTTATTTTTTGTAGATAAGTTTATTGTGTTTTTATTGCCATTTGCATATGTTATAACGACAATTGTAGTCTCTAGATTACCTATAAAAATAATTTTAAAGGGAATTAAGCCTTTAAGGTGGATAATACTAATTACTTTTATTATTAATGTAATCTTTACCAAAGGAGAGCCGTTGTTTCAAATAGGTTCTTTTGTAGTGAGCAAAAACGGAGTAGTTGAGGCATCTTTCTTGGCTATAAGATTGCTATTGTTAATTATGGGCGCTTCCTTGTTGACTCTTACCACATCGCCAATTTCATTAACAGATGGAATAGAAAGCTTGTTTAACCCTTTGGCTAAGATTGGATTTCCAGCCCATGAATTGGCAATGATGATGACTATTGCACTTAGATTTATTCCCACACTATTGGAAGAAACTGACAAAATTATGAAAGCTCAAACGGCTAGAGGAGCAGATTTTGAGTCGGGAAACATAGTCAAAAGAGCCATGAACTTAGTACCACTGTTGGTACCGTTATTTATAAATGCTTTCAGACGAGCCGATGATTTGGCTGTGGCTATGGAAGCTCGTTGCTATAGAGGAGCAGAAGGCAGAACAAAGTTACATGAGCTAAATATGGAGAAATCAGATTATATTGTATTAGCAATAGGGTTTCTATTTTTTGGATTAATAATAGCAACCAGGTATATATTAAAATGAGAAATATCAAATTAACCATACAATATGATGGAACAGCATATAGAGGTTGGCAATATCAGCCGGGCAAGAAAACCATAGAGGAGACCTTAAATAAAGCTATTAGCAAAGCTGTGGGGCACGATATTACCCTATATGGTGCTGGTAGAACCGACGGTGGAGTCCATGCTATGGGGCAAGTGGCAAATTTCAAAACAAATACAACAATAGATCTTGGTAATTTACCAAGGGTAATTAACTACTATACACCTGATGATTTAGCGGTAATAAAAGCAGAGCAAGTAAGTGACGACTTCCATAGCAGGTTTTCAGCAAAAGGAAAATGGTATAGATACACTATATTTGAAGGCCGGGTAATGAATCCGCTATATAGGAATACAATGGCATTAGTGCACCATAAACTAGATATAGAAAAGATGCAAGCAGCCATAGAGCCGTTAATAGGAGAGCACGACTTTAAAGCTTTTATGGGAAATCGAGCAGCCGTTCATACTACTATAAGACGATTGGATGCCATTGAAGTATCACGTAAAGGCCCTATTATTACAATGGACTTCAAAGGGAAGAGCTTTTTAAAACATATGATACGAATAATTTCTGGAACTGCCATTGATATAGGTAGAGGCAAGATACATGAAAACTCATTGGTAACTGCCATGGAAAGTGGAAAGAGATCTAAGGCTGGGTTGACTGCACCAGCCCACGGCCTATGCTTAATGGAGATATATTATTAACACCTAAGACTGTGATTTGACTAGCAAAACAATGTTTTTTTATACAAAACTAGAGACAAGACAAAACAAATGAACCCCTGTTGTTAGCTTAACTATAAGCCTATATGGGGTTTGTTATTTTATAGACTAAAATTACGTTTTTTAATTATTATAGACTTTATTACATTAGCATGGTATAATACAAAAAACTATAAAGGAGAGAAAGAATGAAGAAAAAGCTGTCATTATCTATTCAAATCTTAATTGGTCTTATTTTAGGTGTTGTAGTGGGCATCGCATTGCAGAGCAATGCTAATATTGCCACTGATTTTATTAAGCCTTTTGGAACCCTGTTTTTGAATCTGATAAAACTAATTATCGTTCCGTTGGTGTTCGCCTCATTAGTTGGGGGAGTATATGGTCTTGGTGATATAAAAAAGCTGGGAAGAATTGGTGGAAAAACCATGGTTTTTTATATGGTAACTACTGCGTTTGCAGTGAGCTTAGGATTATTAGTGGCATCAATTATTAAAGTAGGAGCGAACTTTACTCTGCCTGTAGAAGAGTTGGTAGCAGAAGTAAAAGAGACGCCATCAATAGTTGATGTTTTGTTAAACGTAGTTCCAACTAATCCTATTAAAGCCATGGCTGATGGAGAAATGCTCCAAATTATTACATTTTCTATTATCTTGGGTTCAGGTCTTTTAGTCATAGGAGAAAAAGGCAAGAACCTTGCAGGAATTATTGATTCTTTAGCAGAAACTATGTATGCTATTACAGCAGCGATAATGAAGTTGGCTCCATACGGAGTATTTGCGCTTATAACACCAGTTGTTGCTGTAAATGGACCACAAGTATTATTCCCGTTGATAAAAGTCATAGCAGCGGCATATATTGCAAGCATAATGCACATGGCCATTATTTATTCTGCATCTGCAGCAACATTTGGGAAAATTTCACCTATAAGGTTTTTCAAAGCCATGTTTCCTGCAATGGCAGTTGCATTTACTACAGCCAGTTCATCAGGAACGCTGCCTGTAAACATGAAGTGTGTTGAGGAGGAACTAGGTGTAAAGAAAGAAGTAGCTAGCTTCGTATTACCACTAGGCGCGACAATAAACATGGATGGAACTGCAATATATCTAGGCGTGTGTACGTTATTTATCGCACAGGTTTATGGAATTCCGATGTCTTTTAATGCAATGTTGACAGTTGTATTGACAGCGACATTGGCGTCTATTGGAACAGCAGGAGTGCCAGGAGCTGGGCTGATTATGCTTACGCTTGTCTTGACCTCAGTAGGATTGCCTCTAGAAGGAATTGCCCTTATTGCCGGTATCGATAGAATTTTGGACATGATGAGAACTACAGTTAATATTACTGGAGATGCATGTTGTGCAGTAGTAGTAGGCAGAGGCGAAGGTGGAATTGATGATGTTAAGGAAAAAACAGCAGCTTAATAATTAGACTAAAAAGGAGATGTGCTTTGCGCATCTCCTTTTGAATTAGACAATAATGCAAGTATATATTATTATAAGTTTAGAATCGGTTACATAATAAAACTGTGGAGGCGACAAAATGAAAAAGCTGTACTATGTTATTAGTATCCTTTTTATAGCAATGCTATTACAAGTGGGGTGTCAAGGCAAGGACGAAGTGCCAATAGATTCAGGAAGTGGTAATGAACAGATCAAAAATATGAATTTGGACACTATTAGAGGAGAGTGGATGGAGGAGAGCACTGGTTTGTATGTTGCTGTCTTTGACGATGAAACTATTTTCTATTATGTGCCGGGAATGATTTTAGAAAAAATTGATAATTCAATGACCAGCTATAGTATGCAAGTTGGGAAAGGTAAGCTAAAGGAGCATGGAGGTTCTTATAAGGCAGTATTAGAGGAAATGGAACTATTTACAGTCACGGAATTCACCATTACTCCAAAAGAAGATAAAATTGTAGTAGAAGGTATTGGAGATGGAAAATATGAATTATCTAAAGCTAAATTTCAATATATGAGCGAAGGTGATTTAAAATATCTGCCAGAAGAAGCTGAGGATATGGTAAATGTCCAAATCGTGCTGATTCCTAAAATAAACGCTGAGTTAAAGACCATAAAGTCATTAAAAACCGATGGTGCAGCAGATTCGGAAGGTGTAGTAGAATATGGCAACCTTATCATTGATGCCCCAGATGGATTTGTAGCTAGTGATATGATGTTTGGAGGAGTTCAACTAGAAGGGAAATTGCCTGGTGGGGAAGAATATACTATAGGTATAGTTGAAGAGAACTTGCCCTTGGATGAAACTTTTCAGGAACATTTTGATAAGATGAAAGAGACTTATAGTGCTTATAAAGAAGTGAAGGCAGATAGCATCATGGGATTTGAAACAAAAGCTTTTGCATATAATAGTGAAAGCTTGGGGAACGAGGTGGTTATATTAACATATTATGGAGAGAAATCAGAAGGAGCTAATCTTCTTAAAATACAAATTGGAAGTATTAGTAGTAAATTTGATGAAATCAGCGCATTTGAAGATGCGACTACCCAGATGATATTACATGGAATAAGGAAGAAATAGATAAAGAGACGCATAAGAAATGCTTTGATAAATATGAACCTGAACACACATATTAAGATGAGAAAATAAGAGCAAATACCACTTGCTCTGGTTATTTGTTAATCTAATACTACCGTAGTGATATTGACATAATAGTATAACAAGTTGCTACAGCACGAATAATAAGGAATTATGAACAATATTAGCTATTAATAAAATAATTGCTAAATAGTACAACAAAAACCGTTTGTTTCCTTGACATCACGAGGGTTGTGTAATAAAATACTTTAGAGTGTTCAGAAAAGACCCGGAACCTTTTCATGGACCCGAATCAAAAATAAAGGGAGGGAATACGTAAATGAATTGCTATATGGCTAAAGCATCAGAGATTGAACGCAAATGGTATGTTATTGACGCAACTGACAAACCGTTGGGACGTTTAGCTACTGAAGTTGCTATGATTCTTCAGGGCAAGAGAAAGCCCATCTACACACCTCACCTGGATACGGGCGACCATGTAATTGTCGTCAACGCTGACAAGGTGAAGTTAACCGGAAGAAAGTGGGAACAAAAGTATTATCGTTATCACACTGGTTATGCAGGTGGATTGAAAGAAGTTCAATACGAACAATTGAGAGAAAAACACCCTGATCGTGTTATTGAGTTGGCTGTAAAGGGAATGCTTCCTAAAAACAGCTTGGGAAGACAAATGTACCGCAAACTAAAAGTTTATGCAGGTTCAGAGCATCCCCACGAAGCTCAACAGCCGGAAGTATTCGAGTTATAATAAGGAGGACTGACATTGGCTAATGTACAATACAGAGGAACCGGTCGCCGTAAGACCTCCATTGCCAGAGTACGTCTAATCCCCGGCAATGGTGTGATCACAGTAAACGATCGTTCTATAGAAGATTATTTTAATTATGAAACACTACGCGTTTTGGTAAAAACTCCATTGACTATTACCAACTTGCTAAGTGACTATGACGTTATTGCTAAAGTAGAAGGTGGTGGATTCCAAGGACAAGCTGGAGCCATCAGACACGGAATTTCCCGTGCACTACTAGAAGCAGACCCGGAACTAAGACCGGTGTTAAAGAGTGCAGGCTTCTTAACTAGAGATAGCCGCGAAAAAGAGCGTAAGAAATACGGACTTAAAAAAGCTCGTAAATCTCCACAATTCTCTAAACGTTAACATGCAATCGCCGGACTGGAACATCCGGCGATTTTTTATATCCATGGGGGTGAGCAATGAGGTACAAGCAACTAAAATATGAAGGGAAGTCCATGAATTTAACCCTGCTATTATGTTATATTCTTTTGAGTGTAGCCGCAGTAGGAGCGACTGCAATTATGGATGAATTAGGAATAGATAATCCATCAGAAAACTTTGCAGGAACCATCTCCATTTTTATGGTTGCGATACAATTTATTCCCATTTATATTTACTTTAATAAAAGAGGGGGATTAGGTTCGCTATTAAATGGAGTAGGCTTAAGTGGTAAAGAGTTTATTGCGGCTATTATAATAACACTAGCGATTAATTCTATATCCGGTCCCCTTATGGAAGGACTTGAAAGCAGATTATCTGAATTAGGCTTATCGATGTTTACTAACTATCCAGATGAAGGGCCAGGCATAGGGGACTACTATGTCCTTACTTTTTATACTGTAATAGTAGCACCTTTTGTTGAAGAAATAATATATCGTGGCGTTATAGTGGGAACTCTTAAGAGGTATAGCAAAACTCTGGCCATAGTAGTATCAGGAATTATCTTTGGAATGATGCATGGGAACCTGTTTCAGGCTGTATATGCCACAATTCTTGGAATGTGGTTAGCGTATTTGATGATTGAAACAGGATCTATATGGGCGCCAATATTACTTCATATAATAAATAATTTATATGCAACTATAGTAAATGATATTATGTTTCCTGTTATGGAGGATATGGGCGATGTGTTGTCTATATACTTGTTATTAGAAGTATTAATTTTTGCCATTCTCGGGGTAGCGCTGTTTATTTATTTTATTTTTTCAATAAAAAGAAAAAGGGAATGGAAAGAGTTAGGTAATCGAAATCATGAGGCGAACTACTGGAATATTCAGAACTATGGGAATCAGTTGCAATACCAAGGTAATGTCCAATATTTCCAAGGTGAAAGGCCTATAATAAATGCTGAAATAAATAACAGAGTTACAATTGCTGACCATGTTCCTGGAGATATTGGAACCTATTTTAGTTTAATTTCAACTTGGGTAATCATATTATTATTTCTTTGGGAAATCTTGGCTGACTTGCTAGGAGATATATTATTAAACTTAATTACTATATAAGAAAACGTCTCGCTATGAACGAGACGTTTTCTTATGCTCATGATATATAATAGCATTTCTTGCTAGATAAGGCGTTAAAATGGGAATAGGCAATCTATTCTCGAATGATAAAGGGTATTCTGAAGTCCTATAATTCGCATAGGAAAGGCTATATATTCCTCCAAAAATCATCACATAACTAATGATAAAAAACCAAATGCAAAGCACCATTATCCCCGCTATGGAACCATAGACTACCGTATATCTTGCAAAGTTATTAACATAAAATCTAAATCCAAAAGAAGCAGCTCCTATTCCCAGTGTTGAAATGATTGCTCCTGGGAACAAATACTTAAATGCCATTGGAGTATATTTTTTTTGCTTAGTACTATATCTAAACAAGATTAGCAGAAAACCGAATATATAGGCTATGGCCACAAGTAGCCAAATAAGCTGCTGGAAACCTGAAGGAGCTAAGGGCAAACCTAGGTATTGCAAAATGGATGTGAATAATACAGGACCAATTAGCTGTGTAGCAATGGTGAATATTAAAAGCAATAAGAGTGCTAAGGTAAAGAGCAGAGAAATTAATCTGTTGGTAAAGAAATTTCGAGTGTTTAATAAGTCTCCTGCTGCGGCCTTATTTAAGCCCTTAGTAATAGGATATAGACCTGCTGAAGCAGTCCATATTCCAGCTAGAGCAGCGATTGGAGCTGTAGCTGATCCAGAGGTTAATTCTTCTAGTAAGGGAACGACAGTTTCTTGAACCGCTAAAGGGAAAACACTCATTATTGAAGAAATAGCTTCAGGTTGTAGAGTTGGTGTATATTTAAGAACGGACACCAATAGTATCAGAAAAGGAAATACTGATAGTATTAGATAATAAGCAGACTGAGCAGCCATTGCAGGCACCTCTGCTGCATGTAGTCTTTGAGCAAAGTCTTCCAATAGTCTCAGATATTCATAATAGCGGGGAGAAAATCCTCTATTTCTCATAGTCTCCCTCCTTTTTATTAAAATGGATATAGGAAACATTGTCGTCTGGATTGGATTTTTTTTCATACCATTGAGTAATGATTCTACGACACATATCAGTTGGACAACAGTAGTCTTCCTTTTCAGACGGATAAGGGGCTATTAGTCCAGTGCATATACAAATGTCCAAGAGCCTATCATCAGGAAGCCCAGTAACGAATTCTCTTACAGGAATAGCCAATGACTTAACAGATGTTATAAGTGTGTTAATAAAAGTGTCGTGAATGATTATAGAGGATTCCTTGCCAACATTGTATAAAGTTGCAATAAACTCTTGGCTCATAATAGTTTGAAGTAATAGGGTCAATTGTTGTCCCGCACTAAGGCGAATAAACCTAATACCTGATGCGCTTAGGTCCAAGTGTGTCTGTTTATTTTCAATAAAACCTCTTTGCTCTGCCAGTGTAAGAAGCAAATCAATATATGGGAAACTTTTCCTTCTTAAACCAATCTCCGATTCTTTTTTATAGAAGACATCACTATTTAGTCCTTTTAGAGAATCACTTCGGATTTTTCCCTTAGGAGTTAGTCTTATCCAATTATTAGCCAAATGTAGCATCAACTGTTGAAAGTCTATAAGTAGATAAGATTCAGCTTCTTTAGTACCCTCTAAAACCTGTAATAGCTTTGAGTCCAAATAGATACCTTTACGAGTATCCAGTAAGTTTAGTAAATCAAATACATTTTTTCTAACATGTTTTATTTGAAACAAAGAATCTCTCATCTCTTTATGATTAAAAGATAAATAATTTAGGAAATCATCAATTAAGCCTATATTGGAGATGTACTCATTCATATTTGAGAAGTGTCCATCAGAGGCAGATTTAATAAAGTATTCCATAATAATATTATCTTTTAAAGGAATTACATCTTCGACATAATCTCCACCTAGGAATTCACAAAAATAGTTGATATTTATCAAATTTGTTAAATTATAGTCCCAATCAGCAGGTGATAAGTTCTTTATATAATCACCGACCATTCCATTGGGGTTAAAGTCATTTTCAACGAGATAGGACATTTGATCACTTAGCTTTTCGTGATATTTAAACTGTTCCATATCTTCTAAATAATCATCATTTAGCAATGGAGAAAAAGGGTGATAATATCTTTCGTCAACAGGCTGTAACTCCGCCTCAAGGCGAAAAAAAGTTGTAGATTTATAATGGGCTAAAGAGCTTTCATTTATAGCGTTGGGATACAGTTGGTTTATCTCATCAATTCTCTTGCCTTGAATAACCATCTTCTCAGCGGTATCATCATTTAGATATCGGGGAGGAGCTATCATCAAACACCTGTTAAAACCCTTGCCTGAAAGCAAGCGAGAGATAAACTTATCTCCAATGGAATAGACCTCTCTAGCTAATGGCCAATATACGGTATATTCTTTTTCTGTAAGAAGGTTTAATAACACCATAGAAACATCTGAAACAGAGAGTACTTCGTAAATAGATTCGGAGCTGTTAGCAGCTTCTTTTAGAAAATATACAAACATCTTTGGGGGAACATCAACAGCAGGTGGTGTAACTTGTTCTTGAAGAATTTGCTTAATAACTGAGTTGTCATTAATATCTTGTTCATCAAAAAGAATCCAAGCAACAAGACCTGTGGTGAACAAGTGGCTAGGATATTTTTTTCTGATATCGAAAAAAATGGGAAGAGTTCCAAAATTCATTTCCCATTGAAGCAATCTTAAATATATGGAGAGGCCATTAATAAGTTTTGACCAATATCTTTCTATATTTGCCATTTACTTCTCCTTTCATCTTCTATTTATTATACCAAAAAATCAAGTAAAATGGCACGTGAAACAGTTTCTTTTAGAAGTAAGGTGGTCTTAAGTGGAAATAACTGGATGATAAAAAAATATTAAAATGGGTAGATATATTTCAAGAGAGGTAACTCTCCATGAAAGGAGTTGTTGATATGAGACTAAGTTATGTAGGAACAAACTTGCAAGTGTCAGATGAAATGAAGGCGTACTCAGAAAAGAAAATGGGCAAATTAGACAAGTTTTTCAGAGATGACCTAGAAGGAAAAATAGTTTTCTCTCATCTGCGCAATCTTCAAACCGTAGAGGCTACAATTAACTTGCCGGGCACAGTGTTAAGAGCGGAAGAAACCTCAACGGACATGTTTACTTCGATTGATAAAGTAGTGGATGTCTTGGAACGTCAGATCAGGAAGCATAAAACTAAGCTTCAGAAGAAGTTTAGAAATAATGATACCATTAGATTCGACAACTTCCCGATGACTGACGATCAGCAAGATGAAGGACAAGGGAGAATAGTTAGACGTAAGACATTTAGCTTAAAACCAATGTCACCTGAAGAGGCTATTTTGCAAATGGAATTAGTTGGCCACAATTTCTTTGTGTACTTAGACGATGAAGCTCAAAAAGTATCTGTGGCTTATAAGAGAAATGACGGAAACTACGGGATCATTGAAGCACAAAATTGATTAATAAATATTAACATAAATGGAACGCCGTTTTTTAACGGCGTTCTTTTAGTTTAGGGTTTTTCGTGGTACAATATAAGGTACGTTATTTATGATAAATAAGAAAACATAATGATTAGTTAATAATAAAGATGTGCTAACAATGAAAGGTTGCGTGGGAATATGAGTTTATTCGGCAAACTATTTGGCTCTTATAGCGAAAAAGAAGTTAAAAAAATTGAACCAATAGTGAATAAAATTGAGAGCTTAGATGCTCAGATGAGTACTCTAAGTGATGAAATGCTAAGGGAAAAAACTATAGAGTTTAAAGAGAGATTAAAAAATGGGGAAACTTTAGATTCTTTGGTTCCAGAGGCTTTTGCGGTGGTGAGGGAAGCAGCGTGGAGAGTATTAGGTATGAAACATTTCCGAGTCCAGCTAATAGGTGGTATGGTTTTACACCAAGGTCGTATAGCGGAGATGAAAACTGGTGAGGGAAAGACTCTTGTGGCGACACTACCAGCATATTTAAATGCTCTTTCAGGAGAAGGAGTTCATATTGTAACAGTAAACGATTATTTGGCCAAAAGGGATAGGGAATGGATGGGGAAAGTCTATGAATTTTTAGGCTTAACCGTAGGCTGTATAGTTCATGGCTTAACTTCAGAAGAGAGAAAAGAAGCATACGGTGCTGATATTACCTATGGTACAAATAATGAATTTGGTTTTGACTATCTTCGTGATAATATGGTCGTTTACGAAATGGACCTAGTCCAAAGACCGTTGAATTATTGTATAGTTGACGAGGTGGATAGTATTTTAGTTGACGAAGCCAGGACACCGTTGATAATATCGGGTAAAGGTGATGAGTCCACTGATTTATATGAAAAGGCCAATGGTTTTGTTAGAGGCTTGACTAGAAGGTTTATTGAAGAATCAGAGCGAAAACGTGATATGTTCAACAGAGAAATTAGAGAAGAAACTGTTGACTACACCGTAAATGAAAAAGAAAAAGCAGCAAACTTAACAGATAAAGGTGTGGCAAAAGCTGAAGCTTTTTTTGGTCTAGAAAACTTAGCTGATATGGAGAACATGGAGGTTGCTCACCACATTAAACAAGCGCTAAAAGCTCACTCTACAATGCAAAAGGACATTGACTATGTAGTAGTTGATGGGGAAGTAATTATTGTAGATGAATTCACTGGACGCTTAATGCATGGAAGAAGGTATTCTGATGGGCTTCACCAAGCAATAGAAGCAAAGGAAAATTTAGTTGTAAAAAGCGAATCAAAAACCTTAGCCACCATAACATTTCAAAATTACTTCAGGATGTATAAAAAACTTTCCGGTATGACAGGAACTGCAAAGACTGAAGAGGATGAGTTTAGGGAAATTTATAAAATAGACGTAGTGGAAATTCCTACTAACAAACCTGTAGTCCGTGAGGACAAAAATGACAGTTTATATCGTCACGAGGAAGCTAAGTTCAAAGCTGTACTAGAGGATATAAAGAGATGCCATGAAAAAGGACAGCCTGTTTTGGTTGGTACTATAAGCATTGAAAAATCAGAGCTATTATCTAGTCATTTAAAGAAGTCAAAGATACCGCATCAAGTTCTAAACGCCAAATTGCACGAGAAAGAGTCGCAGATTGTAGCTCAGGCCGGTCGACTAGGAGCGGTTACCATTGCCACCAACATGGCTGGTCGTGGTACGGATATTGTATTAGGTGGAAACCCAGAGTTTATGGCAAAACATGAACTAAAGAAACAGGGAATAACAGACGAAGTATTGGCGCTTGTAGATGGGTTTTATGAGACTCGGGACGAAGAAGTTCTAAGTGCAAGAGAGCAGTATCAAAAACTATATGAAGGATATAAATCAGAAACTGATGCTGAAGCAAAACTAGTGGTGGAAGCAGGAGGACTTCATATCATTGGTACTGAGCGACATGAGTCACGAAGAATTGACAATCAGTTAAGAGGACGTTCTGGACGTCAAGGGGACCCAGGAAGTTCACAGTTTTATATTTCTGCCGATGATGATTTACTAAGACTATTTGCAGGAGAGAGGTTTATCGCTGCAATGGAAGCGGTAGATGCTCCGGAAGATGAGCCTTTGGAAGCAGGAATATTGACAAAGTTAATCGAATCAGCTCAGAAAAAGGTTGAGGGGAATAACTTTGGAATACGTAAACACGTATTGAAATATGATGATGTTATGAATCAACAAAGAGAAGTAATATATGCTGAAAGAAGGAGAGTCTTAGAAGGCGCTGACTTTAAAGATACTCTAAGGGATATGAGAAACAATTTGATAGAATCCACAATTAACGGACTAGTCCACGATGAATTAGGCAAAGGACAGGTAGACATCGCGGTGATAGAATCATTTGGCAGAGATTTTTTTGGATTTGAAGATTCTGAGATTAATAAAATATTGGAAGGCGATGGAAATACAAGTAAAATCATCGATGGATTTATTAAAGAAGCAGATAGCAAATATGAAGAAAAAGAAAAGGAATTCGGTGCAGATCGTTTCCGAGAAATAGAAAGAATTGTACTATTGCAAGTGGTAGACCAAAAATGGATGGATCATATCGATGCTATGGATCAACTACGCCAAGGAATTGGCCTTAGGGCATATGGCCAATCTGACCCTGTAAGAGCTTATCAAGTTGAGGGCTGGGGAATGTATGAGGCTATGAATGAGTCAATCCAAGAAGACACTATTAAGATGCTTTATCATGTATATAATCCTGATAAGATTGAGAGGAAAAGAGTTTCAAAAGTTACTACAAATGAACCAGGTGGAAAACAAGAGCCGTTGGTAAAGGGTAAAAAAGTAGGTCGTAATGATCCTTGCCCTTGCGGAAGTGGGAAAAAATATAAACGTTGTTGCGGTGCGTAGAGCCCGACAAAGGGGTGGATGATGCAAAACACATATTTAGAAAAACAAAGATTGGAAAAAGCCCTAGAAACCTTGTCGGACCTAGGTAGGTCTTTAGATATTGATATGTTGAGAAGTGAAGTTGTCGAACTGGAAAACAAAACTTTGGCAAATGGTTTCTGGGATGACGTAAGTGCTGCACAGAAACTATTTAGCATTCTCAGTGGTAAAAAAGCGATGTTGTCAGAATATGATGACTTGGCAGAAGCGATTGAAGAGCAATCTACTATGTTGGAGATAATTGAAGAACTAGATGAAGACTCAGAATACAAAGCAGTGGTTAAATCTATAGGCAGAATAGAAAAGAAAGTTGAAGAGTTTCGTTTGATTACGCTTTTTGATGGAGAATATGATAGGTCTGATACAATATTGTCTATTCACGCTGGTGCAGGTGGAACAGAGGCTCAAGATTGGGCAGGAATGCTACTTCGTATGTATACTAGATGGGCTGAAGACCATGGATTTAAAATCCAGACTTTAGATATAATACCGGAAGCTGAAGGTGGAGTAAAATCCGTTACCTTAAGTATTGAAGGAAACTATGCATATGGATGGCTTAAAGCAGAAAAAGGAGTACACCGATTAGTTAGAATTTCTCCGTTTGATACGGCGAAAAAAAGACACACTTCTTTTGCGAGTGTAGATATTTATCCACAATTAGATGATGATGCCACCATAGATTTAAGGGCGGAAGACTTAAAAATAGACACATATAGATCTTCGGGAGCTGGAGGGCAGCATGTCAATACAACAGATTCAGCGGTGAGGATAACCCACCTTCCCACAGGAGTTGTAGTGCAGTGTCAAAATGAGCGGTCACAAACATACAATAGAGAAAAGGCTATGAAAATGCTTATGGCAAAGCTGTTGGCCATTGCGGAAGAAGAGAAAAAAGAGAAAATAGATGATTTGCAAGGCAACTATTCCCAAATAGCTTGGGGCTCGCAAATACGCTCATATGTATTTCACCCATATACTATGGTTAAAGATCATAGAACGGGAGAAGAAGTAGGGGACGTATCGAAGGTTATGGATGGAGATATTGATGATTTTATCAACGCATATCTAATAGGACAAACTAAAGAATAATATGTAAAAGACGCCATTTTTTGATGGTGTCTTTTGTAATATTCAGCCGCGAAAGCACTGTAATGCGATACTACCTTAACTTGTATTAATTTTAACTATAAGATAAAATAATATGGCTAGCTATTAAAACATAAAGGAGGAAAACATGAAGAAAACAATAAGCTTAGTATTAATTTTCGCATTAATCGTAGCTATGCTCACTGCTTGTGGTAAGAGCGAGCCTGCACCTGTTGAGCCTGAAACTCAAGAGGAGGCAACAGAAGAAGCTCAGGAAACTGTAGAGGATATGAGCACAGATATAGTTGTAATTGGTGCAGGAGGAGCAGGGATGGCAGCTGCTTTATCTGCAGCAGAGAAAGGCTCCAATGTTATACTACTAGAAAAAATGCCAATGGTAGGTGGAAATACCACTAGAGCAACAGGCGGAATCAACGCAGCTGGCACAAAAGCCCAGGCTGAAGCCGGCATTGAAGATGACATTGAGACTTTCATTGAAGACACAATGGAAGGTGGTAAGGGACAAAACAATCCTCATTTAGTAAGGGTTTTAGCTGAAAACTCCAATGGAGCTATCGAGTGGTTAGAGAGCCTAGGGGCAGATTTATCAGATGTTGGACTAGGTGGAGGGGCTACGAATAAAAGGTTCCACAGACCAGCTGGTGGAGCGGCAGTTGGAGCAGAAGTCGTAAGAGTATTAAAAGAGAACGTAGACAAAAGTGAAAAAATTACATTATTGCTAGACACTGAAGCTACAAAAATCATCAAAGAAGAAGATACTGTTGTTGGAGTAATGGCAAAATCCAAAGAAGGCGAGTTTAAAATTGACGCAAAGGCTGTTATCGTAACGACAGGTGGATTCTCAGCAAATCCAGATATGGTCATTGAACAAGTAGAAGAACTAGAAGGCTTTGCAACTACAAATCAACCTGGAGCTACAGGTGAAGGAATTGTAATGGCACAAGAAGTAGGGGCGAGATTGATACAAATGAATCATATTCAAACACATCCAACAGTAGTGCCAGAAAAAGGAATAATGATTACAGAAGCCGTACGTGGAAATGGTGCCATAGTAATAAACCGTAGTGGACAACGTTTTGTTAATGAAATGGAAACAAGAGACGTGGTTTCAAAAGCTATTTTAGAACAAGAAGGTAAAACAGCATTCTTATTATTCAACGATACTGTAAGGGAGAGTTTGGGAGCTATTGAAGGATATTTCAAACAAAATCTAGTAACAGAAGGTAAAGCTGAAGAACTAGGTGAAGCTTTAGGCATCGATGCAAATGCTTTAATAGAAACTCTAAAATCCTATGGTGATGCAGTTGCACAAAATAGCGATGCCTTGGGAAGAGAACACTTGGAAGTGGCAATAAATCCTGAGGAAATGCTATATGCAATCGAAATAACACCAGCGGTTCACCATACTATGGGTGGAATAGAAATTGATGTTGATGGTCACGTAATAGGAGAGGATAATTCACCTATTAAGGGACTTTATGCTGCTGGAGAATGCACAGGTGGTGTTCACGGTGCCAATAGACTTGGCGGAAATGCTATGGCAGATATAATTGTATTTGGCCGAATAGCAGGAGCAAGTGCAGTTGAAGACAGTAAGTATTTATAATCTAGAATAAAATAAGACCTCTGGTGAAGAAATGATTTCACAGAGGTCTTATTTATTTATTACAGTAATTTCATAATACCTTAGTATTTTCTTAATAATTTCGTCGAATCATGTTGGATATTTTAAGAGATAATATATATAACGGAAGCGTAGATAGATTTACAAATATTAAGAAAGAAATATTAACATGTGCGGTGGAGGTATTATTATGAGAATACAAATCTATACTTGTCAATTTGGAAACGGGCATAATGCACAGGCTAAGGCTTTACAGAATCAATTGAGCATCGATTATGAAACAGAATTAGTAGATGTTTGTGAAGCGTTATTTCCGCTCTATGATAGAATGATTTATTATAGTTATAGAAAAATGGTTGAAAAAAACGGATTAATGCTAAAACTATTTCATAAAATGAACCTTACAGATGCAGACAATGTAAATAATTTAAATGCTATAAAAAAATGGAGTTTTAACTATATGGACAATCAGCCACTGGCAGATGCTTGGATTGCCACACATTCTGCAACAGCCTATTTTTTAGCGGCATATAAACGAGAAAGAAGATTGACAATTCCTCTTATTACTTGTATTACAGATGTAAATCCTCACGATATTTGGATTAATGAAGGAACTGACCTATATCTTGTGGCGGCACCAAGCACTCAAAATGCTCTTATTGAGGCTGGGGTACATCCTGACAACATTGTGATTTATGGATTATCTGGGGACCAATCTAACCTTAATAAGAAACCTGTTGCCTGTGGAGAGTCTCTTCATCTATTAATTTCTGGAGGCGGTTTAGGATTGCTTCCAAAGGATCTTTCTTTTTACAGAACAATCTCTCAGGTTACAAATGCAGAATTGAGAATTCTTTGTGGAAAAAATAAAACGCTTGTAAACAAATTGAGGAAAGCGAATATTCCAGGTGTTTCAGCTTTTGGATTTACCAATGACATCGTATCTCACTTGAAATGGGTCCATGTATTTGTGGGTAAGCCTGGAGGATTAAGTACCTTTGAAGCAATCTATTCAGAAATACCAATATTATTTTTGGAACCTTTTTTGAAGCAAGAAAACTACAATGGCCAGTTTATTGAACAAGAAGGTATAGGATGGGAACTTTCCAAGTTGACACTTGAACAAATTGCTTATGAACGAAAAAACTTAAGCTATTGTCAGATGAATATGAAAAGGCTTAAAGCATGCTTTGAACCTGAAAAACTTTTGGAATGGCTAAGAGAATATGAGCAGGCGGTGGCATAGTGATATTAAAAAAACTTTTAGTATCAGCAGGAGCGTTAATTGGCATATGGGCAATATATGGGCCGATGGCATCGGCGTTTGCAAGAAAGAAGCCTAAGCGATGGGGAGAATTAGTGCTTACATTTGACGATGGACCAGATGAAATAGTTACTCCTAAAGTTCTCGACGTACTAAAGCGAAAGAATCTTAAAGGAATTTTCTTTTTAACAGGGACTGCTATTAAAGGTAGAGAGCATATAGTTAGGCGTATTGCAAAAGAGGGTCATGAAATTGGAGTTCACGGACAAAGTCATATTAATCATTTGTGGCAAAGCCCTAGCAGAACAAAGAGAGATGTTCAAGAAGGTTATGATTCGATAGTTAACTGTGGAGTAGTGCCTATTTATTATAGAGGGCCCTACGGAGCATACAACACTATGACACTGTTACAGTGTAAAAAATTAGGATTACAAGTACTTCATTGGGACGGAATACATGGAGATTGGGAAATAAATCCAGTGGGGAAATTAGCATATAGTTTGAATCATGTCCACATGAGTGGAGGAGTTGTAGTACTCCATGATGGCAGAATGGGTAAAGGGCAAATTGGAGCCAATGAGAAAATGGTAGAAGAATTGGAAATGTTCTTAATACTAAGAGAAAAGCTAGTCGCTTAGAAAAACAGGAAGTGGATTAATGAAAAGAGAAGAGCAAAAAAAAAATAAAAAACTTCATAGTAAAATTGCTTCTAGTATTTATCATCGGGGGTATAAGCATTGTCAAGACCTTTAAAAGCACGGATAAAGCAGCCGTTATTAGTGCATTTAGTAGTTTCAACCCAGTATTTTTAGTTGCAGCTGTGGCATGCTTTATACTATATTTATCCTTTGAAAGTTTAGCATATAAAGGTTTGCTAAATCGATTAGGGGAAAATACTACTTTTTTTAGATCTTTAGGATATTCTATGTCAGACTTTCTATTTAGCTCTATAACTCCTGGGGGAAGTGGAGGGCAACCAGGTCAATTTTACTTCATGGTAAAAGATGGAATGTCTCCATCTAATTCCGTATTTTCACTGTTTCCATTCAATATGGTCTACCATATATGCTTAATTGTTATTGGAGCTATAGCGATTATTACTGGAGCAATGAACGTGATTGCAGATGTTAATCTGATAAAGATACTAATAATATATGGTCTTTTGGCACAATTATTAATGGTAATATGGTTATCGCTAGCATTACATTCAAAAAGGGTGTTACCGATAATTGTTAAGACATTTTTTAATATTGCTAGAAAGGTTCCATTCCTCAAGAGACTAGCAAATAAAGAAGCAGAATGTAACGAGCATATGGAACAATATAAAGTCAATGGACAGTGGCTTAAAAGAAATCCAGCAACTGCTTTAAAACTAGCCTTTTGGATAATGGGAATGCTCTTCTTCAGCTATTCAGTTCCGTATTTTATCTACAGGGGATTAGGATATGCACAGTTGAATTGGATTCAATTTGTCCTACTTCAAGGACTTGTAGTAATTGCTTTGGAAAGTATACCAATACCTGGAGGAGTAGGAGTAGCAGAACATACATTTACTGGCGTATATTCCGCAATAACCATTTCTGGAGGAGGGTTTGCCCTTATGATATTGACAAGGGCAGTGAATCTATATGGGGGAATGTTATTTGGAATACTAGGAATAGCAATACTTGCTCTTTCTTGGAACAAGAATGATATTAAGCTAAGAACAAGGGGTATGGTAAGCACAAATATAAAGACGTTAGCTAGTTAGAAATAAAACAATAAAACAAATAATGTATAATAAACAATAAAATAAAGCATAGAAAGACCACTCGTATTTGTGAATATAAGTGGTCTTTCTATTCATGATAACACTGTAGTGTAGTAAAATACCCAATCATAAAGATGAAAACCGCAGGTGTGTTTTTCAGCTAAGACATATGGTTAATTGTTGATATTAACGATATAATGAACATGTTGCAATTATTCATTCGATATCGCCTTTAACAAGGCAAGAGAGGAGGCAGTTTACATTAAGTCATAGAAATATCGATTCACCTCACTTTATTACTTATTAAAGGAGGGAATCAAATGAGTCACGAGAGAGAAAATTGGGGTTCGAGATTTGGTTTTATCATGGCAGCAGCAGGATCAGCAGTAGGTTTGGGTAATATTTGGAGATTTCCATACCTAACAGGTACGTCCGGCGGGGGAGCATTTATTCTTGTATATGTATTATTCGCTCTTTTTGTTGGTTTATCCGTAATGTTAGCAGAGTTCACCCTTGGACGTTATACCGCAAAAGCAGCAACCGGAGCTTACAAACAAGTTAGTAGGCAATGGACTTTTGTAGGTTTTATGGGAGTATTGACTGCATTGTTCATCATGGGCTTCTACCCAGTAGTAGGTGGATGGGCAACTGCATATATCTTCAAAGGATTCACTGGACTATTACAACATCCTGAAGCAGTGGAAGATGTTTTTGGAGCATTCATTTCCGACCCAGTACAACCATTGATTTGGATGGTAATATACCTGGCACTTAACATTGCAATTGTTATTAAGGGTATTTCAGGTGGTATTGAAAAAGCTGGTAAAGTACTTATGCCAACCTTGTTCTTATTGCTAGTTATCATAGCTATTCGTGGATTGACACTTCCAGGCGCAAGCGCAGGGGTTTCATTCTTATTCAAACCTGATTTCAGCAAATTGGATGGATCAGTAGCACTAGCAGCTCTAGGACAAGCATTCTTCTCACTTTCACTAGGAATGGGCTGTATGATCACATATGGTAGTTTCCTTGCAAAGACAGAAGATCTAAAAGGCAACGCACTTATCGTTACCATAATGGATACTTGTATTGCTTTATTAGCAGGCTTGGCAATGTTCCCGGCAGCATTTGCATACGGCGTAGACCCAGCAGCTGGCCCTGGACTAATTTTCGTAGTAATGCCTACAGTATTCGCAAATATGGGCGGACTAGGACAAGTATTCCACGTATTGTTCTTTATTGCATTTACTGTTGCGGCTTTGACTTCTTCCATCTCTTTGATGGAGGTAGTAGTAGACTACTTCATTGAGCAACACCATAAGACTCGTAAACAAGCTGTTCTTTACACAAGCATTATTATGGTAATCATGTGCGTTCTAGCGTCCTTATCACTAGGCGTTATGGCTGACTTCCACATTCTTGGAGTTGGAGTATTTGATTTCTTAGATATATTGACAGACAAAGTATATATGGCAATTGGTGGTATGCTACTTTGCCTATGCGTTGGTTGGTCAGTCAAAAAAGAAGACATATACAACGAAGTTACCAATAATGGCGAATTAAAATTCGGTTTGTTTGGATTATGGTATGGATTAATTCGTTTCGTTAACCCAATCTTAATTGCTATTGTTTCCGTATCCGGACTTATAGCAAATGAGAATAGAGCTTTGATGATAGCAGGTCTTGCATCAATCGGAGTTATGGCTATCTTCTCTAAGAAGATGAGCTAAGAAACAAAAATATCGGTGAACTGATATACTATGACAAATAATGTGACACTGCGAGTCGGCTATATGCCGACTCTTCTCTTTTGTCAGGGCTAACTTTATGCAATAATAAAATTATGATGTTGAAATAGAAATAGATTAACGATATAATAAAATAGTAAATATCCTTTAACTGTGCACAGAGAGGCATAAAAGGAATGATAATAAGATTGTTTAATTAATTCTTTGTAAAATCAGAAGATTAATTTTACTCTACTAATCTATCCTCGTGCCGTGCACGAGGTTTTTTATTGGAGGTGATAGGTTGAAAGAAAAAGCGGTTATTATGGACGAGCAAGCTATGGATAGAGCGATAGTCAGAATATCTCATGAAATCGTTGAGAAGAACAAGGGTGTAGAAGGAATTGCTCTAATAGGTATAAAAACACGAGGGATTCCAGTGGCAAATAGAATTGCAGAAACGATAGAAGCGATAGAAGGAGAGCATATTCCCGTAGGAGAACTAGATATTACTCTATACAGAGACGATCTATCAAAAAAATCTGATACTGCTGTAGTTAATTGTACAAGAGTTGAATTTGATATAACAGGCAGAACAATTATTTTAGTAGATGATGTATTATTTACAGGCAGGACAGCAAGGGCAGCAATGGACGCGATTATGGACATGGGAAGGCCTAAAATGATTCAATTAGCTACTTTAATTGACAGAGGACATCGGGAACTACCCATTAGAGCAGATTATGTTGGAAAGAACGTGCCCTCATCAAGAAGTGAGATAATAAAAGTCAGCGTAAGTGAAATGGACGGAGATAGCTTTGTTTCAATATATGAATAGCTGGCATTATTAAAACCTTTAACTTGGCACTGAGATGCTGAAAAGGGAGAATTATTCTCCAAAAATGAGGAGGTATTAAATTGACGGAAGTAAAAGATGTAGAAAGACAAGAGGCAGAGGAAAGAAAACTAAATGATGGTTTAGGAGAAGTAAAAAAAATCATCCTGGCTTTTCAACACTTGTTGGCGATGTTTGGTGCAACAGTTTTAGTACCAATGTTGACAGGTTTGAATACATCTGTGGCATTGGTGAGCGCGGGAGTAGGAACGCTTATATTTCATATGTGCACCAAGAAAAAAGTCCCTGTATTTTTAGGATCTAGTTTTGCATTTATACCAGTAATAATAACAGTCGGACAAGAATATGGAGACTTGACCTATGCACAAGGAGGAATAATAGTAGCAGGTATACTATATATTTTAATGTCTCTTATAGTAGCTAAAGTAGGAGTAAATGCAATAAAAGAGTTTTTTCCTCCTCAGATAGTTGGACCTATGATAATTGTAATTGGAGCAAATTTGATTCCTGTTGCATTTGGAATGGCAAAGGGAAACTTATTGCTATCAGCTGTTACTCTGGGCACAGCCTTGGTAATTACGCTATTTGGAAAAGGTTTCTTTAAGCAGCTTTCGATTATTTCAGGAGTAACCGTAGGATATATTTTAGCTTTGATAATTCATGCTGTAGACACCTCGGTGGTGACATCGGCTCAAATTTTCAGCATACCCGCTTTTACAATGCCTAAATTTAGTATTGGAGCTATTGCAATTATTGCACCAGTAGTATTAGCAGTATTTATGGAACACATTGGAGATATTACGACAAATGGAATGGTCGTGGGTCAGAATTTTATGGAAGATCCTGGACTCAATAGAACTCTTTTGGGAGATGGACTAGCTACTTTATTTGCCGGACTAATAGGAGGACCAGCAAATACAACCTATGGCGAAAACACAGGTGTACTTGCAATTACCAAAAATTACGATCCGTCTATTTTAAGAATAACTGCAATGCTCGCAATAGTATTAGGGTTTATTGGAAAAGTTGGTGGATTTTTGCAATCTATACCGGTTCCAGTAATGGGTGGGATCTCATTAATGCTGTTTAGCATGATAGCCTTAATTGGATTCCAAACTATTAAGCACAGCAAAACCAAATTAGACGCCAGAAACATTGTTATAATGGCTGTGGTATTAATCATTGGACTATCTGCAAATTTAGGTATAAATATAGCGATACCTATAACTTCGGAGGTTAGCTTATCAGGGCTTAGCTTAGCTGCAATAGCAGGTATAGTAGTAAATAAAGTGCTTTATGCTATTTATTGATAATAAGAAAAAACTGTTCTATAATATCCGTTGGGGGATAAAAACTCCCAACGGATATTTTTATGTTAAAAAGCAAAAAAATATACACTTGTACTCCAAAATCCTTTAAAATGTAATCGCTAAAACAACACCAAAGGAGGAATACAAGTGCGAAAGAATAATATCATAAAATTCATAGGATTAAAAGATATAAATATA